>DASYKV010000023.1:0-178585 GCA_035994965.1 Allosphingosinicella sp.
TTTTCCTTTGATATCTCTCCAATAAAACACTTGATTTACCCGCACTCGCTAAGATTTAAAGATATAGTGAGATTTAAAGAGGAAATTAGGTCGGCAATTGTAGCTACAGTAGCGAACGTAGATGATCCGAACTCTCGGGGCTATCTACAACAATTCGGCCCGATCGAAATTGCCGAGCTGGGAAGTCAGTTAATATCCCCTGAGCAGATTGTCGGCGATTTGCAAGAAATTAAGCGATCAATTCGGGCACTTGAGTCCCGAGGAGGCAGCCGCCCTGCCGTTCGGAACCATTACACTGCTGTGGCTCACTACATCCAGATCGAAGGCGACAGGGAAGATTATGCTCAGATTCTCTCCGAACTTCTTGCACTAGAATCAGTTTCCAAAGTGGAGCGGATCACGGTTGGCGGCAACGAGCACCTTATGATCGTTCCCGACGAGAAATCTGGGCGCGATAAGATGATGATCGAAATCCGGCCGCTGAAAGAAAAATATGGCCTGGCCCCCTGATCGCTGGCCGGCGCTCCGGAACCAACTACCTCCTTGGAACTGACCTTTAATCGATAGGTCGTTGGTTCCAAGCCTGCTGGGCTCACCATGCCGGAGGCTTGGCGGCGGGGCTATCCTTGGCCAATCACCCTGTTTTCCGAGGGAAGACGGGCCTGGCCCTGATGGCGGCCGCCAGGAGCAGGACCGCCGAGGCCGCCGCGACGTCGGCTGCCCAATCGGCGACCTGCGAGTCCCGGTGCAGGCCGGGGATCAGCTGGAGCAATTCGATAAGCCCGCCGAACGCGACGAGGCCGGCGCCGATTGCGAGCAGGCGCCGGGGCCAGGCCAGAGCCGCGAGCCCCGCGAGCACGGCGAAAGCGAGCATGTGCTGCACCTTGTCGGACGCCTCCACGATCTGGGGCGGGTGCGGCAACAGCGCCATGACGAGCGCGAACAGAGCAGCGGCCCAGAACAGCCAGGCAGCGATTGCGCGGAGCGGCGTCGGAAGGGATGGGGGTTCGATCACGGCCCCTCCCACCATCCCGACCCGCTTGCGTCAAGCCCGTCGGGTCAAGCCCCGGTCTGCCCGTGCGGCGCCGCGACCGCCTTCGATTCCGGCGATTCCCGCTGCCGCAGGAAGATGGTCAGGACGACCAGCACCGCGGTCGACAGGAACTCGCTCTGCCAGTTCTGGAAGCTCTCGAACCAGAGCTGCGCGTCGAACAGATATTGGCCCATGGTCAGCGGCGTCTCGCCATGGCTGATCGCCTCCTCGGCGGCCTGCGCGGCGCTGTATTTCCAGTGCATCAGGAAGGAGCCGACGAAGAGCAGCAGAAGCGCGATGCCGAGCGAATTGGCGTAGAGCCAGCGCGCGACCGGGCCGCGCTTGAGGATTGCGGGCGCGCCCTTCCCGTTGGCCTGGGCCGCGAGATTCCCGTCGCGCGGGGCCTCGTCCGGATCGCTCGATTCCGCCGAGCCCTTCTGGAACAGCCAGCAGGTGAGCAGCACATAGGCCGACATCTGGAGGAACTCGCTCTCCCAATTCTCGAACACGGTCGAGATGAAGTGCGGGTTGGTCGTGTACGCGCCGAGCGTCAGCGCGTGCGCTCCATGTTTCGCGAGCTCCTCATTTTCGACCCGCCAGCCGGTGAGCCAATGGCCGACGATGCTGAACAGGAACAGCAGCATCAGAACGACGGTGAGTCCGTTATCCTTCAGAAATCGCCGCATGAGTCCGCCTCCATCCACGCCCGCAATCGATGCGAGCGGCGATAGTTCCGGAGGCGAACGGACTTGCTGATCTGGATCAGCGCGAAGCGCTCGAATCCTGTTGGACTGGCGATGCCGGGCCGAGGAAAACAGCTGCCGGCGACAGGCCGCAGGCCGCTCAGCGCTCCCGGATCGCCTCGGCGCATTTGTCGATGTTCATCGCGCCATAATCGAAGATGTGGCGGCTTCCGTCGGAGAGAGTGAGGATCGCCTTCTTGCTGAACAGCTTCTTCTGGACCTCGACGTCGCGGATCTCGTCCTTGGCGATCTCCAGATAGCCCTCGCTTCCCCATTTGTAGGTGAGCGCCTCGGCGACCAGCCCCGTGAAGCTCGCGTCGAACTTGGCGTCGTAGAGCAGCCGCTGGTTGGTGACGGTGAGCTTGCCATTATATTTGCCGCCGTTCGGGGGCAGATAGAAGAGCGTCCAGGTGTCGATCACCCGCTCGCCGGGCTGCAGGGTCACGTTCATTCATGTCTCCTCCTTGTCGGGCGCGCGGCAATGACAGAGCCGCGGGATGTGCTATGCGGTCGGTAGCCGTGCTTGTCTCCCAAGGACATTCATGGTCAGGCCCGGGCCGGTGTCTTGAAGCGCCGGTTCGGGCCGCTCCATGGAATGACATCCTCAGCATCGCCGCCCAGCGCCGCTTTCGAAGCCGCAGCGGACCAGGCCGAGCTCGAACTGCCAGCGCTGCGCCGCCGCGGCCTGGGTGAGGCGGGTCAGGGAGGCGCGGTCGCCGGTCCGGCCGATCTGACGCACGAGGTCCAGGTCGATCGGCGCCGACGAGGTCATCAGGATCAGGCCGACGTTGCTGGCGTTGCGGTTCTCGTCGAAGAAGAAGCTCTCATAAGCGGCGATCGTGCCGTTGGTGCGCAGCCTCACCTGATCGCGGCGATAGGCCTGCAGATCGCCGCTGAGCTCGTGGAGGCCGTCGCTGTCGAGCCCGAGCAAGGCGGCATGACGCGGCATGTCCCGATAGTCGATCTCGAATTCGAGCCGGCCTCGCCAGCCGTCCGCGGTGTGCACGAGCGGGCCGCGCTGGGGGATCACCGTCAGGCGCGGCCGGCCCGGCCAGCGATATTGGCGAAGCAGCTCGAGCTGGGCGCAGGTCTCGCCGGGGCCGGTGGCGACGTCGTCCACCGCGATCTCCGCGACCTGGACTCCGGCCTGGAGCGCTTCGCGCATCAGCCGCGCCTGCACCGCCCGCGGCGCAATCGCGACGCCCGAGAGCGCGATCCGCTCGCCGCCCTGCGCCGGCGCGACGCTCGATATCTGCAGCCAGGAGCAGGCCGTCTCGCCGAGCTTGGCGTTGATGAAGGCGGTCGGCGATTGCGGCGCCGGCGGCCCGGGCGGGGCCCGCTCCGGGATCGGCCGATAGACGAGGATCGCGGCCGCCGCGAGCAGCAGCGCGCCGAGGCCCAAAGCGAGCTTTCCGGCCGGCCATCGGCGGCGTGGGGCCGCGGCCGGCGGGGGCGCCTCGATCGGCCGGCTTTCGAGCCGCGCGCGGACCTGCGCGACGAAATGGTCGAGCAGGGAGTCGCCGGCCTTGCCATCCCAATGCGAGAGATTGATCGACTGCCATTCCGCGAAGCCGAAGGGCGGCTCGACCGGATCGATGAGCACGCCGAGATAGGCGCCGCGGCGGGCCGCCCGGTCCGCCTCCTCGCGCACGAAGCGGCCCTGCGGCCCGGTCGATTCGCGCGACCAGGCGCAGACGCAGAGCACGGCCTCGTCGAGCTGGGCGGCGATGGTCTCGCGCCAGCCGCCGCCGGCCGGGATATCCTGGTCCCACCAGGTGTCGAGCCCGGCCGCGCGCAGCGCCGCGACAAGGTGCGCGACCCGAGGCCGGTCCTCCATCTTGTAGGAAACGAAAATCGCCGCCATCCGCCGCCCCTTCGCCGGTCCTATTAGGGCATATCGCGCGAAGGTCACTCGCGCTATCCTGGCGGCCTCGCCATGGGAAGGAGTGGGCCGTGGGCCAAAGCCGGATCACCAGCCGCCGTTCGTTCCTGGCGCAGGTCGCGGGCGCGGCGCTCGCCGCAATCGTCCTCGCCGCGCCCGCCGATGCCCGGCGGCGGCGCCGGCAAATGGCGGTCGACGCCGATCCGCGCGATCCCGCCCGGCCGCTGACGGCCCCTGCCCCGCCGCGCCCGCGGCCGCGGCGCTCGCGGATCAGCGGCGGGACGCCGATGCCACCGCCCGGGCCCCCGGGTCCCGAACCCTCGGCGCCGGGCCGGTTCGTGATCTGCCCGGGCAACCGGCGCTGCCCGGGCCGGAACCGGTGAAGCGCCCGCTCGCACTCGCGCTGCTCGCCTTGGCCTGCGGCTGCGGCGACCGGCCCGCGAAAACGGAGGCGCCTGCCCCTGCCCCTGCCCAGGCACCGGCCCCGGGCCCGGCACCGGCAACCGGCACGGGCTCCGCGCCCCAGCCCGCGCCCCCCACGTCCGGCCCCGGGCCGGCGCACGGCAACAGGTTCATAATCTGCCCGGGCGACCGGCGCTGCCCCAGGCGCAAGGACGGCCAGCCGCCCGACGGCGCCAACTGACGCTCAGGCGGCCCGGGTCAGCCGGAACATCGGGTAGCTGCCATATTCCTTGGCGAGCTGGATCCGACCGACATAGCGGCAGACGAAGCGGTCGGGCGCCTCGAGCGCGAGTATGGCGGCGAAGGGCTCGGTGACGAAGACGGCGCCGGTCGGCGTCACCGGCTCGATCCGCGCCGCCATCGAGACCTCGTTGCCGTAGAAGTTGATCCTCCCGGTGATATGGTCGATCGCGCGATAGGCGGGGCCGTAATGCGCGCCGATCCGCATCCGGCCGCCGGTCCCGTCGAGGCCGAGCGTGCGATAATCGAACTTGTCGAGCGCATCCTGAAGCTGGAGCGCGATCTCGGCGGCGGCGGGCGCGCTGCTCATCACCCCGTAAAGCGCATCGCCCCAGCTGTTGCGCGAGACGACCGCCTCGCCGTGGGCGTCAAGAACGTCGGCGATGATCTTCATCACTCCGTCCCAGAAGAGCGGCAGGACGACCTCGCTGAGTTTCGAGAAGCCCTCGAAGTCGGTGAACAGGATCGCCGCCAGCACGCGCTCGGCGGTCGAGACCACGCGCGGCGGCGGGCGGACCAGGCCGCGCGTGACCGCGCCGGGATCGATCGAGCGGGTGCGCCCGCCGGCCTGCTGCCAGGACAGGACGTCGGCGCCGGTGCCGGCCGGCCCGTCCGGCGCGACTCCGTCCCAGATCGCGATCTGGATCGGCTCGGCGGCGAGATGCTCGCCGCGCAGGCAGGTGAGGCCCATCGCCATCCGGCTCGAATAGCCATATTGGTCGGGATTGCCGAAATAGGCCATCGGGCTGGAGAAGATGGTGCGCTTGGCGCGCCGGCGGCAGGACCGGTAGCGCGCCTCCCAGCCCGGCCCGCCCGGGAGCACCGACTGGGCGAGGAAATCCTCCTCCTCGAACGGAAGGATGAGATGGAGCTCGACGCCGCGATCGAGCAGGGCCTCGGCGGCGATGATGTCGGCGCCGCAGGCGAGCGCGCCATAAGCGACGCCGACATTCTCCTCGTCCAGCACCGCATCGACCTCGGCGCGGACCCGCGCCTCGGCGGCCTCGTCGGCGCCGAACATATGGCCGCAATAATGGGCGACGCGGGGCGGCGCGAGCGGCGCGAGCAGGGTTGCGCGCTCATGATCGGTGAGCCCGAGATGGGCGGCGATCATGCCGAGCTGGCGCAAGGTGCTCGACCGGCCGCCGAGATCGGCGCTGCCCCGGATCGCGTCGCTTCCGAGCGCCTCGGTCACCTCCGCCGTCCGGCCGAGCAGCAGCAGCGCCTCGGCCCGGGTCGCCGCCTTGTAATAATCGGCCGCCGCGGCGATGGTCGGATCCTCGAGCAGGGCCAGAGCGAGCGCGCGCGAATCCGCCTCGCGGCCCGCAAGCAGGGCCAGCGTCGCCGCGTTGATGCCCGGGAAGCTGTCGCCGCTCTCCCGGTAGACGTCGTCATAGGCCTCGAACGCCCGCTCCATCGCCTCCTGCCGCGCGGGGCCGGCGGGCATGTTGAACGCCCGGTCCTTCCAGATCCGGGCGCCGATCGCGCGCTCGTCGACATTGGTCGAGCGATCCAGGCCGTAAGCCGCGAACAGGTCCATCGCCCGCTCGGTGTCGCCCATCCGCGCCAGCGCCAGGAGCTGCTGATGGCGGATCGCGCCGGACGTGTCGCCTTCGGCGATCGCGGTGACGGTCGCGTCATAGGCGCCGATCAGGTCGCCGCGCGACAGCGCTTTCTTGGCCAGATCCGCGGCTTCGCTCATGGGTTCTCCTTATGGCGACTGACATAGAGGGAGACAATTCAAGACATTTGGCGACAGCTTGGCTCTGGCGCCGCCCCCCCTCCGCCCCCTAAAACGCCGCTCATGGCCAGCGACCCGCACATCCTCCTCGTCGACGACGAGCGCGACATCCGCGATCCGCTCGCCACCTATCTGGCGCGCAACGGCGTGCGCGTGACCAAGGCCGAAAATGCGGCGGCGGCGCGCCAGCTGCTGACAGCCTATGCGATCGATCTCGTCCTCCTGGACGTCATGATGCCCGGCGAGGACGGGCTGAGCCTCGCCGGCTATATCCGCGCCACCACCTCGATCCCCGTGATCCTGGTCACGGCCAGGGCCGAGGAGATGGACCGGGTCGTCGGCCTCGAGATCGGCGCCGACGATTATGTGACCAAGCCATTCTCCCCGCGCGAATTGCTGGCCCGGATCAAGGCGGTGCTTCGCCGGGTCGGCGAGAATGGCGCTTTGGTACGCGCGCCCGACACCGACAGCTACGGCTTCGGGCCGTGGATCTTGAAGAGCGGCGAGCGCGAGCTGGTCGGCGAGGACGGAGTCGCCATCCCGCTTTCGACCGGCGAATATAATCTGCTCCACGCCTTCGTGACTCACCCCAGGCGGGTGCTCAACCGCGAGCAATTGCTCGATCTCAGCCAGGGCCGCGAGCTCGCCGCCTTCGAGCGCAGCATCGACAATCATATCAGCCGCCTGAGGAAGAAGATCGAGATCAGCTCCGCCGATCCCAAGCTGATCAAGACGGTCTGGGGCGGCGGCTACATGCTCGCGGCGGACGTCAGGAAATTGTGAGGCGCTTCGTCCCCAAGAGCCTGATCGGCCAGATCGCCTTGGTCATGGCGCTCGCCCTTCTGGTCGCCCAGGCGATCAATTTCGGCCTGGTCTTCAACGAGCGCCAGCGCGCCACCCGCAACCAGAACGAAGGCCCGCCGATCGCCCGCTTCGTCACCGTCGCCCAGCGTATCGCCGCTTTGCCGCCGCCGAGGCGCGAAGGCGAGCTCGGCGGACGCGGCCGCCGCGGCCGTTTCTCGATCGACGCGCAGAGCATCGTCGCGGCGCAGGACAATGACGAAGGCATTGCGGCCCGGCTGCGCGACCAGGCGGCCGATACCGGCCTGGCGATCCGCGACGCGCGCGGCGCGGTCAGCGACGAGGTGCCGCTGCCGCCGCGCGTCCGCGAGCGGCTCGCCCCCGGCCAGCGCGAGCGCGCCGAGGAACGGCTTCGCCGCTTCCAGACTTTACGCCTGTCGATCCAGCTCGAGGACGGGCGTTGGCTCAACGGCTGGCTGGCGACCGCTCGGCCCAATCCCTGGCTTGCGGCGCGCCTCGCCGGCTCGACGCTGCTCATCTACGTGCTGCTGCTCGGCGCGATCGTGCTGATCGCGCTCCGGCTCGGCCGACCGCTCAAGGACCTGACCGCCGCCGCCAAGAGCTTCGAGGGCCGCGGCGAGGCGCCGCAGGTGACGCCGCGCGGGCCCGCCGACGTCCGCCGCGCCATCCTCGCCTTCAACGCGATGAGCGCGCGCGTCTCGATCATGCTCGACGAGAAGGACCGGATGCTGGGCGCGATCGGCCACGACATGCGAACGCCTCTGGCGTCGCTGCGCATCCGCGCCGAGAATATGGAGCCCGAGGCCGAGCGCCGCAAGATGATCGCCACCATCGAGGAGATGGACGCGATGCTCGAGCAGACCCTGGCCCTGGCCCGCGCCGGCCGCGCCACCGAGCAGGTCCGGGCCGTCGATTTGCATGCCTTGGCCGACGCCCTGGTCGAGGAGTTCCGCACTTTGGGCCAGCCCGTCGAGATGGAGCCTGGCACGCGCCTTGTCGCCGCCGTCCAGCCCAATCTGCTTCGCCGGGCGCTGCGCAATTTGATCGAGAATGGCGTCCGCCACGGCGGCGGCGCGCGGGTCGCGGTTCGGGCCGAGGGCGATGCGATCGCGCTCGACGTGACCGACGAGGGCCCCGGCATTCCGGAGGCCGATCTCGAACGGGTGCTGGAGCCGTTCGTCCGCCTCGAAGCCTCGCGCAACCGCGAGACCGGCGGCTCGGGCCTCGGCCTCGCTCTGGCCCGAAGCGCCGCTCAGGCCCATGGCGGCAGCCTCACCCTCGCCAACCGCGCGGAAGGCGGCCTGCTGGCGCGGATCCTTCTGCCGGCGGGGACGATAGAGGCGGCTTGAAAAAGAAATAGTCATTCCGGCGAAGGCCGGGACCCACGAACTCCGAGCGGGCAGTGCCGGCGAGGACGCCGTCGCACATCTCAATCTTCCGTGTTCATGGGTTCCGGCCTTCGCCGGAATGACTCAAGTGGCGCCGGAGCCGGAGCCGCTTTCCCGCGGCGGGAAGGTACGGACCTTGCGTTTGCCGCACCACAATTCGAGCGCCTGGCGGCCGCAATGGGCCTCGGCGAGGCGCGAGGCCTCGACATCGTCGATCGCCTCGATTTCCTCGAAGCCGACGAACCTGCCGCCGGGTTCGGCCAGCCGATAGAGCCTGTAATAGGCCACCTTGTCCCCCACCTCATCCCACTAGTCCCGGGGAAGCTCGATCTCTGTCGCACAAACGGCGCCGAAACGACTTGAGCGAAATCAAATCCACTGCAAATCCCTCCGAAATCTCACCAATCCAGGTTAAGAAAAAGGCGGGCTCCGGAGAGCCCGCCTTAGTAAACCCTGGGTAGGGTGTTCAGTTCGGCTCGCCGCGCCGGTCCTGCCTATGCTGGCGCCGCTGGCCACGCATGGCCTGGCGCTCGTCGGCGGTGACGGTGCCGTCATGGTTGGCGTCGACCCGGTCGAAGCGCGCCACGGCGCGCTCGCGGAATTGCTCGCGGGTGACGAAGCCCTGCTCGCCGAACATGCGCTGGCCGCGCATGCCGGGTCCACCCGGACCGCCCGGACCGCCGGGACCACCCGGACCGCCGGGGCCACGATGACGCATGCCGGGGCCGCCGGGGCCGCGCCGCCGGCCTTCGGCGCCGGGCCCGCCCGGACCGCCGCGATGCGCCTGCGCCATCTCCTCGCGGGTGACGCTGCCGTCGTGATTGGCGTCGAGCCGGTCGAACATCCGGGTCATGTGCTGCTCGCGGCGCTGCTCGCCGCGCGCCCGCGCCTCGTCGGGCGTGAAGCGGCCGTCATTGTTGGCGTCGAGCCGCGCGAACGCCTGGTCGCTGCGCTCGATCACCTGCGCGCGGGTAAAATCGGCATTGCGGTCGGGGCGCGGCCCCGGCCCGGATTCCGGCCCTTGGGCGGCCGCGGCGCCGGCCATGGCCAGCAAGGCGGCGCCTGCCAAAAAGCTCAACTTGTTCATCGGGACATCCCTCCGCTCATTCGACAATCCATGCCGCTCCTATGCGGCCCGCGTGTCGCCCAACTATGTCGCGAGCCCGAAAAAGTGTCGCCGATTGTCGCAGCCCCCTGCCCCAAGCGACGGACCGGTCGCCGGATGCGATGGGACGTATTGATATACTATATCCTGCCGCTACAAAGCGAGCCTGACAAAAAAGGTAACAACGTGTTCCGAACCCTGCTGCTGGCGAGCGTCTCCCTCGCATTCCCCACGCTCGCCGCCGCCCAGACGCCAGAGCCGGCGCCCGCGCCTGCGCCTGCGCCCGAGGCGCAGTCCGATGTGCCGCCCGAGGACTTCCACGCGCCGGAAAGCAACGACATCGTCGTCACCGGCTTCGCGCGCACCCGCGGCGACATCCTCTCCGGAACCTCGGTGGTGAGCGGCGATGACCTCACCCGCGATCTGCGCCCCTCGATCGGCGAGACGCTGCAGCATCTGCCGGGCGTTTCGGCCACCTCCTTCGGCCCCAATGCCTCGCGCCCGGTGCTGCGCGGCTTCCAGGGCGAGCGGGTGCGCCTGCTCACCGACGGCATCGGCAGCCTCGACGCCTCCAGCACCAGCGCCGACCATGCGGTGGCGATCAATCCGCTGACCGCCGACCGGATCGAGGTGCTGCGCGGCCCCGCCGCCCTCCTCTTCGGCTCGTCGGCAATCGGCGGCGTCGTCAACGTGATCGACGCCCGAATCCCGCGCCGGGTGCCGGACGAAGCGATTCATGTCGACGGTATCCTCACCTACGGCTCCGCCGCGAACGAGCGTTCGGCCAACGGCTCGGCGGACGTCCCGATCGGCGATTTCGTCGTCCATGTCGACGGCAATTATTCGAAGACCGACGATATGGAGATTGGCGGCCATGCGCTGACCCCGGCGCTGCGTGCCCAGGCGCTGGCGAGCCCGGATCCCGCCATCAGGGCGCTTGCCGACATAAGGGGCCGCCTGCCCAACAGCGCGGCGGAGACCTGGGACGTCGCCGCCGGCGCCGCCTGGATCCGGGGCGACAGCAATGCCGGCGTCTCGATCAACCATTATGACAGCCTTTACGGCGTGCCGATCCGCTATTCGCTGGACCCGGCCATCGAGGCCGAGGCGCCGCGCATCGACATCGCCCAGACCCGCGTCGACGGACGCGCCGAGATCGACACCGGCGCCGGCTTTCTCGATTCCATCCGCCTGCGCGGCGGCTATTCCGACTATCGCCATTTCGAGCTGGAGGAGGACGGGGCGGTCGGCACCCGCTTCGACAGCAATGGCTATGAGGGCCGGGCGGAATTCCGCCAATCCACGCGGGGCGGCTGGGGCGGCGGCTTCGGCGCGCAATATTTCCACCGCGATCTGGCGATCCAGGGCGCGGAGAAGTTCCTGCCGCCAAGCAGCACGAACCAGCTCGGCCTGTTCGTGCTGGAAACGCTCGATCGAGGCGCCTTCAAGGCCGAAGGCGGCCTGCGCTACGAGCATAGCGCGCTGACCGCCGATGCCGATCCCATCCTCGGCAATCCGGACCTGCACCGCAGCTTCGACGCGATCACCGCGTCGGCCGGCGCCTCCTACGCCTTCGCCCCGGGCTGGAAGATCGGGCTCAACGGCTCGCGCAGCGAACGCGCGCCATCGGCCGAGGAATTGTTCGCCAACGGCCCGCATGCCGGAACCCAGAGCTTCGAGATCGGCGATCCCGATCTCGGCACCGAGCGCAGCTGGGGCCTGGAGGCCACGCTGCACGGCTCGGGCGCCGATTATTCGTTCAGCGCCTCGATCTTCCACAGCTGGTTCGACGGCTACATTTACGAGACGCCGACCGGCGCCCTCCGGGACGATCTGCCGGTCTTCCAGTATTTCCAGGCCGATGCCCGCTATTTCGGGATCGAGCTGGAGGGCTCGCTGCACGTCGCCGAGATCGGTTCGGTCCTACTCAACGTGGACGGCGTCGCCGATTATGTCCGCGCCACGATCGCCGGCGCCGGCCCGGCCCCACGCATCCCGCCAATGCGCCTCCTCGGCGGCATCGAGGCCCAGTCCAATCGCGTCAACGGCCGCGTCGAGGTGGAGTGGGTGAGCGACCAGGATCGCACCGCCGCCTTCGAGACCGCCACCGACGGCTATACGATGGTCAACGCGTCCGTCTCCATCCACCCCTTCGGCCGCGGCAGTTCGAGCGCGGTCATCCTGTCGGCCAGCAACATCTTCGACGTCGACGCGCGCCGCCACGCCAGCTTCCTCAAGGATTATGCGCCGCTCGCCGGCCGCGACCTGCGGATCAGCGCCCGCTTCACCTTCTGAACAGGCGCCGCGCGGGCTGCCGCCGATCATGGTTAATACGATATGGATTCGCTCCATCGCATCCGCGACACGATCCGTCTTTCGGCGGACGCGCAACAGGCTGACAGCAAGCCCGCGCCGGCTAAGGATTCAAATCCTTGGGGTAGAAGGTCTTAGGAGGCGGGGAATGACGAGGCGGCTAGGCTTTTTGGCGATGACGGGGGCGCTGGCCGCCGCCTGCATGAGCACGGCCCATTCGGCCCAGCCCCCTTCCCGGCAGGCCAGCTACCCCCGCAGCGGTGCCGAGCGCGCGCTCGAGCAAAGGATCGAGGAGCTCGGCCGCGGCTTTTCTGGCGAGGTCGGCATCGCGGTGCGCGAGGTCGACGGCCGGGTCATGGCGAGCTGGAATGGCGAGCGCTTCTTCCCGCAGCAGAGCGTCAGCAAATTCTGGGTCGCGATCACCGCCTTCCAGCGCGTCGACGCCGGCGCGCTCGATCTCGATCGGCGCATCACCATCACCCGCTCCGATTTGACCTTGTTCAACCAGCCGATCGCCGCCCAGATCGGCCCGAACGGCTACACCACCACGCTCGGCGACCTCCTGTTCCGCGCGCTGACCCGCAGCGACAATACCTGCAACGACATCGTCCTGCGCCACGCCGGCGGTCCGGCCGCGGTGCGCGCGATGATCGAGCGGGCGCGGCTTTCCGGCGTGCGCTTCGGCCCCGGCGAGCGGCTGCTCCAGTCCGGCATCGCGGGCCTGCAATGGTCGCCGGCCTTCTCGACCGGCAACGCCTTCACCCAGGCGCGCAACGCCGTTCCCGCCGCGCGGCGGCGGCAGGCGTTCGAACATTATATCGACGATCCGGTCGACGGCGCGACGGTCGAGGGGCTGACCATGGGGCTCGCCAAGCTGCAGCGCGGCGAATTGATGTCGCGCGAATCGACGGCGCGCATGCTGTCGATCATGTCGCAGACCCGGACCGGGCCGCAGCGGCTGACCGGCGGCCTCGCCCCGGGCTGGCGGATCGCGCACAAGACCGGCACCGGCCAGGTGCTCGGCGGTACCCAGGCCGGCTATAACGATATCGGCATCCTGACCTCGCCCGAGGGCCGCCATTATGCGGTGGCGGTGATGATCGGCCGGACCGCGACGCCGCTGGGGACCCGGATGAGCCTGATGCAGAACGTCACCCGGGCCGTGATCGCCTATGACGAGGCCCAAAGCGAAGGCGGCGGCCGCTACCAGCGGCGCTAGCGCAGAGGGCCGTGCTGCCTTAAGGTGGCGGCATGGCCCGGCCGCAATCCCCCGATTACGACAAGAGGCGCGAGGCGATCCTCGCCGCGGCGGCGCGGCTTTATGCGAAGAAGGGCTTTCCGGGCGCGTCGGTCGCGGAGCTGGCAAAGGCCTGCCACACGTCCAAATCGCTGATCTACCACTATTTCCCATCCAAGGACGACATTCTCTACGCGGTCATGGCCGAGCATCTCGACGCCCTGACCGAGGCCGCCGAGACGGCCTGCGCGAGCGGCAGCGCGGATGACAAGCTGCGGACCCTGACGGTCGCCTTCATGCGGCATTATGCGAGCGCGCAGAGCCATCACAAGGTGCTGCTGAACGAGCTGGACAGGCTGCCGCCGAAGCGCCGCGCCGACGTCGTCGCCAAGCAGCGGCGGATCATCGCGGCGGCCGAATCGGTGATCGCAGAAATCGCCCCGGGCGGCGGCGCGCGGGTGAACACGATGCTGTTCTTCGGAATGATCAACTGGACCCACACCTGGTTCGATCCCGGCGGGCCGTTCATGCCGGAGGCGCTGGCGCTTCGCGTGGTCGAGATCATGCAAAGAGGCGTGACGCCTCAAGCGTCGTAGTCGAGCTCGACGCCTTCCCCCTTCGGCACGGACTGGCAGGTCAGCACATAGCCCGCCGCCACCTCCTCGTCGGTGAGGCCGTAGCGCGCGGCCATCTCGACCTCGCCGGAGACGACTCGGGCGCGGCAGGTGGCGCAGACGCCGGCCT
Organism: Allosphingosinicella sp.; assembly: GCA_035994965.1. Lineage (GTDB taxonomy): Bacteria > Pseudomonadota > Alphaproteobacteria > Sphingomonadales > Sphingomonadaceae > Allosphingosinicella. The sequence continues at coordinate 13,711 of DASYKV010000023.1, forward strand.
TGCAGGCGAAGGGCGCCGGCAGCCCGGCGGCGCGGGCGGAATCGAGGATGTTGCCGGCAGCGGCGTCGAACGCGACCCGGCGCTTGCGGCCATCGAGCGTCACCAAAAGGGTCAGGCCCGCCGCCTCCCTGGTCAGCGCCTGCATCTGCGCCGCGAGCGCCGCCGACGGGCGCCCGGCGGTGAAGCGCTCGAGGTGAATCCGGTCCTTCGCCACGCCCTTGCCGAGGAGCGCCTCCTCGGCGGCGTCCATCATCGGGCTCGGGCCGCAGATGAAGAAGGCGGCGACGTCGGCGGGATCGATGAGAAGCTCCAAGATCTCGTCGCATTTGGCGCGATCGAGCATGCCGTTGAACAGCTCGAACTCCTCGGCCTCTTCGGCAAGGAAATGATGGACTTGCAGGCGGTCCATGAAACGATTCTTGAGCTGCGCCAGCGCATCGAGAAAGATGATCGAGCTGCTGTCGCGATTGCCGTAGACGAGGGTGAAGCGGCTGTCCTTCTCGGTCAGCAGCGCCGTCTTGAGCAGCGAGAGGACCGGCGTGATTCCCGAGCCGCCGGCGAAACCGACATAGTGATTGGCGGCGCCCGCGGCAAAATCCCAGGTGAAGCTGCCATGCGGCGCCATCACCTCGATCGCCATGCCGGGCCTGAGGTTGTCGTTCGCCCAATTGGAGAAGGCGCCGCCGGCGATCCGCTTGACCGTCACCATCACCGCATCGTCCTGCGGCGCGACGCAGAGCGAATAATTGCGGCGGATTTCCTCGCCCCCTATCTCAGCCTTGAGCGTCAAATGCTGGCCTGGCTTGAATTTAAACGTCTCGCCCAGCTCTTCGGGAACGGCGAAGCGGATCGAGAGCGCCTCGGCCGTCTCGTCCACCACGTCCGCGACCGTCAGGCTGTGGAACGACACGCTCATCAGTGGCACTTGAACCGGTCGAAGGGCTCGAGGCAGTCGCGGCAGCGCCATTGCGCCTTGCACGGGGTCGAGCCGAAGCGGCTGAGCTCCTCGGTCGAGGTCGAGCCGCATTGCGGACAGGTCGCGGTCGGCGCGAAGCTCGGCGGGGCGACGCCATAAGCGTGGAGCTTCGCCTTGCCGGCCTCGCTGATCCATTCGGTGGTCCAGGGCGGCGACAAGACGGTTTCGATCGCGACGTCGCGAAAGCCGGCCGCGTTCAAGGCCGCGCGGATGCCCTGCTCGATCACCAGGGTGGCGGGGCAGCCGGTATAGGTCGGCGTGATCGTGACCCGGTCCGGCCGGACGTCGCGGACGATGCCGAGATCGACCACCGAAACCACCGGAATTTCGGGGTCGGGAACATTTGCAAGCACCGTCCAGATGCCAGCCACAACCTCGTTCGTCCCGAGCGTAGCCGAGGGGCGTCGCTCGGACTCGGTGCCGGCGCCCCTGGACTTCGCTCGAGACGAACGGATTGCCTCCGATGCAATCGCGCTCACCATGTCGCGTCCGGATAGGTGCGCGGGAGATATTGCATCACCGCCAATATGTGGCCGAGATGCTCGCCATGGTGGCCGCGGCGGCCGCCGAGGATCGGGCGCTGGTCGGCCGGCGCATCGAGCGTCGCTTCGGCGAGCACGGCGCGGATGCGGGCGTCATAATCGTCGCGGAAGGCGGCGGCGTCCGCGCCGATGCCGCGCCCGGCGGCCGCGGTGGCGATCGCGTCCATCTCGAACAATTCGGGCACGAAGCGCCAGTGCCAGTCGAGCCCCGCCGCCATCCGCCGCCGGCTCTCCTCGGTGCCGTCGCCGAGCCGGATCACCCATTCGGCCGAGAGCTCCGCGTGATAGCGCACTTCCTTGACCGCCTTGGCGGCGATCGCTGCGATGGTCGCGTCCGACGAGCCTTCGAGATGGCCGAACAGCATCTCCTGCCAGGTCGAGAACAGGAATTGCCGCGCCATGGTCTGGGCGAAATCGCCATTGGGCTGCTCGACCAGCCAGCAATTGCGGAAATCGAGGACGTCGCGGCGGAAGGCGAGCGCGTCGCCGTCGCGCCCCCGCCCTTCGGCGGCGCCGGCGGCATTGAGGAAATGCGTCGCCTGCCCGATCAGGTCGAGGCCCATATTGGCGAGGCTGAGATCGACCTCGACGCTCGGCGCATGGCCGCACCATTCGCCAAGGCGCTGGCCCAGGATCAGGCTGTCGTCGCCGAGGCGCAGCAGGGTCTCGAACAGGACCTGGTCGTCGCTGAGCAACTCAGCCATTCCCAAACCTCGTTCGTCCCGAGCGAAGTCGAGGGGCGCCCGTGATGACTCCGTGCCAGCGCCCCTCGACTTCGCTCGGGACGAGCGGAAATGGATTGGTCAAACGCGCCATCAGATGTGGGTGATCCCGTCGGGGATGTCGTAGAAGGTCGGGTGGCGGTAGATCTTGTCCTGCGCAGGCTCGAAATTCGCCGCGTCGTCGCCCGGATCGGAAGCGGCGATCGAGGCCGAGGGCACGACCCACAGGCTCACCCCCTCCATCCGCCGCGTATAGGTGTCGCGGGCGTGGCGCAGCGCGATCTCGGCGTCGGGCGCGTGGACGCTCCCCACATGGCGGTGCGACATCCCGCTCTTGGCGCGGACGAACACTTCCCAGAGCGGCCAATCCTTGCTCATGCCGCTTCCGCGTTGCGCGACCTTTTCTCGGCATAAGCGGCCGCGGCCTCACGGACCCAGGCGTTGCTTTCCCAGGCTTCGCGGCGCGCCTTCATCCGCTCGCGGGCGACCGGGCCCTCGCCGCGGACGACCGCGTAGAATTCCTCCCAGTCGACGGCGCCGAAATCGTAGCCGCCCTTCGCCTCGTTCCAGACGAGGTCCGGGTCCGGCACCTCGAGCCCGAGCGCCTCGGCCTGCGGCACGGAGATGTCGACGAACTTCTGGCGGAGCTCGTCATTGGTGTCGCGCTTGATCCGCCAGCGCATCGACTGGGCGGTGTTGGGGCTGTCGGCGTCGGGCGGGCCGAACATCATCAGCGACGGCCACCACCAGCGGTTGAGCGCGTCCTGCGCCATCCGAATTTGGTCGGGCGTGCCGGCGCTAAGGTGCATCATGATCTCATAGCCCTGGCGCTGGTGGAAGCTCTCCTCCTTGCAGACGCGGACCATGGCGCGGGCATAAGGCCCATAGGAGGTGCGCTGCAGCGGCACTTGGTTCATGATCGCGGCGCCGTCGACCAGCCAGCCGATCGCGCCGATATCGGCCCAGGTCAGGGTCGGGTAATTGAAGATCGTGCTGTACTTGGCCTTGCCCGAATGGAGCGCCTCGATCATCGATTCGCGGCTCGTCCCCAGCGTCTCGGCGGCCGAATAGAGATACAAGCCGTGGCCCGCTTCGTCCTGCACCTTGGCGAGCAGGATCGCCTTGCGCCGGAGCGACGGCGCCCGCGAGATCCAATTGCCCTCCGGCAGCATGCCGACGATCTCGCTATGCGCGTGCTGCGAGATCTGCCGGGTCAGGGTGCGGCGATAGGCTTCGGGCATCCAATCCTTGGGCTCGATGAACTCGTCCGCCGCCACCCGCGCCTCGAAGGCGGCGAGCTTTTCAGGATCCTCGGTGGAAGCGATCTTGGGGGTCTTCTGCAATTCGGTCGTGTACATGCAGCTCTCCTGAGACGGCGTTTCTTACCATTAGCCGACCGATCGGTCAACGAATTCTCGGCGCTCTCCACGCTCAACGCACGAGGCCCCCGCAAGGGGTCCGCGCCTTGCGCCCGGACGCGCCGCGGATTAGCTGGGCGGCGATGAAGGTGATCGGCGACTATGACGGCAACGGCTATGCCCATATCGAGGGCCTCGTCGCGCCGGAGATCGCGCAGGCCTTCCTGCAGGGGATGAAGCAGGACATGGGGTCCGCCCCGATCCCGCTCAGCACGGTCGACACGCACGTCAATCTGCTGACCCGGCCCGCCTTCGAGGCTTACGGCCATTTCTACAAGCCGATGCTGTTCTTCCTGTGGGGGCTGACGCCGACGGTGAGCCGGATCGTCGGCCGCGATTTGCTGCCCACCTACGATTATTTCCGCATCTATCGCGCCGGCGACGTCTGCCGGGTCCATTCGGACCGGCTGTCCTGCGAGCACAGCCTGTCGCTGACCCTGGGCTATAGCGACGGCAAGATATGGGACCTCGAAATCGGCACCGCCCGGGTCGATCCGAGCGCGACGGTCGACGAGGATTTCGGCGCGGAGGATTTCGCCTCGGTGCCGATGCGGATCGGCGACGCCGCGCTCTACCAGGGCGTCCACCACCGCCACGGCCGCACCAGACCCAATCCCAACGCCTGGTCCGCCCATCTCTTCCTGCACTGGGTCGACCGCGACGGGCCCTATCGCGACCAGGCCTTCGACGGCCGGCTGGACCCGGCCAGCGTCGACTTCAAGTTCAGCTGAGCCGTGACGCTTCGGACCGCCGAGGCGCTCGCCGCGCTGGAGGAGCTGGGCGAGGCGCGCATCCGGGACGGCCTGAGCCGTTATGGCATCGTCACCGGCGAGCGCGTGATCGGCGTGCCGATGGCGGCGATCCAGAAGGTCGCGAAGTCCTTCGGCCGCGATGCCGCTTTGGCCGAGGCGCTCTGGGCGACGCGGGTCTATGAGGCGCGGATGCTCGCCGCTTATGTCGGCGATCCCGCCTCGCTGACTCCGGAACAGATGGAGCGCTGGACGCGCGAGGTCGACAATTGGGCGACCTGCGACACGCTCTGCTTCAAGCTGTTCGACCGGAGCCCGCACGCCTTCGCGATGGTCGATGCCTGGGCGGACGATCCGGCCGAGTTCGTCAGGCGGACCGCCTTCGCCCTCCTCGCCAGCCTCGCGCTGCACGACAAAAAGGCCGGCGACGAACCCTTCCTGGCGCGCCTGCACCTGATCGAGGCCGCCGCCACGGACGACCGCAACTTCGTCAGGAAAGGCGTGAGCTGGGCCCTGCGCGCCATCGGCCGCAAGCAGAGCCCCGCCTTGCGCGCCGCAACCCGCGCGCTCGCGGACCGGCTGGCGGCATCATCGGACAAGAGCGCGAGATGGATCGGCCGCGACGCGCAAAAGGCGTTCGCCAAGGCCGCCTAGCCCGGACGGCAATGCGATCATCCTGCGCAAGCTGAAGCGCGGCGAGGCGCAGGCGGGCTAGCGGGCCGGCTCGGTAAAGGACCGCTCCTCGATCACGCGGATGTCGATCGGGTTGCCATAGGCCGAACGAAGCGCGCGCTTGGCGCTTTGGGGGTCCTGCAGCCCCCAGAACCGGACCTCGAACCGCCGCGGAGAGAGCTGGGCGATCCGGTAGGATCGGAACCCCGAACGGTCCAGATTGGACGCCCAGATGTCGGCGATCCCCTGAGCGGAGATCCTGCTCAGCGGATTGGGTCCTTCCAGCACAAGAACCGCTCCGGCCGAATCCGCGCCTGGATTGCGGGAGATAAGGGGGCCGGTTTCGGAATTCGTCTTCTCGGTGGCGGACTGGCGGCTGGCCCCGCTCGGGCCGTCGGAACAAGCGGCCAGCATGATGCAGCAAAGGAGGGCCAGGGCGCGCGGCCGCATGCGCTAGACCCGCTCGATCACGGTGGCGATGCCCTGCCCCACGCCGATGCACATGGTGCACAAGGCGTAGCGGCCGCCCGTGCGGCGGAGCTCTTCGGTGGCGGTGAGGATCAGGCGGGCGCCGGACATGCCGAGCGGGTGGCCGAGCGCGATCGCGCCGCCGTTCGGGTTGACGCGGGCGTCGTCGTCGGCAAGGCCGAGCTGGCGCATGACGGCGAGGCCCTGCGCGGCGAAGGCCTCGTTCAGCTCGATCACGTCCATGTCGTCCACCTTGAGGCCGAGGCGCTTCAGTAATTTCTCGCTCGCCGGCGCCGGGCCGATGCCCATGATCCGCGGCGGCACGCCGGCGACGGCTGCGCCCAGGAAGCGGGCGCGCGGGGTCAGGCCGTTGCGCTTCGCCGCTTCCCCGGTCGCGACGATGAGCGCGGCGGCGCCGTCATTGACGCCCGACGCATTGCCGGCGGTGACGGTGCCGTCGGGGCGGACGATGGGCCTGAGCTTGCCAAGCGCCTCGACACTGGTCTCGCGCGGATGCTCGTCGCGATCCACCACGAGGGCCTCGCCCTTGCGCTGGGGAATCGAGACGGGAATTATCTCCGCCGCCAGCCGGCCGTTGGCTTGCGCGCGCGACGCCTTTTCCTGGCTGCGCACGGCGAAGAGATCCTGGTCGGCGCGGCTGACCTGGAAGTCCCGGGCGACATTCTCGGCGGTCGAGGGCATCGTGTCGTCGCCGTACGCGGATTTCATCTTCGGGTTGACGAAGCGCCAGCCGATCGTGGTGTCGTACATTTCGGCGTTGCGGTCGAAGGCGGAGGTCGCCTTGGCCATGACGAAGGGCGCGCGGCTCATGCTCTCCGAGCCGCCGGCGATCAGCATGTCGGCCTCCGAGCCGCGGATCACCCGCGCCGCCATCGCCACCGCGTCCATGCCGGAGCCGCACAAGCGGTTCAAAGTCACCCCGCCCGACATGTCGGGAAGGCCGGCGAGCAGGCCGGCCATGCGGGCGAGGTTGCGATTGTCCTCGCCGGCCTGGTTGGCGCAGCCCATGATGACGTCGTCGAGCTCGGCCCAGTCCACCCGCGGGTTGCGGTCGATCAGCGCGCGGATCGGGATCGCGGCGAGATCGTCGGCACGCACATGCGCCAGGCTGCCGCCATAGCGGCCGATCGGGGTGCGCACGGCGTCGCAGATGAAGGCTTCGGTCATTCGCTTTCTCCGATCAGTGGTCCGCCGAGGCTGCGCGAATAGCCGGTGAACTCGGCGACCGCGCGGCCGTCCCCGGTGCGGACGCTGACATGGGTGACGCCCGTGCGGCCGACAAGCGCCTGTTCCCGTGCTTCGGCGATCAGCACCTCGCCCGCCTTCGCCTGGTCGAGGAAGACGATCGAGGCCTGCGCCGCGACGCTCCGCAGATTGCGGCCGTTGCAGACATAAGCGAAGGCGGTGTCGGCGAGCGCGAAGACGATGCCGCCATGGGCGATGCCGTGGCCGTTCAGCATGGCGGCGGTGAGCGTCATCCGGATCCGCGCATAGCCCTCGCGCGCCTCCTCGATCTCCACGCCCCAGGCCGGGCCGGTGCCCTCGGCCGCAAGCATCGAGCGCGCCACCTTGTCCGCCAGTTCGTTTGGGGTCATGGGGGCGCCATGGCTTACGAAACCATCGAGTTCAAGCTGGAGGCCGGCATCGCCCGCCTCACCCTCAACCGCCCCGACCGGCTGAACAGCTTCACCGTCCGGATGCACGAGGAGGTCGCCGACGCGCTCGCCAGGCTCGGCGATGCGCGGACGCTGATCCTCACCGGCGCCGGCCGCGGCTTCTGCGCCGGGCAGGACCTGAACGACCGCGCGGTGGCGCCGGGCGAAAAGGTCGATCTCGGCGAGTCGGTCGAGCAGCGCTACAATCCGCTGATCCGGACATTGGCCGCGCTGCCGATGCCGGTGATCGCGCGGGTGAACGGAGTCGCCGCCGGCGCGGGCGCCAATATCGCCCTGGCCTGCGACATCGTCGTCGCCGCCAGGAGCGCCAGGTTCATCCAGTCCTTCGCCGCGATCGGCCTGATCCCGGACAGCGGCGGCACCTGGGTGCTGCCCCGGCTGGTCGGCCAGGCGCGCGCGCTCGGCCTGGCGCTGACCGGCGAGCCGCTTGGCGCGGAGCAGGCGGCCGAGTGGGGGCTGATCTGGAAAGCGGTCGACGACGAGCAGCTGGACGCGGAGGTCGACGCGCTCGCCGCCCGCTTCGCCGCCGGCCCCACGAAGGGCCTCGCCCGGATCAAGACGATGATCCGCGAAAGCTGGGGCCAGAGCCTCGACGCCGAGCTGGACCGCCAGCGCGACGCGATGCGCGAGCTGGGGTTCTCGGACGATTATCGCGAAGGCGTGGCGGCCTTCATGGAAAAGCGGAAGCCGAATTTCACCGGGAAATGACGCAATGAAAACCCTGAAGCTCCTGAACTACGCAGCGGACCGCTGGATCGCGGGCGATGGCGGTCTTGCGGACGTGCACAGCGCCGTCACCGGCGAGGTGATTGCTGAGACCGGCAGCCAGGGCCTCGATTTCGCGGCGATGCTCGATCACGCCCGCAGAGTGGGCGGCCCGGCGCTGCACAAGCTGACCTTCCATGAGCGCGCCTGGATGCTGAAGGACCTCGCCAATGCGGTGATGGCGCGCAAGGAGGAATTGTACGAGCTTTCCTACGCCACCGGGGCGACGCGGACCGACGGCTGGATCGACATCGAGGGCGGCGCGGGGACGCTCTTCTCCTTCTCCTCCAAGGGCCGGCGCGAATTGCCCAATGGCCGCGTCCTCATCGACGGCGCGATGGAGCCGCTGTCGAAGACCGGCAGCTTCGTCGGCCAGCACGTCTTCACCCCGCTCCAGGGCGTCGCCGTCCATATCAACGCGTTCAACTTCCCGGTCTGGGGAATGCTGGAGAAGCTCGGGCCCACCTTGCTCGCGGGCGTGCCGGCGATCGTCAAGCCGGGCTCGTCGACCGGCTATCTGACCGAGCTCGCGGTCAGGATCATGATCGAGGCCGACGTGCTGCCCAAGGGCGCATTGCAGCTGATCATGGGATCGACGGGCGATCTGATGGATCATCTCACCTGCCAGGACGTGGTCAGCTTCACCGGCTCGGCGGCGACCGCGATGAAGCTGCAATCGCATCCCGTGATCGCGCGGGAATCGGTGCGCTTCGTCGCCGAGCGCGACAGCCTCAACGCCTCGATCCTGGGCCCGGATGCCGCGCCGGGGACGCCGGAATTCGACCTGTTCGTAAAGGAAGTGGCGCGCGAAATGATTGTCAAGGCGGGCCAGAAATGCACCGCCATCCGCCGCGCCATGGCGCCCGCCCAGCATCTCGACGCGGTCGAGGAGGCGCTGTCGGCGCGGCTCGCCAAGGTCAGGATCGGCGACCCACGCGAGGAGGGCGTGCAGATGGGCGCGCTCGCCAGCCGCGGCCAGCTCCATGCGGTGCGCGAGGCGGTCGACGAGCTCGCCAAATCGGCCCGGATCGTCTCGGGCGATCCCGACGTCTCTCCGGTCGCCGGCAACGGCGCCTTCATCTCGCCCATCCTGCTTCGCTCCGACGATCCCTGGGGCTCGCCGGCGATCCACGACGTCGAGGCGTTCGGACCGGTCTCGACCTTGATGCCCTATAAGGACCTCGACGACGCGATCGCGCTCGCCAATCGCGGCATGGGCAGCCTCGCGCTGTCGCTCTTCACCTTCGACGGCGGGACCGCCGAGGATTTCGTGCTCGGCGCCGGCGCCTATCATGGCCGAATGGTGATCCTCGACCGCACCTCCGCCAGGGAATCGACCGGCCACGGCTCGCCGCTTCCAGTCCTCGTCCATGGCGGCCCCGGCCGCGCCGGCGGCGGCGAGGAGATGGGCGGCGTGCGCGGCGTGAAGCATTATATGCAGCGCACCGCGCTCCAGGGCAGCCCGGCGGTGCTCAGCCGGATCATCGGCGAATATCTGCCCGGCGCCGACCAGATCCCGGCCGAAATCCACCCGTTCCGCAAGCGCATCTCCGAGCTGGAGATCGGCTATACGCTGAAGACCGCGAGCCGGACCGTCACGCTCGACGATATCGAGCATTTCGCGCATTTCACCGGCGACACCTTCTACGCCCACATGGACGACGAGGCGGCCAAAGCGAGCCCGATCTTCGGCGGCCGGGTCGCCCACGGCTATCTGATCCTGAGCTTCGCCGCCGGCCTGTTCGTCGATCCCGATCCGGGCCCAGTCCTCGCCAATACGGGCCTCGAGAGCCTGCGCTTCCTGACGCCGCTTTATCCGGGCGATGCGATGCGCGTCGAGCTGACCGTCAAATCCAAGTCCGTCCGCGACGAGGAAAAAGGCGAGGTGCGCTGGGCGGTCGTCGTCTACAACCAGAAGGACGAGATCGTCGCGACCTACGAGCTGATGACGATGAACGTACCATAGGGGGAGAGAGACATGATCGACATGATCGCCGCGGCCGCGCTGGCCGCGCAGGCACCGGCGCCGGTGGCCGCCACGCTGGGCAGCATCCGCATGCACCTGTTCTACCGCGGCAGCGGGGAGCTTTCCGAGAACATCGCGCCACCCGCTCAATTCGCCGGCTGGAACACACTGTTTTCGGCCGACGACATGGTCGTCGTCGCCGAGCTGCGCACCACTGGCCAGCAGAATATCGACCGGCCGCTGCGCATCGTCGCGCGCGGGCGGGGCAATCGCGTGCTCGCCCAGCGCACCTTCCGCTCCATCCTGACCTCGGACGAGGGCCGCGCCTACCTGCCGCTCTACCTGAACGACGTCGCCTGCGCCGGCACCATTCAGGTGACCGTCACCTTCGGCAGGCAAAGCCGCGCCGAAACCCTGACCCTCGAATGCGGAGAATGACCCCCGCCATGCGCATTCCCTTCGCGATCGCCCTCGCCCTTCTGCTGGCCACGCCCGCCTGCGGCGCGCAGCAGGCGCCGGCGCAGAACGCCGCGCCGGCCGCGGCCGAGCCGGCCCCTCCGGTCTACAATTACCGCATCGTCGCCACCTATCCGCACGATCCGCTCGCTTTCACCCAGGGCCTCGTCTTCCTCGACGGCCAATTCTACGAGAGCACCGGCCAGCACGGCCAGTCGACGATCCGCCGGGTCAATATCGCCGACGGCCGGGTCCTCCAATCGGTGGCGCTCCCCATCGCCCAGTTCGGCGAGGGCATCGTCGACTGGGGCGACCAGATCATCTCGATCACCTGGCAGGGCGGCACCGGCTATCGCTGGGACCGCGCCACCCTAAGGCAGCTTGGCGAATGGACCTATGAGGGCGAAGGCTGGGGCCTGACCCGCAACGCCACCGACATCGTCATGAGCGACGGCACGCCCGAGCTTCGCTTCCTCGATCCGGCGACCTTGGCCGAGCGGCGGCGGGTGACGGTGACCCTGCAGGGCCGGCCGGTCCGCAACCTCAACGAGCTCGAATGGATCCATGGCGAGGTCTTCGCCAATATCTGGCAGACCGGCCTCATCTACCGGATCGATCCCGCCAGCGGCCGGGTCACCGGGATCATCGACCTGAGGCCGCTCGCCGCCGAGAATGGCGACAATGTCGACCGGGTGCTGAACGGCATCGCCTACGATTCCGCCGGCGACCGCCTGTTCGTCACAGGCAAGTATTGGCAGCGGCTCTACGAGATCGATCTGGTGCCGGCGGCGGCGCCGGCGCGGCGGGGGAATTGAAGAAGGCGGAATTGAGCATTTAAGAGTGATCCCGGCGAAGGCCGGGACCATGACCTCGATCCGCGGGTGAAAAGCGAAAACTCTTTCGCGTGTCGTCATTAGGGCAGTGTTCATGGGTCCCGGCCTTCGCCGGGATGACTCCTTGGGATATCTCCTACCTAATGCAGGAGGTCAGCGGACCACCACGTCCCCGTCCGCCCGGTAGTTCGCCAGATCGCCCTCGAGGAAGCGCGTATTCTCCTCGCGCAGCCTGGCGCCGGCATCGTCGTAGAGGAAGGGTAGGAAGCAGAAGCGCCGCCCGTTGGTCACCGGCATCGCCTGGTGGAGCAGGGAGCAGGAGAAGACGATCGCGCCGCCGGTCGGCGCGCGATAGGTGCGCGGGCCATATTCGGGGAAGTTGAGGTCGCCGCCTTCATAGTCCTCGGCGTTGAGATTGATCGTCACCGCGAAGCGGCGATGGGCGGTGCCCAGAGCGGTGTCGTCGCGATGGGGGCGGAAATGGCCTCCCGTCTCCGCCTCGTAGCAGCCGACCAGCAGCCGCTCGACCCGGGTCGCCTCATATTGGAAGACGCGCTTCACCATCGGCAGCAGCCGGTGGACGATGCGCAGATTGAGCTGCCGCGCCAGCTCCGCATCCTCGATCACGAGGTCGCGGCGGACCTTGTGGGTCGGATCGAGCAGCAATTTGGTGACTCCGCCGACGTCGCGCATGAAGCCCGAATCCTCGCCGCCATCGGCCTCGTAGAGTTCGATCAGCCGGCGGCAGAGCATGGGCTCGAAGACGTCGGGCACCGCGACCACCGGCGCCCAATCCGGCAGCGGCGGCTGGCCGGCGAGCGCGGCCAGCGCGTCGAGCGCCGCCGCCCCGTCGGTCAGCCGAAACTGGCCGCGCACCCGCAAGGCGCGGTCGAGCAGCAGCCAATGGCCGCGATAGGGGTTTGACGGCTCCTCGTCGGCGGCGCCGTAGGCCCGGCTCACCGCCCGGTCGTAATCGAGGAAGTAGCGGATGCCGGGAATGCGCTTGCGGATCCGCTTTTCGGCGACGTCCGTGGGATCGACCGTGACTCCGAAAAAGCTCGCATTGACGTCGTCGAACAAATCCGCTCGCCGCGCCATCGCCGCCAGCGCCACCGCGACCGCCGGATTGGCCGCGCTGCCGAAGAACAGCATCAGGATCGCCCGCCCGCCGGCGGAATCGAACGCATAATTGTCATTGCCCTCGAGCGTGGCGCAACGGAACCAGGGGGCCGCCTCGCCCAGGCCGAGAGGAGATTTTCGCGCGCTTGCCATGGCTTAGGCTAGCCCGTTCGTGGAGGGCTGGCAATTTGCACCGCATGCGGCATAGCTAAGGCGATGATCGAGGGAATAGAGCTGGACCCGGATTGGCCGCGCCTGAGCCTGGCCGAGGTCGACGCCCGCCTGACCGCGCCGGGCGTGCGCTTCGAGATGGACGAGGCGGTGATCCGCGGCGTGCCGACGCGGGTCTGGAAGAACGCGCCGCCCTCGCTGCCGATGCTGGCGCGCTTCTCGCGGATCCATGGCGAGCGGCTGTTCACCATCTACGAGGAGGAGCGGATCGGCTTCGAAGCCTCGTTCCGCGCCAGCGCCGCGCTCGCCGCCGCGCTCCAGCGGCGCGGCATCGGCAAGGGCGACCGGGTCGCGCTCGCCATGGTCAACCTGCCCGAATGGCCGATGGCCTTCTTCGCGATCACCGCTCTCGGCGCGATCGCGGTGCCGCTCAACGCCTGGTGGACCGGTGCCGAGCTCGAATATGGCCTCGCCGATTCGGGCGCCAGGGCGCTGATCTGCGATGCCGGGCGCGCCGCGCGGATCGCGCCGCATCTGGCCGCGCTGCCTGCGCTCAAGCATGTCATCGTCAGCCGCGCTGAAAGCGGAGACCGGCTCGAGGACCTGATCGGCCCTCCCCCCATTTGGAAGGATTTACCCGCCGACGATCTCCCCGCAGTCGACATCCACCCCGACGACGACGCCGGCATCTTCTATACGAGCGGCACCACCGGCAAGCCCAAGGGCGCGCTCGGCACGCACCGCAACCTGATGACCAACATCCTTTCGTCCGGCTATGTCACCGCGCGCGCGGCGCTGCGCCGGGGCGAGACGCCGCCGGAGCCTTCGCCCCGCGTGGGATTGATGGTCATCCCGCTCTTCCACGTCACCGCCTGCTCGGCGAGCCTGATGGGCTCGATGGTCGCGGGCAATACAACGATCTTCATGCGCAAATGGGACACTCTCGAGGCGATGCGGATCATCGAGCGCGAGCGCGTCCAGATCACCGGCGGCGTGCCAACCATCGCCTGGCAGATCCTCGAGCATCCCGACCGCGGCAAGTTCGACCTCTCCAGCCTCGAATTGATCACCTACGGCGGCGCCCCGTCCGCGCCCGAATTGGTGCGGCGGATCTGGGAGGAATTCGGCGCGCTGCCCGGCAATGGCTGGGGGATGACCGAGACGATGGCGACGGTCACCGCCCATGTCGGCGAGGATTATGTCAACCGGCCCGAAAGCGCCGGCCCGCCGGTGCCGGTGGCCGACCTCAGGATCGTCGGGGCGGACGGAGTCACGGCGCTGCCCGCCGGCGAAGTGGGCGAGCTCTGGGCGCGGGGCCCGCAAATCGTGAAGGGCTATTGGAACAACCCGCAAGCGACCGCCGAGACCTTCGTCGACGGCTGGGTCCGCACCGGCGATCTCGCCCGGCTCGACGAGGAAGGCTTCCTCACCATCGTCGACCGCGCCAAGGACATGATCATCCGCGGCGGCGAGAACATCTATTCGATCGAGGTCGAGAACGTCCTCTACGAGCATCCCGACGTGATCGACGCCGCCTTGGTCGGCATTCCCCATCACACGCTCGGCGAGGAGCCCGCCGCGGTGGTCCAGCTCGCGCCCGGAGCCAATGCCACGGAGGAGGTGCTCAAGGCCTGGGTCCGCGAGCGGCTGGCGATCTTCAAGACGCCGGTGCGGGTGGTGTTCCTGGACGCGCCGCTGCCGAGGAACGCCAACGGCAAGATATTGAAGAAGGATTTGAAGGGCCTTTTTTCCTAAATCCTTCCCGTTTCGGGGAGGATTTTCTCGTCCTTGACTTATCCGTAAGCTTCCACTAACCGTAAGCCATGACTAACGCGCTTGCCTTCGCCGCGCTTGCCGAGCCGACACGGCAGGCGATCGTCGAGCACCTCGGCGCGCGGCCGATGGCGGTCGGCGAGCTTGCCGCCTTGCTGCCGGTCAGCCGCCCGGCCGTGTCGCAGCATCTCAAGGTGCTGAAGGACGCCAGCCTCGTCCGCGACGAGGCGCGGGGCACGCGCCGCATCTATTCGATCGACCCCGCCGGGCTCGGGCAGATCCGCGCCTGGCTCGACAGATTCTGGGACGGGGCGCTCGCCCAATATGCCGAGGCCGCCGAACGGGAGGAACAGGAATGAACGTCGAAGCCCAGCGCATCAGCCCCGCCCCGATCCGCAAGAGCCTGCGCGTGAAGGCGAGCCGGCAAAAGGCGTTCGACACGTTCGTCGCCATGGGCGGCTGGTGGATGAAGAGCCACAGCATCGCGCCGGCGGGCCAGAAGGACGTGGTCATCGAGCCGCGCGACGGCGGCCGCTGGTACGAGATCGGCAATGACGGCGCCGAGCGGGACTGGGGCAAGGTCGTCGCCTACGAGGCGCCCGAACGCCTGCTGCTGATCTGGTCGCTCACCGGAGAATTCGCCTACGATCCCGATTTCGAGACGACGGTGGAGGTCCGCTTCACCGCCGACGGCGAGCACACGATCGTCGACTTCGAGCATCGCGACCTGGAGCGCTATGGCGAGGGTGCCGAGCAGGTGCGCGGCGGCATGGACGGCGGCTGGGGCGAATTGCTCGGCGGCTATCAGGCGGCGGCTGAGGCCGGCTAGGTTGTTCCCCGGCGAAAGCCGGGGTGCCGACGAACGCCGAAACTGGGCCCCGGCTTTCGCCGGGGATCTGCCTAGTCGAGAGGCCAGCCTTCCAGCACCTCGACGAACCGCGTCAGCCAGGCATTGGTCTGGTGCCCGTCCACCACCCGATGGTCGATGGTGAGCGAGACATAGGCCATCGGGCGGATCTGGATCGCGTCCTGGCCGCCGATCTCGCGCACGACGACGCGCTTCTCGAGCTTGCCGACGCCCAGGATCGCCGATTGCGGCTGGTTGATGATGATCGGCGCGGCGAAGAGCGAGCCCGAGACGCCGTGATTGGAGATGGTGAACGTGCCGCCCTTGATGTCGGCGCTGGTCAGTTTCTCCTGGCGCGCTTTCTCGATCAGCGCCTCGAGGCCGGCGGCGACACCCTTCAAGGAGAGCTGCTGGACCTTGCGCAGCA
The DNA here is from genome assembly GCA_035994965.1 of Allosphingosinicella sp. Taxonomy (GTDB): domain Bacteria; phylum Pseudomonadota; class Alphaproteobacteria; order Sphingomonadales; family Sphingomonadaceae; genus Allosphingosinicella. Next base: position 29,312 of record DASYKV010000023.1, read on the forward strand.
CCGGCACGATCAGGCCCTTGGTGCCGAGCGCGGTACCGACGCCGATGTCGATGTCGTCGTAAAGCTCCAGCCTGTCGGCGTGCCAGCGGCTGTTGATCGCCGGCGCGACCTTCATCGCCTCGGCGGCGGCGGCGACCAGATAAGCGGTGTAGGTGAGCTTGACGCCCTTCTTCGCCCAGGCCGCCTTGTGCGCATCGCGATGGGCGATGATCGCCGAGAAATCCGCCTCGAACACCGCCGTCACATGCGGCGCCTCGCTGACCGAGCGCCGCATATTCTCGGCGATGGCCAGCCGCATGCGGTCGTGCGGGAGGAAGTGGGAGCGGATATCGCCCGTGGCGGCGGAGACGACGCCCTCGACCCGCGTCGCCGCTTCGACCGCGCGGTCGACGTCGGCACGGGTGATCCGTCCGCCCCTCCCCGTGCCCTCGATATGACCGGGGTCGATGTCGTGCTGGAGGACGGCGCGTTTGACGGAGGGGGAGAGTCGCGCTTCGTGCTGCGGACCGTTCCCCGGCGAAGGCCGGGGCCCAGGCTCTTCTTGCTTGGGCTGGACCCCGGCCTTCGCCGGGGAACGAGCCGCTCGTTCGTCCGCCTCAGGGGATATCCTGCCCAGCACTGCGCCCGGCACCGCGTCCGCGTCCCTCTCCAGCAATATCTCGCGCAGCACCCCGGCGGCGGGCGCCGGAACCTCCATCGCCACCTTGTCGGTCTCGAGCTCGACGAGGGGATCGTTCTCCTCGACCCGGTCGCCGATCTGCTTGAGCCAGGTGCGGACCACCGCCTTGGTGCCCTCCTGCTCCTCGGGAACGAGCACGTCGATCACGTCAGAATCCCACCAGCTCGTCGATCTTGGCGCGGATCTTCGCGACGGACGGCACCGCCCAGTCGAGCAGGACGGGATTATGCGGGCTCGGAATGTCGGGCATGGTGACTCGCGCGACCGGGGCGTCGAGATCGAGGAAGGCCTCGTCGGCGACCACCGCTGCGATCTCGGCGCCGAAGCCGCCGGTGCGCAAATCCTCATGAACGATCAGGCAGCGCCGGGTGCGCCGGACGGACTCCAGGACCATCTCCTTGTCCCACGGCATGAGCGTGCGCAGGTCGATCACGTCCGCCGACACGTCCCTGGCCGCCTCCTCGCAGCGCGGCACCATCGCCCCCCAGGTCACGATCGTGATCTGATCGCCCTCGCGCGTCTTCTTCGCCCGGCCGAAGGGCAGGACATAATCGTCGCCAGGATAGGGCCGCCTGGCCCAGGCGTCGTCGAGCATGGCGCGATGCTCGAAGAAGACGGTGGGATCGTTGCCGCGCAGGCCCGAGCGCAGCAGCCCGACCGCATCCTCGGCATTGGAGGGCGCCGCCACCAGCCAGCCGGGATTGTGGACGAACTGTACCTCGTTGGTCTGGCTGTGCCAGGGATCGCCGCATTTGAAGAAGCCGACCGGCATCCTGAGCACCATCGGCGCGGCGAAGCGGTTGTTGGTGCGCCAGCGCATCGTCCCGCAATCGTTGATCTGCTCGAGCGCGGGCTCGGCATATTTGCGGAACTGGATTTCGGGCACGGGCATCAGCCCGGCGAGCGCCATGCCGACCGCGCGGCCGATAATGCCTTCCTCCGACAGGCTGGTGTCGAACACGCGCTCGATGCCGAACTTGTCCTGCAGGCCCAATGTCACCGCATGGACGCCGCCCTTGGGCCCGATATCCTCGCCGAACAGGAGCATGCGCGGGTTGATCTCGAGCTCATGGTCGAGCGTCCGGCGGACTGCGGTGACCATGTTGATCCGCTGCCCCTGCGGGCGCGGCGTCTCGGTCGATTTCGGCGCGCGATAGCCCTTGGTCCATTGCCCGCCGCGCTGCTGCATCTCGCCGTCGTAGAAGACGTTGTCGGCGCAGCGCTCCGGGTCCGAAACCCCGCGCGCCTCCGCCTCGATCCGGGCCGCCTCGACCGCCGCCTCGGCGTCCCGCGCGATCGCCTCCCATTCGGCCTCGTCCATCGCGGCGGGAACGAGATAGGCCTTGAGCTTCGGCAGGGGATCGCGCGCCACTTCGGCGGCGACGAACTCCTCGCTCTTATAGGTCTGCGTGTCCTGGAAGCTGTGGCCTTCGAGCCGCGGCACGGTCAGCCGAAGCAAGGCCGGCCCGGCGCCGCTGCGCACGTAGGCGACCGCGTCCGCGATCAGCCCCGCCGCCTCGCCCGGCTCGGTGCCGTCGCCCGAGAGGATGTGGAGGTTCGCGAAGCTCGCGAGGTTCGCGGCGATGTCGCCGCCCGGCGTCTGGTAGGAGGAGGGGACCGAGATGCCGTAGCCATTGTCCTCGATGTAGAACAGCATCGGCAATTTCTGCGTGGTGGCGATGGTCAGAGCCGACCAGAAGCCGTTGGTGGCGCAGCTGGCGTCGCCGCCGAGCACGACCGCGATCGCCTCCTCATAGCTGTCGTCGCCGAGCACCGCGCGGTGATAGAGGATCGCCTGCGCCCAGCCCGCGGTCGGCGTATATTGCGCGCCGACCCCTCCGCACATCGGCAGCGCCGGGCAGCCGCCGGCATTGGGATAGTTGAAGACGACGCCGATATCGCGGCCGTCCGAATAGCCGCCCTCGCGGCCCATGTTGGAGCCGAGCGCCTCGACCGGCTCGACACCAAGCGCGAGCAGCAGCGGCCGCGAGCGATAATAGCCGCAGGCGCCGTCGCGCGGGTGATCGAGCCGGCTGCCGAGCAGGACCTGCGCCACGTCATGGCCGCGCGCGCTGAACTGGTAGAGGATCTTGCGCTCGGGGACGAGCCGCTCCTCCTCGAGCCGGTCCAATGCCCGGCTGACATGGACGAGCCTTGCGATCTCGCGCCAGTCGAAGTCGGAGTCCGGCGCGTCGGCCTCGGCGCCCGCCACGCCGTCGCGCTCGCGGGTCGGCGCCTCAGGCATCGAGCTTCTCCACGACAGCGGCGGCGAAGCGGTCGACATTGTCGTCCGCCAGGCCGACGACGTTGAACCGGCCCGAGCCCGCCATGTAGATGCCCTTCTCGGCGCGAAGCTCGAGCACCTGCTCGGGCGTCAGCGGCAGCATCGAGAACATGCCCTTCTGGGTGCCGATATAGGAAAGCCGGGGATCGAAAGCGGCGAGCCGGGCGCGGATCGCGCGGATCCGGGCGCCCATCGCCTCGACCTCCGATTCCCACAAAGCCCGCAATTCGGCATCGTCGAGGATGATCCGGGCCACCGCCGCGCCATGATCGGGCGGCATCGACCAGGAGGTGCGCGCGAGCCCGAGCAGGTTGCCGAACGCGATGCCGGCGCCGCGCGCGCTCGTCCCCTTGACGAAGAGATTGCCGAGCCGGTCGCGATAGCAGCTGAAATTCTTGTCGCAGCTCTGCGCGATCAGCGCCTGGTCGGCCGCCTCGACGACCAGCCGCGTGCCCGCCGCGTCGGCCTCGAGCCCGTCGCCGAAGCCCTGATAGGCCAGATCGACGAACGGGATCAGCCCGCGCTCCGAGATGAGATCGGCGACGGCGCGCCACTGGTCGAGATCGAGATCGGCGCCGGTCGGATTGTGGCAGCAGCCGTGCAGCAGGATGAGATCGCCCGCCTCGGCCCGCCCCAGCGCATCCATCATCCTATCGAAGCAGAGCGTCCGGCTCTCCCGCGCATAATAAGGATAAGCGACCAGCTCGACGCCGGCGGCGCCGAGCAGCGGGGGATGATTGGGCCAGGTCGGCTCGCCGACGAAGATCCGCGCCTGCGGATTGGCCCGGGCGATCAGGTCGGCGCCGAGCCGGAGCGCGCCGCAGCCGCCCGGCGTCTGCAGCCCGACGATGCGGTCGTCGCCGGCGGCCGCTTCGCCGAACACGATCGGCTTGATCAGGGCGGTAAAGCGCGGATCGCCGGCCGAACCGAGATAGGCCTTGGTCTCCTGCGTCTCGACCAGCCGGCGCTCGGCCGCCTTGACGCTCTTCAGGATCGGGGTGTTGCCGGCGGCGTCGCGATAGACGCCGACGCCGACGTCGATCTTGGTCGGCCGCGCGTCGGCGGCGGCGAGCGCGATCAGCGCGATCAGGCTGTCGGAGGCCTGCTCCTCGAGCCGGTCCAGGAGTGTGGGCGTCTCGCTCAATATGAACCCCTGTTCCATCTGGCGCCTCCGAATAGTCCGCCTCTATTCCTAGCGCGGGCACCGCGCAAAGACTTATCATATTCGGCACGTTCCACGCGTTTCCTGAAACGGACGTTTCATGTTATGAGCAAAACATGAGCGAAGAATTTCACCTCGACGAAATAGACCGGCGAATCGTTCGCGCCCTCCAGCGCGACGCCAGCCTCAGCCACGCCGCTTTGGCGGAGAGCGTCGGCGCCTCGCCCGCCTCGGTCTGGCGCCGGGTGCGCAACCTCGAAAAGGAGAAGGTGCTCGGCGCCTCGGTCCGCTTGGCCGACCCGGCCCGGCTCGGCCGCGCGGTCAACGTGATGTGCCAGGTCCGCATGCAGCGCCAGACCGTCGACGCCCGCGCCGATTTCGAAGCCTTCATCGCCGGCCGCGAGGAGATCGTCGAATGCTACGCCATGTCGGGCGAGTGGGATTATCTCCTGCGCATCGCGGTCCGCGACGTGGCCGATTACGACCGGTTCATCCGGCAGGGCGTGCTGGCGCACCCGAGCGTTGCGAACGCGGCGAGCAACTTCGCGCTGCGGCAGGTGAAGTACACCACCGAGATCCCGGTTTAGGCACATCCGTTATGGGCGACTTTGAGACATTCTGCCAATCAACCGCGGCACAGCCTCCTGGTAGGCTCACCGCAGTCGATCTATCCACCTGGATATCGGCCACGTTATCATAACGGAAGCCAGAGCAAGTGCTCCAAGCCCTGCTAGCAGTCCGACAAAATTGAAGCCGAACGCCTCGCTGACGAAGAAAAGCGCTAGCCACGGCGCGATCACCGCCACCGGGTAACCAATCATGACCGTCAGCATGGCCCCAATGTTTCTGAGGCTGAAGTGAGCATCGTGGCATTTTTTCGAGCAAAACGCTTGCCGATTCGGCCAAACTCGAAAAGCAGTCGTCCCGGCTAACGCACCGCATTCGCTACAGAAGTGCCGATAACCGCTCTTTGATCTGATGTTCGTCAGCCTGCGCGCCATGGGTTCTCCAATGGCTATCCCTGTCGGTGCTGTAAGTGGATATCCCGTAGCATCCCGCATGACCAACCACACTACATATTGATAGGGCCCGCTGGCACATGACCGCAGTGGGTCGAACCCGGCCGTAGGGAACCCTCCCCTCTCCCACCCATTGAATCGCCCGCGATACGATCGGGGAGACGGAGCATGGCCGCGCGGCCTTATTGGAAGGGACAGATCAGGCTCGCTCTGGTCTCGATCCCGGTGGAAATCTATTCGGCGACCCGCTCGGGCGCGACGGTGGCGTTCAACCAGATCCACGAGCCGTCGGGCAAGCGCATCAAATATGAGAAAATCGTGCCCGGCATCGGCGCGGTCGACCCCGACGACATCGTCAAGGGCTTCCAGTACAGCAAGGACAGCTATGTCCTGCTCGACGACGACGAATTGGAGGCGGTCAAGCTGGAGAGCAAGAAAACGCTGGAGCTGACCCAGTTCGTCGACGCCCATGAGATCGACCCGCTTTATTACGAGCGGCCTTATTACGTGGTGCCCGCCGACGACCTCGCCGAGGAGGCGTTCGTCGTGCTGCGCGAGGCGCTGCGCGAGACCAAGAAGGTGGGGCTGGGGCAGCTCGCCTTGCGGGGGCGCGAATATATCGTCAGCCTCAAGCCCTGCGGCCGCGGCATCCTGCTGGAGACGCTGCGCTATTCGGACGAGGTGGTGAAGGCGCAGGGCTATTTCCGCGACATTCCGGACCATAAGGCGGACCCGGAGATGCTCGAGCTCGCCGAGGCTTTGATCGACAAGAAGAGCGCCAAGTTCGACCCCGCCAAATTCCATGACCGCTATGTCGACGCGCTCAAGGAGCTGATCGAGCGGAAGCGCAAGCTCAAGGGCGGCAAGATCCACGCCGAGGCGGAGGAGACGCCCAAGCGCGGCTCCAACGTCATCGATCTGATGGCCGCGCTCAAGAAGTCGATCGAGCGGCCGGGGGCAAAGGCGGCGGCGAAAAAGGCGGCGCCGGCGAAGAAAGCTCCAGCCAAGAAGGCCGCGCCTGCGCGGGAGCGGGCATGACTCTTCCCATGTCCGTTCGGGCTGAGCTTGTCGAAGCCCTCCCCTTCCCTCCCGTCCAAAGAAATAAAGCCCTTCGACAGGCTCAGGGCGAGCGGGCCTCCTAGCATGGCGCGCAAACCGGACGATCCCCTCGCGACCTACAACAAGAAGCGCGACTTCGCGAAGACCGCGGAGCCGGCGGGGAAGGTCGCGCGGGGCAAAGGCAAGAAGCTGATCTTCATGGTCCAGAAGCACGACGCGACGCGGCTCCATTACGATCTCCGGCTCGAGCTCGAAGGCACGCTGAAGAGCTGGGCGGTGACTCGCGGCCCAAGCCTCGACCCCGCCGACAAGCGCCTCGCGGTGCGGACCGAAGACCATCCCATGTCCTACGCCACCTTCGAAGGCACCATTCCCAAGGGCCAATATGGCGGCGGCACGGTGATGCTGTGGGACCGCGGCCTCTGGATCCCGCATCCGGGCAAGGATCCGGTGAAAACCTTGGCGGAAGGCCATCTCCATTTCACGCTCGAGGGCGAGCGGATGAAGGGCGAGTGGATCCTGATCCGCCTGAAGCCGCGCGGCAAGGAGCGCGGCGAGAATTGGCTGCTCAGGAAGATCGAGGACGCGCATGCCGGCAGCCCGACCGGGCTCGTCGACACCTTCCTGACCTCGGTGAAGACCGGCCGCACGATGGACGAGATCGCGGCGGGGAAGAAGGCCTCCGTTCCCCGGCGAAAGCCGGGGTCCAGAACGACCGCCGAACTGGGCCCCGGCTTTCGCCGGGGAACATCTTTCCCCAAATTCAAGGAGCCCCAGAAAGCGACCCTCGTCGATTCCGTCCCGGCCGGCTCGGCCTGGCTGCACGAGATGAAATATGACGGCTATCGCTGCCTCATTGCGCTCGCCGGCGGCAAGGCCAGGATCTACACCCGCACCGGGCTCGACTGGACGGACAAATTCCCCGAGATCGCCGAGGCGGCCGCCGCCATCCAGTGCGACACCGCCTTGCTCGACGGCGAGATCGTCGCGCTGGACGACAAGGGCAATACCGGCTTCTCCGCGCTCCAGCAGGCGATTTCGGAGGGCGGGCGCGGGCTCACCCTCTTCCTGTTCGACGCGCTCGAGATCGACGGCGAGAGACTGGAGAAGCTCCCCAATATCGAACGCAAGCAGCGCCTCGCCGCCTTGCTCGGCGACGGCGTGCAGCCCTTCATCCTCTATGCCGACCATATCATCGGCAAGGGCGAGCAATTGTTCGGCGCGATGTGCGCGGCGGGCCAGGAGGGGATCATCTCCAAGAAGGCCGACGCTCCCTATCGCCACGCGCGGACCAAGACCTGGCTCAAGGTCAAATGCACGCACCGCCAGGAATTCGTCATCATCGGCTGGAGCGAGAGCGACAAGAAGGGCCGCGGCTTCCGGGCGCTGCTGCTCGGCCTCCACGAGGACGGCAAGCTCCGTTATGCGGGCAAGGTCGGCACCGGCTTCTCGCAGGCCATCCAGCTGGAGCTGCGAGAGCGCCTGGACAAGCTCGCCACCGGCAAGGCCCCTGCCCCGGTTCCCCGCCCGGAAGCGCGCGGCGCCCATTGGGTGAAGCCCGAGCTGGTCGCCGAGATTGCCTTCGCCCAGTTCACCGCCGACAATGTCGTGCGCCACGCCAGCTTCCTCGGCCTGCGCGGCGACAAGAAGGCGAAGGAGGTGGTCGCCGAAATGCCGCAAGCAGCGCCCGAGCCCGCTTTGGACGATGTCAGGATCAGCAATCCCGACCGAGTCATCTTCCCGGAATCCAAGGTCACCAAGGGCGAGCTTGCCGCTTATTACCGCGCTGTCGGCGACATCATGGCGGTGTGGACCGCCAGCCGGCCGATCAGCCTGGTCCGCTGCCCGCAGGGGCGCGCCAAGAAATGCTTCTTCCAGAAGCATGACAGCGGCACGTTCGGCCCGCACGTCCACCATGTGCCGATCCGCGAGAAGGACGGGCATAACGAAGACTATCTCTATTTCGAGGACAGCGCAGGGGTCCTGGCCTGCGTCCAGATGGGGACGATCGAGTTTCACGGCTGGGGATCGAAGGTCGCCGACGTCGAGAAGCCCGACCGCATCGTCTTCGATCTCGATCCCGACGTCGGCCTCGATTTCGAGCTGGTCAAGAAGGCGGCGAGGGACATCAAGACCCACCTCGCCGACATGGGCCTCACCACCTTCCCGATGCTGACCGGCGGCAAGGGCGTCCACGTCGTCGTGCCGCTGACGCCCGAAGCCGAATGGCCCGAGGTCAAGGATTTCGCGCAGCGCTTCGCCCTCGCTCTGGCCGAGGCCGAGCCCGACCGCTTCACCGCCGCCCTCGCCAAGGCCAAGCGCACCGGGCGCATCTTCATCGACTATCTGCGCAACCAGCGCGGCGCGACCGCGATCATGCCTTATTCGGCGCGCGCCCGCGAAGGCGCGCCGGTGGCGGCGCCGATCAACTGGGAGGAATTGGACGAGATGAAATCGGGCGGCCGCTTCAGCGTCAGGGACGCCGAGCTTCTGCTCGACCGGGCGTCGTCGCGGCTGCTCCAGGGCTGGGGAGAGGCATCCCAAGTCCTGCCGGGCGTCTGAGCCAGAGCCAGGCGCCAAGCCCCGCCGCCACCGGAAGCCCGACCGCAAGCGCTCCCGCGACCACGAGCGGCGCAGTGCCGGCAAAGGCGTAGACGGCGCCGATCGCGAAATTCGCCGCAGCGGCGGCGGCCAGCGCCGGGCCCAACGGCGCCCGGCCCGCGCCGGCGGCCACGATCGAGGCCTCGCCCAGCACCGGCACCGCCCGGCAGGCCAGGATGAGGACGATGCCGTGCCGCGCCGAGGCCGCCTCGAAGCGCTGGTTGAGGCCATTGCCGAGGGTGCGGCGGGCGAGCGGCGAGCCCGAGCGGCCGAGCAGCAGCCCCGCCGCGCAGCCCAGGGTGAGCCCGGCCGCGTTGACCAGGGTGCCGAGCCAGGGCCCCAGCGCGGCGCCGATCGCGGTGGCGAGCAGGCTCGACGGCACGGGCAGGACGATGTCGAGCGCGAGCAAAGCCGCGCCGCCAAAGGCGATCGCGCCTTGCGTCGAGGACGCCAGCGCCGCCGTCCGCGCCTCGATCCCCGGTCCAAACAAGAAAAACGGAATCAGGATCAGGCCGAGCAACAGAATGATTGCGGAGCCGATCCTGAACAGGGAAAGAGAGGAAATATTCGAAGCCATTCCGGCCTTCCGGTTCTTTGCGGAGCATGAATAGATGCTGCTGGCCCTGGCACAAGTCCTCGCCGCCGCCGCGCCCGCGCCGCCGCCCGAAATGGGCGAGCCGATCGTCGTCACCGCCTCGCGCACCGCCGAAGGCCCGGTGGCGGGCGTCTCCGCGATCGACGCCGACGAGATATCGCGGCTTCAGCCCGCCTCCCTGCTGGAGGCGCTCGACGACGTCGCCGGCGTCCGCGCTTTCTCGACCGGCGGCGTCGGCGGCGGCTCCTTCCTCTCGATCCGCGGCGGCGAGCCCAATTTCACCATGGTGCTGGTCGACGGAATCCGCCTCAACAACCCGACCAACAGCCGCGGCGGCGCCTTCGATTTCTTCGCCATCGATCCCGCTTTGGTCGAGCGGATCGAGGTGGCGCGCGGCGCGGTCTCCGCCGTCCATGGCGCCGACGCTCTGTCGGGCGTGGTCAACATCCGCCTGCGCGCGCCCGTGCCCGGCGAGACCGGCGCGACCGCAAGAGCGAGCCTCGGCAGCGAGGGCGATATCGGCCTCGGCCTCGCCCTCAATCATGGCTGGCGGGACGGCGGCCTGCTGGTCTCGGCGGGCTGGTATGACAGCGGCGGCCTCGATCTCGGCTCGGACCTCGAGCGGCGCCAGGCCCTGGCTCGCATCGACCACAGCATCGGCGGCTTCGAGGGGCGCGCGCTCGGCCTCTACGCGCATGCCGACCGTTTTACCTTCCCCGAGGATAGCGGCGGGCCGCTCTTCGCGGTCAATCGCGCGCGCGAGACCGGCGATTACGAGCTGCGCGCGGGCGCACTCTCCCTGCGCCGGTCGCGGGACGCTGGGGTCCGCCCGGGCTTCACCTTCTCCTGGTCCGAGCAACGCGACGACCGCGTCACCCCGGCGATCGCTCCCGGCATGCTCGGCGCCGTCCCAGCGCTCGCCGCCGACGCCCTTTTCTCGCGCGTCGAGGCGATCGGCGAGATCGGCGCCGGCAACGGCCCGCTGACCGCGACTTTGGGCGCCGCTTATTTGCGCGAATCCGGGCGCAGCGACGGCATCATCGATTTCGGCTTCCCGCTGCCCGTCGCCTTCGATCTGGTGCGGACCACGCGCAGCGCCTTCGCCGAAGCGGCCTGGCGCCCCAGCCCCGCCGTCGCGGTCAACCTGGCCGGCCGTTATGACGACGTCGCCCGCGGCCCGCACGCCTGGACCGGCCGGGCCGCCATTTCGGTCCAGCCGAGCGCCGCCGGTCCCGCCTTCTTCGCGCGCATCGGCGAGGGCTACAAATTGCCGAGCTTCTACGCGCTCGGCCATCCTTTGATCGGCAATCCGGCGCTTCGCCCGGAGCGCAGCCGCAATATGGAGGCCGGGATCGAATGGACCCGCGCCGGCGGCGACCTGCTGCGCCTCACCCTGTTCGACAACCGGTTCAGGGACCTGATCGACTTCGATCCCCTGCTCTTCGCCATCGTCAACCGCGACCGGGTCCGCGCCCGCGGCGCCGAGCTGGAGGGACGCTGGCGGGCTCGCCCGGGCCTCATTCTCGCCGGCGCGCTGACCTGGCTCGACCTGGAGTCGGCGACACCGCTGCGCGGCCGGCCGCGCTGGCAGGGCTCGCTTCGCCTGATCTGGCGCGCAGGCGATGCGCTCGAGCTCAACGCCGCCGTCCGCGCCAATTCCGCCTTCAACGATTCATCGATCCCGACCGGCCTCGTTCGAGCGCGGGGCCACGCCGAGGCCGATCTCGGCCTGCGCTACCGGCTGACCCCGGCGCTCACCCTCGACGCCGCCCTCAAGAACCTCACCGACAGCCGCCACCAGGACGCAATCGGCTTCCCCGCCCCCGGGCGCCTCCTCCGCGCCAGCCTCAGCGCCGCCTTCTGATCGGTGACAGTTACCTAAGTGTCACGGGGACACTTAGGTAACTGTCACTAACGGCGGCGGGGCGCGGGGCGCCAGCGGCCGATATGGGCCCAGGTCGGAGCGCGCGCCGCAGTGGCGCCGACCAGGCGGGTGTCGGCGGGGGGATCGAACAATTGGCAGGCGGGCAGGCTGCGCGGATCGAGCCCGGCGACCTGGTCCCAGGTCCGCCGCGGATCGGGCCGGGTCGGCGCCCAATCGGTGTAATTCTGGCTGACCACGGGCGCGTTGGCCGGGGCCAGCGGATAGCCCGAGAAATAGAAGCTCGACGGCTCCATCCGGCCGTTCCTGGGCGCGAAGGCATAGCCGAACAATATCGCTTGGTTGCCGGTCTGGTCCGGGCTGGCGCCGACCTGGACCGGCCGGCCCGTCGCGCCCGAGACCCAGAAGGAATAGCCCTGCGCGCCCGCCCCGAGCTGGCGGCTGTCGCTCAGCGCGTAGGGCAGATGCTCGATGAAGTCGCGGCGCGGCGCGTGGTTCAGCGGCGAGAACAGGCAGACCGGCGGCATGCCGGCGGGCCGATCCATCTCGTAGGTGACGAAATAAGCGGTGTTGCCGAGCGAGATGAACGAGCAGGTGAAATTGTTGGGGATGGGGAAGATCGGCAGGCAGCGCCGCTCATAATGCTCCATCATCGCGCCCGTGCCCTCGCCCGGCCGGCCGCGCCAGGTCGAATCGTAATAGGTCGCGCCGAATGAGACCTCATAGTCGCGGCCCGGCCTCAGCGGCAGCGGCGGGCGGCCGTCATAAGGCGGCATGTGCCGCTGATAATTGTTGTAGACCCGGTACATCGTCCAGCGCGACTGCCAGAAGGGCGGATATTGCGGATCGGCGGGCTGGCCGCGGGTGCGCCGATAGACGCAGGTCGGCGGCAGGCAGGGGCTGGCGGACGGCGGATTGTGGACGCCATAGGTGGAATAGACCGGCCCGGCCGCGTTGCCGCCGCCGCCCTGATCGTCGCTCGCCGCGCTGGCGGCGCAGCCGGCAAGGGCGAGCGCCAGAGCAAGCGGTGCGGCCGAGGCATGGATGCTGGACGTCATGGTTCGAGTCCCCCCTGTTCGTGCCCGGCGAGACTAGCGGCAAATCCCGGCGCCGCAACGCCGGTTATTTACCGCCATAATAATAGTTTACGTTTTGACCTTCCAAAGCCGAATGATTCATGCATTGTCGCAATATCCGGCAAATAGGGGGAGTCGCCATGATCCGCCTCGAATTGAAGCCGCTCTCGACGGTCCAAGACGCCTGGACGATGCTCGAGACGGCGATCGGCGTTGAGTTCGGCACGCTCCCGCCCTATCTCTATGCGATGTTCTCGATCCCGCCGGGGGAGAATGTCCCGTCGGCCAGCCGGATCAAGTCGGTGCTGCTCCAGGAAATGGTCCACATGTGCCTGGCCTGCAACATATTGAACGCGATCGGCGGCAATCCGGTGCTGAAGCCGCCCGTCTATCCGGGCTATCTGCCCGGCGGCATCGGCCCGGACGGCAAGCCACTCAAGATCCGCCTGCTGCGCCTCTCCAAGGAGGCGATGAAGCAGGCCATGGACATCGAGGAGCCGGTCGATCCCATCGACTTCCCCGACGCGCCGATGCTCGAGGGGCTGGCGGCGGGGCCGACGGCGGTGACGATCGGCGAATTCTACGCGGCGCTCGACGCCTTCCTGGCGACGCTCCCCGGCCAGGCCTGGAAATCGAACCGCAACCAGATCACCGACGACCAGTTCTTCTCCGGCCAATTGTTCGCGGTGAACTCCTATCCGGACGCCCATCGCGCGATCTCGATCATCGTCTCCGAGGGCGAGGGCGCCAAGGACACGCCGCTCGATTTCCAGGACGAGCTCGCCCATTTCTACCGGTTCAGCGAGATCTATCGCGACAAGGTGCTGACCAAGGCCAATACCAAGCAGGGCTATCAATGGGGCCCGCAGAAGCTCGGCGTCGACTGGACCAAGGTCTTCCCCTGCATCCCCGATCCCGGCGCCCACGATTTCTCGAAGGAGCCGGCGGCGGCGCAGGCGGCGCAGGCGGCCTGCAACCTCGCTTACGGCCAGATGGTCGATGCGCTGCAAAGCGCGGTGACCGGCGGCGCCGGCCAGCTCGGAGTCGCGGTCCGGGCGATGTTCGATCTGCGCCTCGCCGCGCAGGTCGCTTTGCGCACGCCGCTCAGCGACCCAAAGCTCGTCGCCGGCCCGGCCTTCGTCTACACGCCCACCAGCGGAGGAGCATCGCAATGAGCGTCCTCGAAACGCCGCGCATCTATTTCCGCGGCGAGATCGCCTGGGATCCGATCACCACCAACAACGATCCCGATTTCTACAACGAGAACACCGCCGAATCGGTGATGACGCCCGGCGAGACCGTCCAGGCCTATCGCGACTCCGCGATCCAGGCGGTGCCCACGGGCCTGTGGAACCCGCACGGCACCCACCGCTCGGTCTTCTTCGACACCGAGATCAGCGGCGTCGACCTCGGCGCAGGCACGATCACCGACGATCCCTTCGTCGGCTCGCCCTGCGGCTTCCTCGGCATGCTGGTCGATTGCGAGCCTTATGGCGCCTGGAGCTCGCAGCAATTCTTCGATTCGATGCAGTTCGGGATCGCCGGCGGCTGCCAGATCTCCTGCGCGCGGACGATGCGGGCGGTGGCGCGCTACATCAATTTCGTTCGCAACAGCTACAATCGGATGATCGCGGGAGTCGGCTCGGTGATCTGGCAGACCAGCTTCCCCAAGAAGGCGCTTCAGCTCGACGCGCATGACAGCCCGGCCCTCGCCGCGCTCAACAAGGCGATGGCGGCCAAGGACGTTCTCGGGCTCACCGTGCGCTGGAACACCTATCGCACGATCTATTACGACAATCCCTGCCTCAGGAACGGCTCGCCGGCGACCGCCGCGGCGGCCGCGGCGCTCGAAGCCAAATTGAACGAAGGCGGCTTCCAGCCCAACCCGGCGCGCGGCCTGGTCGTCGGCGTGATCGGCCTGTGGCGCAAAAGCGAGCCGGCGCAGGAGCCCGGCGACCGCGCCCTGCTCGCCGCTTTGCCCGGCGAGGTCGTGGCCAGCGCCTTCGCGCGGCTCGACAAGGACCGGCTGACGATCGACCTCGGCAATTCGATCCCGGAAGTGGACGAATTGCTCGGCAAGCAGGATTTCGGCGACCTCAAGGCGGTGGCGGTCGCCGCCGACGGCACCACCGTGCTCGCCCAGCTGGGCAGCCTCGATTATCATCAATATGACCGCAATTCCTACGAGCGGACCTCGGGCATCGTCACGCTGCGGCTCGACGCCAGGGCGGCGAAGGCCGCGGCCGGCGCGAACATCCAGATCCGCACCGGCGACGGCGCGCTCGTCCTTGCCGAGCAGGCGCTTCGTGCGCTTCCGACCGACCACAATCTCTATCTCGACGAGGGCTCGAGCGCGCAGACGCTGATCCAGGTCTTCGATCGCGGCGCACCGGTCGGCGCCGGCACGCTCGTCACCATGTATGACGGCAACAGCCTCGCCTCGACCGGCACCGCCACCACCAATGCGAGCGGCATCGCCGCCTTCACCATGAACAGCATCGCCGGCGGCGCGGTCGAGCCCTATATCCTGGTCGCCGGCCCAAACCCGGTCGCCCCGGCCCAGCTCGACCCGCAGACCACGCCCTATATGTACGTCCGCACCCTGCCCGCGGACGCCGCGACCGCAGCGCTGCCGCCGACCTGGGACAATGTCTATGCGAGCGTGCTCGCCAATTGGAACGCGATGGCGCCGTGCATGGACAATTGGCTCAGGCTCAACGACGAGGCCCAGGTCCGCGCTTATGCGCCGGTGCTCAAGCAATTGACCGATCCCGGCAATTTCGAGGCCTATCGCTTCATGCCGGTCACCCGCGACATGACTCCGGGCGAGCGCACCCTGCTCTACGCCTTCCTCGACTCAGCCCCGGCCGCCGCGCTGGAAATGGCCGAAGCGCCCGCCCAGAAGCCGCGCCTTCGGAACCTGGAAAAGATGAGCCGCGCCATGCGCAGCCGCTAGGCCCTGCGCTCGATTGGAAAGTTGGCTCCTGCTCGGTGACAGTTATGTAACTGTCACGGTGACAGTTGCGTAACTGTCACTGCCAAGGGTAACTGGGCCCCGGCCTTCGCCGGGGAACGACACTTTCCCAGCGACCTGCCCTAGCTCGCGAGCGCCCGCCGCTGCCGGGTCCACAGATGCGGCGGCGCGCCGTAGTGGCGGCGGAAGGCGTGGCTGAGGGCGACCTGGTCCGAATAGCCGGTCGCCTCGGCGGCGGCGGCGACCGAACGGCCGCTTTCGAGCAGATCGGCGGCACGCGCCAGCCGCAAATCCCGATGATAAGCGATCGGCGCCCGGTTGAACGCCGACTTGAAATAGCGGGCGAGGTGGAATTGCGACAGACCCGCGACCGACGCCATCTCGGCCAGAGTGACGCCGCGGTCGTCATGGTCGTGGAGGAAGCCGCGCGCCCGCTCCAGCCGCCGGTAGAGCTCGCGCCTCGTCGAGGGCTTGGCCGCCTTCAGGCCGTCCATCGCGGCGCGGCTCTCAGCCAGCGGCTCGGCGATCGCATATTCGACCCGCGCCACCAATTCGTCGGCGAGCCGGGCGCCGAGCATCGGCTCGCGCGCGATCCGGCAGGCATAATCGTGGAGCGTCCGGCCCATCGCGCTCGCCTTGGTCGACAGGACCAGCGAGCGGCCGAACACCGGATCGTGTCCCATGAGGGGCTCCGCGCCGCCCGCCGCGAGGCCGGGATCGTGCGGCAGCAGCAGGCACAGGCCCGTCATCTCGCCCCGATTGGTGCCGAGGCATTCGCTGCCCGGGTCGAGATAGAGGAACTCGCCGGGGCGCACGTGGATGGTGCGCCCGTCAATCTCGTAGCGCTCGTCGCCCTCGAGCACGATCTTGAGCGAGGGCGCCGGCGCGCCGATCGGCGAGCTTCCCGATTTCAGCGTGCACAATACCAGCTTGCCCGCCGGCGTCGGCCCGCGCGGCGCCTCCAATTGACGGTCCATGACCGTGAAATCGCAGCCCATTTCCACCCCGTGTCCTAGTCCACTATGACAGTAGAACATGGCGAAACTGAATGGAAGCTTACAGATATTGCGCGAGGAGCAATGTGGCCCCGGCGGCAAGTCCCGCGGCGACCAGGAAGCGCCACCAGGGCGCGGGAATCATCGCCGCTTCGTCCTCGCCCGCCGCACGCCGGCCAGTCACCATCGGCGTGATCAGGTCGTCGCGCTTGAACAGCCGGTAATAGAGGATCGCCCCTATGTGGACGGCGATCAAGGCGAGCAGGATGTAGAAGAAGGTCTCGTGGCGGTGGGCGAGGGTGCGCGCGGTCTCGTAGCTGACGAGATGCGACAGCGGCCCCTCGTTGAGCGAATCCTCGTCGATGGCGAACAGGCCGAGCCCGACCTGGGTGACGAGGACGAGAAGCATGAGCAGGACGCTCCAGCCGCCGAGCGGATTATGCCCGAAGACCGGGCCGCCGCGACCGGCCAGGTAGCGCGCCACCGCGCGCGGCCCGCGCACGAAGCCGGAAAAGCGCGCGGTCGAGCTTCCGATCAGCCCCCAGATCAGCCGGAACAGAACCAATCCCAGCAGGGTCTGGCCGAGCAGGATGTGGAGGTCCATCCGCTCATATTCGTGGGTCGCCCACATTGCCGGGACGATGAGCACGATCGCCCAGTGGACCAGCCGGACCGGCAGATCCCAGATCCGGACCTTGCGCGCCCCGCTCAATGCTCGGGCGCCCGATAATCGTCGTGGCAGGCGCTGCAGGCGCGGGTGAGCGCCGGCATGGCGGCGCGGATCGCGGCGACGTCGCCGCTCTGCGCGGCCCGGTTCAGCGCCCGCGCGGCGACCAGCAGCCCCGCCCCGGCGCGCTCGAAGCCGCCACGGTCGGACCAGATTTCGGGCCGCGCCCGCGTTTGCACGCCGGCCTGCGGCCCGCTCCCGTGCGGGAACCAGCGCAGCACCAGCAGGGCGCGATCGGCGAGCAGCGCCGCGCGCGGCCGGATCGCGGCGAGATCGGGGCTACCGCCTCGGAGCTGGTCGTTAATCCCCTTCACCGCCGCCGCCATCTGCTTGTAATTCGCCTGGCGCGCCTGGATGACCTGGGCGGCCGGGCGCTGGGCATAAGCGGCGGTGGCGACGGCGGCGAGCGCCGCGGCACCGAGGAGGACGTGCTTCACCGACCGACTCCATCGACAGGGCCGGGTCTCAATAGCGGTCCCGCCGTGTGCGTCTAGGGCCCAACATGAGTCATCCCGGCGAAGGCCCGGACCCATGAACATCGCGGCAAGGGGAGAGGCGAAAGCGTTCTCGCCTCTTACTCGCAAGACCGTGTTCATTGGTCCCGGCCTTCGCCGGGACGACTCAAATGGGCAGCCTGCTCCTAACGGCAGCTTTGGTCGTTGGCGCTGCGCTCGATCGCGCTGCCGACCACGGCGCCGGCGATGGCGCCGATGATCGTGCCGGTGCCGCGCTCGCCGCGCCGGTCGATGCTGTGCCCGACCAAGGCGCCGGCGCCGCCGCCGACGATGAGGCCGGTGGTGCCGTCGCTGCGCCGGCAATAAGTGCGCCCGTCCTCGCCCTGCCAGGTCTGGCCCTCATCCTCCGCGTCCTGATCCGCATCCTGATCGACGTCCTGATCTGCGTTGAGATCCACGTCCTGATCGACATCGCCGCGATAGGCATCTTCGGGCGGCGGCCCCGCATCTTCGAAGGCGCCCTGATCCCCGGCCGACATGTCGACGGCATCGTCGGGATAGCCTTCGTCCGGATAGGCCTCCTCGTCGTCGGCGACCGCGTCCGGCTCCTCGTCGCCCGGCGCCGCCTGCTCGACCTGATCGTCCGGGCTGCCGCCATATTGGGCGAGCGCCGGGGACGCGGTCGAAATCGCCAGGATCGCCGCGGCGCTCCCGATCAGGATGCTGCGCATGAAACCCGCTCCTCTTCGTTCGAAATTCCGACTCGGGTCCTGAACGCACCGACCTGAGCCCAGTCTGAACGCGCCCGCAACAATCGCCATGCGCATAAAGAAAAAAGAAAAACGCCCCGGCCAAGGGGGTGGGCCGGGGCGTCCTTCGCAACCCCGGTCCGGCGATACGCGACAGGCCGGACCGGAAACTGTCTGGGGCCCTTCTGGCACGCCTCTCCTGACGATTAGCTGACCGGGACTGTAATCTCGGGTTCAACATCATGGCGGATTTGCGGCAGCGTGTGTTGGCGAAATAATACACTTTATCCCTTGCGCTCGCGCCTGCGAAACCCCAATCTCGTGTCGATCTATTCTCTTGCGGGGAACGACATGGCCACCAAGACCGAAACCGACAGCGGCACCACCCTGACCCTCGAGCCGCCGGCGCCGCTCCAGAACGTCCAGGCCGAGCAGGCCGCGGGCCTCGTGCCATTGAAGGAGGAGCAGAAGACCCAGCTCCAGTCGAAGGTCGACAGCTTCGTCGAGGAGCTGGTCGCGCTCGACGCCAATTCGCCCGAATTCGGCAAGAAGGTCGATCAGCTGACCACGATGGGCCGCAAGGAGATCTCGGAGGCGGCCGGCGCCTCCAACCGCTTCCTCGACCGGCCGGTCAAGGCGATCGACAAGGATACCGGCATCGGCGCCGATCTGACCGCGCTCCGCAAGACGGTCGAGGATCTCGATCCCGGCCGCGGCGGCGTGCTGGCCAAGCCCAGGAAGCTGTTCGGCTTCATCCCCTGGGGCGGCGGCCTTCGCAATTACTTCCTCAAATATCAATCGGCGCAGAGCCACATCGCCGCCATCCTCGCCGCGCTCGCTTCGGGCAAGGACGAGCTCTTGATGGACAATGCGGCGATCGACGTCGAGCGCGCCAATCTGTGGAAGACGATGGGCAAGCTCGAGCAGATGATCCACATCTCCAAGGCGCTCGACGCCAAGTTGGAGGAAAAGGCGAACGAGCTCGACGCCACCGACCCGGCCAAGGCCAAGGCGGTGCGCGAGACCGCGCTCTTCTACACCCGCCAGCGCACCACCGATCTGCTCACCCAGATGGCGGTCACCGTTCAGGGCTATCTCGCGCTCGACCTGGTCAAGAAGAACAATGTCGAGCTGGTCAAGGGCGTCGACCGGGCGTCCACCACCACCGTCGCGGCGCTCCGCACCGCCGTTACCGTCGCCCAAGCGCTGACCAACCAGCGCCTCGTGCTCGAGCAAATCACCGCGATCAACACCACCACCGCCAACATGATCGAATCGACCGGCGAGCTGCTCAAGTCGCAATCGGCCGAGATCCACAAGCAGGCGGCGTCGGCGACCATCCCGCTGGAGACGCTGCAGCGCGCCTTCCAGAACATCTACGACACGATGGACACGATCGACCGCTTCAAGATCGAGGCGCTCGGCAACATGAAGCAGACCGTCGACACGCTCGGCAAGGAGGTCGAGAAGAGCCGCGGCTATATCGCCCGGGCCGAAGGCGTCGAGCAGAACCGCCTCGCCGGTGGCGGCGGCAGCGCCGGCACCAACCCGCTGTCCGCGATCGAGGGCTGATGCGGCGCACGGACATGAGCGAATGAGCACGTCCCAGCAGGTCGTCCAGACCATCGCCCGCGTCGACGAGATCACGGCGCGGCTCGACCGCAACGCGCATGCGCGCGGCCTGCGCGAAGCGCCCGCGGCGCGCGGCCGCTCCGCGAGGATTCTCAGGCTCACCGCCCTCGGCATGGTGCTGGCCATGGTGATGATCGTCACCGCGCTCACCGGCGCGGTGCTTGGCGGAATCGGCGCGCTGGGCCTGTGGAGCGCGATCTCGATCGTCCTGGTCGCGGTCGGCCTGTTCGTCTTCTGGCCGCGCGAGAGGCCCGCGGTGGACTATAAGGAAGACATGCCGACCAATGCCGTGGTGCGCCGGCTCGGCGACATCCTCGCCCGCAAGCGCAACGCCTTGCCCGCCCGCGCCGCCTTGCAGGTCGATGCGATCAGCCGGCAATTGCCAATGCTTGAAAGCCAGCTCGATCAAAGCGACGCGCTTGATCCGCTCGCTCAGGACGCCCGCCGGCTGATGGGCCGGCACCTGCCCGACCTCATCGAGCGCTACGAGCGTGTGCCGCCGGCCTATCGCGGCGAGCGCGACAGCGAGGGCGTGACCCTCGACGAGCGCCTCGTCCAAGGCCTCGACGCCGCTAAGACCGCGCTCGACGATCTCGCCCGCAAGCTGGTCCGCGACGACATGGACGCCTTCCAGACCCAGGGCCGCTTCATCGAAAGCCGCTACCGGGAAGAGAATGGCCCGATTCAGGGCGACTGACATGGCCTTCGAGCTCGAGCGAGTCCTTTACGAGACCGAGGATTTCCTGCGCCGGGCGATCGGCTCGCCGAGCCTGCGCGCGGCCAGGAAGCGCCGCTTCCAGCGCAAGCTCGAGGAGTTCGGCCGGCGGGCGCGGCGCTCAGCCTTCGTGCTGATCGGCCTCGTCGCGCTGCTGCTCGCCGTCTCCATCTACATGGGCGGGATCGGCTTCTTCGCCTGGCTGTTGGCGGTTCCGACCGCTTTGGTCTTCGCCTTGCTGCTGATGTTCCAGCCGACCCGCCACCACAAGCGCCGCCAGGCCGAGGCGCCCGGAGCGGAGGCGCCGCCGACCTTGCCGCTCGGCGATCTCGCCTTGCGGGCCGAGGAAGGGCTGCTCGACCGCTGCGACGAATTGCCCGGGCGCGCTCTGCCCGCCGCCGATTCCATCGTCGCCGGCCTGCGCGAGCTCCAGCCCCATCTCGCCACGCTCGACCCCGCCGATCCCCTGGCCGGCGACGCCCGCCGCCTGATCGGCCAGCACCTCCCCCGCCTGGTCGACTCCTACCTCCAGCTCCCCCACGACGCCCGGGCGCCGGGCTCCGAGAGCAGCCGCCGAGTCGCCGAAAGCCTCGACATCGTCGCCACCGAGCTCGGCAACCTGCTCGATTCCTGCTGCCGCGACAGCCAGGCCGACTTCGACACCCAGAGCCGTTTCATCGAGACCCGGTACAAGGATGACGACGCGCTCAGCGGCGAGTAGAAGCCGTTCCCCGGCGACGTCAATGCCACCGCCGCACGAACCGCGCCTTGATCCACGCCGCGACCGTCTCCAGCGCCACCGGCGCCATCGTCTCCTCGATCTCGGCATATTCGCCGATCCCCCCGCTACGCGCGGTCTGGAAGAGGTGGTTGAGGCCGGGCAGCTCTCTTGCCGTGACGTCGCGATTGCCGGCGGTGGCGGCGCGGATGCCGGCGAGATTGGCGGCCGGCAGCACCTGCCGGTCGAGCGACCCGTTCAGCGCCAGCACCGGCATATGCAGGGCTCTGAGCGCCGGCGCCGGATCGTAGCGCAGGAACCAGCGGAACCAGGGATCGAGCATGCGCCGGATCAGCATGTCGCGCTGCGCCGGAGTCACGCCGCTGCCGGCGATCGCTTCGTCGCTCATCGCCGCGCGCATCGCCGCTTCCGCCTCGGCCAAAGAGAGGTCGCCCGCGGCGATCTCCATGATCCGCCCCTGCAGCAGCCCGGCCTGATCGAGCTCCGCCGCACTCATCCCCATGGACTGGCCGATCGCCCGGCGCTGCGCCTCCATGAGGCCGAGGGTGCGCTCCCCCGGCCCGGCCAGCAGCACCATGAAGGCGGCGCCCGGGCTGTCGGCGGCGGCGAGCGGGCCGATCATGCCGCCTTCGCTATGGCCGATATAGCCGATCGCATCGCCGGCGATCTCCCGCCGCGTGCGCAGGTAGGCGAAGGCCGCCGCCGCATCGGTCGCGAAATCGGCCGAGGTCGCGCCCTGGAAATTGCCGGTCGACGAAGCGGTGCCCCGGTCGTCGTAGCGCAGCACCGCGATGCCCTGCCTCGTGAGATGGTCGGCGAGCACGGCGAACGGCTTGTGCCCCATCAGGCTCTCGTCGCGATCCTGCGCGCCCGAGCCCGAGATCAGGATGGCGGCCGCAAAGGGTCCCTCGCCCTGCGGCAGGGTCAGCGTTCCGGCCAAGGTCACGCCCGGCGCGCGCGGATTGGGGATGCGCACCTCCTCGCTGCGATAGGGGAAAGGCGGATGCGGCTCCTGCGGCCGGCGCGGCGCGGCATCGGCCGCGGCGGCGCGGCGGGTGAAGACCGCCTCGACGTCGGGCTGGCCCGCGCGGCTCCAGCGCCCGCTCATCCGCGCGCCGTCCGCGCTCAGGACGCCCTGGAAGGAGGATTCGCCCACCGGCACGGCGAAGCGCACCGCCTGCCTCTCGCGCGCCAAGCCGGTCACGGCCAGCCCGTTCGTCATCATGTCCGGCGAATCGAGAAATGCGATCGTGCCGAGTGAGCCGCTGGCGACGCGCAGGATCAGGCGGAGCTGGACGCCGTTGCGCTCGATCCGCGTCTCCCAGCTGCCGTCGAGCCCGGCGACGATCGGCCGCGCCTCGCCCGCGCCGCGCGCGAGATCGAGCGGCAGCGGAGTCCCGTTCTGGGTGAAGGTGCCGGCGAAGAGGCTGCGGGCCGGATCCCAGCTGCCCTCATAGGCCGCGCGGATCGCCGGCATGGCGAAGGTCAGCCGCCCGCCGGCGATGGCGATCGTCGCCACCGGGAGCTTCTGCCCCGGCGCCTGGTCGACGCTCTCGGCCTCGGCCGCGAGCGCGCCGTCGGGGCCTTGCCGGATCGTCAGAAGCAGCCTGAGCGCGCCGATCGGCGTCGTCAGCGTGCCGTGCCAGTCGCCGGTCCAATCCTCTTGCGCGGCATGGGCCGCGGGCGCGAGCAGGACCGCAAGCAAGGCGGCGAGGATCGAGAGCAGCCGGCTCATGCCCGTGTCTCGCGCGCGGACCTGAATGACGCAACCAGAAACAGGATCAGCGCCAGCCCGGCCGCCAGCGGCACCATCGACCACAAGGCCGCCTGCTTGATCGGCGCGAGCACCCAGATCGCCGTGTTGGCAAGGCCGGCGAGCACGAATATCCAGCCCGAAACACGCTGCAGCTTCTGCCTGCGCGCGGCGTCCGGCGACGCGGGATCCACGCAGGCCGCCTTCTTCGGAACCATGTTGCCGAAGAAGACGATGACGAGGCCGCAGCCGATGCCCAGCGACCGCAAGGCGAGCGATTCGTCCTGCGCCGCGATCGCTCCCGTCGCCCGGGCGATGGCGAGCGCCTCGGCCAGAGCGAGCATGATCGCCGCATAAGCGATGCCCCAGCGCAGCGACTGCTTGTCGCGCCTGAGGAGCTCGACCCCCGCCCACAAGGTCGGCATGGTCAGCCCGGCGATCAGCCAATAGACCCTCTTCTCCGGCACGATCAGGAACAAGGCGATGGCGAGCGCCTCGACCAGCGCCACCGTGACCACGGCCATTGCCAGGGCCTGTTTTCCCCGCGTCATGATGTTCCTTCCTTTCCTGTCGCCGCCGCGCCGAGATCGAGCCCGACGGTCTGGGCGAGCCCCATCAGGGCCTCCTCAAGCACCGACATCTTCAACTGGTAGATGATCGATTTGCCCTGCCTGGCGGCGCCGATCAGCCCGGCCTCGCGAAGCACCGTGAAATGCGCCGACATGGTCGGCTTGGAGACGTCGAACGCTGCCGCCAGCTCGCCCGCGCTCATCGGCTTCTCGCGCAACAGCGCCAGCACCCGCCGCCGGGTCGGATCCGCCAAAGCTCTGAACACGCCGCTCATGATTCGATATTTAGCTATCTATCGAATTGAGTCAAGCCCGATCTCGCTTTCAATGTAGGATTTCCTCTGTCACCCTGATCCGACTCGGCCCTTTCTCGCCGTCGGCTCCTGGACCTGGGCAAAGGCCCGGGCGCTTTGTCTTGCCCGGATTGGGCGATTCGGGGGGAACACCCCCCGCGATTCCATGTGACAGTCGTGCCATTCGTGCCACTCGAAGCCCGAATCAGCCCGCGAACAGCGCCCGCGCCTTGATCAGGCCGGCGACGCCCGCGGCGATCGTCTCGGGCTTCTTGGCGAAGCAGAGGCGGATCACGTTGGTGACCGGATCGCTGGCGTAGAAGGCCGAAAGCGGGATCGCGGCGACCCCGCATTCGGCGACGGCGCGGTCGCAGAAGGTGGCGTCGTCGGCGGCGATGCCGGAGGCTTCGAGGTCGACGCAGGCGAAATAGGTGCCCTCGGCGGGCAGCACCCGGTAGCGGGCCGCCTCCAGCGCCCCGGCCATGGCGTCGCGCGAGGCGGCGAAGCCGGCGCGCATCGCGGTGAAATAGGCCTCGTCCTTGGCGAGGCCGAAGGCGACCGCGCTCTGCAGATTGGGCGGAGTCGCGAAGGCGATGAACTGGTGCGCCCTGGTCACCGCCGCGGCCAGATCCGGCGGGCCGGCGATCCAGCCGACCTTCCACCCGGTCAACGAGAAGATCTTGCCGGCCGAGCCGATCTTGACCGTGCGCTCGGCCATGCCCGGCAAGGAGGAGAGCGGGACATGGACCCGGCCGTCGAACAGGACATGCTCCCAGACCTCGTCGGAGAGCGCCACCGCGTCCGCCGCCACGCAGGCCTCGGCGAGCAGCGCCAGCTCCTCGCGGTCGAAGGCGCGCGCGGTCGGGTTGTGCGGATTGTTGAAGATCACCATGCGAGTCACGGGCGTGAACGCCTCGGCCAGCGCCTCCCGGGTGATCCGCCAGCCGGGCGGGGTCAGCCGGATCAGCCGCGGCACCCCGCCCGCCCGAAGCACCAGAGGCAGATAGGCGTCGTAAAGCGGCTGGAACAGCACGACCTCGTCGCCGGGCGAAATCAGGGCCATCAGCGCCGCGGCGATCGCCTCGGTCGCGCCCGAGGTGACGATGACCTGCTCGGCCGTCAGGTTCAGGCGCTGGTGGCGGCGATAATGGGCGGCGACGGCCTCGCGCAATTCGGGAAGGCCGCGCATCGGCGGATATTGGCTCGCGGCGCCGGTCAGCGCGCCGGCGGCCTTGGCCACGACATCCTCGGGCCAGCCGAAATCGGGGAAGCCCTGGCCGAGATTGACCGCGCCCCGCGCCCGCGCCGCCATCGACATCGTCTCGAAGATCGAGGTGGAGAGAGTGGCGAAGACCGGGTTCATGGCCGCGCTCCCTAGCTTTGTTGCGGGCAAAGAAGAAGATGGGCTGGCGGCAGGACGCCCCTTGCCGCTAGACCCCACTCGATGGTCGGACGTGTCGCTTTTGGCATCCTGCGCTGGATCGGGATCGGGATCGCTGGCTTCCTCGCGCTGAGCCTGGTCTGGGTCCTGCTCTACCGCTTCGTCGCGCCGCCCTTCACCTTCACCATGTGGGGCGATTCCAACGGCGCGGCGCGGACCTGGGTGCCGATCGAACGGATCGACCGCAACATGATCCGCGCCGTCATCGCCGCCGAGGACGGCAAGTTCTGCGCCCACGGCGGCTTCGACACCGACGCGATCGAGGCGGCGATGCGGCGCAACGCGGCCGGCGGCCACACCATCCGGGGCGGCTCGACGATCAGCCAGCAGACCGCCAAGAACGCCTTCCTCTGGCAAGGCGGCGGCTTCGTCCGCAAGGGGCTGGAGGCCTGGTTCACCCTCTTGATGGAGACGACCTGGACCAAGCGGCGGATCATGGAGGTCTATCTCAACGTCGCCGAGACCGGCATCGGCACCTATGGCGTCGAGGCCGGCGCCCAGCGCTATTTCGGCCACGGCGCCGACCGCCTGACACCGGAGGAAGCCGCCCGCCTCGCCGCCATCCTGCCCTTGCCCAAGCGCCGCGAGGCGGTCGACCCGGCGGGCTTCACCCGGCGCTACGGCACCATCATCCAGCGCCGCATTGCCCAGGTGGCGCGCGACGGGCTCGACGCCTGCGTGTACCCGTGAGGAAATTCAGAACGGCATCTGGAAACCGGGCGGCAGCTGGAGCCCGCCCGTCGCCTCGCGCATGGCGTCGGCGGCGGCGACGTCGGCCTTGGCGCGGGCGTCGTTGATCGCGGCGGCGACGAGGTCTTCGACCATTTGCTTTTCCGACACCTGGAGCAGGCTCTCGTCGATGTCGACGCTGATGATCCGGCCCT
Source organism: Allosphingosinicella sp. (assembly GCA_035994965.1). Lineage (GTDB taxonomy): Bacteria > Pseudomonadota > Alphaproteobacteria > Sphingomonadales > Sphingomonadaceae > Allosphingosinicella. Next base: position 55,595 of record DASYKV010000023.1, read on the forward strand.
TGGCCGAGGCGCGGATGCGGACCAGCCCGCCGCCCGAGACGCCTTCGACCTCGACCTTGTCGAGCGCCGCCTGCGCCTCCATCAGCTTTGTCTGGGCCTCCTGGGCCATTCGCATGATGTCATTCATATCGGGCAAGTCACGCACTCCCTCGTTCGTCGGTCCTGTAGCCTGCCAGCTCGGCTTCGGGGAAGGCCTCGAACGCCGCCTTGACGATCGGCGCGTCGAGCACCTCCTGCCGAAGCCGGTCGGCATCGGCCTTCTGCTGGTCGAGCAGGCTCGGCTGCGCTTCCTCGTCGGCGGTGCGGACCCGCCAGGCCGTCCCGGTCGCCGCCTTCAGCGCCTCGGCGACGTTGCGGATGAAGTCGCCCGGCAAGGGCTTGAGCGGCCGCAGGGTGAGCTCCGGCGGCGCATAAGCGACCAGGCCGACATAATCGTGAAGCTGCTGCGCGATATGGGCCTTGCCCCTGGCGCCGAGCAGCTCGACCAAGGCGGCGAAGCTCGGCGGCAATTGCAGCAGGGCGCCCTGGCTCTCCGCCTTGGGCGCGGCGGGCGCTGGCGCGACCGCGGCCTCGCCGCTCGCCAGCCTCTCCAGCACCGCGCCGGGATCGGGCAGGTCGGCGGCGTGGATAACTCGGAGCAAGGCCATCTCGGCGGCTTCGAGCGGCATCGGCGCGTTGTGGACCTCGTTCAGGCCCTTGAGCAGCAATTGCCAGAGGCGGTGGATGGCGCCGTGGCTGAGCCGGTCCGCCCAGCCGGCATAGGAGTCGCGCTCCTCGGCCGACTGCGCCGGATCCGGCGCGCCGCCGACCTTCTGACGGGTGATGCCGTGGACGGCCTCGAGCAGGCCGCGGATCAGCGCCGAGGGCTCGACCCCGAGATCATATTGGTCGCGGACCGCGGCCAGGGTGCCCGGCGCGTCGCCGCTCAGGATCTGCCCGAGGATCGCCCGGGTGGCGCCGCGGTCGGACAGGCCGAGCATCGCACGCACCTGCCCGGCGGTGACCGCGCCGGCGCCGTGGGCGATCGCCTGGTCGAGGATGGAGAGGCCGTCACGCGCGGATCCCTCCGCCGCCCGGGCCACAAGGGCCAGCGCCTCGGGCTCGACCTCGACCCCTTCCATCTCAGCGACATGGCCGAAATGGGCGGAGAGCAATTCGGCGGGGATGCGCCTGAGGTCGAAGCGCTGGCAGCGCGACAATACGGTGACCGGCACCTTGTTCACCTCGGTGGTGGCGAACAGGAACTTGACGTGCGCGGGCGGCTCCTCGAGCGTCTTCAGCAGGGCGTTGAAGGCGTTCTTCGAGAGCATGTGGACTTCGTCGATAATGTAGACCTTGTAGCGCGCCGAGACCGCCGAATAGCGCACCGCCTCGATGATCTCGCGGACGTCGTCGACTCCGGTATGGGAAGCGGCGTCCATCTCGATCACGTCGATATGGCGCCCCTCGGCGATCGCGCGGCAGGGCTCGCATTCGCCGCAGGGCTGGATGGTCGGCCCGCCGGTCCCGTCCGGTCCGATGCAGTTCAGCGCCTTGGCAATGAGACGGGCGGTCGATGTCTTCCCCACGCCGCGCACGCCGGTGAGCAGGAAGGAGTGGGCCAGCCGGTCGCGCGCGATCGCATTGGCGAGCGTCTTCACCATCGCCTCCTGCCCGATCAGCTCGTCGAAGCTTTGCGGGCGATATTTGCGGGCGAGGACCCGGTAGGGCTGGGGGGATTCGGAAGGCATCAGGCTATCCTAAAGAAGCCGGCAGGCTCATGCCAGCCAGCCTTTCAGGCGAAGGCGTCGGCGGCGCCGTCCCGGTCCAGCACGTGCGAGAGCCTCTGCCGCTCCGCTTCGTCCTTGAGCGAGCGAAGATTGGTTTGCGCATTCTCGACCGCCACCGATCTGACCACGCGCAGCAGCTCGCGGCCGGCGACGAGATCGGCCCTGATGCTGTCCTTGATCGCTGGCTCCAGCGCGCGGCTGATCGCGAAGGCCTCCCTGGCATGGCGCAGCGTCGCGAGGGCGGCATCCGTCGCGACGATGGCGGCCCGGCCGAGCGCCGCACCCCGCGCCTCCTTCTCCGGCTCGGACGTCCTGGGCAGGCCGGCCGCGTCGATATAGGCCTGGAACGCCCGCTCGTCCGCTTCGGCATCCTCGGCGAGCGCATCGGCGAGACGCACCAGATCCGCGTCGAGGGCGGCATAGGAATCCCGGTCCTCGTTCTTGCGGATCGAGATGCGCAGTGCCTTCAGGATCAGCGCGATGCCGAGCATCCCGCAAAGCGCGGAGACGGAGCCGCCGCCGGGCGTTGGGGCGGTCGAGCCGGCCTGCTCGAAGAGGTCGCCGACGGTGCGGCGGCTCATGGGGGGCAGAGTCATGCTTGCTGGAGCCCGATGGCGCGCAGCAGATTGGCGAAGAGCATCGCGTTGGTCACCACGCCGACGCCGCCGGGCACCGGCGTGATCGCGACCGAGGGGTCCGTCACCGCCGCGGCATCGACGTCGCCGACCGTCCTGCCGTCGACGAAGGAAATGCCACAATCGACCACGATCTGCGAGGGCCGCAGCCATTCGGGGCGGACGAAATGGCCACGCCCGATCGCCGACACGATGATCTCGCTTGTCCCGACGAGGCGGTCGAGGTCGCGGCTTCGGGAATGGCAGATGGTGACCGTGGCATCGCGATTGACCAGCATCGCGGCGACGGGGCGCCCGACCGTCGGCCCCCGCCCAAGGACCGCGACCCGGCGCCCGCTCAGGCTGGTCACCGTTTCGAGGATATGCACCGCCGCGATCGCCGTCGCCGGCGCAAGCGCCAGCTGCTCCCGGTTGGTCGCGAGACAGGCAATGCTGGCGGGGCCGAGGCCGTCAATATCCTTGTTGCCGGCGATCGCGTTGGCCAGGGCGTCCTGGTCGAGATGCTCGAACAGGGGCATGCCCAGCATGATCCCGTGAACGTCCGCGTCGAGGTTGAGCGCACCGATGGCGTCGAGGATCTCGCCGGTCGTCGCCGACCGGTCGAAGGTCACCGCCCGATAGTCGGCGCCGAGTGAGTCCGCTTTCTTCTGCTTGGTGCGGACGTAGGAATGGACCGCCTCATTGTCGGTCGCGACGATCTCGCGCACCGCCGCCACGACGCCGCGCGCCGCCAAGTCTCGGATGGCCGAGGATGTGGCGATGTCCAGATCCCTGGCGATCGCCCGGCAATCGATCAGCATGATATCCTTCAATCGAGGCAATGCGGCCATCGCCGCAGGTGACGGACCAAGGCGCATAAGTTACGCCCCCAATGTGCGCAAGGGCGGTCGCGGCGCCCTTCACGGCCGCCCCGAAAATTGACGATGTGGAGGCGTTCCCTATCGCATCGTGTCAACTTCGTCAGCTTCCGCGCCGCCGCCCAGGATGCGCTCGAGCAGGTCCTCGAAATCGGGCGCGTCGGGATCGGGCGGGCCGAGCGCCTCGGCGATCCGGTCGAGCTGCCCAAGCCGCCGCATCGCGCCCCTGACATTCTCGCGGACGACGAAGCCGACAAGGCGGCCGCGATAGGTGCGCGGGACCCAGATCGTCTCGATGCCGGACGCCAAAGCGGCGGGCGGCCGCGGCGCGGACTTGATCTGGCGCGAAAACTCCACCGCCGCCTCCCACGCCGCGGCGAACGACTCGCTGTCCGGCCTGTCGAGCAGCGCATAGACGCTCTGGCGGCTGCGTCCGAGCGCATGCGCCGCCTCCTTCACGCCAAGGCCGCGCGCGAGATTGAGGATGAAGCGGCGCTGCAGGACCGGAGTCCAGCCGTCGCGGCGGGCGCGGACTGGCACGGGCGTGAAGCGGAGGAAGGACAGGTCCATCCGCTCATTCTGCCTAGCGCGCGCCTGTAGGAAAGCAAAAAGAACATAACAGGAACATACGTTCGTCGAATCAAGGCGGCTCTTGGCAGAAACGGCACGCCGCCTGGCCATGCTGGCGCTGCGCCTGATTATCGCCGGCCTGCTCGCCGCCCATGGCTGGGCGCGGCTTATCACAGGGCGGGGTGGGGCCGTTCGGGGCATGGCTCGACAGCCAGCATGGCCCGCTCGGCGTCTACGTCGCGGCCGGGGTCACCGCCTATGAGATCCTTGGCACATTGCTGCTCGCGCTCGGGCGCTGGGTGACCTGGGTCGCGCTCGGCTTCATCGCCATCTACGCGACAGGGCTCGTCATGGTGCATCTGCCGGCGGGCTGGTTCGTGGTCGGGCTGGGCCGCAACGGCATGGAATATAGCGTGCTGCTGATCGCCTGCGTGGCAATGCTGGCCTATGTGCACGCGCCGAAGCCGAAGGCGTAAGTGGGAGCCGGAACGACCCGGCGCGGAAACTCGTTACGGCTGCTTCCTTCCGGACCTGACCGGGTTCGCGAGAGCGCCGTCCGCCCGACTCCCGGGCGCCATATGTGAGCGCACGGCCGGCGATGCAAGCCCGATCAGGCCCGATCGCCCAAAGTCGCGGGCTTATAGCCGCCCGACAGCCGGCGCGGCGCGTCCATGGCATGATGGAGGATGCGCGCCACCCAAACCGCGTCCTTCGCAATCGTATAGAAAATCCGATGTTCACCCGCTTTGACGGAATGGACTTCCGGAAGGGCAGGATCGAACGGTGGGCCTTTCCAGGATGCTCCAGCAGCCCGGAGAATGCGCGATCGAGCCGCTGGCGATAGGCTTCCGCGAGGTCGACGCCCCATTGCTCAATGCCATATGAGAAAATCTGGCCGAGGTCCGCTTCGGCCTCGACCGACGGGATCAGGCGGCGCGCGATGCCGCCCGCTCCACCGCGCGCTTCCAGATCTGATCGACCGTGAGCTCGCTATCGCCGCTGTCCAGGCCTTTCCGCACCTCCGCGCGCAGCCAGGCGCGCCGCTCCCTGTCCTCTTCGATCAGGGAGCGCACATAGTCGCTCGCCTTTTCCGAACGGGCATCGTCGCCAGCAACTTCCGAGACGAATCCGGCCAGGTCGTCAGATAAATCGATGCTGAGCTTTTCCATGTCGTCGGCATAGCAGATCGGACGTCCGAACTCTACCGTCGCCGCCTCGGCGCCGCCCGCTCCATCTCCGCGATGCGCGCCGCCGCCAGCCTGCCAACATCGGCGATGGCGGCTTCGGCGCGGGCAGCCGGCACGCTCGGCCGATCGAGATGGACGGCGAGCATGTATTCGCGGCCGCCTGGGCTCACAAGGAAGGCGACGTCGTTATAAGCGGTGCCGCAGGTGCCGGTCTTGTCGCCCGCCTGCCAGCCCGCCGGCAGGCCGGCGCGGATGCGGCGCTGGCCGGTGCGGCTGGCGACCATCCAGCCGCGCAATTGGGTGCGCCAGGCCGGGTGCAGCACATTGCCCAAGACGAAACGACTCGCGGTCAGCGCCATCGCCGCCGGGCTGGTCGTGTCGCGCGGATCGCTCCGCACATTCTCGTTGAGCCCGAGCTCGTAGCGGTCGAGGCGGGTGACCGTGTCGCCCAGCTCGCGCAGCCGCCGGGTGAAAGCCTCCGGCCCGCCCATGCGGCGGAGCAGCAGATTGGCGGCGGTATTGTCACTTTCGACGATGGCATGCTCGGCCGCGAAGCCGACGCGCATCGAGCCCGCATCGAGCCTGCCCAGCATGCGCTCGGAAAAGGGCGAATTGGAGCGCAGATCGGCGCGGGTGAAATTCATCGGCTGCCGCGCCCCGGCGGTCTGCGCATGCATGCCGGCGAGCAGCAGCTTGAAGGTCGAGCACATGGCGAAACGCTCGCCGGCGCGGTGGGCCATCAGGCTCCGGCCCCGGCCGTCGATCAGGGCGACGCCGAGCCGGCCGCCGCTCTGCCGCTCGATCCGGGCGAGGCCGGGCTGGGGATCGGGTTGAACCACCGCGCCGGAGACAGCGAGATTGAGCATCGCCGCGAGGAGCCAGGACAGCATGGTTGAAAGCCTCCATTGATGAGGCGCCAAGGCTAGCCGCCCTCGCGCCGTCCCGCACCCGCAGAAATCCTCGGGTCAGCCCGTAAGGATCATCGCCCCTGCATGTTGTGGAAGCCGGACGGGATGCGCACGGTGAGCGTCTCCATCGCCTCGGTCAGCCAGATCTGGCAGGCCAGGCGCGAGTGGCGGGAGACGTGGGCGGCGAGATCGAGCATGTCCTCCTCCTCCTCGCTGGCGCGGGGGAGCGCCGCGAAATCCCCGGCGTCGACGAGGACGTGGCAGGTCGAGCAGGCCATCTGGCCCTCGCACGTCCCCTCGAGCGGCTGGCCGGCGGCCTGGGCGACGTCGAGCAGGCGCTCGCCGGCGGGCGCGTCCACCTCCTGGACGCGCTCGCCGTCGGCCGAGACGAAGCGGACCCGGGTCACAGCTGGCGCGCCGCCGCTTCGTCGATCAGGCCGAGCGCGGCGCGCAGCTCCTCCTCGGTCGTGTAGCGGCCGAAGCCGAGGCGGATGCTGGACGCGGCCGCCTTGCGATCGAGGCCGAGCGCGGCGAGGACGTGGCTCGGCCGCCCCGAGCCGCTGGCGCAGGCCGAGCCTGCGGAGAAGGCGACGCCGCGCACCTCCGAGATCAGGCGGGCGGCGTCGATGCCGGCGCGGCGCAGGTTGAGATTGCCGTGGTAGCGCCGCTCGTCGGAGCCGTTGAGCGTCCAATCCCGCATCGTCGCGCGCGCGATGGTCCAAAGTCGCTCGACATGATCGTGGTCGTCGGGGCCAAGCAGGGCCGCCGCCGCGCCGAAGCCGGCGCACAAGGCCGGCGACAAAGTGCCCGAGCGCAGGCCGCCTTCCTGGCCGCCGCCGTGGAGGAGCGGCTCGAGCGCGATGCCGTCGCGGACCCAGAGGGCGCCGATCCCCTTGGGCCCGTGGATCTTGTGGGCGGAGAGCGCGATCATGTCGCAGGCGCCAGGCGGGATCGGCACGCGGCCGAAGCCCTGGACGGCGTCGCAGAAGAAAAGCGCGCCGCCGTCATGGGCGATGCGGGCGATCTGGGCGACGGGTTGGATCACGCCGATCTCGTTATTGACCAGCATCGCGGCGACCAGGCCGGTCTCGTCGCCGACCGCGGCGCGGAGCCGGTCGAGATCGACCAGGCCGTCGGCGCCGACCGGCAGGATCTCGACGTCGTGGCCGCGCGCGCTCAGCCATTCGAGCGTGTCGAGCACGCAGGCATGCTCGGTCGCCATCGTGACGATCCGGCGCCGGCCGCTGCCCTTCAGCGCCCAATTGGCGGCCTCGGTGGCGCCCGCGGTGAAATAGAGCCTGCCAGGGGGACACACCTGAAGGATCTGCTCCCGCGCGACCTCGACCGCCGCCGCCGCCTCGCGGCCGAGCTTGTGCGACGAATGCGGGTTGGCGAACTTGTCCTCGAGCCAGGGCCGCATCGCCGCCAGCGCCTCCGGCGCCAGCGGCGTGGTCGCCTGATAATCGAGGTAGATGGTCACGCGGCGCGGCGGCGGGCGAAGAGCGCGCGCCACTCGGCGAGGAGCGCGTCGATGTCGCCGCTGCGCGTTTGCGGGCCGAAGCTCACCCGGATGACCTCGCGCGCCACATCCTCGGGTACGCCCATGGCGGCGAGGACGGGGCTGGCCTTGAGGCTGCCCGACGAGCAGGCGCTGCCCGCCGAGACGGCGATGCCGGCGAGATCGAGCTGCATCATCTGCGACGCCGCGGGAACGCCGGGCATGCGGTAGCCGGCGATGGTTGCGATCCTCGGCGCGGCGCCGGCAATGATCTCGCCGCCCGCTTCGGCGATGCCGGAATCGAGCCGGGCGCGGAGCCTTTTCGCCTCCTCATACCAGCCATGATCGGCCTCGCAGGCGGCGGCGAAGCCCATGATCATCGGCACCGCCGCGGTGCCGGGGCGATGGCCGCCCTCCTGGCCGCCCACCGCTTCCAGGGCCGCGACGTCCCTGGCGAGCAGCGCGCCGATGCCCGGCGGGCCGCCGAGCTTGTGGGCGGCGATCGAGATGAAATCGGCTTGCGGCAGCGGCAGCTTGCCGGCGCTCTGCGCGCAATCGGCGAGCAGCAGGCCGCCCGCCGCCTTCACCCGCGCGGCGATCTCCTCGATCGGGTGGATGACGCCGGTCTCGTTGTTGACGGACTGGACCGCGACCAGAGGCCGCTCCGCCTCCGCCAGCGCGGCGTCGAGATCGGCGAGGTCGAGCCTGCCGTCGCCTCCGGCCGCGATCTGGCGGGCGTCGGGGGCGGCGCGCAGCACCGCCGGATGCTCGACCGACGAGACGATGCGCGGCCCAGCCCTGGCGCGGCGCATGACGATCTCGATCGCCTCGGTCGCGCCCGAGGTGAAGATCAAGGCGCCGTCCCAGCCGAGCGCCGCCGCGATCCGCCGCCGCGCCTCCTCCATGGCCGAGCGCACCGCGCGGCCCTCGGCATGGGCGGAGGAGGGGTTGGCCCAGGCCTCGCAGGCCGCGCGGATCGCCGCCGCCGCCTCCGGCAGGATCGGCGTCGTCGCGGCATGGTCGAGATAGATTCGCCTCGTCACCCGCTGTCTCGCCCTTTCAAATTGCGGAAACGCGCCCGATCCCTATATAGGGCGCCCGCACGCAATCGCGCGCTTCCCTTTGAATATTCCAGATGCAGGTGCAATGCCCGAAGTCATCTTCCCAGGGCCCGAGGGCCGTCTTGAAGGACGTTTCAGCCCAGGACCCAGGCCCCGCGCCCCGGTCGCCCTGATCCTCCACCCCCATCCCCAGGGCGGCGGCACGATGAACAACGGCATCGTGCTTGCGCTCTACAAGACCTTCGTCCGGCGGGGGTTCGCGACCCTGAGGTTCAACTTCCGCGGCGTCGGCAAGAGCCAGAGCGTGTTCGACAACGGCATCGGCGAATTGAGCGACGCCGCCTCGGCGCTCGACTGGGTGCAGTCGATCCACCCGGAGGCCGAGACGACCTGGATCGCCGGCTTCTCCTTCGGCGCCTGGATCGGCATGCAGCTCTTGATGCGCCGGCCCGAGGCGCGCGGCTTCATCTCGATCGCGCCGCCCGCCAACATGTACGATTTCAGCTTCCTCGCCCCCTGCCCCTCCTCGGGCATCATCATCCAGGGCGAAGGCGACGAGGTGGTGACCCCGCTCGCCACCCAGAAGCTGGTCGACAAGCTCAGGACCCAGCGCCACATCACCATCGAGCACAAGACGATCCCGCAGGCGAACCACTTCTTCGTCAACGAGATGGATTTGCTGATGAAGGCGGTCGACGACTATCTGGATTTCCGCCTCGATCCGGGCTGCCCGATCCGCTGAGCGTTCAGATCCCGTAATTGTCGGCCGCCACCATCCTCTGCTCGCGCAATTTCACCGTCGGGGACATACAGGCGATCTGCGCGGTGAAGCCGGCGCCGAGCGCGGCCAGCGAGACGATCTCGGGGGCCTGCGCCGCGACCGGAGCGGCGGCGAGCGCCAGGCCAGAGCGAGCGCCAGGGCGAGGCGGCGCATCACACGGTCCAGACCAGCACGTTGCCGAACATCACCGCAGCGGCGACGAGCATCAAGATGCCCTTCTTGCGGTCGTTGCGCCTGATCAGCAGGTGGGTGCCGCCAGCGGCGAGCGCGAAGGCGGCGATCATCAGGATCGACAGGAAGGCCGCGCCAAGTCCATTGATCGGCATGGCCGCCTGATCGCACGGCCGGGCGCGTTTCACAAAGCCTTAAGCGGCGCCTGCTAGCAAAGGCGTCATGAGCGTTCACAATCACCGCCAGTTCGACCAGGCGCTGGACCGGATCGACCAGGCGATCCTGCCGAGCCTGTCGCGGCTGCTCGACAATGTGCTTGAGAGCGCGGCGCTGGCGCGGCCGGGGATCGACGCGGAGGATTATTCCGCCGGGCTCAGGCGGACGGCGCGGGAGCTGGCGCAGCTGACCGCTTTGGTCGGCGCCGTCGCTCAGCGGCCCACTATCTCCGCGTAAAGCTTCGGGTCGACATTCCCGCCCGAGACGACGACCACGCTGCCCTCGGGCGCGTCCACTTTCCCCGAGATCAAAGCCGCCAGCGCCACCGAACCGCCCGGCTCGGCGACGATACGCAGCGTGCGAAACGCGAAGGCCATCGCCGCTTCCACCTCGTCCTCGCTCACCGCGAGGCCGCGCGCGCCGGCGTCGCCGAGCGCGCCGAAGGTCAAGGGCGAGACCCTCTTGGTCTGGAGCGCGTCGCAGCGCGTCGGCGGCGCGGGCTCGGCGACCGGTACGATATGCCCGAGGGCGAGCGAGCGCGTCATGTCGTCCCAGCCTTCGGGCTCGACCACGACGATCTGCGAATCGGGGAGCGCCAAGGCGATCCCGGCCGAAAGCCCGCCGCCGCCGCAGGGCACGGTCACCATCGGCGGCGGCGCGCCGAGCTGCGCTTCGATCTCGACGCCGACGCTGCCCTGCCCCTCGATCACGTCGACATCGTCGAACGAGGGCACCAGAATGGCGCCGCGTTCGGCGGCCAGCCGGGCGCCGATCTCCTCGCGGCTCCCGGTGGCGCGGTCGTAGAGGACGATCTCGGCACCCGCGGCCCGCGTCGCCTCGATCTTCACCCGAGGCGCGTCGTCGGGCATCACGATCGCCGCCTTCATGCCCAGCCGCCGCGCCGCCAGCGCCACCCCCAAAGCATGGTTGCCCGACGAGAAAGCGACGACTCCCCGCGCCCGCTCCGCCTCGCTCAGCAAGGCCAGCCGGTTGCTCGCGCCGCGCAGCTTGAAGCTGCCGCCTTGCTGCAGGCATTCCGCCTTGATCCAGATCCGGCGCCCCCCCCAATCGAGCGGCAGCAGGGGCGTTCGAGTCACAAGATCGGCAATGCGCCCCGCCGCATCCGCGACACCCTTCGCCGTGGGTCGTCTCTCAGTCATGCAAGCCTCGGGAAAACAGAGGGAAAGCATAAGTCTTTACACAGAGGTCCATCACCCATATATCCCGCCCCGCAGCCCCATGGGGGACTTCCAAACCGCAAGGCTGCCTTGTCGTCAACTATCTCCCTGGAGGTCCCTTGAGTTGCACATCCATCATAGCGCGCTGGGGCTAGCTTCGCTCCGTCGGCCGGTTCAACCGGTCACGCTCATTCGTCCGCACGCCGCCAGGCGCGCCGCCCGTTTCTTCGTCGAGAAGTTTCCGGGCCGGTCGCTCTATGCGGTCAAGGCCAATCCCTCGCCGGATCTGCTCCAGATCCTGTGGGAGGAAGGCGTGACCCATTATGACGTGGCCTCGATCACCGAGGTGCGGCTGGTCGCCGAGACCTTGCCCCAGGCAATGCTCTGCTTCATGCATCCGGTGAAGGCCGAGGAAGCGATCGCCGAGGCCTATTTCACGCATGGTGTCCGCACCTTCTCGCTCGACACCGAGGAGGAGCTGGAGAAGATCGTCCGCGCCACCGCCACCGACGGCGTCGCCGCGACCGACCTCAACCTGCTGGTGCGCATCCGCGTCTCGTCCGACCACGCCAAATTGAGCCTCGCCGCCAAGTTCGGCGCCGACCCTTCGGAGATGAAGGCGCTGCTCATGGCGACGCGGCAGGCCGCCGACGCGCTCGGCATCTGCTTCCACGTCGGCAGCCAGGCAATGACTCCGGCCGCCTATAGCGAAGCGATGGAGCGGGTTCGCGCCGCGATCGTCGAGGCCGCGGTCACCGTCGACATCGTCGATGTCGGCGGCGGCTTTCCCTCCTGGTATCCCGGCATGGAGCCGCCGCCGCTGGAGGCCTATTTCGACGTCATCCATCGCGCCTTCGAGGATCTGCCGGTCTCCTATTCGTCCGAATTGTGGTGCGAGCCGGGCCGCGCGCTCTGCGCCGAATATGCGAGCCTGCTGGTCCGCGTCGAGAAGCGCCGGGGCGACACGCTCTACATCAACGACGGCGCCTACGGGGCGCTGTTCGACGCCGCCCATATCGGCTGGCGCTTCCCGGTGAAGCTGCTGCGCGAGCAGCCCTCGGACGCCCGCGACATGGCGTTCAGCTTCTACGGGCCGACCTGCGACGATCTCGACCATATGGCCGGGCCGTTCATGCTGCCCGCCGACACCGAGGCCGGCGACTATGTCGAGATCGGCATGCTCGGCGCTTATGGCTGCGCGATGCGCACCGGCTTCAATGGCTTCGGCTCCGACCTCAAGGCGATCGCCGAGGACGAGCCGATGGCGACTCTGTACGGCGAGCCGATGCGGGAACGCGCGGCGCCGTCGAACGTCGTCACGCTGTAACGGCCTTTCCCCCTGTAACCGCGTCACTCCCGCGAAAGCGGGAGTCCAGTGACGCGCGCTGATGCTGGATTCCCGCTTTCGCGGGAATGACGAGAAGTTGGAGACTGACATGACCACCGCCCCCATCAACGACACCCGCAAGGCGGAGCTGCTCGGCACCGAGGTCGAGCATATTGACATCAAGAGCTTCGATGCGCGCCCGATCGTCGATGCGATGAAGAAGATGAGCTTCACCTCGCGCGACCTCGGCCGGGCGGCGGATCTCTACAACCAGATGCTCGAGGACAAGGACTGCTCGATCATCCTGGTGATCGCCGGCTCGACCTCGGCCGGCGGCTGCATGGATCTTTATGCCGAGCTCGTCGCCAACAACATGGTCGACGCGATCGTCGCGACGGGGGCCACCATCGTCGACATGGATTTCTTCGAGGGGCTCGGCCACAAACATTATCAGGCGCTGGAGATCCCCGACGACGACACGCTGCGCTCGCTCTACATCGACCGGATCTACGACACCTATATCGACGAGGAGCAGCTCCAGGATTGCGATCACACGATCGGCGCCATCGCCGATGCGCTGGAGCCGAAAGCCTATTCCTCGCGCGCGTTCATCCGCGAGATGGGCAAATATCTGGTCGAGCACGGCAAGAAGGAGAATAGCCTGGTCAAGCTCGCTTACGAGCATGACGTGCCGATCTTCTGCCCGGCCTTCGTCGACTCGTCCGCGGGCTTCGGGCTGGTCAAGCACCAGGTCGACCGGATGAAGGCGGGCGAGGCCTATATGGTGCTCGACGCCATCGCCGATTTCCGCGAGCTCACCGACATCAAGATCAAGGCGGGGACGACCGGCCTGCTCATGATTGGCGGCGGCGTGCCCAAGAACTTCACCCAGGACACGGTCGTCTGCGCCGAGATCCTCGGCCATGACGATGTCGAGGTCCACAAATATGCGGTGCAGATCACCGTCGCCGACGTCCGCGACGGCGCCTGCTCCTCCTCGACCCTCCAGGAGGCGGCGAGCTGGGGCAAGGTCTCGACCGCGATGGAGCAGATGGTCTTCGCCGAGGCGACCTCGGTGCTGCCGCTGCTGGCCAGCGACGCTTATCATCGCGGCCACTGGAAGACCCGCGCGAAGCGCGCCTTCGCCAGGATGTTCAACTGACCGGCGGCGATTTTCCCTGCTTTGTTATGGAGTTGGAAAGGCCGCCGCGCTAGCGGACGGCCATGTTCGAGCGCACCGAAGCGAAATTCGCCGGATGGCGAATGTTCGCCGCCTTTACCTTCGTCCTTGCCTGCCCGACGGCGATCGAAGGGCTGCGCTTCGCACAGGGCTGGACGCTGGCGCGATCCGCCCTCGGGCTGGTCGGGCTGATCGGCCTGTTGAGCTACGCTTACGGGTTCCGCCTCGGCCCGCGCCTGTTCTGGGCCGGCTTCGCGACGCTTTTCTCCTTCGGGCTGATGTCCAAAATGGGGCAGCAGGTCGCGATCGCCCTGGCCTGGCCGCCCGGCATCCCGGCACCGAAAGGGCATGCGCCGGCAATTCTGGCCCTCGGCGTCGCCGCCTCCCTGTTCGTCTGCCTCGCCCTGTTCCGGCAGAGCGGCTTGTTCGCGGGCGAGGACGACGAGCCGCGGCCGCGCAGGCTGAGCCGCCGGGCCTTGGCCTACGGCAAGGTCTTCGATTGACCCCGGCAATGCTTGCGCGCAGGTTTCCCGCCAGGGGGACTGCAACCATGCACAGCCAGATTCTCGCGCCGGTCGTCGCGCTCGTCGCCTGGACTTTGGTCATGCAGATGTGGATGTATGCGACGCGGATCCCGGCGCTGCGCCGCAAGGGGATCGATCTCAAGCGGATGCGCGGCGGCCAGGGGCGGCAGCTGGACGGAGTGATCGAGGATCAGGTCCAGTGGAAAGCGCATAATTACAATCATTTGCTGGAGCAGCCGACGCTCTTCTATGCGATCGCGATCGTGCTGGCGCTGCAGGGCGGCGGCGACGTCTGGATCAATGTCGCTCTGGCCTGGGCCTATGTCGGCTTCCGCGTCCTGCACAGCCTGATCCAGGCGACGGCCAACGTGGTACGGTGGCGCTTTCTGGCCTTCAGCCTGGCCTCGCTCTGCCTGCTGGGGCTGACCGTCCACGCCGCCGCGCGCGCGCTGCACGGGCATTGATCGCGCATTTCGTCGTGCCGGCGCGTCATTTCGTCGCGCCCGAGCGGATTTGACGACAAACGGGCGGCCTTCGACGCGACGGACGAGCGTCGCGCCGCCGAAACGATATCTGTCCTCCCAAGACGAACGGGCGCCCCGCAATATCGGACGGTGAGCCTCCCGCGTCGGGGAGATGAAAGATGAAGTTCGGGAAATCCTTTTTCGTGCGCACCAGCATCGTTGCCTTGACGCTTGGCGCGCTTCCGGTCGCATCGGCGGCCATGCAGCCGTCGGCGGCGCCCGCCGACGCCGCAATCGTCCAGCCGGCCGCGCCGCCGGTCGTTCCCGCCGCGCCCTCGCCCGCCGAGATCGCCCAGATGCGCGCCCAGACCCAGCTCGCCGCCGACGCGGCCGACCTGGATGCGGGCGAGTTCGTCTGGCGTCCGGAGCTGGCGCCGGCTGGCAATGTCGAGGTGGTGGTGAGCATTCCGCAGCAGCGGGCGTACATCTACCGCGCCAACCGGCTGATCGGCGTGACCACGGTATCGACCGGCCGCCCCGGCCACCGCACGCCGACCGGCCGCTTCCCGATCATGGAGAAGCACCGCACCCACTTCTCCAGCATCTACGACAACGCGCCGATGCCCTTCATGCAGCGGCTCACCATGGGCGGGATCGCGCTCCATGCGGGCGTGATCCCGGGCTATGCGGCCTCGCATGGCTGCGTCAGGCTGCCTTACGAGATGGCCCGCAACCTGTTCGGCGCGACGCAGGTGAGGACGGTGGTGCACATCGTCGCCGGCTCGCCGACCCCGCTGACCGCGCTGCAGATCGCGCGCGGCGAGCGGCCGGCCGCTCCGCTCGAGCAGCCGGTGCGCGGCACGCGCTAATCGCGCCCGAAAGCGGCGGCCAGTTCCACATGGGTCGACCATCGGAACTGGCCGACCGGCCTCACCCATAGAAGCCGGTAGCCGCCTTCGATCAGCAGCTTTGCGTCTCGCGCGAAGGTATTGGGATTACAGGACAAATAAGCGAGCCGGGGCACGAGGCAAGCGGCCAGATTCGGCGCCTGCTCCTTGGCCCCGGCGCGCGGCGGATCGAGGATCACGGCCTCGAAGCGGTTCAATTCTGCGACGTCGAGCGGCCGGCGGAAGAGATCGCGGTGATCGGCGAAGATGCCCCTGCCCGCCCCCGCCGCCTTGAGCGCAAGCGCCGCGTCGCGCGCGCCTTCGGCGGCGTAGACCTTGGCGGACAAGGCCAGAGCGAAGGTGCCGAGCCCGGCGAAGAGATCGGCGACCAGCGTCGCCCCGCCGACGGCCTCGCGCATCGCCGCGACCAGGACCGCCTCGCCTTCCGCGGTCGCCTGGAGGAACGCGCCGATCGGCAAGGCGACGGGAATACCGGAGAGCGTGATCGTGACCGGCTCGGGCTCCCAGATTGTCTGCGGGCCGAAGCCGTCGTCGAGCGCGAGCCGGGCGAGATCATTTGCCTGGGCGAAGGCGATCATCGCCTCGGTCGCTTCCAGCCCCTCGACCTTCACGCCTTCCAGCAGCAGGTCCACGCCCTGATCGGCCAGCGTCATGACGATCGCCGCCCTGCTTTTCAGCATGCGCCTGAGCGGCGCGACGAGCGCGAACAGCTCCGGCCGCAGGACATGGCATTCGCGCATGTCGACGATCCGGTGGCTGGCCTCGGCGTTGAAGCCGACCGCGCCGCCCTGCGCCTTGAGCGCGGCGCGGCGCCGGCTCCTGGGCGGGGAGAGATGCGGCTCCAATATGTCCGGCGCGGATAGCCCCTGCGCGGCAAGACTCGACGCGATCCGGTCCTTCAGGAAATCCGCATAAGCCGAATCGTCGACATGCTGGAGCTGGCACCCGCCGCATTCGGGGAAGTGGCGGCACGGCGGGACCTGGTGATGCGGGCCCGGCGTCACGATCCCGTCGGAGGAGACGCCGTCCCCCGGCGCGGACATCGGCACGAAGCGGCCGTTCGCCGTCACGCCCTCGCCGCGCGCCGCGACGCGGATCACCGTCTCGGTCACAGGTTGGCGATCAGGTCGTCGGCGATGAGGCCCGGGCCTGCGCGCGCGGCGGCGCGGGCATGGAGCCAGACGCCCGCGCAAGCCGCCTCGAACGGCGCCTCGCCGGAGGCCAGCCGGGCGGCGATGATGCCGGTCAGCACGTCGCCCGTGCCGGCGCTCGCCAACCAGGGCGAGGGCGTGGCGATCGCGGCGCGGCCGTCGGGCGCGGCGACCACCGTGTCGGCGCCCTTGTAGACGATGATCGCGCCGCTTTGCGCGGCGGCGGCGCGGGCCTTGTCGACCTTGCTGCCGGTGAGCGCCGGGAAGAGCCTGGCGAACTCGCCTTCATGGGGGGTGAGGATGGCACCGGCGGGAACGTGCCCCGCGACCAGCGCGTCGGCATCGAGGACGAGCGGGCGTCCGCAGGCCAGAGCGAGGTCGAGCAGGCGCCCCGCCTCGGCGCCTTTGCCAAGTCCGGGCCCGATGACGACGGCGCCGATGCGCGCGTCGGCGAGCAGCCTCGCGGGATCGCCCGGGCCCTGCACGATGGCGTGCGGCAGGCCGGCGACATCGGGGCCGATCAGCCGGACATAGCCCGCTTGCGCCCGCGATGCGGCGGCGGCGGCGAGCGCGGTCGCGCCGGGCATCGCGCCGGCAAGCACCGCGACATAGCCGCGTCTGTATTTGTGGTCGTCGGGACCGGGCTCGCGCAAGCTTGGACGCCCGATCTCGGTGAGGCTGCTTGCCCCCGCGATGCCGATATCGGCGACGACGATCCGACCCATGTGGCGCGCGGCGGGCTGGAGCAGATGCGAAGGCTTCAGCGTCTGGAAGGTGATCGTGAGGTCATAGTCCGGGACGGGCGACAGAATCTCGCCATCGTCGGTGGCGACGCCGCTGGGAAGATCGACCGCGACCCGCGCCTGCGCGCGCGCCGCCAGATCGATCAGGCGCGTGGCGTCGAGCGGCCGGGCAAGGCCGGTGCCGAACAGCGAGTCGATCAGCAAGGGCGCCGGCTCCGCTTCAGCCAGCGTCTCGACCGGGCCGTCCCACGCCTCCCGCGCGGCGCGGGCGGCCTCGCTCTTCGGCTCGGCCAAAGCGGCGACGCGGACGGCGACGCCCCGCGCCTTGAGCGCGCGGGCAATGACGTAGCCGTCGCCGCCATTGTTGCCGGGTCCGCACAGAACGAGCGTCGACAGCGGCCCAGCGAAGCGCCAGATCGCTTCCGCCGCCGCCTTGCCGGCCCGCTCCATCAGCAACTCGACCGGCGTTCCGGCGGCGATCGCCGCTTCCTCGGCCACGCGCATCTCGGCGGCGGTGAGAATGACGCGCCCGCTCACCGGACCGCCGCCGGCAGGCGGAAGCGGTCGCCGCCGATCTCGACCTCGATCCGGTCGTCGTTCAGGATAGTCACACTGGCCCGCTCGGCCCCGTCGGCGGCGGTGACGCCGCGCCCGTCGGGCGCGACCAGCAGCCGGCGGAAGCCGCCATCGGCCTTGCGGATGGTCAGCACCCGGCCGCGCGGGCCGTCGGCGGCGGTGACCGAGCAGGCGCGTTGATAGGCCGCGGCGCCGGCGAGGCGGCATTCGACCCGGTTGTCCGGCGCGCCGGGCGGCGGCGCGGCGGCGCCGTTGGTCGGCTGAGCGACCGGCTCGGCGGGGCCGCAGGCGGCAACAAGCAAAGCGAGCGCGGCGGCGGCGATCCTCATGCCCGCTCTCCTATCATTTCCCGCGCAAAGCTTCGAGCCGGCGCGCCATTTCGTCGCTGGCGATCATGGCATCGAACTGGCGATCCAGCTCGGGATCGCTGCGCACGCCCGCCTCGGCCCGCGCGATCGCCTGCTTCAGCGCCTTCAGGCTCGCGGCGTCGTTGGCGAGGATGGCGTCGAAAATCTCAGCTTCGCGGCGGCCATAGACTTCCACCAGACCGATCTGCTTGGCCTCCTCGCCATAGATGGTCTCTGCGGTAAGCAGCAGCCGCGCCGCCTGGCCGGGCCCGACCAAAGCGACGAGCCGATGCACGTCCTCCTGCGGGAAGGTGATGCCGATCTTGGCCGGGGTGATCGCGAATTTGGTGACCAGGCTCGCGATCCGGAAGTCGCAGGCCAGGGCAAGCGACACGCCGGCGCCGTAGCAGGGACCCTCGATCAGCGCGACGGTCGGGATCGCGAGCGCGCGCAAGGCATCGAGCGCGGCGCGCATGTCTTTACGAAAACGGGCGATCGCCTCGTCGTCGCCACGCATCGCGGCGAAATCGCCGAGGTCGGCGCCGGCGCAAAAGGCGCCATCGGCGCCGGTGACGACGAGCATCCTGACGTCGCTGGCCGCGACCACGGCGAGCTTCTCGGACAAGGCGGTCCAGCCCGCCGCCGGAATGGCGTTGCGGACCTCCGGCCTGTCCAGGGTCAGGCGGGCGTAATCGTCATTGCGTTCGAGGCGGAACATGGCGGGAGGCTTGCCGGGAGCGGCGGCCTTTGTCGCGCAAAAAAAGGGCCGGGCAGCCCGATACGCGGCGGCCCGGCCATGTTGTTCCGCGGCGCCCCGTCCGGTGGAGGCGGGGGGCCGCGGGCGAATGTCGGCGCAAGCACGGCTGCGCCTCGACCCGTCGGCCAATTACAGAGCAAGGGTCGTGCCAGAACGGATTCCTGCGGGTTGCGATGGTTAACGGCCGTTAGACCCTGTGCCGCCATGGGACTCGCGGGTCAGCGCAGCCTGGTTTGGGACACCCACCAGCGCGGACGGGCGGCGGCGATCCGGCCCGCGGCGCCATCCCGCGCGGCCTCGCTTTCGAACAGGCCAAAGCAGGTCGCCCCCGAGCCGGACATGCGCGCGATGCGGGCGCCGCCGAGTGAACCCAGCACGTCGGCAATCTCCGGAACCAGCCGGCGGGCGGGCGCCTCCAGGTCGTTGCGTCCGCTTTCCCAATCGCCGAGCGGGCCGCGGTCGACGCCGTCCCAGGCGGCGAAGACCGCCGCCGTCGACAAGGCAATGCCCGGATTGACCAGCAGCACCGGCATGCCGGCAAGGCCGAGCTCGACCGGCTCGACCTTATCGCCTTTGCCCGCTCCGCGCGCGGTCCGGCTCAGCAGGCAGGCGGGGACGTCTGCGCCGAGCGCCGCGGCCATCTCCATCGACCCGCCGAACATCCTGAGCAGGGCCCCAGCATCCGCCGAGCCGCCGCCAAGCCCCGCCGCCACCGGCAGCCTCTTGTCGAGGGTCAGCGCGGCCTTGGCGCCCACCGCGCGGGCCGCCTTCATCACCAGATTGTCCTCCGGATCGCCCAGCGCCCCAGCAAAGGGCCCGGTCACGGCGAGGCTGAGCGCGTCGGCCGGCGCGGCGGTCAGCACGTCGCCCTCCTCGCAAAAGGCGAAGAGGGTCTCGATCCGGTGATAGCCGTCCGCCTCCCGCCCCCGCACATGCAAAGCGAGATTGAGCTTGGCGTAGGCGATCTCCCGCATCAGCGCGCGGCGAGGTTGCGGGTCAGGCCGCCCTCCATCTTGGCGGCGATGCGCTGGGCGACCGGCCCGGTCGCGTAGACCGAAGCGGCGCGCCAGGCGAAGCGGGCCTCGACCCGGCGGCCGGCGGCGAAATAGGCGTCGCCAAGATGCTCGTTGATCTCGACGTCCGCGGGCTCGCCGACGGCGGCCTGCTCGAGCATTGCGATCGCCTCGGGCAGCTGCCCCTTGAGATAGAGCGCCCAGCCGAGCGAATCGGTGATCGCCGCATTGTCGGGCGCGAGCCGGTGCGCCTCGCGGATCAGCCGCTCGGCCTCCTCGACATTCTCGCGCCGGACGAGCTGGGCATAGCCGAGATAGTTGAGCACGAAGGGCTGCTCGGGCGCGAGCCGATAGGCCTGCTGGAGAGCGCTCAGCGCGTCCGGCCAATTGTCGGCCTGGTCGAGCGCGCCGCCGCGCATCAGCCACAAGGTCCAGGCGGGCTCGCCCGACTCGCTCTCGCGGTGAAGGGCCAGAGCGCGGCCGAACGCCGCGGCCGCTTCGGCCTGGCGCCCGAGCTCGCCATAGACCTGGCCGAGCCGGATCCAGTCGGTCATCGTCGCGGCACGCGCGCCGGTCGCCTGGAGCGCCGCCGCGAGCGCGCCCTCGCGGTCGCCGCCGCCGACCAGCAGGCGAACCCGCGCCTCGCGCGCGGTGGCCGCGAACGGATCACTGGCGCCGACGGAGGCGAGCAGCGGGACGGCGAGCCGGTACTGGTCCTGCTGGCCGAGCAGCTCGGCGGCGACGATCCAGGCTTCGCTATTGCCGGCATCGAGCCTGGTCGCGAGCCGCGCGAACATCGTGCCGAGCGCGGCCAGCTCCTGCCCGCCCAGATCGAGCGCGAGCCGGACCATCAATTCGCCGGCTCCGGCCTCGGCGCTGCCGATCGCCCCGGGAACGGGCCGGCCGGCGAGGATCAGGGCGCGGGCGGCGCGGTTGGACGGCATCGCGTCATCGAGCAAGGCGAGCGCCGCCTCGCGCTGGCGGCGGCCGGCGAGCAGGGCCGCGCCGGCGATACGCAGCCGCGCGCCCCGGGCTCCCGCCGAACGGGCGGCGCTGACGAGCTCGGCCGGGCCTTCGGCGCGGCCCATAGCGAGCAGCAGCAAGGCGCGATGCTCGGCGGCATAGCCAGCCGCCGGGCCGGTCTCGCCGGCCGCGGCGAGCGCGGCGAGCGGATCGCCCTCGCGCGACCCGAAAGCGAGCCAGGCGCGAAGCACCGGCACCGTGAAGGCGAAGGCCTGCTCACGCTCGATCGCGTCGATCTGGGCGCGGGCGGCGCGCCAGTCGCGGGTTCGGAAAGCCTCGGCGACGAGCAGGAAGCGGCCGTCGGGGAGCAAGGCGTTGCGCCGCTCGAGCGAACGCGCGGCCTCGAGCGCGAGCCGCCAGTCGCCGGCGCGCACCGCATGGGTCAGCGCCTGGCCGGCGATGAGGTCGCTGTCGGGCGCGGCGGCGAGCGCGGCGGCGAAATCGCTGCTGGCCCGATCGAGCGCGCCCGCGGACGCGGCGGCGCGCGCCTCGGCATAAGCGAGCAGGGGCGAGCGCCGGTCGACCCGCGCCGCTGCGGGAGTCGCGGCGAGGACCAGGGCGCCGAGCGCGAGCGCGGCGGGGATAAGCCTACATATTGGGATAATTGGGTCCTCCTCCGCCTTCGGGGACGACCCAGTTGATGTTCTGGGTCGGGTCCTTGATGTCGCAGGTCTTGCAGTGGACGCAATTCTGCGCGTTGATCTGCAGGCGCGGCCCAGCCGCCTCCTCGACGAATTCGTAGACGCCGGCCGGGCAGTAACGCTGCTCGGGCCCGGCATAGAGCGCGAGGTTGACGTCGACCGGGATCGTGGGATTCTTCAGCGTCAGGTGGACCGGCTGGTCCTCCTCGTGATTGGTGTTGGACAGGAAGACCGAGGAGAGCCGGTCGAAGCTGATCACGCCGTCGGGCTTGGGATAGTCGATCGGCTTGACCATATCCTTGCGCCACAGCCTCTCATTGTCGGCATGGTGCTTCATGGTGAAGGGCAGCCCAATCCCGAGCTGCCGCATCCACATGTCGGCGCCGGCGAGCAATGTGCCGGCCGCGCCGCCATATTTGGCGACCAGCGGCTCGACGTTGCGGACCATCTTCAGCTCCTTGGCAATCCAGGAGGCGCGGACCGCCGGCTCGTAATCGGCGAGCGTATCGCCGGAGCGGTCGGCGGCGATGGCGGCGAAGGCTGCCTCGGCGGCGAGCATGCCCGATTTCATCGCGGTGTGGCTGCCCTTGATCCTGGGCACGTTGACGAAGCCCGCGGCGCAGCCGATCAGCGCGCCGCCCGGAAAGGCCAGGGTCGGCACGGACTGCCAGCCGCCCTCGTTGATCGCCCGCGCGCCGTAGGAGACGCGTCGGCCGCCTTCGAGGAACTGGCGGATCGCCGGATGCTGCTTCCAGCGCTGGAATTCCTCGAACGGCGAGAGCCAGGGATTCTTGTAGTCGAGCGCGACGACGAAGCCCAAGGCGACCTGGCCGCCCGCCTGATGATAGAGGAAGCCGCCGCCCCAGGCCTCGTCCAATGGCCAGCCCTGGGTGTGGACGACGCGGCCGGGCTCGTGCTTGTCGGGGTCGATGTCCCACAATTCCTTGAGGCCGATGCCGTAGACCTGGGGCTGGCTGTCCTTCTCGAGCTCGAAAATCCGCTTCAATTCCTTGGTGAGGTGGCCGCGCGCGCCTTCGGCGAACAATGTGTAGCGGCCGTGCAGCTCCATTCCGGGCTGGTAATCGCCCTTGTGGGTGCCGTCCCGCGCCACGCCCATGTCGCCGGTGGCGACGCCCTTGACCGAGCCGTCCTCGTTGAACAGCACCTCGGCGGCGGCGAAGCCAGGGAATATCTCGACGCCCAGCGCCTCGGCCTGGCCGGCGAGCCAGCGGCAGAAATTGCCGAGGCTCAATGTGTAGGTGCCCTTGTTGTTCATGAAGGGCGGCATCAGCACGTGCGGGAAGCTGTATTTCTTCCTGGCGGTCAGCACCCAATGCTCGTTCTTCGTCACGGGAACGGTGAGCGGGCTGTCGAGATCCTTCCAGCTCGGAAGCAGCTCGTCGAGCGCCTTGGGGTCGACGACGGCGCCCGAGAGGATATGGGCGCCGACCTCCGAGCCCTTTTCGAGGACGCAGACGCCGAGCTCGCGGCCTGCCTCGGTGGCGAGCTGCTTAAGACGGATGGCGGCGGCGAGGCCGGCCGGGCCGGCGCCGACGATCACCACGTCATAGGGCATGGACTCGCGTTCAGCCATTCATGCACTCCCGTCGTCGCACAGAGCCAACCGTCCGGCAGATAAACAGCAGTTATACGATTGACCAGCCCGGGCCCGGGTGACTCACTCAGGCCTGGATTCGCAGGGGGTGAAGCGATGGGGTCGCGTTGGGCGGAAAGCGCCTTGTCATGGTGGCAGGAGGCGGGGGTCGACACCCTCGTCGCCGAGGCGCCGCGCGACTGGCTCAACCCGAAGCCTGAAGCCGTCGCCGCGGCCGCCGCGCCCGCGCCTGCTTCGGCCGAGACGCTGCCGGACAGCCTCGCCGCCTTCCAGGACTGGCTGGCGGCGACCGACAGCCTGCCCTTCGCCTCCCCCAACGCAACCCGGATCGCGCCCGTCGGCGACGCCGCCGCCGGGCTGATGGTGCTGACCGACATGCCCACGGCCGAGGATGCCGCGGCGGGGACGATCTTCAGCGGCGAGGCGGGCGCTTTGGTCGAGCGCATGCTGGCGGCGATCGGGCGGAGCCGCGAGACCATCTACCTCGCCCCCTTCTCGCCGATCCGCCCGCCGGCCGGCCGCATCGATCCGGCCGGGGTCAGGATGTTGACCGAGATCGCGCGCCACCATGTCGGGCTCGCCGCGCCCAAGGCCCTGCTGATCTTCGGCGACAGCTGCGCACGCGCCTTGCTCGGCGAGCCGATGACGGCGGCGCGCGGCCGCTGGCACGAGCTCGAAACGCCGGGCGGCCCCGTAAGGGCCTTGGTAACCATAAGACCGCAAGAATTGCTGACGCAGCCCAAGCTCAAGGCGCATGCCTGGGCCGACCTGCAGATGCTGATGGAAGGACTGAAGTCATGAAGACGCTCGCCGGCCTCGCGCTCGCCGCCGGCCTCGCGCTCGGCGCCGCCCCGGCTTTGGCCGAGGACGATGTCGACGCCCGCCCGAACGTGGCCCGCGCCTTCGCCGCGCCCTCCCAGCTCAGCGCGTCCGAACGCGACAATTACCGCGCCATCTTCGCCGCCTTGCGCGCGGGCGACTGGGCCGGCGCCGCCGGACGGCTCGACGGCATGCGGCCCGGGGCGCTGCACGATGTCGGCCGGGCGATGCTCTACACCATGCCGGGCTCGCCCCGGGTCGAGCTCGAGCCATTGGCGCAATTGCTCGCCCGCGCGCCCGATCTGCCGCAAGCGGGCGACCTCGCCCGCTTGGCCCGCGCGCGCGGCGCCGAGAGCGTGCCCGATCTGCCCGACGCACGGCGCCTCTACGGCCTCCCCGGCCAGCCGCGCCGCGCCCGCCCGCGCAACATTCGCGGCGATGCCGTCGCCGACGCGCTCGAGCCTTTGATCCGGCCGCTGATCCGCGACAATCAGGCGGTCGAGGCCGAGGCTTTGCTCGAAACCCGGATCGCCGAGCTTTCCGACGAGGCCCGAACCGCCTTCCGCCAGCGCATCGCCTGGGCCTATTACCTGGCCGACAATGACCGCGACGCCCGCCGGATCGCCGAGGCCGCGCGCACCGGCCCGACCGAATATGCAATCCTCGCCGAATGGGTGGCGGGCCTCGCCGCCTGGCGGATGGAAGATTATCCGGCGGCGGCCGAGCATTTCAACGTCGTCGCCAGCCGCTCCACCGACGTCGAGCTTGCCGCGGCCGGCCAGTTCTGGGCGGCGCGCGCCGACACGGCCGGCGGCCGGCCCGAGCGGGTCCAGGCCAGGCTCCAGGCCGCCGCCCGCCAAGGCGAGACGTTCTACGGCCTGCTCGCCCAGAGCGCGCTCGGCATGACCAGCCCGCCCGCCAACATGGTCACCTTCACCGAGAGCGACTGGCGGGCGCTGACCGGCAACCGCAACGCCCGGACCGCGATCGCGCTCGTCGAGATCGGCGAGGACGGGCTCGCCGCCGATTTCATCCGCCACCAGGCGCGGATCGGCAATCCCGGCGACCACGCCCACCTCATCCATCTCGCCGCCCGGCTCAACCTCACCGCCACCCAGATGTACCTCTCGCACAACGGCCCGCGCGGAAGCCGCTTCGGCCCGGCCGAGCGCTATCCGACCCCGTCCTGGCGGCCGGCGCGCGGCTGGCGGGTCGATCAGGCCCTGGTCTACGCCCACGCTTTGGCGGAATCGAACTTCCGGACCGACGTGGTCAGCCCGGCCGGCGCGCGCGGGCTGATGCAGGTGCTGCCCGGCACCGCCGGCGACATGGCCCGCGCCCGCGGCGAGACGGTCTCGGCCGCCCAGCTCAACCAGCCCGTGATCAACATGGAATATGGCCAATCCTATATGGAGCTGCTGCGCGACCGCAGCGCGACGGGCGGGCTGCTGCCCAAGGTGATCGCCTCCTACAATGCCGGGCCGGTGCCGATCGCCGCCTGGAACGCGCGCTTCGACCAGGGCGATCCTTTGCTCTACATCGAATCGATCCCCTATTGGGAAACCCGCGCCTACGTGCCGATCATCCTGAGGAATTACTGGATCTACGAGGACCGCGGCGGCGACCGCTCGTCGAGCCGCCGCGCTCTGGCCGCCGGCCTGTGGCCGCGCTTCCCCGGCCTTCCCGGCGCGAGCGCGGTGCGCATCGAGCCCTCCCGCCGCCAGGTCGCGATGGGGCAGGATTAGAAAACATCGCCTGATCGTTCTTGATATGTTCCCAGATCGCGCCTAGGCTCGATCGATGACCCGGCCCGACGCCCGTCCCGGCCGGGGCGCGCCCGAGAACCGCACCCCGGACCGTTTCAACCTGCCGCTGCGCGAGGCCGACGGCGACTGGCTCGACGCCAAGGGCGAGATCGACGGCGCGGCGCCGCCGCTCAGGACGACGGTAACGGTCGAGCATCCGCGCACGATCATCACCCGCAATTCCTCGCCCGACATCGGCTTCGACCGCTCGATCAACGCGTACAGGGGGTGCGAGCATGGCTGCATCTACTGCTTCGCGCGGCCGACCCACGCCTTCCACGATCTCTCGCCGGGGCTCGATTTCGAGAGCAAGCTGTTCGCCAAGCCGGACGCCGCCAGGCTGCTTCGGGCCGAGCTTGGCAAAAAAGGCTATCAGGTCCGGCCGATCGCGATGGGCACCAACACCGATCCCTATCAGCCGATCGAGGCCAAATGGCGGATCACCCGCTCCGTCCTCGAGGTGCTGGCCGAGACCCGCCATCCGGTGACGATCACCACCAAGTCGGACCGGGTGCTGATGGACCTCGACCTGCTCGAGGCGATGGCGGCGGACGGGCTGGTCAGCGTCGCCTTGTCGGTGACCTCGCTGACCCCGGCGATCGCGCGGACGCTGGAGCCGCGCGCGCCGGCGCCGCGCAAGAGACTGGCGGCGGTGAAGGCGCTGAGCGAGGCCGGCGTGCCCGCCTGGGTGGCGATCGCGCCGGTCGTCCCCGGCATCACCGACCATGAGCTCGAGCATCTGGTCGAGGCGGCGGCCGAGGCCGGGGCGCTCGGCGTCTTCTATCTGCCGGTGCGGCTGCCCTTCGAGGTCGCGCCCCTGTTCCGCGCCTGGCTCGACGAGCATTTCCCGGACCGCGCCGGCAAGGTGATGGCGATCATCCAGTCGCTCCGCGGCGGCAAGGACAACGACCCGAACTGGTTCAGCCGCATGCGCGGCTCCGGGCCCTGGGCCGATCTGCTCAAGGCCCGCTTCGAGCGCGCGGTGAAGAAGCACGGCCTCAACGTCGAGAAACGGGCGCTGCGCCGCGACCTGTTCGCGCCGCCGCAAGAGGCGCAATTGCGGCTGCTTTAAAGGGCCGGAGAAGCGGGGCCCCGAGGGGGGCAGGAGCCCCGCTTCCCCCCGGTCAGGCGGCGAGCGCCTCGGGCGCTCGCCAGCTGCTCCTGAACAGGCCGGCCCCGGTCATGCCGCCGTCGGCGAGCGGCAGCGCCGTCGCGCAGAACGCGCATTCGGCGAGCAGCCGACCGACGATCCACTGGCTGCGGCCGCAGCCCGGGCAATGGTTGCACTGCCGCGCCCGATAGACCGCATGATAGCCGCGCCGCGCTGGATCGTGCGGGAAGGCGGTGCCGCGGATGGGGTGCGCCATGGTCAACATCGTCATTCTCCTGTTGATCCATTCCTAGCAACGGCCGCGATCCGCCGCATGCCTGCTTCGATGAATCCGCAAAGGCGCGCGACCGGGACGCGCGGGATCGACGAAGACGGCCGGGCGCGCGACAAAGGCGGAACGGCGCGACTGGCACGAATGTCACATGGAATCGCGGGGGGTGTCCTCCCCCGAAACGCCGATGCCGGGGCGCGCCGGGGCCATGATCCAGGGATCGAGGCGGGATATGATCGACGAGCTCAAAGAACGATTCGGCCGCCGATAGCGATCGGCCGATTCGCCCAGCCTGGCACGTCAAATCCTACATATATCCAACAAAATGGCGCGCCTTCGACGCTGCCGGCAAAGCGTCAGCCCGACCCTCCGCCGAAGCGGGGAACCAGCTTGCCGGCGCGGCCGCGATACGCCTCATAATCCTTGCCGAACATGCCGACGAGATCGCGCTCCTCATGGCCGATGGCGATCAGGATGTAGATGGTCATGCCCAGAGCGAGGAGGAGGTGGCCGGCGGTCATGTGCGGCGTCGCCCAGAAAGCGAGGACGAAGCCCGAATAGATCGGATGGCGGACGAAGCGGTAGAAGAAGGGCGTGCGGAATTTTGGCGCGGGGATTTCGTGGCCGCCGACGTGGCTCCAGACCTGGCGTAAGCCGAACAATTCGAAATGATTGATCAGGAAGGTGCTGATGAGGACGATCAGCCAGCCCAGGCCGAACAGGCCCCAGAGAACGTAGGCCAGGATCTGGTTCTGCACGCTCCAGACCACCGAAGGGACCGGCCGCCAAAAAACGAACAAGGCGATTAGGCAGAGGCTGGCGAGCAGCACGTACATGCTGCGCTCGACCGGCGCCGGCACGATCCGAGTCCAGGCCGCCTTGAACGGTGCCCGCGCCATCACGCTATGCTGGACGCCGAACAAGGCGATGAGGGCGAGATCCATCGCGATGGCGACGGGAAGCGCTCCTTCCTCCCCGCGATCGACCGCGAACGGGATTTGCGGGCAATTGCCGACGAAGGCGATCAGATAGAGGAAGGTCGCGAAGAAGATCAGGTAGGCGACAAGGCCGAACAGCAGATAGAATGCGCGCGCCATGACGGCCCCCTTCCCTCGCCCGTGCCCGGCGCGCTTTATCAGATCGGCCGCGAATTGAGTAGCGTCCGGCATTTTGATCCAGTAGCTTCGGCGCAAAGGACCGCTTCGGGGGGAGCGATGAGGGGGATGATCCGCAGCTCGGCTCTATTGGCGCTCGCCTGGGCGAGCCTTGCGGCCGCGCGGGGGCAGGACGCCCCCGCCGCCGCGCCGGGCACGACGAGCGGCGGCTGCGAATTCCATGCCTGGCCGGGCGAGGGTCTCACCTCCATCTTTTACGGCCTGCTCCATGGCGGCATCGTCAATGGCGGCCAGCAGGGACGGCGCGGCTATCCGAGGGTCCCGCCCGGCGCGATGGCCACGGCGATCCAGGCCGAGTTGCTGGCCGAGGCGCAGCCCCAGCGGGCCATGAACCATCCCGATCACCGGCTGATCGTCCACCCCGAAGCGCTGGACAGCCGGACGATCCGCACCTCCCGGGGACGGATCGCCGAATCCGCCTCGCCTTGCTATGTGGAGCTGATCGTCGACGACGTCGTCCTACAGCAGGATTTCGTCAATGGCGCCAAGCTGCGCGTGCTCTTCCGCTATCGCGAATTCGGCCCGGACGCACAGCCCCGCAACAGCTTCACGACCTGGGCGGACACCTCGCTCGACAGCTTTCCTCCACGCACCGAAGCGGACATTCCGGAGGCGCTGAGGGAAATGAGGGGGGCATTCCGCCGCGACATCACCGAGTTTGCCGGCTCGCTGCGCGGCCCGCGGCGACTGGGGAACTGACGCTTCAAATCGGGGGACCAACCATGAGACCGACCACACGCTTCGCCATCGCCGTCGCCGCCTGCGCCCTGCCGGCCGCGCCCGCTCTCGCCCAGGAGGCGTGCGAGCTGCACGTCTGGCCCGCCGAGCGGATGCAGTCCATGACGCAGGGCCTGCTCGGCGGCGGCCTTCTCGGTGCCGCGATGTACGCCGGACGCGATGCCAGCAACCGCGCGCAGCTTGCGAGCGCGCTGGACAGCCAGAGCCAGATCGACGCGCTGCAGTCGCTCGACCTGATCCAGGAGATCGGCCTGCCCGCCGGAACGACGATCGTGCGCCATGAAGCCCCGCTGGAACGCCACACGATGAACAGCGTGAAGACCAGGCGCTCGGACTCCACCGCGCGCTGCTATTACGAGCTGATCACCGCCGACGTCCTGTATACGCGCTCGCCCATTTACGGCCGCTCGCTCAGGACATTGTTCATGATCCGCGACTTCGGCGACGATCAGCGGATCGATTTCGAATATAAGGCCTGGGGCGGCAACGGCCTCTCCCACTTCCCGCCGCGCGAGGGCGAGGACGTGACCGTCGCGATCAACGAGCTGGTCGACGTCTTCAAGCGCAATTTCCAGGAATATGCGCATAACGAGCGTACCCGGAGAAGCGCGCGCAGGCCCCGCCGCTGACGCGGCGGGCGCCG
This sequence comes from Allosphingosinicella sp., assembly GCA_035994965.1. GTDB lineage: Bacteria > Pseudomonadota > Alphaproteobacteria > Sphingomonadales > Sphingomonadaceae > Allosphingosinicella. The sequence continues at coordinate 85,257 of DASYKV010000023.1, forward strand.
GCCGGCAGGATCAGCCCAAGGCCTTCTTCAGGAGCGCGTTGACGACGCCGGGATTGGCCTTGCCCGCCATCGCCTTCATCACCTGGCCGACGAAGAAGCCGAAGAGCTTGTCCTTGCCGCCGCGATATTCGGCGACCTTGTCGGGATTGGCGGCCATGACTTCGGCGATGACGGCTTCGATGGCGCCGGTGTCCGAGGTCTGCTTGAGGCCGCGTTCCTCGACGATCTTGTCCGGGTCGTCGCCGGTTTCGAGCATGATCTCGAAGACCTGCTTGGCGAGCGTGCCGGAGAGGGTGCCGTCGGCGACCAGCGACAGGAGCGCGGCGCCCTGGGCGGGGGTGACGGGGCTTTCGGTGATGTCCTTGCCGAGGCGGTTGAGGGCGCCGAACAGGTCGGAGATGACCCAATTGGAGGCGGCCTTGCCGATCTCCGCGCCGGATTTGCCAGTGGCGGCGAGCAGCTCCTCGAACCAACGGGCGGTGGTGACGTCGGCGGTGAGGACGGCGGCGTTGTAGGCCGAGAGGCCGAGCTCGCCTTCGTAGCGGGCGCGCTTGGCGTCGGGGAGCTCGGGAAGGCTTGCGCGGCAATCCGCGAGGAAGGCGTCGCTCAATTCGAGCGGCAGCAGATCGGGATCGGGGAAATAGCGGTAATCGTGCGCGTCCTCCTTGGAGCGCAGGGACCGGGTCTCGCCCTTGTCGGGATCGAACAGCCGCGTTTCCTGGACGATGGCGCCGCCCTCCTCGATCAGGTCGACCTGGCGGCGCGCCTCATGCTCGATCACCGCCATGATGAAGCGGACCGAATTGACGTTCTTGGTCTCGGTGCGGGTGCCCAATTCGCCGCCCGGCTTCCTGACGCTGACGTTGACGTCGGCGCGCATCGAGCCCTGCTCCATATTGCCGTCGCAACTGCCGACATAGCGAAGGATCGCGCGCAGCTTGCGGACATAGGCGCCGGCTTCCTCGGGGCTCCGCATGTCGGGCCTGGAGACGATCTCCATCAAAGCGACGCCCGAGCGGTTGAGATCGACGTAGCTGTAATTTGGGTGCTGATCGTGCATCAGCTTGCCGGCGTCCTGCTCGACATGGATGCGCTCGACGCCGATCGTCTTGGTCGCGCCGGCGCCCCCATTCTCTCCTGGCAGATCGACGACGATCTCGCCCTCGCCGACGAGCGGGTGGTAGAGCTGGCTGATCTGATAACCCTGCGGCAGATCGGCGTAGAAATAATTCTTGCGGTCGAAGCGCGACCAGGAATTGATCTTCGCATCGAGCGCCATGCCGGTGCGCACCGCCTGGCGGATGCATTCCATGTTGGGCGTCGGCAGCATGCCCGGAAAGGCGGCGTCGACGAGCGCGACATGGGTGTTGGGCTCGGCGCCGAACCCGGTCGAGGCGCCGGAGAAGAGCTTGGCTTCGGACGTGACCTGGGCGTGGACCTCCAGGCCGATCACGACCTCCCATTCGCCTGTGGCGCCCTGGATGCGATAAGCGCTCACCACCAGGCCTCCGCGCGCGCGGTGAAGCCCGCGCGCTCCTCGAAGGCGAGCGCGGCGTTCAAGACGCCCTGCTCGTCGAGCGCCCTGCCGATGATCTGCAGGCCGAGCGGCAGGCCCTGGCCGTCGAGGCCGGCGGGCACCGAGATCGCCGGCAGGCCGGCGAGGCTTGCGGGGACGGCGAAGACGTCGTTGAGGTACATGGCGATCGGGTCGGCGCTCTTCTCGCCGAGACCGAAGGCGGCCGAGGGCGCGGTGGGCGTGAGGATGAGGTCGACGTCGGCGAAGACCGTGTCGAAATCCCGCGCGATCAGGGCGCGGACCTTCTGGGCCTGGTTGAAATAGGCGTCGTAATAGCCGGCCGAGAGGACGTAGGTGCCGATCATGATCCGGCGCTTGACCTCCGCGCCGAAGCCGGCGGCGCGGGTCGCCTCGTACATGTCGTCGAGGCCGCCTTGCTCGGGCTGGACCCTGAGGCCGTAGCGGACGCCGTCATAGCGGGCGAGGTTGGACGAGGCCTCGGCTGGCGCGATGATGTAATAAGCCGGCAGCGCGTATCTGGTGTGCGGCAGCGAGACCTCGACGATCTGAGCCCCCGCGTCCCTGAGCCAGGCGATGCCCTGCTCCCAGACCGCGTCGATCTCGGGCGGGACGCCGTCGATGCGATATTCCTTCGGAATGCCGACGCGCTTGCCCCTGATATCGGCGGCGAGATCGGCCTCCCAGGCGGGCACGTCGAGCTGGAGCGAGGTCGAATCCCTGACGTCGAAGCCGGCCATCGCCTCGAGCAGGATCGCGCAGTCGCGGACGTCGCGGGCCATCGCGCCGGCCTGGTCGAGGCTGGAGGCGAAGGCGACCATGCCGTAGCGCGAGCAGCGGCCGTAGGTCGGCTTGATGCCGGTGATGCCGGTGAAGGCGGCGGGCTGGCGGATCGAGCCGCCAGTGTCGGTGCCGGTGACGCCCGGCGCCAGGCGCGCCGCCACCGCCGAGGCGCTGCCGCCCGAGCTGCCGCCCGGGGTCAGCGCCGTATTGCCGCCGTCGTTGCGGCGCCAGGGCGAAAGGACCGGGCCGAAGGCGCTGGTCTCGTTCGACGAGCCCATCGCGAATTCGTCCATGTTGAGCTTGCCGAGCATCCCGGCGCCGGCGGCGAGGAGATTGCCGGATACGGTGCTTTCGTAGACGGGCTTGTAGCCCTCCAGGATGCGGCTGCCGGCGGTGGTCTGGACGCCCTTGGTCGAGAACAGATCCTTGATTCCGAGCGGCACGCCGGAGAGCGGCCTGAGGTCGCCCGACGCGCGCGCGGCATCGGCGGCTTCGGCCGCCTCGAGGGCAAGCTCCGGCGTTTCGACGATGAAGGCGTTGAGCGCGCGCGCCTGCTCGATCGCGGCGCTGAACGCCTGCGCGACCTCGCGGGCGGAGAAGCTGCCAGCCTTCACCCCGTCGCGGATGTCGGCGACGCCGAGGTCGGTCAGCGCGGTCATTCGATCACCTTGGGCACGGCGAAGAAACCGTGCTCGGCGAGCGGGGCGTTGGCGAGGATGTCGGCCTGGATATCGCCCTCGGTGACGATATCGTCGCGCAGGCGCAAGCTGTTGGGGATGACCGCGGTCATCGGCTCGATGCCGGCGACATCGACCTCGCCGAGCTGCTCGATCCAGCCCAATATGTTGCTGAGCTCGGGGGCGAGCGCCGCCACCTCGGCATCGCTGACGGCGATGCGGGCGAGCTTGGCGATATGGCGGACGGTCTTTTCGTCGACGGACATGCAGGCGCCGCTAGCATCGCTGCTGCACTGCGGCAAGGCGGCGCCGGTCAGGCGCGGGGCGTCGTCTCGTAATGCATGGCGCCGACGTCATTGCCCTCGGTGTCGAGGAAGCGGACCAGGGTGCCGACCGTCGGGATCGGCGATTTGGGCATGGTGACGGTACCGCCATTTGCCTCGACCGCGGCGAGGATAATGTCGACGTCGTCGACCGAGAAGGTCGGCTCGAAGCCGTTCATGCCGGTGCCGGTGCGGGGCTCCTGGCGCTTGTGTATGAGGCCCATCACGCCCGGCGCCTGGTCGGTGCCGGTGTGGATCAAATAGAAGCCCGGCGGGCCCCAGGGCTCGAAGCGCCAGCCGAACACGGCCTCGTAGAAGGCGACGGCGCGGCCGACATCGTCGGCGTGGATGGCGAAGGCGGCGAGATTGGCTGGCATGAGGAGAGGCTAGCGCGCTGGCGCCGCCGCCGCAAGCCCGCTAGAACGACATCATATGACGCAGCAACGTCGCACGCGGGCCGACGAGCCGTTCCTGCTGGTGCGCAGCCTCGCCTCCGGTTTCACGGCCGGGCGGACGATCGCGCGCCACGCCCATGACTGGCACCAGCTCATCTACGCCTCGGCCGGCGTGCTCACCGTGTGGACCGAGCGCGGCTCCTGGGTGGCGCCGCCGCACATGGCGATCTGGGTGCCGGCGCGGATCGAGCATATGATCCGCTTCGCCGGCGACAGCGCCCTGCGCACGCTCTATCTGCGGGCGGACCGCGACGCCGGCCTGCCGGAGCAATGCACCGCGATCGCCGTCTCGCCCCTGCTGCGCGAGCTCATCCTGCGCACGATTCGCGCTGGCATGCTCGACGAGCGCGATCCCGCCGAGGCCGCCCTTGCCACTTTGATCGCCGACGAGTTCCGCCAATCGGGCGCGCCTCCCTTCGAGCTGCCGCAGCCGACCAGCAAGGCGACCCGGCGCGCGGCCGCTTTGATCGCGGCCGGCGCGCCCGAGACGGCGGGGATGGCCTCGCTCGCTCGCGCCGCCGGCCTCGGCATCCGCGCGCTCGAGCGGCGCTTCCTCGCCGAGACCGGGATGAGCCCGGGCCGCTGGCGCCGGCAGCACCTCCTGCTCGGCGCGCTCGAGCGGCTGGCCGACGGCGCACCGATCAAGGCGGTCGCGGCCGCCGCCGGCTATGCCACGCCCAGCGCCTTCACCGCCGCCTTCCGCGCCGCCTTCGGGATTACACCCGCGCGCTACTTCCAGCCGCGCGAGCCGGCTTGAAAGATCGCCGCCCATGCTGTTCAGGGCGCGGGTGGCAAAGCGCAAAAAATCCCCGGCGGTCATATTCCTCTGGATCGTCTTCTGGCTGACTTTGGCCGTCATCGCCGGCGCGATCGGCTATCGCCTGTTCGAGAAGCAGCTGATGCGCTTGGCGCTGGTGCCGAGCGTCGAATTCAGCGAGGTGCCGCTGCCGCCCGGCGCATCCTACGCGCAGGCGGGGCTGTGGATCGCCCGGCCGGACATCGCCGGCAATCCGTCGCTGTGGACGCCCACCGGCTTCCGTCCGACCCAGGCGCCGCGCGCCTCGGTCTTCTTCGTCCATCCGACCAGCTTCCTCGAATCGCGCGGCTGGAACGCACCTGTCGACGACCGCGAATCGCAGGACCGCGCCGCCTTGTTCGTGCGCAGCCAAGCGAGCGCGTTCAACGGGATCGGCGCGGTCTGGGCGCCGAAATACCGGCAGGCGACGTTCGGCGCCTTCCTCACCAATGAGGACAATGCGCGGCGCGCGGTGGATTTCGCCTATCGCGACGTGCTCGCCGCTTATGAGGAATTCCTTCGCCAGGCGCCGGCGGATCGGCCGATCATCCTCGCCGGGCACAGCCAGGGCAGCGCTCACCTGATGCGGCTCCTTCGGGAGCGGATCAGGGGCGCGCCCGAGGCGGGTCGGATCGCCGCAATCTACCTGGTCGGCTGGCCGGTCTCGGTCCCCGCCGATCTGCCGAGCCTCCCATTCCCCGTCTGCCGGACGCCCGAGCAGGCGCGCTGCCTCCTCTCCTGGCAAAGCTATGCCGAGCCCGCCGATCCGAGCCAGTTCGAGGAGGTCTACGACGAGACGACCGGCCCGACCGGCGTCCCGCGGCGCGGGACGGAGGTGGTCTGCAGCAACCCTTTGACCGGAAGGTGGGGCGGCGACGACGCGGGCGCGGACCGCAATCTCGGCACGCTCATTCCCAACGAGGCGATGACGGAGGCGGAATTCCGCCGGGCCGCGGTGCCGGCGCGCTGCGAAGGACGCGGCATCCTGCTGATCGGCCCCGTCGAGGGGCTGCCGGCGATGGGTCCCTACGGTCTGCCCGGCAACAATTACCACGTCTACGATTACGCCTTGTTCTGGGCCAATGTCCGCGCGGACGCCGAGCGCCGGCTGGCGGCGTATGAGCGGGCGCGATGAGTCCGGCCCTCCCTGTTCCCCGGGTGGTCTCGTGATCACGGATAAAGCCGCCGACTTCCGCGATGCGCTCCCCGGCGGGCGGCTGCTCGGGCTTGACGTTGGCACGAAGACGATCGGCACCGCCTTGTGCGACGCGCAATGGACGATCGCGACGCCCGCCGCCCTGGTGATGCGGACCAAGTTCGCCAGGGATCTGGACAAGCTCAAGGCGATGATCGCTGCGCAGGACGTGGCCGGGATCGTGATCGGACTGCCGCTCAGCCTCGACGGGACCGAATCGCCGCGCACGCAATCGGTCCGCGCCTTCGCCCGCAACATGGCGGCGCTGGGCCTGCCGATCCTGCTCTGGGACGAGCGCTGGTCGACCCAGGCCGTCATCCGCACCCTGATCGACGCCGACGCCAGCCGCGCGCGGCGCGCCGAGCTGGTCGACAAGATGGCCGCCGCCTACATCCTCCAGGGCGCGATCGACGCCCTGTGCATGGGCTAAGGCTCAGGGGTTCGAATCGAGCGAGCCGGGGGCGGGATCGTCCTTGCGGTCCGGCTCCTGCGGATCCGGGCGATCGGGCCTGGGCTGGCCGAACAGGCCCCGGCTGAGCCGGAGCGCCCGGTCGGGGTCGCGGTCGGGGGACATGCACACTCTCCTTATCGAAGCCTCACCATGATGACGCGGCGGGGCGGTGCCGGCAAAGGCGGGGCGGCGAAGACGACATATGCGTCGACCAAGCCGGCCATTGACGATGTCGTAACCGGGGCGCGGCTAGACGGGAGGTATGGCGCTGCTGCTCGCCGTGATCGTCCTGGCCGTGTGCGTGAACCTGCTCACGATGCTGCTTTTCTGGTGGGACAAGCGCCGCGCGATCGCAGGCGAAAGGCGTATCCCGGAAGCCGACCTGCTCGGCCTCGCTTTTTTCGGTGGCTCGCCCGGCGCCCCGCTCGCGCGGCGCCTGTTCCGGCACAAGACCCGCAAGCAGCCTTTCTCGACCCGGCTCATGCTGATCGTCGCGATCCAGCTCGGCGCGCTGATCGGTCTTGCCGCCTTCTGACAGAGTGGACATAACCACCCAGGTGCACTAGTGAGCTAATACACCAACGGAGGGTTCACATGACGATTCGATTTGCCGCGGCTCTGCTCGCCACAGCCTGCCTCTTGCCCGGCGCGGCCTTCGCCGCCGACGAGCAGGCCCCGGCGGCGCACCCGGCGGCGCAGCCTGTCCGCTACACCGCCAGGCAATTTTACGAGACGACCAGCTTCAACATGGCCGCGTCCGACGGCATCGCTTTCTCGCGCGACGGCCGCAACCTCCTGATCGGCTCCGACAAGAGCGGCGTCTTCAATGCCTATGCGCTGCCCGTCGCCGGCGGCGATCCGGTGCAGATCAGCCAATCGACCAGCAACGCGACCTTCGGCATGAGCTATTTCCCCAATGACGACCGGGTCCTTTTGACGTCGGACCAGGGCGGCAACGAATTGCACCATGTCTATGTCCGCCTCGCCGACGGCAGCGTCCGCGACCTGACGCCGGGCGAGAACCTCAAGGCCGGCTTCATGGGCTGGAACGCCGACGGGCGCACGTTCTACATCAGCACCAACGAGCGCGATGCGCGCGCCTTCGACGTCTATGCCTATGATTCGACCAGCTACGAGCGCCGCCTCATCTTCCGCAACAGCGGCGAATATCAGCCCGGCGAGGTGTCGCGCGACGGCCGCTATATCGCGCTCGGCAAGGCGAACAGCAGCGCCGACAGCGACGTCTACCTGGCCGAGGCCGGAAGCGAGGCGGCGCCGCGGCTGATCACCCCGCATCAGGGCAATGTCGCCTTCGGCTCCTACGGCTTCACGCCGGACGGGCGGGCGTTGGTCTATGGCAGCAACGAGACCAGCGAGTTCGACCGGGCCTTTCGCTACGACCTCGCCAGCGGCGCCCGGGCGCCGATGCTCCAGGCCGATTGGGACGTGATGTTCGTCATGTTCTCCAATTCCGGCCGCTACCGGGTCCACGCCCTCAACGAGGACGGATCGACCCGGCTCACCATCACCGACACGCGCTCGGGCCGGCCGGTTACCCTGCGCGGCGTGCCCGAGGGCGATCTCGGCGGCGTGCGCTTCAACCGCGACGAGACGATGATCGCCTTCACCGTCGCCTCCGACACCTCGCCCTCCGACATCTTCGTCGCCGATCTCGCCACCGGCCAGGCGCGGCGGCTGACCCGGGCGCTCAACCCGGCGATCGACGAGCGCCAGCTGGTCGATGCGACGGTGGCGCGCTTCGCCTCCTATGACGGAGTGCAGGTGCCCGGCATCCTCTATCGCCCGCGCGGGGCGAGCGCCGCCCATCCGGTGCCGGCGATCGTCTTCGTCCATGGCGGCCCGGGCGGGCAGAGCCGGCGCGGCTATTCGGCGATGATCCAGCACCTCGTCAACAACGGCTATGCGGTCTACGCGATCAACAATCGCGGCTCGGGGGGCTACGGCAAGACCTTCTACCATATGGACGACCGGCGGCATGGCGACGTCGATCTGCGCGACGTCGTCGCCTCGCGCGACTGGCTCGCCGGGCAGGACTGGATCTCGGACCGGGTAGCGGTGATGGGCGGCTCCTATGGCGGCTACATGACCGCCGCCGCCTTGGCCTTTCATCCGACCACCTTCGACGTCGGCATCGATATATTCGGAGTCACCAACTGGGTCCGCACGCTGCAGTCGATTCCGGCCTGGTGGGGCGCGCAGCGGACGTCCCTGTTCGACGAAATGGGTGACCCGGCGACCGACGCCGAGCGCCACCGGGCGATCTCGCCACTGTTCCACGCCGGCCAGATCCGCCGGCCGATGCTGGTCATCCAGGGCGCCAACGATCCGCGCGTGCTCAAGGTCGAGAGCGACGAGCTGGTCGCCGCGGTCCGGGCCAACAACGTGCCGGTCGACTATGTCGTCTTCCCCGACGAGGGCCACGGCTTCCTGCGCAAGCAGAACCGGATCGACGCCTCCGAAGCCTATCTGAGGTTCCTGGACCAGCATTTGAGGCGCTGAGGCGGTGACAGTTACGTAACTGTCACCGTGACACTTACGTAACTGTCACCATTCGGCGCGGGGGTGACGCAGAGGGTGGGACGCGATAGAGCGCGGCCTTGATGCCCGCCGCCTTCCCCCACCGCCACCTGCTCGGGATCGAAGGGCTTTCCGCGGCCGACATCCTCGCCATCCTCGATGCGGCCGAGCCCTGGATCGCCTTCAACCGCGGCGCGCGCAAGGCCGACAAGAGGCTGGCCGGGCTCACCCAGATCAACGCCTTTTTCGAGAACAGCACGCGCACGCTCTTCTCGTTCGAGATCGCCGGCAAGAGATTGGGGGCGCAGGTCTCGAGCTTCCACCCCGCCGCCTCGAGCGTGCGCAAGGGCGAGAGCCTGACCGACACCGCCTCGACGCTGAACGCGATGCGGCCCGACATCCTCGTCATCCGCCACGAGGCCGAGGGCGCCGCCGCCGACGTCGCGGCGATCATGGATTGCCCGGTGATCAATGCCGGCGACGGCACTGGCGAGCATCCCACCCAGGCCCTGCTCGACGCCTTGACCATTCGCCGCCGGTTCGGGCGGATCGCCGGATTGAAGGTCGCGATCTGCGGCGACATCGTCCACAGCCGGGTGGCGGGATCGAACATCAAGGCGCTGCCCTTGCTCGGCGCGGAGGTGCGGCTGGTGGGACCCGAAAGCCTGCTGCCGCGCGACACGGGCCTGCCGCTCTTCAGCGAGCTGGACGAAGGCATAAAGGGCGCCGACGTGGTGATGATGCTGCGGATCCAGCGCGAGCGGATGGAGGAGACCTTCCCCGATTCGCTGATCGACTATCATGCGGAATACGGCCTCACCCGCGCCAGGCTCGACGCGCATGGGCCCGGCGCGATCGTCATGCATCCCGGGCCGATGAATCGCGGCGTCGAGATTGACGGCGACCTCGCCGACGACCCCATGCGCTCGGCGATCCTCGAGCAGGTCGAACTCGGCGTGGCGGTGCGGATGGCCTGCCTCGATCTGCTGACGCGCGAGCGGCGCGGCTGACTCAAAAAGGGCGGCGGTATAGGCCAATCCGCCGCCCTTCAGAGGGGACCCCAAGGGTCCTTTAGCTCAGGAGATCAGACGTTGCGCTGGCGCGGATTGGTGTAGCGCGCGGCCCAGCGGATCGAGGCGTCGCCGGCCGCGCCGCGGACGAAGCAGACGCCGCCCGTGCCGCGGATCTGGCCGCACAGCCGCTGCGCGTCGGCGCTCGAGGCGAAGCCCGAAACGGAAACCCGATGCAGGGTGCGGCCATTATGATTGAAGGTGGTGGTGAGCGGCCGGCGGCCGGAAAGGCCGTAGCGCTGCGACAGGGCCACCCAGGCCCGCTCGGCATTGGCCTCGGAGCTGAACGCCCCGATCTGGACGACGATCGGCGCATTGCCGGCGCGGACCGGGCGCTGGCGCTCGATGATCGGCCGGGGCAGCGGCGCCCTGGCGGCGGCGCGGATGAAAGCGGCGCGGCGCGGCACGGCCGGAGCGCGGGCGGCGGCGGCGACGGGGCGCGATTCGGGGGCTGAACGGCGGGGCGCCTCGAAGGGCGGCAGGACCGGGCTCTCCGGCGCGGTGCCGTCCTGGCTCGAGATCGCCGGCATGTCGTAGCGGACCTCGGCCACATTGGCCTCGGGCTCCGCGACTCGCGACACGGCGCGGGCGACCCGGCTGCGGCGCGGCGAAGGCGGGCGGACCGCGACCGGCTCGGGCGCGACACCCTCGGCGATCGCCTCTTCCTGGAAATTTTCAGGCGCGACCCAGAAAGCGGGCGCTTCGGCGGGCCGCGAGTCGAGGGCGGCGACCTGGACCGGCTCCGGCCGGGCCGGTGCGAACTGGGCGTGCGACGGCGGCGTCGCATCGGCCTGGACGGCGACCTGATCGGGGACGGCCTGAGCGAGAGCCGCGACCGGCGAGGCGCCGGACGGCGCCAGAGCGAGGGTCGCGGGCTGGCCGGCATCCGCGCCGGGCGCCGTGCCGAGCAGGCTGGCGACCTGGGCCGAGCCGGCGCCGGGGCGCGCGAGCACGGCCCATTCGGCCATCCGGGCGTCGATGTCGGCGGGCGAGATGTCCTGCGCGGCGATCGCCCGGGCACGCCGCCAATCGCCGGCGAAGGCGTAAGCGAGCGCGAGATTCTGGCGGGTGCGCGGAGTCGCCATCGGCGAGCGCGCCGCCGATTCGAGGAGCTGGACGGCCCGTTCGGACTGGCCGGCCAGGGCATAAGCCAGGCCGATGTCGCCGGCCGGAGCGCGGTCAGCGATCGAGTCGAGGATGCCGACCGCCGCGGCCGGGCGGCCCTGCGCGATCTGGATGAGGGCGACGCTGAGGCTTGCGCGAACGTTCGACGGATCGAGCTCGATCACGTCGGCATAAGTGGCGCGGGCCGAATCGAAGCGGCCGCTCTTCAAATAGGCGTCGGCGAGCAGGATCCTGTAGCCGGCGTCGCGCGGGCTCAGGGCAACCGCCTGCTCCATAAGGGTCACCGCCAGAGCGAGCTGGCCCTGCTGAAGCGCCCGCGAGGCCTGATCGTAGAGCGCCGCCGCCGCCCGGTCGGTGCGCGACTCGGCCCGAACCGCCGCAAGGCCGCGAGTCGCTGCCGAGGGCGAGGTCACGCCGGCCACGGTCATCGCGATGATGGCGGCCGACGAGGCGATCTTGAAGGCGGTGCGGTTCATGTCTTAAGCCCTTCCGGGGTTCAGTTCCGCTTGGCCGTGGCGGGGGGTACCCGCTCGGCCAGCGCTTCGAGTTCGGGGATGGTCGCGAGCAAGGCGTCGAGCGCTCCGGTCACGATCTGCTGCGCCGAACGGCCGGTCACCGCGGTGGCCAGCCTCAGACGCAAATGGCGCTCGGCGTCGAGCCGGAGCGTGAAGGCCGCCTTGCGGCCCGCCACGACGACGGGAAGCGCCTGCCGCTTGGGCAAGGCGACGACCTGGGCCGGTGCCGGCGGCGCCTCGTCCTCGGCGTCGACCTCGACCTCGACCTCGGCGGGGAAGCTCTCGGCGATGGCGCGCTGCTGGGCGACCACTTCGGGCTCGGCCTGCTCCTCGGCGTCGGCCGGAGCCGCTTTGGCCAGCTTGGGCGCCGGCGTCAGCGCGGCGATCGAGCTCGGGACATGCTCCGGCAGGTCGCCCTCGAAAACATCCTCGGGCGCGGGCTCGTGCTGCTGGCCGCCATGGCTGCCCATGTCGTTCCAGCCGAGATCGTCGAAGCCGGCATGATGGCCGAAGCCCTGCGGCCGCATCGCCGGCTTGGCCGCGCCCTTGCGGGCGAGCAGGCCGGAGGAGAGCGAAGCGTAGCTGCGTGCGTCGTTGATCATCGCGCCCTCCCTCACTGGCCGACCACGCGCCGGCCGAAGCCGGACGCGGGACGCTGCATGAGGCTTTGCGGCACCGGCCCGCCGGGCGCGGAGAAAACGGTGCGGCGGAAATTCTTCTCGAGCCGGTCGGCGATATAGTCCCACAATTCGGCGACCTCGCGGGCCGACTTCGAATTGGGATCGCATTCCATCACCGTGCGGCCGTCGATCATCGAGGCGGCGAAATCGGTGCGGTGGTGGAGGGTGACCGGAGCGACGGTGCCGTGCTGCGACAAAGCGACCGCGGCCTCGTAGGTGATCTTGGCCTTGGGCGTGGCGCCGTTGACGACGAAGATGAGCGGCTTGCCGGCGCGGTCGCACAGATCGACCGTGGCGCCGACGGCGCGCAGATCGTGCGGGCTCGGGCGAGTCGGGATGACGACCAGCTCGGCGACCTGGATGACCGACTGGATCGCCATGGTGATGGCGGGCGGTGTGTCGACGACGGCGAGTCGGAAGCCCTGCTGGCGCAAGACCTCGAGATCGGCGCCCAATCGCGCGACCGTGGTCTGGGCGAAGGCCGGCATCTCGTCCTCGCGCTCGTTCCACCAATCGGCGAGCGAACCCTGCGGATCGATATCGATCAGGCAGACCGGACCGTAGCCGACGCGCTGCGCCTGAACGGCGAGGTGGCCCGACAAGGTGGTCTTGCCCGAGCCGCCCTTCTGAGAGGACAATGCCAATACCCGCATGAATTTTCCCTCAATTCCCTCGCTTCACGCCGGTTTTGCCCCCCGGCATGCTAAAATCTGGTTAACGCGAAGGTGGGGAATCTCGGCCGGTCAGGAGAGGGCCGATCTGGCGGGCATGGCCGATTCTGTGCTAATCCCGCGTTAAGCAATCGCCTCTAGGCTCAGGGCCGAACGCATTGCCGACCGGAGGGATTTTTCGATGAAGACGCAGGCCCGTTTGTGGATGCTCGCCGCCGCCACGGCGCTCGCGGGCTCCGCCGCTTTCGCCCAGCGGTCCGATCCGACCGGCGCCAACGACGCCCGCGCCGGAGTCGAGGCCTGGCGGGCGCAGGATTACGAGACGGCGGTGCGGATCTGGCGCCCGCTCGCCGACCGCGGCGATGCCGACGCGCAATTCAATCTCGCCCAGGCCTATTTCCTCGGCCGCGGCCTGCCCCAGAACATGACCCTTGCCGAGCAATGGTATGCGCGCGCGGCGCGCGGCGGCCATGAGGAGGCGCAGGCCAATTACGGATTGCTGCTGTTCCAGAACGGCCGCCAGCGCGAGGCGATGCCGTGGATCGAGCGGGCCGCCAATCGCGGCGATCCGCGCGCTCAATATGTGCTCGGCACCGCGCTCTTCAACGGCGATCTCGTTCCACAGGATATGCCGCGCGCTTATGCGCTGATGACCCGCGCGGCGGCGCAGAATCTGCCGCCGGCGGTGACCCAGCTCGCCGAGCTCGACCGCCGCCTGTCGCCGCAGGACCGCGCCCGCGGAGTCGAGATGGCGCGCGACATCGCCACCGCGCCGCCGCCGACCCAGATCGCCGCGGCGGAGCCGTCAAGGCCGGCGCGCGTGCGCTCGCAGACGCCGCCCCGTGCGCGTCCAGACGCTGTCCTGCCGCGGACCCAGGTCGCCACCGCGCGGCCCACACCGCGCCCGGCGCCCGCCCAGGCTCCCGTCGCCGCCGCCGCCGGAGGACGCTGGCGGGTGCAGCTCGGCGCGTTCAGCAGCGATGCCAATGCGCGCCGCGCCTGGGGCGCCGTCGCCGGCCGACTGCCCGGCCTGCGGCCTTCTTACGTCCGCGCCGGCCCTCTTATCCGCGTCCAGGCCGGGCCGCTGCGCGACCGCGCCGCCGCGCTCAGGGCCTGCGCCGCGGCGGGACACGGCTGCTACCCAGTGGCGCCTTAATGGCCAGGTGAGTCATTCCGGCGAAGGCCGGAACCCATGAACTCTATTGGCAGAAGGAATGCGAAGGCATTGCCAGGTCCCGTTGCACCGGGGTTCATGGGTCCCGGCCTGCGCCGGAATGACTCCGTAGAACCACCAGCGCCACCGCCTTAACCGAATTTTTGTGCGGCTCTGCTAGTCGCGTCTCCAGTCTAGGAGAGCGGCAGATGGCGGCGACGGCAAGCCTCAAGGGGCATATGGGCATGGCTTCGCGCTGGCGGCGCCGGCGGATGTGCGTGCTGATCGCCGAGCATCCGGCCCCGGCCGCGCTTCGCCACGTCTCCGCCGCCGGCGCCTTCCTCGAAACCAATGCGCGGCCGGCGCTCGGCGCCAGCGTCGAGCTCCATCATCCCGAGGCGGGCGCGATCCGGGCCGAGGTCCGCAGCCTCGCCGACGACGGCATCGGCATCGCCTTCCTCTACGGCGAGCGCTCGGTCGCCTTCGCGCTGGCGGCGATCGCGGCGGACATGAGCAAGCCGGCGGCCTAGTCCGCCACCCAATCCTTCCTCGAATAACCCTGCGCGTAGAGTAGCGCCGTGAGGTCGTTGGCCTCGATGCGGGCGTCGGCGGCGGCGGCGGCGGCGGGCTTGGCGTGAAAAGCGATGCCGAGCCCGGCCGCCTCCATCATCGGGATGTCGTTGGCACCGTCGCCCACGGCGAGCGTGTCGGCAAGCGGGAGTCCCCGCGCCTCGGCCGCCGCGACCAGCGCCTCTCTCTTGCCCGCCGCACCGACCATCGGTCGCCCGACCGTGCCGGCGAGCCGCCCGTCCTCGATATGCAGCAGGTTCGACACGGCGGCATCGAAGCCGATCTCGGCGGCGACCCGGTCGGCGAACCGGCTGAAGCCGCCCGAGACTAGCAAGGCGTAGGCGCCGTTGGCGCGCATGGTCCCCACCAATGCCCGCGCGCCGGGCGTGAGGCGGACGCGCTCGGCATGGCAAAGGTCGATCATCGCTTCGTCGAGACCCGCGAGCAAGGCGACTCGGGCGTCGAGCGCGGCCTCGAAATCGAGCTCGCCGCGCATCGCCTGTTCCGTGACTGCGGCGACTTCGGCCCGACGCCCCGCATAGTCGGCGAGCTCGTCGATGCATTCCTGGCCGATCATCGTCGAATCCATGTCGGCCACCAGCAGCCGCTTGCGCCGCCCGGCCTTGGGCTGGACGACGACGTCGACGCCCGGGATCAGGCCCTCGAGCGCGGCGCGCGCGCCCTCCGGCCCGGCGAGCGCGAGGTCGCAGGCCCGCCCCTCCTCGACCCATAAGAAATTCGCCGACCCGCCAAGCGCGTCCAGCGCGGCCGAAATATCGCCGCGCGCCAGCCGCTCCTTTGCTATCAGGGTCGCGATGAACACCCAGGCCCCTTCCTTATCAACGGTCGCGCTTATCGCGGGGCCGACGGCGAGCGGCAAGTCGGCGCTTGCGCTGGCGCTGGCGGAACGGGTGGGCGGCGTGGTCATCAACGCCGACAGCGCGCAGGTCTATCGCGACCTCGCCATCGTGTCGGCACGGCCGGGGGCGGCGGCGACGGCGCGGGCGCCGCACCGCCTCTACGGAACGCGCGACGGCGCCGATTCCTGCTCGGCGGCGGACTGGGCGGCCGACGCCCGCGCCGAGATCGCGGCGGCGCACGAAGCGGGCCGGCTGCCGATCCTGGCCGGCGGCACCGGCCTCTATATCCGCACCCTGATCGAGGGGATCGCGCCGGTGCCCGAGATCGACCGGGCGGTGCGCGCCGCCGTGCGCGCGCTCGGTGCCGGCGAGGCGCATGCGGCGCTGGCCCGCGAGGACCCCGCGGCCGCGACGCGCATCCGCCCGGGCGACACCAGCCGCGCCCAGCGCGCGCTCGAAGTGGTGCGCGCGACCGGGCGGACGCTGAAGGACTGGCAGGCGGAGAAGGTCGGCGGCATCGCGGGCGCGGTCGCGCTGCGGCCGCTCATCCTGCTGCCGCCGCGCGACTGGCTTCACGCCCGTTGCGACGAGAGGCTCGAGAAAATCTTTTCTGATGAGGGGATTGAGGAGGTTCGTTCATTGCTGGAGAGAAACTTGCCGGCGTTCGCTCCAGTGATGCGCGCGATCGGCGTGCGCGAGATCGCCGCCTTGCTGCGCGGCGAGATGAGCCGGGAGCAGGCGCTGGCGGCCGGCAAGATCGCGACCCGCCAATATGCCAAGCGCCAATATACCTGGTTCCGCCGGCAGCCGCCCGCGGACTGGCCGCGGTTCGAGGCGGCGCTCGATTGCGATCGGGTTGCGGATGCCCTAGCGCTGATCGGCTTCTGAAGGGGGCCTCCCATGCGCGTCTATTTCGATGCCGATGCCGATCTGGCGCTGGTCCGGGCGCGGCGCGTGGCGATCCTGGGCTATGGCAATCAGGGGCGGGCGCAGGCGCTCAACCTGCGCGACAGCGGCGTCGCGATCATCGTTGCCCTGCCCGAAAGATCGGCGAGCCGCGCGCGGGCCGAGGGCGACGGCTTTGACGTCATGACGGCGGCCGAGGCCTCGGCCCGGGCCGACCTGGCGGTGATCCTGGCGGCGGACGAGGATCATGGCCGGATCTACGCCGAGGAGGTCGCGCCCAATTTGCGCCGGGGCGCCGCCTTGGTCTTCGCGCACGGGCTCAGCATCCGCTTCGGCCTGGTCGCGCCGCGGCCCGATCTCGACGTGCTGCTGGTCGCGCCAAAGGGGCCGGGGACGGCGCTTCGGCGCGATTACGAGCAGGGCTCGGGCCTGATCTCCCTGTTCGCGGTGGCTCAGGATGCGAGCGGCGGCGCGCAGGCTTTGGCCCTGTCCTACGCCGCGGCGATCGGCTCGGGGCGCGTCGGCATGTTGCCGACCAGCTTCGCCGAGGAATGCGAGGCCGATCTGTTCAACGAGCAGGCCGTGCTCTGGGGCGCCATCCCTGAATTGATCCATGCCGGCTTCGAGACTTTGGTGGCCGCGGGCTTCTCACCTGAAATCGCTTATTTCGAATGTCTTACCGAAGTGAAGCTGATAGCCGATCTCATCTATGAGCGCGGCATAGCCGGGATGCGCGAGGCGATCTCCAACACCGCCGAATTCGGCGCGCTCGAGGGCGGGACCAGGATTGTCACCGACGAGACCCGCGCCGAGATGCGCCGGATCCTCGCCGAGGTTCAAAGCGGCGCCTTCACGGCCAAGCTGATCGCCGACGCCGGGACCGGCTACCCCCGCCTCACCAGCTCGCGCGCCCAAGCAGCTTCGCATCCTATCGAAGCTATTGGCCGTAAGCTACGGAATCTCAAAGCTTAGTGAAGTCGCTCTGCGCGCGGCTGGCCCGGCGCGAAGCGATCGCCGAAAAAGTCGCCGCGATACCAGCGCGGGCGGGCGTCGGCGTCGGCCAAGGCGCGGGCGATCAGATAATTGAGCCGGGCATAGCGGGCGCCGGCCTCCCAGTGGATCGCCTGGCGCATGTCGTCATTGACCTGGTGATAGGGGCCGCCGAGGAAGGCCGGCCACTGCGCCGCACCGCCATTGGCGAAGCCGGTGGCGAGCAGGATCGCGGGCACGCCGCGCTTGACGAACTCGTAATGATCGGAGCGCACGAACAGGTTCTGCTCGGGCATCGGATCGGGCGAGACCGCCACCCCCATTTGCCGCGCCGCCCGGGCCACCGTCTCGGCCACGGTCGAATGATCGGCGCCGAACGCGATCACGTCGGTGAAATCGTAGAGCAGCAGCGGCATGTCGAGATCGACCGCGGCGACGATGCTGCCGATCGGCACGGTCGGGTGATCGGCGAAGGAGGCGGCGCCCAGCAGGCCCTTCTCCTCGCCGGTATTGGCCATGAAGAGGATCGAGCGGCGCGGCCGTTCCCGCGATTCGGCGAAGGCGCGGGCGGCCTCCAGCATGGTGGCGATGCCGGCGGCATTATCGAGCGCGCCATTGTAGATGTTATCGGCGCCCGGCGCGGCGTCGGCCTTGAGGCCGAGATGGTCGAGATGGCCCATCAGGACGACATGCTCGGCGCGCAGCGCCGGATCGGCGCCGGGCAGCAGGCCGATGACCTGGCGGCTGACCGTGGCGGTCCAGGCGCTGGTCCGCTCAAGGCGGATCCGGGCAGCCAGCGGAAAACCGCGCGGCCGGGCGCCGGCTCGGGCCGCCTCGGCGCGGACCTGCGCGTAGGAGCGGCGTGCCCCGCCAAACAGGACTTCCGCGGCCAGATCGTTGAGGAAGGCGCTGGGATTCGCCGCCGCCGCGAGATGAGGCGTCCCGGCACGGTCGAGCCAGGTCATGACGGGCTCGGCGCCATAAGGCACGGCAATTTCCCAGGGGACATTCGCCGCGAACCGGTCGGTATTGACCTGGACGACGCCGATCGCGCCACGGCGCAGCGCCATCGCCGCTTTCTGGTCGGCCAGATAGGCGCCGATCTCGCCGGCCAGGCCGCTCGGCATGCCGGCGAGCAGGACCACGACCTTGCCGCGCACGTCGAGGCCGCGATAATCGTCGAGCCCCTGGTCAGGGGCGTCGAGGCCGTAGCCGGCGAACACCGCCTCGGCGGTGACATCCGATTGCTCGGCGTCGAGGTCGGGGAAGAGGATGACGTCGCTGCCATTGGTCCAGCGGCGCGTGCCGGCGGGTCCCGAGATGGTGAGCGTGCCGCCGGTCAGGCTGGCCGAGCGGTAGCGGACCTCCTGGTACCAACTGCCATTGTCGCCGCCGGGCGTGAGCCCCAGCGCCCTGAACTGGTCGGCGACATAAGCCGCGGCGGCGGCCTCACCGCGCGAGCCGGTGTCGCGGCCCTCAAGCGCATCGTCGGCGAGGAAGGCGACATGGGCGCGGAACCGGTCGGCCGAGAAAGGCGGGCCCGCCGGCGGTGGCACGGTCGCGGACGGCTTCGCAAAAGCAGGCTGGGCGAGAGCGAGGATGAGCGCCGTAACCAGCCGCAATCGCATGACTTCGCCCCTTCATTCCTGGCGATGTGGCTATGCGGGCGCGGCGCGGCGCGCAAGGGCCGGCCGAATTAAGGCGCACAGCCGAAACGAAGCTGCTACATCAAGCCCTAGTCGGCGGGAGGGGACGCTTGCCGGACGGGGAGATCTGGAGCCAATATTGGCGTTGCGACCGCATTGCGTCGTGCTTCGACGATGCGGGCCGGACGAATTACGACGCCAGCATCGCCGGCGGCTGGCGCGCCTTCTTCGCCGACCTGCCCAAAGCCGTCTGCATCCTCGATTTGTGCACCGGCAACGGCGCCGCCGCCTTGATCGCGGCCGAGGACAGGAGGGCGGCGCGGATCGTCGCCGTCGATCAGGCCGATATAAATCCGCCCGCTTTCGTCAGCCGCCATGCCGAGCTCTACGCGGCGATCGACTTCAGGGGCCGGACCGACGTCGAGGCCCTGCCCTTCGGCGATGGCGGCTTCGATGCGGTGGTGAGCCAATATGGCATCGAATATTCCGATCTCTCGAAGTCGCTCCCGGAGGCGGTCAGGATGCTTGCGCCGGGCGGACGGATCCGCTGGGTCGTCCATGCCGCCGACGGGGTGGTGGCGCGCGACGCCAAGAAGGTGATCGCCGACGCCGACCTCCTGCTGAAGGAGATCGATCTCCCCCGCCACGCCGCCACCTGCTTCGAGGCCGTGCTCGCGGTCGAGCGCGACGGCGGCGACGCCGCTTTGGCGGACGAGAGCTTCGCGGCCTTCCAGAAGGCGCTCGCCCGCACCGCCCGCCATGTGCCGCAGGCCGCGGACCGGACGATGTTCAAGAATTCCGGCGCGGTCCTCCTCGACACCTTCCAGCGCCGCGGCCATTTCGACGTCGCGCAATTGCTCGCCAAGGCCAAGCAGGTGCGCGACGAGATCGCCGCCCATCGCGGCAGGCTGGCGGCCCTGGTGGTCGCGTCGCTCGACTCGAAGCGGGCGGCCGCCCTCGCCGAGCGGCTGAGCGCCCTCGGCGGGATCGCCGCCAGCCGGCCGCTGGAAGGGCCGCCGGGCCTGATCGGCCATGTCGTGGCCGCGCGCTTTCCTTAATCGACGCGACGGACCGCTGCCTGGGGCGCAGCGAAGACGGCCGGGATGCGCGCGGGCGGGATGAAGAGGCCGGCGATGGCGAGCACCACCATGACGACGCCATCGACCAGCCGATTGTCGCTGAACACACCCCGCCGGAACGGCGTCGGCTCGATCCCGGCGAAGAGGGCGCGGGCTGCCTCGGCCTCCGCCGCGTGGACGCGCAACTCGATCCCGCCCAGCGCCAGCGTCATGCCCCAGTCGACCGAGGCGTTCCAGCGCGCGATCGGCAGCACGTAGATGTCCTCATGCTCCAGCCGCGACAGCAAAACGGCGAGCTCGCTCTGGCTGTAGACCTAGGCCAGGGTCTCGAACCGGTCCGGATCCTCCTCCGCCGTCATTTCCGCCCGAACAATTTCTCGATGTCGCCATGGGCGAGCTTCACCCAGGTCGGGCGGCCGTGATTGCATTGGCCGGAGTGCGGCGTGACCTCCATCTCGCGGAGCAAGGCGTTCATCTCGGCGACCGACAGCAACCGGCCGGCGCGGACCGAGCCGTGGCAGGCCATGGTCGCGGCGACCAGATCGATCCGCTCCTTGAGCGAAAGCGCGCTGTCGAAGGCAGCGAGCTCGTCGGCGAGATCGGCGATGAGGCCCTTGACGTCGCCGGCGCCGAGCATGGCCGGAGTCGCCCGGACCAGGATGGCGCGCGGGCCGAAGCGCTCGACTTCGAGGCCCATCTCTTGGAGCTCGGGGATTCGCGCCTCGATGCGGTCGCAGGCGGGCTCGTCCAGCTCGACCACTTCGGGCAGGAGCAGCGCCTGCCGGGCGACGCCGCCATCGGCCATGGCGCGGCGCATCCGCTCGAGCACGAGGCGCTCGTGCGCGGCATGCTGGTCGACCAGGACGAGCCCGTCCTCGGCCTCGGCGACGATATAGGTGGCGGCGACCTGGCCGCGGGCGACGCCGAGCGGGAAGCTCTGCGCCCGCGGCACAGCTTCCACCGCCGGTTCGGCGCGCGCCCGCGGGGAATAAGCCTCGTGGCGGTCCCAGACGCTGGACTGGCCCGGCGCCGGCAGCGGGAAGCTTGGGCTGCGCATCGGCTCCGGCTGCCAATTGCCGAGCGCCGACATCGATGGCCGCTGGGCCGAGCGGTGGCCGGCCTCGTCGAGGGCGTGGCGAAGACCGCCGACGATGAGGCCGCGAATCGCGCCGGGATCGCGGAAGCGGACCTCGGTCTTGGCCGGGTGAACGTTGACGTCGACCTCATCGCCCGGGAGGTCGATGAACAAAGCGAGCACCGGGTGGCGGTCGCGGGCGAGCAGGTCCTGATAGGCGGCGCGGACGGCGCCGATCAGCAGCCGGTCCTTCACCGGCCGGCCGTTGACGAACAGATATTGGTGATCGGCGATGCCGCGGTTGAAGGTCGGCAGGCCGGCGACTCCGCCGAGCCGGGCGCTCCCCCGCGCATAATCGATCGCAAGGCTGTTCTCGACCAGCTCGCGGTCGGTGAGCGCCGCGACCCGGGCCGGGCGGTCCTGGCCGGGCTGGACGGCGAGCGTCCGGCGGCCCTCATGCTCCAGGGTGAAGCCGATGTCGGGCCGCGCCATTGCGAGGCGCTTCACAACATCGAGGCAGGCGCCATATTCGCTGCGCTCGGAGCGCAGGAACTTGCGCCGCGCCGGCACGCGGGCGAACAGCTGCTCGACGGTGACTCGGGTGCCGGGCGGCAGCGCCGCCGGCCCCTCCCCTTCGAGCCGGCCATTGTCGACGATGCGCGACCAGCCGTCGGCGTCCCGGACCCGGCTCTCGATCGTCACCTTCGCGACGCTGGCGATTGAGGGCAAAGCCTCGCCGCGAAAGCCCAAAGTCGCGACTTCGTCGATCGAATCGGTCGGCAGCTTGGAGGTGGCGTGGCGCTCGAGCGCGAGCGCAATCTCATCGCGGGCCATGCCGCTGCCGTCGTCGGCGACCCCGATCCGGCCGATTCCCCCCTGCGCCAGGCTGATTGCGATCCGGGTGGCGCCGGCGTCGATCGCGTTTTCCACCAGCTCCTTCAACGCGCTGGCCGGCCTTTCCACCACTTCACCGGCGGCGATACGGTTGACAAGATGCTCGGGGAGGCGCCGTATTGACATGGGATGCGTCTCTATACGATGCGGCCCGCGACCGCGACATGTGTCTCACTCTTTGGTGGACCCAAGGCGCGGCCCCATCCTATACGCAAGGTCCGGGAGGGCGCCCCTTTCCCGCCGACCCGTCCGACGGCAAGCGAGCTTAAACCATTATGGCCTTTTTCAATTTCCTGAGTTTCCCTTCGCACGACATGGCGATCGATCTCGGCACCGCCAACACCGTCGTCTACGTCCGCGGCCGCGGCGTCGTGCTGAACGAGCCGTCGGTGGTCGCGATCGAGACGATCAACGGCGTCAAACGGGTGAAGGCGGTCGGTGACGACGCCAAATTGATGATGGGCAAGACCCCCGACGCGATCGAGGCGATCCGCCCGCTTCGCGACGGAGTCATCGCCGACATCGACGTCGCCGAGCAGATGATCAAGCATTTCATCCAGAAGGTGCACGGCAAGCGCCGCTTCCCGCGCTGGCCGGAGATCGTGATCTGCGTGCCATCCGGATCAACCTCCGTCGAGAGACGTGCCATTCGCGACGCCGCCTCCAATGCCGGCGCCCGCCAGGTCTGGCTGATCGAGGAGCCGATGGCGGCCGCGATCGGCGCCGACATGCCGGTCACCGAGCCGATCGGTTCGATGGTCGTCGATATCGGCGGCGGCACCACCGAGGTCGCCATCTTGTCGCTGCGCGGCATCGCCTACAGCACCAGCGTGCGCGTCGGCGGCGACAAGATGGACGAGGCGATCACCTCCTACGTCCGCCGCAACCACAACTTGCTGATCGGCGAATCGACGGCGGAGCGGATCAAGAAGCAGGTCGGGGTCGCCAAGGCCCCGCCGGGCGGCGCCGACGGGGAGACCGTCCACCTCAAAGGCCGAGACCTCGTCAACGGCGTGCCCAAGGAGATCACGATCACCCAGAAGCAGATCGCCGAGGCTCTGTCCGAGCCGGTCGGAACGATCGTCGAGGGGGTCCGGATCGCGCTCGAGAATACCGCGCCGGAGCTTGCCGCCGACATCGTCGACCAGGGCATCGTCCTGACCGGCGGCGGTGCGCTCCTGAAGGGGCTGGACGAGGTGCTCCGCGACGAGACCGGCCTTCCGGTCACGGTCGCCGACGATCCGCTGACCTGCGTGGCGCTCGGCACGGGACGCGCGATGGAAGAGGAAATCTTCCGCGGCGTGCTGCAGACCGCGTAGGGCTGGGCAAGGGCGATGGCGCCGCCGGGCAAACGGCGCCCCGGATTCTCCCGCAGGGCGCAATATGGAGTGTTCATCGGCTATGTCGTCGCCATTGGCGGCGTCATTCTTGCCGTCGTTCTGCTTGCCATCGCGATCATCGACCCGACGGGCTTTTCCGCCCTGCGCGGCGCCGCGGCCGACGTCACCGCGCCGATCAGCAGCGCCACCCGCTCGGTCGCGACCTTCTTCGGCGACGTCGGCGAGGGGATCGGCAATTATTTCCGCGCCGGCTCGCAAAATGCCGAGCTTCGCGAGCAGCTCGGCGAGGCGCAGCGCGAGCTGAACCGGCGCCAGGCGCTCGAGAATGAGAATAGGCGCCTGACTGCCCTGCTCGGCCTCGCACAGCAGACCGACGACGAGGTGACCGTGGCGCGGATCGTCGGCTCCTCGTTCGAGGCGCCGCGGCGGCTCGCGACCCTGTCGGCGGGAAGCGTGGCCGGAGTCGCGCCCGGCCAGTCGGTGCGCTCGCCCGACGGCCTGATCGGCCGGGTGCTGGAGACGGGCCGCTGGGCCTCGCGAGTCATCCTCGTCACCGACGCCGCCAGCAACGTGCCGGTGCGCCTCGCCCGCGACGGCACGCCGGCGCTCGCCGTCGGCCGCGGCGACGGCACGATCGAGCTCAGAACCCTCGAAGTCGGGACGAATCCATTCCGCCCCGGCGACCTCCTGGTCACCTCCGGCATTGGCGGCCTCTATCCGCCCAACATCCCCGTGGTGATCGTGACCGGCCATGACGGCGAGCGCGCGATCGGCCGGCCGCTCGCCGATCCGTCGCGGATGGATTACGCCATCGTCCAGCGCATCTATCAGCCCGCCGCCGCCGGGCCGCTCGACCGGGCGCCGCCCGGGCGTCCCGCCCCGCCCGTCGCCGCGCCCCCCGCGCCGGCGCCGGCGCGCACGCCCGCGCCAGCCCCCGCCGGAGCGCGGCGATGAGCAAGATCGCCGGTTCCGAGACCGAAGTCACGATCCGCGACCTCAGGCGGCGCTTCGTGCCTTTGGTCTCGACCGTCGCCGCGATGCTGATGTCGCTGCTGCCGATCGTGACCAACGCTTTGTGGATCCCCAATATCGGCTTCCTCATCCTCATCACCTGGCGGCTGATGCGGCCCGAAATCTGGCCGGCGCAGGTGGCGCTCGGCTTCGGGATCGCCGCCGATCTGATCAGCGGCGCGCCGCTCGGCCAGTCGATGCTGCTGTGGACGCTGATCTTCCTGGGCATGGATTATGCCGACCGCCTGCTGGGCGTGCGCGATTACTGGCTCGATTGGCTGCTCGCCGCCGCCGCCATCGCCTTCCACAGCTTCGGCGTGTGGACCATCGCCCTGCTGATGGGCGCCAAGGTCAGCCCCTTGCTGATGGTGCCGCAGCTTTGCCTGACCATCCTGGCCTATCCGCTTGCGGCGCGGTTCATCCTCAGGCTCGACCGCTGGCGGCTGGCGCGATGAAGCGCCGGCTGTTCGGCGGAGGCCCGCCCGTCACCGAGACGGGCCAGGCGCAAAGCTTCTCGCGCCGCGCCTTCGTACTCGGCACGCTGCAGAGCGGAGTCGCACTGCTGCTCGCCGGGCGGATGGGCTATATCGCGATCGCCCAGAACGAGCGCTATCGCGGCCTTGCCGAATCGAACCGGGTGCAGACCCGGCTGATTCCGCCGCGGCGCGGCTGGATCGTCGACCGCCACGGCCGGCCGATGGCGATCAACCGCGCCGACATAAGGGTCGACCTCATCCCCGATTTCATCGAGGACAAGGAGAAATTGATCGCCGAGCTCACGCGCCTGCTGGCGCTGCCGCCCGAGGAGGTCCAGCGCATCCGCGCCGATCTGGAGCATGGCGAGGGCTTCCAGCCGGTGCCGGTCGCCGAGCATCTCACCGAGCAGCAATATTATTCGGTCAAGGTCCACGAGCCCGATCTTCCGGGCGTCTCGGTGCTCGAAGGCTATTCGCGCTCCTATCCGGCGGGCGCGGCGGTCGGCCATCTGCTCGGCTATGTCGGAACGCCCAACCAGCGCGATTATGAGGCCGAGAATCGCAACGCCTTGCTGATCACGCCCGGCTTCAAGGTCGGCAAGGAAGGGCTCGAGAAGGTGATGGAGCAGCGCCTCCGCGGCCGCCCGGGCGCGGCGCGGGTCGAGGTGACGGCGCGCGGCCGGCTGGTCCGCCAGCTCACCACCCTGCCCGACGTCAGCGGCGGATCGCTTCGCACGACGATCGACGCCGGCCTTCAGGAATTTGCCGCGCGCCGGCTCGGCGAGGAATCGGGCAGCTGCGTCATCCTCGACTGCAACAATGGCGACATTCTCGCGCTGGCCTCGATGCCCGCTTACGATCCCAACAGCTTCTCCGACGGCATCAGCCATTCCGAATGGTCGATGATGCGCGAGGACGAGCGCCATCCTTTGATCAACAAGACCCTGAACGCGCTTTACCCGCCGGGCTCGACCTTCAAGCCGGCGGTGGCGATGGCGCTGCTGGAGGCCGGCGTCGATCCCGAGGAGACGGTGACCTGCACGGGCGGCTACACATTGGGCTCGCGCCGGTTCGGCTGCCTCGGCGTGCACGGATCGATGAACCTGCACCGCGCCATCGCCAAGAGCTGCAACACCTATTTCTACACGATGGGCCGGCGGATCGGCATCGAGCGCTTCTCGGCGATGGCGAAACGGCTCGGGCTCGGCCAGCGCTTCGACCAATTGCCGGTGGTCTCGCAAAGCTACGGCACCATCCCCGACCCGGCGTGGAAGCAGCGCCGCTACCGGCAGGACTGGACCCAGGCCGACACGCTCAACACCGCGATCGGCCAGGGCTATGTGATCCTCAATCCGCTCCAGCTCGCGGTAATGGCGGCCCGGGTCGCCTCGGGCCGGGACGTCCAGCCGCGCCTCGTCCTCGACCGCTACCCGCCGGCCCAGCCGCTGCCCTTCGCCGCCACCAGCTTTGAGGCCGTGCGCTCGGGGATGGCCGAGGTCGTCAACGGCAACGGCACCGCCGGCGCCAGCCGGCTCCCGCTCGACGGCATTCAGATGGCGGGCAAGACCGGCACCGCGCAGGTGCGCAATATCGTCGACGCCAATCGCGGCCGGGCGGGGACCACCTGGCGCTATCGCGACCATGGCCTGTTCATCTTCTTCGCGCCGGTGGTGCAGCCGCGTTATGCCGGCGCGGTGGTGATCGAGCACGGCCTCGGCGGCGCCCGCGCCGCGGCCCCGGTCGCCTGCGACGTCATGACCTATTTGTTCGACAAGGCCAAAGCCGAGGAGCGGCTCGCTCCGCTCGAGGCGCAATGGGGCGGGACCCTGGCAGAACGCATGGCGCGTCGCACGAGCTTATGGGTCAACCGGCCGGCCGGCGCGCCGGCGCCCGCGAACCCCGCCTGATGGCGCTCGGCTTCCTGCCCCGGCCGATCCGCGAGCTTCCCTGGCTGATGCTGATCTGCGTCATCGGCATCGTCGGCTTCAGCCTGCTCGTCCTCTATTCGGCGGCCGGCGGCGACATGCGCTACGCTAAGCCCCAGGGAATACGCTTCGCGATCTTCTTCACGCTCGCTCTGGCTTTGTCGCGGATCCGGCCCGAATGGCTGAAGCAGGCGACCTTCCCCGCTTATGTCGTGGTCCTGCTGCTGCTGATGATCGTCGAGGCTTTGGGCTTCGTCGGCGGCGGCGCCCAGCGCTGGGTCGATCTGGGGCCGATCAACCTTCAGCCAAGCGAGCTGATGAAGCCGGTGATCGTGCTTGCCTGCGCCCATTTCTATTCGCTTCTGCCGGCGCGCGAGATCAGGGGCTGGAGCGCGCTTTGGCCACCCGCCGTGCTGATCGGAATTCCGGCCGGGCTCGTCCTCATCCAGCCCGATCTCGGCACTGCCTCGATGATAGTGTTCGGCGGCCTCGTCATCATGTTCCTGGCCGGGGTGCCCTTGAGGCTGTTCGCCGGCGGCATCGCCTTTCTCGCCATCGCCCTGCCGATCGCGTTCAGCTTCCTCCACGATTATCAGCGCCAGCGCGTGCTCATCTTCATGAACCCGGAGGCCGACCCGCTCGGCACCGGCTATCACATCACCCAGTCGAAGATCGCGATCGGATCGGGCGGCCTCGGCGGCGTCGGCTTCCTCAACGGCACCCAGAGCCGCGGCGGCTACCTGCCCGAGCCGCATACCGATTTCGTGTTCGCGACCATGGCCGAGGAATGGGGGCTGATGGGCGGCATCTTCCTGATCTTCGCCTTCGCCCTGATCCTGAGATGGGGGATGCGGGTCGCGATGGACTCGCGCGACCGCTTCTCGCGCCTCGCCGCGGCCGGGCTGACCACCACCATCTTCTTCTACGTGGCGATCAACCTGATGATGGTGATGGGCCTGGCGCCCGTCGTCGGCATTCCGCTGCCGCTTTTCTCCTATGGCGGCTCGGCGATGATGACGGTGATGATCTGCCTCGGCATATTGATGGCGATCGAACGCCAGAACCGCCGCGAGGCGCGGCGCGGCTAGCGCGCGGCGGCACGGTTGCATTCCGCCCGCGCCGCCCCTATCTGGCCCCCTTCGCCCCACGGCGATCCGTGATCGGACGCATAGCTCAGTTGGTAGAGCAGCTGACTCTTAATCAGCGGGTCCCAGGTTCTAGCCCTGGTGCGTCCACCAAGCCCCCGTCGAAATAAGGAACGCCGCCCGCCGGTTACGGCTTGCGCGGCGCCGCCCGCCGCCTAGAAACGAGGCGGGGGGTGTTCGGTGTCGATGTCGGTGGGAGGCCAGATCCCGGATTCGGACGGCGCGGCGCCGGATTTCGCCGACGTGCACAATTGGCTGCTCTCCGACAATTCGATCCAGTTCGATCTGCCGCCGGCGACGATGGCGCCGGCCGATCAGCCGCAATATGTGCCCTCGGGCGCGCCCTCCTTGCCCGACCCCGGCGGCGCCTCTCCCGCCGCCCAGATCCTGCTCTGGGGCGCGCTCGCCATCCTGGTCCTGTTCCTGCTCTACTGGGTCGCCAGGGGGCTGAAGGACTGGCGGCGCAAGCCCGAGGAGAGGGAAGCGGCGGGGGAGGCCGGCTGGCGGCCCGAAGCGGCGCCGGCCCTGATCCTGCTCGGCGAGGCCGACGCCCTGGCGGCCGAGGGCCTTTATGGCGAGGCCGCCCGCCTCATCCTCCACCGAAGCATCGCCGACATTCAGGCGCACCGCCCCGCTCTGGTCCGGCCGGCGCTGACCAGCCGCGACATCGCCTCCCTGCCGGCGCTGCCGGGGGGGCCGCGCGCCGCCTTCGCGCGGATCGCGATGCTGGTCGAGCGCAGCCTGTTCGCGCGCCGCGCGCTCGCCGCCGACGACTGGCGCGATTGCCGCGCCGCCTATGAGGAATTCGCCTTCGCCGAAAGCTGGAGCGGATGAGCGAGACCAATCCGTTCAACCCGCGCCTGGTCTACGGCCTCATCGTCGTCGGCCTCATCGCCTTCGGCGCATTGGTGCTGTCGGTCGCCTACGGCCCGCCCGTGCTGAACAGCGAGGACCGGATCGACCGCGCCCAGATGCTGTCGCCGTCGGCGGTCGGCTACGAGGCGCTGACCCGGCTGGTCGGCGCGTATCGCGAGGCCAGGATCATCTCCAGCGCCACCGATCTCGACGACGAGGACCTGTTCGTGATGGCGGTCGGCGAAAACACCCTGCCGGAGGATGTCGAATGGGTGCGCACCCGCCGGAGCGGCCGCCCGACCCTGATCATCCTGCCCAAATGGATCACCGCCCGTCACGGCGCACGGCGCGACTGGGTGACCCCGATCGGGCCGGGGGCGGGCCCTGCCGTGGCGCGGGCTTTGGGGTTCCAGCTGCGCAGCGCCGTCCGGCCGCCGCCGGGCGAGCCCGCGCGCGGCGCCGACATGCTCGAAGGGCTGACGATGCCGGTCCCGGCCTTTCCCCAGGTGATCGAGGGGCCGGACGTGACTCCGCTGGTCTCGCTGCCCGACGAGGGCGGCGCCCTGGTCGCGCGAATCGGCGACCAGCCCCTTTATGTCGTCGCCGACCCCGATCTGCTCAACAATCACCGGCTCGGCGATCCCCGGGTCGCGCGCGCCGCGCTCGATCTGATCCTCGGCCTCAACCCGGCCGGCGCGACGCGGGTCAATTTCAGCACGTTCAGCGACCGGACCGAAGCCGCCACCGCCCGGCAGCCGAGCCTGATCCGCCTCGCCGTCGAGCCGCCCTTCCTGGCGATGACCCTGGCCCTGCTCGCCGCCGCCTTGCTCGCCGGCCTGCACGGCGCGGTGCGCTTCGGCCAGCCGCGGCGCGAGGAGCGCGCGATCGCGCTCGGCAAGACCGCTTTGGTCGAAAACAGTGCCGGCCTGGTCAAGCTGGCGCGGCGCGAGGCGGCGTTGGGCGCGGCCTATGCCGATGTCGTCCGCCGCGACACCGCCCGGGCCGTCGGCGCCCCGCTGACGCTGAGCGACCAAGCGCTCGACGCCTATCTCGACCGGCTGTCGAAAGGCGACGGCCCCAAATTCTCCCAGCTGGCGAACGACGTCGTCTGGGCCCGCGACCGCCACGAGCTCGTCGCCGCCGCGCGCGCGCTCTTTTCTTGGAAGAAGGACATCATCCGGTGAATGCGACAGACGTCAAAGCCCTCGCCGACGGGATCCGGCGCGACGTGGCGAAAGCCATTATCGGCCAGGACGAGGCGGTCGAGCTCATGCTCATCGCCTTGCTTTCCTCGGGCCATATCCTGCTCGAGGGGCCGCCGGGGACGGCCAAGACCTTCCTTGCCCAATGCTTCGCGCGCGTGCTCGGGCTCGATTTCGGGCGTATCCAGTTCACGCCGGATCTGATGCCGGGCGACATATTGGGCTCGAACCTGTTCAACTTCCAGACCAGCCAGTTCACCCTGACCCGCGGCCCCGTCTTCTGCGAATTGCTGCTCGCCGACGAGATCAACCGGACGCCGCCCAAGACCCAGGCCGCTTTGCTGGAGGCGATGCAGGAGCGCGCCGTCACCATCGACGGCGACACCCACCGGCTGTCCGACCATTTCATGGTGATCGCGACCCAGAACCCGATCGAGCAGCAGGGCGTCTATCCGCTCCCCGAGGCGCAGCTCGACCGCTTCCTGTTCAAGCATCTGATGGGCTATCCCTCGATCGAGGAGGAGACGCGGATCGTCTCCAGCCACGGCGCCCGCTTCGGCGCGCCCAGGCCCGAGCTATGGGGGATCGAGCCAAGCATCAGCGCCGCCCAGATCGCCGAGGCGGTGAGCGTGGTCTCGCAAATCCCGATGGTCGGCGAGGTCACCGACTATATCGTCGCGCTAATCCGCTCGACCCGCGTGGCCCCGGACCTCGAAAGCGGCGCAAGCCCGCGCGCCGCCGCGACGCTGGCCGGCGCGGCGCGGGCGCGGGCGGCGCTGGACGGCCGCGACTATGTGATCCCCGACGACGTCAAGGCGCTTGCGCCGGCGGTGCTCCGACACCGCGTGATGCTGTCGGCCGCCGCCGAGATCGAGGGACGGCCGGTCGAAGGCGTGATCGCCCGCCTGGTCGAAGAGACCGGGGCGCCGCGTTGATCTACCCGACCCGCCTCACCATCCTGATCGCCGCCGCCGCCGCGCCGGCCGCGCTTGCGGTCGCGCTCGTCGCGCCGGTCTATTGGTCCGCGGGGCTCGGCCTGCTCGTCATCCTCATCGCCCTGGCGCTGGTCGACGCGCTTGCCGGCGCCGGGCCGAAGGACGCCACGGCCCGCTGCGAGGGGCCGGTCGCGGTCGGCGTCGGCGAGAGCTTCGCGGTGGCGGTCAGCGCGCGCTTCGGGCACCAGGCCCCGCGCGGGATCCACTTCGCGCTCGGCATCGACGGCCCGCTCGCGGCGCCCGACGGCTTGCGCGCGAAAGCGCGCGGGGGCGGCACCGCCACCTTCGCGCTGCGCGCGGAGCGGCGCGGCACGGCGCGGATCGGGAGCCTCTGGCTGCGCTGGGCCGGCCCGCTCGGCCTGGTCTGGAAGCAGCGCTGGCTGGCCCTCGACCGGGACCTGCTGATCACGCCCGACATCAAGGCGGTGCGCGACATGAGCGCCCAGATGCAGACTCGCGACGCCGTCTACGGCACAAGGGCGCAGCTCCAGGTCGGCGAGGGCGCCGAATTCGAGGCGCTCGCTTCCTATCGCCAGGGCATGGACCGCCGTGCGATCGACTGGAAGCAATCGGCCCGCCACAGCGCCCTGATCGCCAAGGAATATCGCACCGAGCGCAACAACAATATCGTCATGGCGCTGGATTCGGGCCGGGCGATGTCGGAACCGCTGGGCGCGATCCCACGCGTGGACCGCGCGGTCTCGGCCGCCTTGCTCACCGCTTATGTCGCGCTCAAGGGCGGCGACCGGGTCGGCCTGTTCGCCTTCGATTCGCACCCGCGCGCGGCGAGCCTGCCGATCGGCGGCCCGCGCGCCTTTGCGACCCTGCAGCGAGTCGCCGCCTCGATCGGCTATTCGACGAGCGAGACCAATTACACGCTCGGCATCGCGACCCTGGCGGCGGACCTCACCCGGCGTTCCCTGATCATCGTCTTCACCGAATTCGCCGACACGATCAGCGCCGAGCTGATGCTGAGCGCGGTCGGCATGCTGCTGAAGCGCCACCTCGTATTGTTCGTCGTCGCCAAGGACGAGGAGCTCGAGGCGCTCGCCGCGGCCGAGCCGGCGACGAGCGAGGACGTCAGCCGCGCGGTCACCGCCGCCGGCCTGCTGCGCGAGCGGCGGCTGGTGCTGACCCGGCTGCGCCACCTCGGCGTCCACGTCCTCGAGGCGGCGGCGGCCGAGGCCGGGCCGGCCTTGGTCGACACCTATCTCGGCTTCAAGCGGCGGAGCCTGTTGTGACCGACCTCGCCAATCCCCGCGCCTTCCGCGCCGCGCGCGAGGCCGAATGGCTTCGGCTCGACGATATCGTCACCCGCGCCGAAAAGAGGTCGGTTCGCGCGCTCAGCGACGACGAGCTGGTCGCTCTGCCGGTCCTCTATCGCGGCGCGCTCTCCTCCTTGTCGGTGGCGCGCGAGACCTCGCTCGACCTCGAGCTCGTCACCTATCTCGAATGGCTGTGCGCGCGCGCCTATTTCTTCGTCTACGGCGTGCGCACCTCGCCCTGGAGCCGGCTCGGCGCCTTTTTCGCGCGCGACTGGCCCAGCGCCGTCCAGAGCCTGTGGCGCGAGACCCTGGTCGCGCTGGCGCTCACCGCCATCGGCGTCGCCACCGGCTTTCTGCTCGTCGGGCAGGACCGTGGCTGGTTCGAGGCGCTCTTCCCCTTCGCCGCCGACGGCCGCAATTTCCAGGCCTCGACCGAATTCCTGCGCAGCGCCCTTTATTCCTATCCGGCCGAGGGCGGGCTGAGCATCCTCGCCGCCTTCCTGTTCACCCACAATGCCCAGGTCGGGATGCTGAGCTTCGCCTTGGGCTTCGCGTTCGGCGTGCCGACGGCGATGCTGCTCATCTACAATGGCGCGATGCTCGGCGCCGCCTTCGCGCTCTACGCCTCGCACGGACTCGAGGCGGAGCTCGGCGGCTGGATCATCATCCACGGCTCGACCGAATTGTTCGCGATCATCCTCGCCGGCGCGGCGGGCTTCCGGATCGGCTGGTCCGTGGTCTTCCCGGGCGATCGCGGCCGGCTCGCCGCCGCATCCGAGTCCGGGCGCACCGCCGCTTTGGTCATGGCCGGCACGGTGGCGATGCTCTTCGTCGCCGGCCTGCTCGAGGGATTCGGCCGCCAGCTGATCACCGACGATGGCGCCCGCTATGCGATCGGCGGCACGATGCTGCTGATGTGGTGCCTCTATTTCTATATGCCGCGGGGCCCTGCGCATGGTTGATCTCGCGCTCGCCCACCGCGAAGAGGCCAAGCAGCGGCGCACCTTGGTCACGCCCGAGGGCGTCGACCTCAGCCTCAGCCTCGCCGATGCCTGGCAGCGCATGGCCGCCTTCCTCTTCGACCTGCTGGCGATGGCGGGCGCGCTGGTCATCCTCCTGCTGCTGTGCAACCTCGTCGCCGAATGGTTCGGCTGGACCGGGCGCGAGATCGCCATGGTCGTCGGGCTGCTCGGCTTCTTCGTCCTTCGCAGCTTCTATTTCGTGCTGCTCGAAATCGGGCCGCGGGCGGCGACGTTCGGCAAGCGGGTCTCCGGCCTGCGCGTGGTCGCGCGTTCGGGCGAGCGGCTCACCGCCGACCGCGTCATCGCCCGCAACATGATGCGCGAGGTCGAATTCTACCTTCCCCTCACCTTCCTCTTCTACAATCTGGGCAGCGACGGCAGCGACGGGCCGACCGCTTTGGTCGGCCTGCTCTGGACCGGCCTGTTCCTGTTCTTCCCCTTGTTCAACCGGGACCGGATGCGGGTCGGCGACCTGCTCGCCGGCACCTGGGTGGTGCGCACGCCCAAGCGGACGCTGAGGGGCGAGGTCGGCGGACCCCAGTGGGAGGGGGTCGCCGACCATCTTTTCACCGAGGCGCAGCTCGACGTCTACGGCGTGTTCGAGCTGCAGACGCTCGAACGCGTGCTTCGCGACCCCCAGGCCGACGCGGTCGCCAACGTCGCCGCGGCGATCCGCAGGAAGATCGGCTATGCCGGCGACGGCAGCCCCGACCTTCCGTTTCTCTCGGCTTATTACAACGCCTCGCGGACGCGGATGGAGCGCGGCCTCCTGTTCGGCAAGCGCCGCGCGGACAAATACGACAAGGGCGACGCGCGGGAACGCACAAAATGAGTCATTCCGGCAAGGCCGGAACCCGTGAACTCCGTGGAAGCAGGCCAGATCGAGTCGGTGTTCATAGGTCCCGGCCTTCGCCGGGATGACTCCCTGTCTTACCCCGCCGCGACGATCCGCTCGGCCTCGGCGAACAGGGCCGGATCGACCGTCGCGTCCGAGGCGGCGACATTGTCGTCGACCTGGCTCGGCCGCGAGGCGCCGACGATGGCCGAGGCGATATTGGGCTCGCGCAGCACCCAGGCCAAAGCGAATTGGGCAAGGCTGAGGCCGGCCTGCGCAGCGAGCGGCTTCAGCCGCTGCACCGCCTCGAGCACCGGCGGCCGAAGCCACATGCCGATCCAGCCGCCCATCTCCTCGCTGGTCGCGCGGCTGCCGGCCGGCGGCGGCGCGCCGGGCGCATATTTGCCGGTGAGCACGCCTTGCGCCAGCGGCGACCAGACGATCTGCGAAATGCCGTTGGCGGCCGAGAGCGGGATCACCTCCTCCTCCGGCTGCCGCCAGAGCAGGCTATATTGCGGCTGGCTCGAGACGAAGCGCTCCACGCCCGCCATCTCGATCGCCGCCTGGATCTTGCCGACGGGCCATTCGGAAAAGCCGATATGGCGCGCCTTGCCGCTTTCGACGGCGCGGGTCAGCGCCTGCATCGTCTCCTCGAGCGGAGTCTCCTCGTCATAGCGGTGGCATTGGTAGAGATCGACATGGTCGGTCCTGAGGCGCCTCAGCGACGCGTCGAGCTGCTTTTCGATCTGCGCGGCGGAGAGGCCGCGGTCTGTCTCGGTCATCGGGAAGAAGAGCTTAGTGGCGAGGATGTAGGAGTTCCGCGCCCGCTCCGCGAGCGCTTCGCCGAGGAAGGTCTCGGCGGCGCCATGGCCGTAAATATTGGCGGTGTCGATGAAGTTGATGCCGAGCTCGAAGGCGCAGTCGAGGCAGGCGCGGGCCGAATCCGCCTCGACCCCGACGCCGTAGGTGAGCCAGGAGCCCAGGGAGATTTCGGAGACGTGGAGATCGCTCGCACCCAGTTTCCTGTATTTCATGTTTCTCGCTCCCGAGTCATTCCGGCGAAGGCCGGAACCCATGAACGCCTGCTTTCGCGAGTCAAACTCAAACTCCGTGTTCATGGGTCCCGGCTTCCGCCGGGATGACTCCTTATCTTGTCATGAGGCCCGCAACCGTTACGGATGAGGCATGAGCCTTCCACCACTTTTCGACCGTCTGCGCCTGCCCGCGATCGGCGCGCCACTCTTCATCGTGTCCAACCCCGATCTCGTCATCGCCCAGTGCAAGGCCGGCATCGTCGGCTCCTTCCCGGCGCTGAACGCGCGGCCGCAGA
Source organism: Allosphingosinicella sp. (assembly GCA_035994965.1). Taxonomy (GTDB): domain Bacteria; phylum Pseudomonadota; class Alphaproteobacteria; order Sphingomonadales; family Sphingomonadaceae; genus Allosphingosinicella. The sequence continues at coordinate 120,644 of DASYKV010000023.1, forward strand.
GCCTGCTCGACGAATGGCTGCACCGGATCGACGAGGAATTGGCGGCCTGGGACCGCGACCATCCAGACGCGCCGGCGGCGCCTTATGCGGTCAACCAGATCGTCCACAAATCCAACGCGCGGCTGATGGAGGACATGGCGACCTGCCAGAAATGGAAGGTGCCGATCGTCATCACCTCGCTTGGCGCATTGGTTGAGGTCAACCAGGGCGTCCACTCCTGGGGGGGCATCACCCTCCACGACATCATCAACGACCGCTTCGCCCGCAAGGCGGTGGAGAAAGGCGCGGACGGGATCATCGCGGTGGCGGCGGGCGCCGGCGGCCATGCCGGGCGGCTCTCGCCCTTCCCGCTGATCCAGGAGATACGCGACTGGTTCGACGGACCCTTGATCCTGTCGGGCGCGATCGCCACCGGCCGCGCCATCCTCGCCGCTCAGGCGATGGGCGCCGACCTCGGCTATATCGGCTCGCCCTTCATCGCCACCGCAGAGGCCAATGCCACGCCCGACTACAAGCAGGGCATCTGCGACGGCCGCGCCGACGACATCGTCTATTCGAGCCTGTTCACCGGCGTGCACGGAAACTATCTCAGGAAATCGATCGAGCTTGCCGGCCTCGACCCCGCCAACCTCCCCGAAGGCGACATCAGCACGATGGATTTCGGCACCGGCGACGGCTCGAAGGCCAAGGCCTGGCGCGACATCTGGGGCTCCGGCCAAGGCATCGGCGCGATCGACGCGGTGCGGCCCGCGGGGGAGTATGTGGCGCGGCTGATCGAGGAATATGCGGAGGCGAAGGCGGCGCTCTGCTCTTAATCCCTCCCCCTTGAAGGGGAGGGTAGGGAGGGGGTGTCGGGCGTTCGAGACTATCCTCTGAAGCCGAACCCCCTCCCCCTACCCCCTCCCCGCCGGGGAGGGGAGTTCAGCCAGCCCCGCGGCCTTCATCCGCCACAGCGCCACATCGATCCGGTCCTGGCCGAAGAAGGGCTCGCCCTCGAAGACGAGCGCCGGCACGCCCCAATGGCCGGCGGCCTCGAGCGCGGCCTGGTTCGCCGATACCTCCGCGTCGAGCGCTTCGGCATCCGCCGCCGCCTCGCGGTCGAGTTCAGCCAGGTCCAGCCCGGCGCGCTCCGCCGCCCGCGCGAGATGGTCGCCCTCGTGCCAATTCTCCGTCCCGCCCCAGATCAGCCGTGCCACCTCGCCACAGAAGACGAGGCTCCGCCCGCGCCGCGCCGCCGCCTGGCCGAGGCGGACGAGGCGGAAGATGTGGGGCTGGTCGGCGGCGATCCGCCGCGTCGCCATGTCCTGGACGATCGGATCGGGCCGTGGCCGCGCGATCGGGATGTCCAGATACTGGCTGAGCCGCGCCACGTCGCGCAGCGTGTAGCCGAGCCAATTGGGGTGGTTCTTCTCGAAGAAATCGGGCTGGCGGATAGCGAGCGGGTAGACCGGCTTCAGCGCGATTTCGAGGTCATAAGCCTCGGTCATCGCCCGGTAGCGGTCGATCGCCAAATAGGAATAAGGGCTGCGGAAGGACCAATAGAGATCGGCGTGCAGGGTCATGGTGCAAGCGGCCTTTCCCAGCGCCACACCGGCCCGTCCTCGGGATCCTCGACCTCGCCGGCGAAGGCAAAGCCGTTGCGCCTGAGCGCGTGGTTCGAGGCATTCTCTTCGGGCAGGGTATGAGCGATCGGCATGATTCCCGCCTGGTCCGCAATGTCGGCGAGCAAGGCGATCATCGCGGTCGCATGGCCGCGCCGCTCGTGGGCGGGAAAGGTCATATAGGCAAGCTCGACCTCGCCCGCCGGCGACGGCGCCGATTTGAACGCGCAGATGCCGATCGCCTCGCCGTCCACGCGGCCAGATAGCTGGTCCAGGGATGGGGGCGCGGGTCCCTGGTCAGCAGGGCGATCGTCTGCGCGAGCATCTCGCGCGCCGGCCCTTCGTCGCCGCCGAAGGCCGGCGCCAGCTCCGCCGCGAATCGCGCCGGCTCGGCGTCGAGCGCGATTTGCTCCAGCGCGAGCGTCACGCGGCCTTCTTGAGGTGCCGCCGGCCGAGCAGCTCCGCGATCTGGACCGCGTTCAGCGCCGCGCCCTTGCGGAGATTGTCGGAGACGCACCAGAGCGAGAGGCCGTTGTCGACGGTCGGATCCTCGCGGACCCGGCTGATATAAGTGGCATATTCGCCGACGCATTCGATCGGCGTGACATAGCCGCCATCCTCGCGCTTATCGACGAGCATGATGCCCGGCGCCTCGCGCAGGATCGCCTGCGCCTGCTCGGCGCTGATCTCCCGCTCGAACTCGATGTTGATCGCCTCCGAATGGCCGACGAAGACTGGGACGCGAACGCAGGTGGCGTGGACCTTGATCTTCGGATCGAGGATTTTCTTGGTCTCCACCACCAATTTCCATTCCTCGGTGGTCGCGCCTCCATCGAGGAAGTCGCCGGCATGGGGGATGACGTTGAAGGCGATCTGCTTGGTGAAGGTCCGCGCCTCGGCGCCGTCGCCGACGAAGATGTTGCGGCTCTGCTCGAACAATTCGTCCATCCCCGCCTTCCCCGCGCCCGACACCGACTGGTAGGTGGCGACGACGACGCGTTTGATCGTCGCGGCGTCGTGCAGCGGCTTCAGCGCCACCACCATCTGCGCCGTCGAGCAGTTCGGATTGGCGATGATGTTGCGCTTGCGATAGCCGTCGATCGCCTCGGGATTCACCTCGGGCACGATCAGCGGCACGTCCGGGTCCATCCGGAAATAGGAGCTGTTGTCGATCACCGTGCAGCCCGCCGCGGCGGCGATCGGCGCATATTGCCTGGAGGCGGCCGAGCCGGCGGCGAACAAGGCGATGTCCCAGCCCGCGAAATCGAAATGCTCGATGTTGCGGACCTTCAATTCCTTGCCGCTGTCGCCGAAGTCGATGATCGTGCCGGTCGAGCGCGGACTGGCGACCGCGGCGACCTCGTCGGCGGGAAATTCGCGTTCGGCGAGGATGTTCAGCATCTCGCGCCCGACATTGCCGGTCGCGCCAACGACCACCACCCGATAACCCATGAAATCGTCTCCGCCTGAAGGCCAGCGCCTGCTCTCGCATGCGGCCCATGAAGCGGATATGGCATGCGGGCGACCGGGCGCAAGGAGGGGGCGGATGAAGCAGGCGGGATATTTGCTGGCGCTCGCATTGGCGCTGCTCGCCGCAATGGCGCTGAAGGGCGTGCTGCTGACCCCGCCTTCGCCGCCCGATCAGCCGGGCGCGACGGCGTTCGACGCCAATCGCGCCATTGCGCGCCTGGAGCGCATCCTCGGCGACCAGCGTCCCCACCCGGTCGACAGCATCGCCGGCGATGCGGTCCGCGAGCGGGTGATCGCCGAGATGCGCGCCGTGGGGCTCAATCCGCGAGTCACCGACGATTTCGCCTGCAACGAGCGGCGCGGCCGCGCGGTTGGCTGCGCGCGGGTGCGCAATCTGGTCGCGACGATCGGGCCGGCCGAGGGCAATCACCTGCTCCTCGTCTCTCATTATGACAGCACGCCCGCCGGGCCGGGCGCGTCGGACGACGGCATCGGCATCGCCTCGATGCTCGAGGTCGCTTCGTTGCTGCGCGGCCGCCGGCTGGCGCGGCCCGTCACCTTCCTGTTCAACGAGGGCGAGGAATCGGGGCTGCTCGGCGCCCGCGCCTTCCTCGAGCGCGATCCGCTGGCGGGCCGGGTCGATACCGCGATCAACCTCGAATCGCGCGGCGTCACCGGGCCGGCGATCATGTTCGAGACCAGCCGGCCGAACGGCGCCGCCGTCGCCCTCTATCGCATTGCGGGGCGGCCGGTCGCCAATTCGCTCTCCACCGACCTCTATCGCCTGATCCCCAATTCGACCGACGTCGCCGTGTTCGAGGCGCGGCCCTGGACGATCCTCAACTTCGCGGTGATCGGCAACGAGACTCGCTATCACAGCGCTGGCGACGACCTCGCCGCGCTCGACCGGCGCAGCCTCCAGCATATGGGCGATCAATTGCTCGACGTCGCCGGCCGCGTGGCCGCAAGCGAGGCGCCTCCCGCGGCGGCGGGCGAGAGCCTCTACACCGATCTTGCCGGCCGCGTGCTGATCGTTCTTCCCTTGCTGTTCGGGCTGGTGCTGCTCGGCCTGCTCATCCTCTTCTTCCTCGTCGAGGGCTGGCGGCGGGGCGCGCTCGCACGGCCGCTCCTTGCCATTGCGGTCGCGGTGGCGGGATCGGGGGCGCTCGCTTTCGCCTTCCACTTCCTGCTCGGCCTGGTCCGCGCCGGCGATTATTGGCGGGCTTTTCCGATCGTCGCGACGACGGCGGTCTACGCCTCGGCGCTCGCGGCCTGCGTCGTCGCTTTGCTGCTCGTGGCGGGCACGGCCGAGCGGACTCGGCTGCGCGCCGCCTTCTGGCTGTTCTTCACCCTGCTCGGCGGCGCGATCTGCTTCGTCGCGCCGGGTGCCGCGATCTTCTTCCTGGCGCCGCCGCTCGCCGCCGCTCTGGGCATGGTCGGGAAACGCTGGTGGCCTTGGGCCGAGCGCGCCGGCGCAATCCTCGCCGCGATCCTGCTCTTCCTCACCTTCGGCCCGGCGCTCGCTTTGTTCGAGGAGCTGATGAGCAGCGGCCCGCTCTGGAGCTTCGCGCCGTTGGGGGCGGCGATCATGCTGCCGGCCTTGATCGAGCTCAGGCCCTTGCTGTCGAGCCTGCGGACCCTGTTCGTGGTCGCGGGCGCGATCGATCTCGCCATCGCCGCTTGGCTCGCCGCCGCCTTCACCCCGGCCTACAGCGCCGACAGGCAGCAGCTCTTCACCATCGAATATGTCTGGGACGAAAGCGCGCGCAGCGCCCGCTTTGCGGTCAACAATGACGGCGCGCCCGTCCCTTACGAGGGCGACTGGCAGCGCACCGAATTCCCCTATACCGCCCGCCGCCGCTGGGCCGCGCCGGCGCCCGCGCCGTCTGCTCCGCCGTCCGGGCCGGCCGTGGAGCTGGTGAGCCGGGAGCCCGTCTCGGGCGGCATCCGGGTGCGGCTGCGCCTCAGGATGAACGGCGCCGAGACCGTCGCCCTGATCGCGCCCGCTTCGGCGTCGCTGCGGTCGGCCGGGGTGGAGGGCTTCATCCGGCCGTTCACGCCCGGCGCGGGCGACGGCCGCTCCTTCATCCGCTGCGCCGGGCGCGCCTGCGACGGCGCCATGCTCGACGTGATCCTCAATCGCGCGCAGGCGGTCGATTTCACCATCGTCGGCACCCGGCCCGGCCTGCCGTCCGAAGCGGCGGCCTTGGCCCGGGCGCGGCCGGCGGAAGCGCGCGCCCAATATGGCCCCGATTCGACGATCACCATAGGGAGGGTGCGGCTGCCCACGAATTGAGCTAATCGGCGGGTCGTGGCCGATTTATTCCAGACCGAACCGCAGCAGCCCGCGGCGGCGCCGCCAGGCGAGAATGCGCCGCTCGCCGACCGGCTACGGCCGCAAAAGCTCGACGACGTCGTCGGCCAGGAGCACCTGACCGGCGCCGACGGCGCGATCGGGCGAATGGTCGCCGCGGGCAAGCTCGCCTCGATGATCCTGTGGGGACCGCCCGGCACCGGCAAGACGACGATCGCGCGGCTGCTCGCCGACGCCGTCGGCATGCGCTTCGTCGCCATTTCGGCGGTCTTCTCGGGCGTGGCGGATCTGAAAAAGGTCTTCGCCGAGGCGCGCGACCATATGAAGATTGGCCGCCAGACTTTGCTCTTCGTGGACGAGATCCACCGCTTCAACCGCGCCCAGCAGGACGGCTTCCTGCCTTATGTCGAGGACGGCACGGTGGTCCTGGTCGGCGCGACCACCGAAAATCCGAGTTTCGAATTGAACGCCGCTTTGCTCAGCCGCGCCCAGGTGCTGATCCTCAACCGGCTCGACGCGGCAGCGTTGTGCAAATTGCTCGACCGCGCGGAAGAGTTGATGGAGCGGCCCCTCCCCCTCACCCCCGAAGCCCGCGACGCCTTGGTCGCGACCGCCGACGGCGACGGCCGCTTCCTGCTCAACCAGGCGGAGACTTTGTTCTCGATCGAGATCGCGGAGCCTTTGGGTCCGGCCGAGCTGGCGGCCCTGCTCCACCGCCGCGTCGCGGTCTACGACAAGGACCGCGAGGGCCATTACAATCTCATCTCGGCGCTGCATAAATCGATCCGCGGCTCCGATCCGCAGGCGGCGCTTTATTATCTGGCCCGCATGCTGACCGCGGGCGAGCAGCCGCTCTTCCTGCTCCGCCGCCTGATACGCGCCGCGTCCGAGGATATCGGCCTCGCCGACCCCAATGCGCTGGTCCAGTGCATCGCCGCCAAGGACGCCTACGACTTCCTCGGCAGCCCCGAGGGCGAGCTCGCCATCGTCCAGGCCTGCCTCTACCTCGCCACCGCCCCCAAATCGAACGCCGCCTACAAGGCCGCCGGCGCGGCCTGGCGCTCGGCGAAAGAGACGGGCTCGCTATCGCCGCCAAAGAACATCCTCAACGCCCCGACCAAGCTGATGAAGCAGATCGGCTACGGCAAGGACTATCAATACGATCATGACGCCGAGGGCGGCTTTTCCGGCGACGACTACTGGCCCGAGGAGATGGCGCCGCAGACCTTCTACACCCCCACGGACCGCGGCTTCGAGAAGCGCGTCGCCGAGCGGATCGCCTGGTGGGAAGAGCAAAGAAAGGCACTGCGCGATGACTGAGCCGATCCGGACCTGGGACGAGGCCGTCGCCTTCGCTTTGTCGCTGCCCGACACCGAGCTTTCGACGAGCTACGGCAAGCCCGCGGTCAAGATCGCCTCGAACGGCCGCCCCTTTCTCTACACCGGCCATGAGGACAGGACCTCGTTCGGAATCGCCATCGATCTCGACACGGTCGAGATGCTCAAGGAGACCGACCCGGACACCTTCTGGCAGACGCCGCATTACGAAGGCTGGCCGGCGGTGCTGATCCGCTTCGGCAGCGCCGATCCCGACCGCGTCCGCGTCATGATCCTCCGCTCGCGCGATTGGACGGCGGCCAAGCCGAAGGTGAAGCCGCGGAAGAAGAAGTGATGCCGCGCTTCGGGCGTTTCGCCGCGATCGACTGGTCGGGCGCCAAGGGGAAAAGGCACAAGGGCATCGCGATTGCCATGTGCGAGGCCGGCAATGCCGCGCCTGTCCTGGTGCGACCCGATCATGTCTGGTCGCGCACCGGAGTCCTGGACTGGCTGCTCACGGCGGCGGCCGAGACTCCCACCCTGTTCGGCTTCGATTTCAGCGCCGTCCCGCCCATCGCGGCGCGCGGCGAATATCTGCCTGGCGAGCCCGGCATTCCCTCCAATGCCAAAGCCTTCTGGGCCTATGTGGACCGCGTTTCGGACGATGAGGATCTGGGCGCCGCGAGCTTCCTCGAGAAGACCCACCGCCGCCATTTCTATTTCGGCGCCGCCGACGGGACGAAGCGCGACTTCCTCCACCACCGCGTCTGCGAACGGGCGTTCAACGCCACCGGCGGCGGCAAGGCCTCCACCCTCTACGACGCGATCGGCGCCGCCCAGGTCGCCAAGGCCAGCTTCGCCGGCATGCGGCTGCTGCACCGGCTGGACGGACGCGTGCCGGTCTGGCCGATGGACTCCTTGCCGGGGCAGGGCAGCGTCGTCGTTGAAATCTACACCCGCGCCTTCATCCGCCTTGCCGGCCTGAGCGGCCGCAAGGTCCGGACGCTGGATGAACTGAACGTCGCGCTGGCCGCGTTCGGCGCGGAGCCCGCCGCGCTTGCGCGCGATCCCACGGATCACGAAACCGACGTCCTGATCACCGCGGCGGGCCTCCGGGCCATTGCCGGCAATCCCGCTTACTGGTCCCCTGCCGGCCTCACACCCGCTCTGGCGCGCACCGAGGGCTGGACGTTCGGCGTTGCTTAGATCATTTGGGCTAGGCAGCGCCCGGCCGGGTTAGCTCAGCTGGTAGAGCAACCGCCTTGTAAGCGGTAGGTCGTCGGTTCGAGTCCGACACCCGGCACCATCGGAGGCCCGGAGGAATGACGAGGCGGTTCGACGTCGTGATCGTTGGCACCGGCCATGGCGGGGCGCAGGCCGCGATCGCGCTGCGCCAACAGGCTTTCGCCGGCAGCATCGCCATGATCGGCGGCGAGCCCGATTTCCCCTATGAGCGCCCGCCGCTCTCCAAGGACTATCTGGCCGGCGAAAAGGCGTTCGAGCGGATCCTGATCAGACCGCCTGCCTTCTGGGCCGAACGAGACGTGACGATGCTGCTCGGAAGCCGGGTCGCGAGCGTCGATCCCGTCGCGCACGAGGTCGGACTGGAGGACGGCACGGCCGCCGGTTACGGCAGCCTGATCTGGTCCGCCGGCGGCTCGCCACGCCAGCTCGAGTGTTCCGGTGCCGAGCTGCGCAAGGTCCACACAATCCGCAGCCGCGCCGATGTCGACCGGATACGGGGCGAGCTGACCACGGCACGGCGCGTCGTCGTGATCGGCGGCGGCCATATCGGGCTCGAGACCGCGGCGGTGCTGACGACGCTCGGAAAGCAGGTGACGCTTCTCGAGGCGCTGGATCGCGTGCTCGCGCGCGTCGCTGGACCGCCGATCTCACGTTTCTACGAAGCCGAGCATCGCGCCCATGGCGTCGATCTTCGCACCGGTGTCGGCGTCGACCGAATCGAGGGCGCGCAAGGCGAGGCGAGCGGCGTCCGCCTCATGGACGGCGCGCTGGTCCCGGCGGACATGGTCGTGGTCGGGATCGGCATCGACGCCGTCGTCGCGCCGCTCGTCGCGGCCGGCGCGACCGCGGGCAACGGCGTCCATGTCGACGCCTGCTGCCGGACCGACCTCGCCGACATCTATGCGATCGGCGATTGCGCCGCGCACGAAAACGCTTTTGCGGGCGGCGCCCGGATCAGGCTGGAATCCGTCCAGAACGCCCACGACCAGGCCAATGTCGCGGCCAAGGCGATCGCCGGCGCGCCCGAGCCCTATGCGGCGATCCCCTGGTTCTGGTCCAACCAATATGATCTGAGGCTGCAGACGATCGGCCTCGCCCTCGGCCATGACGACATCGTCGTCCGCGGCGAGCCGGCGTCGCGGAGCTTTTCGGCGGTTTACCTGCGCCAGGGTCGGGTGATTGCGCTCGATTGCGTCAACGCGGTGAAGGATTATGTGCAGGGCAGGAAGCTGATCGCCTCCGGCATCGCGCCCCACCGCGCGCGGCTCGCCGATCCGGCCGTCTTGCTCAAGGAGCTGGCATGAACATGAATCGGCTCTTCACCGCATTCGCCCTGCTCATCGCGGTGGCCTGCTCGCCCGGCGCGGCGCAGCGCGACCCGGACCGGGGGGTCAGTGTCCAGCGCGAAGTTACCGGCGCGCATTGGGTCGGCACCTGGGCGAGCTCGCAGATGGTCCCGGTCGGCCGCTTCTCCCAGGCCGATCTGACCGACGCGACCCTTCGTCAGGTGGTCCGGATCAGCCTGGGCGGCGAGCGCATCCGAATCCGCCTCTCCAACAGGTTCGGCGCGAGGCCGCTGCGGATCGAATCCGTCCGGGTCGCCCGCTCCGCCGATCCCGCCACGGCGCGAATCGCGGCGGGCAGCGGCCACGCCGTTACCTTCGCCGGCCGTGATTCGGTCACCCTCGCGCCGGGCGCGGACGCCGTCTCCGATCCGGTCGACCTCGCCGTGCCGCCGCTCAGCCATCTCGCAATCTCCTTCTATCTGCCCCAGCCGCCGTCACCGCGCACCAGCCATCCGGGCTCGCGCACGACCACATTCCTGGTCCACGGCAATCGCAGCGCATCGGCCAATCTGCCGGGCGCGCGCACCATCGCCCATTGGTGCCAATTGGCGGGCGTCGACGTGATCGCCGGCCCGCGCGCGGCGGCGATCGTCGCCTTCGGCGATTCGATCACCGACGGCTTCGGCATCCAGCCGAACAGCGACCAGCGCTGGCCCGATTTCCTCGCCGCCCGGCTGCAGGCCGATCCGGCGACGCGCCATCTGGCAATGCTCAACCAGGGGATCAGCGGGAATCGCGTGCTCGCCGAGGGCTTTGGGCCGAGCGCGCTGGCCCGCTTCGAACGCGACGTGCTCGGCCAGCCCGGAATCAAATTCGTGATCCTGCTCGAAGGCATCAACGATCTCGGCATGCTCGCGCGCGACGGGGCGGCCACGCCCGCCGCCCGGCGCGCGCTCGTCACCAACCTGATCGCCGCTTATGGCCGGATGATCGCTCGCGCCCGCGCCCGCGGCATCAAGGTGATCGGCGCGACCATATTGCCATTCGGCGGCTCGGAATATCGCCCGGACGCCGCCACCGAGGCCGACCGCCGGGCGCTCAACACCTGGATCCGCGCGCCCGGCCATTTCGACGCGGTGATCGACTTCGACGCGGTCATGCGCGACCCCGCCGTTCCGATTCGGATGCGGCGCACCTATGATTCGGGCGACGGCCTCCATCCCTCTGCCGCCGGCTATCGCGCGATGGCCGAAGCGGTGCCATTGGCGCTGTTTCGCTAGAGCCGGCTTGCCGCCGCGCCTTTATCGGTGCAGCCTCCCGATATGGACGAGGAAAGGCTGAACATGGCGGACAATGCCCGGCGCTACGACGAGGTGCTCGCCGATCCGCGCTACCAGAGGCTGGTGAAGCGGCGCGGGCGCTTCACCTGGACACTGACCCTGGTCATGCTCGCCGCTTATTATGGCTACATATTGCTGATCGCGTTCGACAAGAAAGTGCTCGCGCAGCCGATCAGCGGCGGCGTCACCTCGTTGGGGATTCCGATCGGCGTTGGGATAATCCTGCTCGCCATCCTGCTTACCGGCCTCTACGTGCGCCGCGCCAACAGCGAATATGACCCGCTGGTCCGCGCCCTCAAGGACGGGGGCCCCGAATGACCGGCGCCACCAATTGGTCCGCCATCGGCATGTTCGCGATCTTCGTCGCCTTTACGCTCGGCATCACCGCCTGGGCGGCGCGGCGGACCAGGACGCGGGCCGATTTCTACGCCGCGGGCGGCGGCGTCTCGGGCTTCAAGAACGGGCTCGCCATCGCCGGCGACTACATGTCCGCCGCCTCCTTCCTCGGCATCTCCTCGCAGATTTTCGGCTTCGGCTATGACGGGCTGATCTATTCGATCGGCTTCCTGGTCGGCTGGCCGGTCATCCTCTTCCTGATGGCCGAGCGGCTGCGGAACCTCGGCCGCTACACCTTCGCCGACGTCGCCTCCTTCCGCTTCGCGCAGACGCCGGTCCGCAGCTTCGCCGCGGTCTCCACCCTGGCGGTCGTGCTCTTCTACCTGATCGCGCAGATGGTGGGCGCGGGGCAGCTGATCAAATTGCTGTTCGGCCTTCCCTATGGGTCCGCAGTGGTGATCGTCGGCGTGCTGATGACGCTCTACGTCCTGTTCGGCGGGATGATCGCGACGACCTGGGTGCAGATCATCAAGGCGGTGCTGCTGCTCGGCTGCGCGACCTTCATGGCGCTCGCGGTGCTCTATCAGTTCGGCTTCTCGGTCGAGGCCCTGTTCGCCCGCGCCGTGCAGGTGAAGACCGACATCGCCGCCGCCGGCGGGCTCGGCGCGCAGGAGGCGGCGGCCAAGGGCGGCTCGATCATGGGGCCCGGCACCTTCCTGACCGACCCCGTCTCCGCCATCTCGCTCGGGATCGCGCTGATGTTCGGCACCGCCGGTCTCCCCCACATCCTCATGCGCTTCTTCACCGTGCCCGACGCGCGCCAGGCCCGCATCTCCGTGCTGTGGGCGACGGGATGGATCGGCTATTTCTACATCCTCACCTTCATCATCGGCTTCGGCGCGATCGTCCTGGTCGGGACCAACCCCGCCTGGGTCGACGCGGCCGGCGCGCTGCGCAGCGGCAACATGGCCGCCATCCACCTCGCCGAGGCGATCGGCGGCAATCTCTTCCTCGGCTTCGTCTCGGCGGTCGCCTTCGCGACGATCCTCGCCGTCGTCGCCGGCCTCACCTTGTCGGGCGCGTCGGCGGTCTCGCACGATCTCTACGCGACCGTGGTCCGCAAGGGGCAGGCCAAGTCCGAAGAGGAATTGCGCGTCTCGCGCTGGACGGTCGTCGTGCTCGCAATGCTCGCGATCGGGCTCGGCGTGGCGTTCCAAGAGGTCAATGTCGCCTTCATGGTCGGCCTCGCCTTCGCCATCGCCGCCTCGGGCAATTTCCCGGTGCTGATCCTGTCGCTCTTCTGGAAGGGCTGCACGACGCGCGGCGTGGTCGCGGGCGGGACTGCGGGCGTGGTGCTGGCTTTGGTGCTGACGATCCTCTCCAAGTCGATCTGGGTCGACATCCTCCACAATCCGAAGCCGATCTTCCCCTATGTCTACCCCGCCATCTTCTCGATGCCGGTGGCCTTCCTGGCGATCTGGATCGTCTCGCTGCTCGACAAGGGCCCGCGCGCGGCGGTGGACAAAGCGGGCTATCTCCACCAGCGCGTCCGCGCGGAGACCGGCATCGGCGCGGAGGGCGCCTCCTCGCACTAAGAGAGGCCGATCGCTCCCGCGGCGCCAAGCTCGGTCAGGCGCGTGAGCTGGCGCGTCACCGCAGCCGCGAAGCGCGGATCGGCGGCGAGCCGGGGCGGGAAGATCGACGAGATGCCAAGCAACCCTTCGGGATCGGCGATGCGCCGTGCCGTCTCCGCCGCCAGAGGATCGTCGACCGTGAAGGCCTCGCCCCCGTCGGTGCGCCCGCTCTGCCAGCGCATCCAGGCGGCGACGGCGAGCGCGAGCGTCTCGATCCCCTGCCCCCGCTCCAGCCGCGCGGCGATCGGCGCGAGCAGGCGCTGCGGCAGCTTTTGCGAGCCGTCCATAGCGATCTGGCGGATGCGGTGCTGGAGGCCGGCGTCGGCGAAGCGCGCCATCAGGGCCGCGCGATAGGCGGCGATGTCGAGGCCAGACGGCGGCGACAATGTCGTCTCGGCCTCGTCCCACAGGGATTCGATGAAGCGCCGGCCGGCTGGATCGGCGACGAACTCATGAACGAAGGTGACGCCGGCGAGGCCGCCGAGATAAGCGAGCCCGCTATGGGCGCCGTTGAGTAGGCGAAGCTTGGCCTCCTCCCAGGGTGCGATGTCGGCGGCGACCTGCACGCCGGCCGCCTCGAAATCGGGCCGCTCGCCGGGCGCGAAATCGTCCTCGATCACCCATTGGAAATAGGGCTCGGCCTTGACCATGGCCCGGTCGAGAAGGCCGATGCGCGCGGCGAGCGCTTCGATATCCGCCTCCTCGGTGGCGGGAACGATCCGGTCGACCATGGTCTGCGGGAAGGCGCAGCGCCCGGCGATCCGCTCCGCCGCATCGCCCGCCGCCGCAAGCACCGCCTCGCGCAGCCGGGCGCCGTTGCGCGGCAGATTGTCGCATGAGATGAGTGTGACGCCATCGCCGCGCCTGGCGAGCGCCTCGGCAAGGATCGCGGCCGCGCGGCTGCCCGGCAGATAGCCCTTCTCGGTGACGGTGAGCGTGACGATCCGCGTTTCCGGCGCCGCGATCCGCTCGACCAGCGCCTCCGTATCGAGCAAAACCTCGCACACCGCGCCGATCACCCGCACCTTCTCGCCGACGACGAGGGAATACAGCCCGTCCTGCGGCGCCAACGCGTCGCGCACCGCCGGCGAGCGCAGGGAGGCCCCGGTGACGCCCCAGCCGAGATCGTCGAACACGATTGCCTGATGCGCGCGGTGAAAGGCGCCGAGCCCGAGATGGACGACGCGCGGAACGGGCCTCGGACCGGGTTTCGCGACCCAGTCCGGCAGCTGCCCGAGCGTCGTCTCGCTCAGCCGGGCGGTCATAATTTGTAGGCCGCCTTGACCAGATCGTAAGCGAGCGCGCGGGCAACTTCGTGCGCCTCGTCCTCCTCGAGCCGGTGCTCCGCGACCAGCCGGGCGAGGAAGGCGCAGTCCATCCGCCGGGCGACGTCGTGGCGGGCGGGGATGGAGAGGAAGGCGCGGGTATCGTCGTTGAAGCCGACCGTGTTGTAGAAGCCCGCGCTCTCGGTCGCCGCCTCGCGGAAGCGGCGCATGCCTTCGGGCGAATCGTGGAACCACCAGGGCGGGCCGAGCCGGAGCGCGGGATAATGGCCGGCGAGCGGGGCGAGCTCGCGCGAATAGACGTCCTCGTCGAGCGTGAAGAGAATGATGGTCAGCCCGGCCTCGTTGCCGAAGCGGTCGAGCAGGGGCTTGAGCGCGCGGACATATTCGGTCTGGACCGGGATGTCGGCGCCCTTGTCGCGGCCGAAGCGGGCCAGCACGGGCGCGTTGTGGCTCCTGAACGCGCCGGGATGGATCTGCATCACCATGCCGTCGTCGAGGCTCATCCGCGCCATCTCGGTCAGCATCTGGCCGCGGAAAAGCTCGGCCTCCTCAGGCTTGCAAGGCCCGGCGCGCACCGCCGCGTAAAGCTGCTCGGCCTGGGCCCGCGGCAGATCGGCGGTGAAGGCGCTGGGATGGCCGTGATCGGTCGAGGTCGCGCCCGCGTCGCGGAAGAAGGCGCGGCGATTCTCATGGGCGCGCAGATAGCCCTCGAAGGTCGAGACGTCCTCGCCCGCCATCTCGCCGAAGCGGACCAGATTGCCGGCGAAGCCCGGATGCTCCGGATCCATCACCGGGTCGGGCCGGTAGGCGGTGACGACGCGGCCGGCCCAGCCGCTCTCCCGGATCGCGCGGTGATGGTCGAGCGGATCGAGCGGGCTTTCGGTGGTGGCGATGAGCTCGATGCCGAAACGCTCGAAGAGCGCGCGCGGACGGAACGCGTCGGTCTTCAGCGCCGCGTCGATCGTCTCGTAATAAAGGTCCGCCGTCTCCGCCTCCAGCCGGACGTCGAGCCCGAAGGCCTCGGCGAACACCCAGTCGAGCCACAGCCGCGACGGTGTGCCGCGGAAGAGGCGGTAATTCTCCGCAAAGAGACGCCAGATCTTGCGCGGGTCGCTCTCGGTCGGGCTGCCGTCGTCGGTGGGAATGCCGAGCGCATCGAGGGCAATGCCCTGGCTGTAAAGCATGCGAAAGACGTAGTGATCGGGGACGATCAGCAGCTGCGCCGGATCGGCGAAGGGCGCGTTGGTCGCGAACCAGGCCGGATCGGTATGGCCGTGCGGGCTGACGATCGGCAGGTCGCGGACCGGCGCGTAGAGCGCGCGGGCGATGTCGCGGGTGCGCGGATCGGCGGGGAAGAGCCGGTCGGGATCGAGAATCAGAGGTCGGGTCATGGCGGTCAAGTCTCAGGGTGACACCGGTGGACAGAAGCCGGATATAAGCACAGCAGCGCAAGGAGTCATCCCGGCGAAGGCCGGGACCCATGAGCTCGGAACTGGAAGAGCAGCGCTGAAATATGCGCATTTTCGGAACCGCCAGTGTTCATGGGTCCCGGCCTTCGCCGGGATGACTCTGATGTTCCATGAAATCAACCATCGCCCCGTTGAGCATACGCCCTAGCGCCGGACGTCGCGCTCGCCGGCGAGGAACGCCTCGATGTCGCGCGGGCCGAACAGGCTGGCGTCGCCCGGGAGGCTGTGCTTGAGGCAGGTCAGAGCGAGGCCGGCCTGGACGGTCCAGTCGAGGTCGCGGCCGCTCAGCATGCCGTGCAGCACGCCGGCCGCGAAGGCGTCGCCGGCGCCGATCCGGTCGACGATGCCGGCGACCGCCACCTCCTCGGTCTGCGCCGCCCCGTCGCGGCCGTCGATGCGGGCGGCGATCCGGTGGGTGTCGGCATCCTCGACATGGCGCGCGGTCGAGGCGATCAGCCTCAATTGCGGGAAGGCCGCGAACGCCGCCTCGGCCGCCTCGCGCCGCCGCTCCGGCCCCTCCCCGCCGAAATCGCGGCCGAGCAGCAGCGAGATATCGCGATGATTGCCGAAGAGGATGTCCGCCTGGCCGACCAGATCGTTGAGGATTGTCGCCGGTTCGCTGTCCCAGCGTCTCCAGAGCTGGGCGCGGTAGTTGCCGTCGAAGGAGACGGGAACGCCTTTCGCTCTGGCCGCCGCCGCCGCCGCCTTAGCCGCCGCCGCCGAGCGAGGCCCCAATGCCGGCGTGATCCCAGACAGATGGAGGAGGTCGGCGCCGTCGAGCAGGGCGTCCCAATCGAAATCGCCCGCTTCGGCCAAGGCGAAGGCGCTGCCCTCGCGGTCGTAGACGATGTCGGACGGGCGCAGCCCCGCGCCGGGGCTAAGGAAATAGAGGCCCATTCGCCCCGCGCCGGTGGCCACCCCCGATATATCGACGCCGTAGCGGCGGAGCGCGCCGGTTGCGGCCTCGCCCAGCGCATTGTCCGGCACCCGGCTTGCCATCGCGGTTGCGTGGCCGAGCCGGGCAAGGCCGACCGCGACATTGGCCTCGGCGCCGCCGACATGCATGTCGAGCCGGCCGCTCTGCAGCAGCAATTCGCGCCCCGGCGCGGTCAGCCGCAGCAGCATTTCGCCGAAGCACAGGATCTTTCCAGCCAACGCTTTTCCCCTCTCGTTCAGTCTAGGCAGGTTCCCTGCAAGGCTCCAGCGTCATATTAGCCCGGGCGGATTGCGCGCGGCGGGCGGCTTCACTAACTGGCGCGAAGAGACACATTCAGGAGCCTTTATGACCAATGCCGGTGTTGGAATGCCTTGCCCCGTCTGCAAGGTCCCCTTGGTGATGAGCGACCGGCAGGGCGTCGAGATCGACTATTGCCCGCAATGCCGCGGCGTCTGGCTCGACCGCGGCGAGCTCGACAAGATCATCGAGCGCAGCGCGCAGGAGACGGGGCCTGCCGCCGCGCCGGCCCCGCCGCAGCGCGGTTACGAGCCGCGCTACGGCGACGATGACGGCCGCCACCGCGATCATCGCGATCACGGCAGCAGGCGGAAATCCTTCTTCGAGGATCTGTTCGACTAGAAGCGCGGCGCTGGCCGGAGCAATTGCGCCGTCTCGGTCGGGCCACTATCGGTCGGGCTACGGAACCCCGTTCGAGGAAAAATCCCCTGACCCTCTCCGCGCTGCAGGATCTGGAAGCCGAAGCGATCCATATCATCCGCGAGGCGGTCGCCGAGGCGGAGCGGCCGGTCATGCTGTTTTCGGGCGGCAAGGACAGCTGCGTGATGCTTCACCTCGCGCGAAAAGCCTTCTTTCCGGCGCGGCCGCCTTTCCCCTTGCTCCATGTCGACACCGGCTGGAAGTTCGCCGAGCTCTATGCGTTGCGCGACCAGCTGGCTGCCGAGGCGGGGATGGCGCTCATCGTCCACAGGAACGCCGACGCCGGGGCGCGCGGGATCAACCCGTTCGAGCATGGCGCGGCGCTGCACACGGAATTGTGGAAGACCGAGGGGCTGAAGCAGGCGCTCGACGCGGGCCGCTTCGACGTCGCCTTCGGCGGCGCCCGGCGCGACGAGGAGATGAGCCGGGCCAAGGAGCGCGTCTTCTCGGTGCGCTCGGCGAGCCATGGCTGGGATCCCAAGCGCCAGCGGCCCGAGCTGTGGCAGCTCTATAACGGCCGGCGCGCGCCGGGCGAGTCCTTGCGCGTCTTCCCGCTCTCCGACTGGACCGAGCGCGACGTCTGGGCCTATGTCGCGGCCGAAAAGCTCAAGGTCGCCTCGCTCTATTTCGCCGACCTGCGGCCGACGGCGCTCCGCGACGGCACCTTGCTGATCGTCGACGACGAGCGCTTCCCGCTGGAAACCGCCATGCGCCGGGTCAGGGTGCGCACGGTCGGCTGCTGGCCGCTGACCGGCGCGGTCGAAAGCGACGCCGCAGATGTGGATGCGGTGCTGGCGGAGATGGCGCGCGACGGTACGTCCGAGCGCTCCGGCCGGCTGATCGACAAGGACCAGCCCGCCTCGATGGAGCGCAAGAAGCGCCAGGGTTATTTCTGATGGCCGAGCCCGCCTCCCTCCTGCGCCTGCTGACCTGCGGCTCGGTCGACGACGGCAAGTCGACCCTGATCGGCCGGCTGCTCCACGATTGCGGCGCGGTGCCGTCCGACAAGCTCGAAGGGCTGACCGATTTCTCCCTGCTCGCCGACGGGCTCGAGGCCGAGCGCGAGCAGGGCATCACCATCGACGTCGCCTATCTCTATTTCGCGACGCCGAAGCGCCGCTTCATCCTCGCCGACACGCCGGGCCACGAGCAATATACGCGCAACATGGCGACTGGCGCGTCGCGCTCGGAGGTCGCCATCGTCCTCGTCGATGCGACCAAGGGGGTGCTGACCCAGACCCGGCGGCACGCCAAGATCGCGCGGCTGCTCGGCATCAGGACCTTCGTGCTCGCGGTCAACAAGATGGACCTGGCCGGCTTCGACCGGGACCGGTTCCAGGCGATCGCGCATGATTTCGTCCGCTTCGGCGCCACGATCGGCATCGACCGGGTCGCCGCGATCCCGGTCTGCGCGCTCGACGGCGACAATGTCACCGCCGGGTCGGCGCGCATGGACTGGTATGACGGGCCGTCCTTGCTGGAGAGCCTGGAAGCGATCGAGCCCAGGCAGGCGGACAATGTCGCCGCCTTCCGAATGCCGGTCCAGCAGGTGATCCGCGACGGCGGCGCGCGCTTCTATGCGGGCACCGTCGCCGCCGGAACGGTGCGGCCCGGCGACAGCGTCGCGATCGCGCCCGCCGGCACGCCGGCGAAGGTGGCCCGCATCGCGACTCTGGACGGCGATCTCGAAGAGGCCAGAGCCGGCCGCTCGGTCGCGCTCAGCTTCGCCGCCGAGGTCGATTGCTCGCGCGGCGACATGCTATATGCGGGCGCGCCGCCGCAGACCGCCGACCAGTTCGAGGCGACCCTGATCTGGATGGCCGAGGAGCCGCTGCTCCCCGGCCGCCAATATCTGCTCAAGCTCGGCACCCAGAGCGCGCCGGCCACCGTGCAGGAGCCCAAATACAAGATCGGCATCGACACGATGGAGCAGCTCGCGGCACGGACGCTGGGCCTGAACGAGATCGGCGACGCCGTGATCCACACCGCCCGCCCGATCGTCTTCGAGCCCTATGAAGCGAGCCGGAGCCTCGGCGGCTTCATCCTCATCGACCGGATCAGCGCCGCCACCGTCGCCGCCGGGCTGATCCGGTTCGGCCTGCGCCGCTCGGAGAATGTCCACGAGCAATTGCTGACCGTCACCGCCAAACGCCGCGCCGCCTTGATGCTGCAAAAGCCCCGCTTGCTCTGGTTCACCGGCCTCTCCGGCGCCGGCAAATCGACCATCGCCAATCTGGTCGAGGCGAAGCTCCACGCGCGCGGACGCCACACATTCCTGCTTGACGGCGACAATGTCCGCCTCGGCCTCAACAAGGACCTGGGCTTCACCGCCGCCGACCGGGTCGAGAATATCCGCCGCGCCGGCGAGGCGGCGAAATTGATGATGGACGCCGGCCTGATCGTGCTCACCGCCTTCATCAGCCCGTTCCGCGCCGAGCGACAGCTGGTCCGCGAGATGGTCGGGACAAGCGACTTCATCGAGATCTTCGTCGACACCCCGCTCGCCGAGGCCGAGCGCCGCGACACCAAGGGCCTCTACCGCAAGGCCCGCGCCGGCAAGCTCGCCAATTTCACCGGCGTCGATTCGCCCTATGAGGCGCCCGAGGCGCCCGACATCCGCATCGACACGATGGCGATGAACGCCGAGGCCGCCGCCGATCTGATCATCCGCCATCTGGAAGGCGAAGCGCGTTGAACGCCTCCGATTTGGCTCTAATGTCAGCGCCGACGCCGATGGGGGAAGAATGAGCAAGAAGCCGAAATGGGCCCCCGACGTGGCGGTCGAGGAAGCGCAGGCTGCGCCGCAGCCGCCACAGCTCGCCGCCGACCAGACCCGGATCAGCGTCTCGCGCGGCTTCGGCCAGTGGCTGACCCGGATGGGCTGCAGTATCGCCTTCAGCTCCTACCAGACCGGCCAGCTCTTCCTGGTCGGAATGCTGCCCAACGGCCAGGTCAGCTTCCACCAGCAGAATTACGTGCGCGCAATGGGCCTTCACGCCACTTCGCAGCGGCTCTATGTCGGCTCGCTCTTCCAGATCTGGCGGCTCGAGAACGTGCTCGCTCCGCACGAGCGCGCCAATGGCGACTTCGACCGGCTCTACGTGCCGCGCAACGCCCAGACGATCGGCGACATCGACGTCCACGAGCTCGGCATCGACAAGGCCGGGCGGGTGATCTTCGTCAACACCAAGTTCTCCTGCCTGGCGACGACGAGCGTCACCCATGGCTTCAAGCCTTTGTGGAAGCCGGACTTCATCTCCCGCCTCGCCGCCGAGGACCGCTGCCATCTGAACGGCCTCGCCATGGACGACGGCGCCCCGGCCTTCGTCACCGCGGTCAGCCGCTCCGACATGATCAATGGCTGGCGCGACCGGCGCCACGAAGGCGGCGTCCTGATCGACGTGCGCGACGACCGCATCGTCACCGACCAGCTTTCCATGCCGCACAGCCCGCGAGTCACGCCGGAGGGCGTCTATCTGCTCGATTCCGGCCGCGGCATGCTGGCGCGGATCGATCCGAAGAGCGGCGACAGGACCGACATCGCCTTCTGCCCCGGCTTCCTGCGCGGCCTCGCCATCCACAACGGCCATGCGATCGCCACCGTGTCGCTGCCGCGCGACGGCGCCTTCGGCGGCCTCGCGCTGCAGGACGAACTGAAGAAGCGCGACGGCGAGCCCTGGTGCGGCATCTGCGTCGTCGACCTGCGCAGCGGCGACCTCGTCGAATGGATCCGCCTCAACGGCGCGATCAAGGAATTGTTCGACGTCGCGGTGATTCCCGAGGCGCGCTGCCCGATGGCGCTGGGCGTCACTTCGCCGGACATCCAGAGCCTGATTTCCTTCGAGCCCGAATTCGGATCGCTGGTCGCGACCGGCTAGCTCAGGTCCAGCCGGAAATCCCGGAACCAGCAGACGCGGATCTGGCGGCCGTCTGGGGTGAAGCCGATCAGGCCGAGGCGGGTCGGCCCGTTGCCTCTTTTGGCGCGCCCGGTGAGCTCGCTGCTCTCGACGAAGGCGCCGATGCCGGCGAGCCGCTCCTCGGGATGCCCGGCCGACCAGCGCTCGAGCAGATCGCGCCCGTAGAGGAGCATTACCAGGCCGATATGGCCGCGCCGATATTCGGGATCGACGGCGCCTCGGACGAAGGCGAGCCGCGCCCGGACCTGAGCGAGCCGGCCGACCGTCGCGGTGAGCACGCCGACGAGCCTGCCCTCCTTATAGGCGACCGCGACCAGCTCCCTGGCGCGCTCCCGCGGCGTCACGCCGGCGGGCAGGATGCCGGTCCGGGTCCAGAAATCGACCGCGTCGCGCTCGATCGCCTCGTCGCCCTGCCGCCAGGCCGGCCGGAAATCGAAATCGGGCGCCAGCTGCTCGGGCGGCAGGAAGCCGTTCGGATCCATGCGCCGCGCCTCAATCGAGCCGGAAATGGTCGAACCAGCGGACCCGGATCTGCCGATTGTCGGGGGTATAGCCGACCACCTCCAGCTCCGATTCCGGCCAGACCGGCATTCGGGTGAAATCGCCCCACTCGGCGGCCGCGACGAAGGCGATGGCGCCGGCGAGCTTCTCCTCGGGATTCGCCAGCGCCCAGTCACGCAACGCGTCGTGGCTGGGCACGGCGAGCGCGAGCTGGACCCGGCCGCGGCGAAAAGCGGGATCGGTGGCGCCGCGCAGCACCGCCATGCGCACGCCCAGGAAATCGACATGCTCGATGAGCGCGGTGGCGACGGCGATCAGCTGGCCGTCCTTGTAGGCGACCGCGATCAGCTCCTTGGCGCGGCTGGCGGGATCGACGCCCTCGGGCAGAACGCCGATCCGGTTCCAGAAAGCGATCGCATCGGCCTCGATCTCGGGATCGTCGCGCCGCCACGCCACGCGCACCTCGAGACCGTCTTCTTCGCCGTTGCCCACCGGTCCGGCGATAAGAGCGCCGCTTCCTCTAATCCAGCCGGAAATCCTCGAACCAGGACACGCGCAGCTGGCGGCCGTCGGGCATGAACCCCGCCAGGATGAAGCGCGTCGTCGGCCAATAGGGCTGGTTGCCGCGGCCCGCGAGCTCGCGGCTTTCCAGGATCGCGCCGAGTCCGGCGAGCCGCTCCTCCGGATGCTCGTTCGACCAGCACTCGAGCAAGGCGCGCGTGTAAAGCGTCAGCGCGAACGACACGCGGGTGCGGCGGTAATCCGGATCGACGGCGCTACGCAGCATCGCCAGGCGCGCGCGGACCTGATCGAGCCGGCCGAGCCTGGCCGTGTTCACGCCGACGATCCGTCCGTCTTTATAGGCGACCGCAATCAGCTCCCTGGCGCGCTCCTCGGCCGTCACGTTCCGCGGCAGGATGCCGAGCCGGTTCCAGAATTCGACCGCGTCCTTCTCGATCCGCGGGTCGTTCAGCCGCCAGGCGGGGCGGAATTCGAAATCGGGCGCCATTTCTTCCGCCGTGAGGGCCAAGGCCCCGCTTTCGCCCGGCCGCGCGCCGTCGAGCCGGAAATGATCGAACCAGCAGGCGCGGACCTGCTTGCCGTCATGCGTGTAGGCGACCACGGTCAGCGGCCAGATCGGCGCGACCGGCAATTTGTCGAAATCCCCCCAGGCGCCGGGCTCGACGAAGCCGATCACGCCCGCAACCTTCTCCCCCGGGTTGGCGAGCGCCCAATCTTCGAGCGTCTTGCGGACCGGCAAGGCGAGCGCGAACTGGCCATGGCTTCGCCGACGATCGGGGTCGGTCATGCTGCGCAGCACGACGAAGCGCGCGCGCAGGAACGGAATAGGCTCGACCACCGCGGTGCACAGGGAGATCAGCTGCCCGTCTTGGTAGGCGCCGGCAACCAGCTCCCTGGCGCGCTCGGCCGGCGTGACATCGTCGGGCAGGATGCCGGTCCGCTCCCACAAGGCGATGGCGTCGGCTTCGAGGCGGGGATCGTCCCGGCGCCAGCCGATGCGTACCTCGAACCCGCCGACGCCTGCCGGTGCCTCCTCCGTCGTCACGCCGCCTTCGATCAGAAGCGCAGCCGGATGCCCGCGCGCCCGGAAAGGCCGCTGCGCTCGTCGCCGAAATCGAGTTCGCCGCGGGCGAAGACTTCGAGCCGGCCGGTCGAATAATTGATCCCGGCGGTGACCTCGCCGAACGTGCCCGGCGCATCCTGCGCCAGCCCGATCGTCTGGCTGAGCGTGAAGGTGCTGCGAGCGTCGCCTTCGAACTCGTTGACCGCGTAGATGCCGATGAAGGGCGAGAAGGTGCCGTTGCCCGAGCGGAAGTTGCCGCCGATCCGGACGCCGGCCGCGCCGCGCAGGCTGGAGATGTCGTCGAAGACGACGGTGGCGCCGTTCGACGTATAATCGTCGATGTCGACACTGACCCAGGACAGGCTGACCGACGGCTCGATATAGATATTGCCCGTATCGAAGCGGAAGCCGGCGGTGCCGCGAAGGCCCCAGGCGGTGGCGTCATATTCGGCGAGGATGCCGGCGCCGGGCGTCGATTCCACGTCGATCCAATCGACCTTGGCGATCGCGTTGAAGAAGAAGGTGCCCGAATTGAACGCGGCATAGGCGCCGAGGTTGTAGCCTTCCAGCTCGACGCGGTTGAAGGTGGCGTCGAACGTGGCGTCGGACTTGCCGGCGCCGAAGCTCAAGCCGATGATCGTGCCGCCGCTCTGATAATCGAGCCCGCCCTGCACGCCCTGGAAGTCCTGCTCGTAGCTGGTGTCGAACACGCTCGTGCCGCCGCCGCCGGTGAAGGCCTGGGTGGCGTCGCGGTCGACATTGCCGGCGAGGACCTGGACCCAGCCGCCGAAGGCGCCGGAGCCGGTGAGGTTGCCGATATTGGTCGTGCCGAGGGGGACCAGCCCGTCGCGCGCGGATTCGAGCTGGGCCGAGATCGCATCAGCGCTCTGGTACCAGAATTCGGTGACCATCTGGGCCTGCTCGATCGTCTCGAACACCGGCTGGTCGGGCAGGCCGACGAGCAGGAAATTGTTGTTCGGCGCGTCGAACAGCAGGCTGAGCGCGACATAGGGATTGTTGACGGTGCCGCCGGCGAGCGTGAAGGCGGTCGCGCTGGTGCCCGCGGCCGCGTCGACGACGAGCGTGCCGGTGGTGTTGAGCACCGAATTGTTGAGCAGGAAGACGTCGAGGACCGTCGAGCCGGTCGCCGCGCCGGTGATCAGGACGTCGGCCAGATTGGCGCCGAGATCGACGTCGACCCCGAGCCGGCTGGCGCCGGTGCCGACGAAGGCGCCGGTGACGTTGAGCGTGTCGCCGACGAGATTGTCGCGAAGCTCGACGCGGCCTGAATTGTTGAACGTCTCGAGCGCGGCGAGCACGCCCGCGCCGTTGGTCGAGCGGACGGTGCCGCTATTGTTGACGACGTCGGCGCCGGCGCCGAACAGGCTGGTGCCGATGACGTCGAACGTGCCGGCATTGTTGAGAATGTCGGCATTGTCGGTGAGGTCGATGCGGCCGCGGATCGTGCCGGGCGCGGTGGTGGCGACCGTGGTCGCGCCGCCCGTGGCCTGGATCGAGAAGCCGTTGGTCGAGGTCAGCAGGCCGCGCACGGTGACGCTGCTGGTCGTGGAGGCGGTGGCGCTGACCGCGTCGGTCGCGGCGCCGGTGACGCTGACATTGTTGAGATCGACCGTCACCCCGCCCGTGCCCGCCGATGCGAAGATGCCGGTGGCGCCGGCCCCGGTCGTGCTGACCGCGCCGGTGCTGGTGATGCCGACATTGCCGGTCGCCGTCGCGCCGCGAACGGCGATCCCATTCGCGCCGGTGGTGGTGACGGCGCCGTTGGCGATGGTGACGTTGCCGGTGGTGGCGCGCGCGTCGATGCCGACGCCGACCGTGCTGACCGCGCCGTTGCTGGTCACGCTGACGGCGCCGGTGCCGGTCACGGCGCGCACGCCGATGGCGGCGCCGCTCGCGGTGGTGACGGCGTTGTTGGTGACGGTGACGTTGCCGGCGCCCAGCGTCTGCGCGTCGATGCCGTTGCCGCCGGCGGCGCCGGTGCTGACGGCGCCGTTGCTGGTGACCTGGATATTGCCGCTGTTGTTCGAAATCCGGATCGCGTCCCCGCCGCCGGTGGTGCTGATTGCGGCGTTGGTGACGGCGATGTTGCCGCCGATGCCGAGAACCTCGATGCCCCGGCTGCCGGAGCCCGTCGCGCTGACCGCGCCATTGCTCGCGATGGTGACATTGCCGCCCTGCGCGAAAATGCCGTTGCTTGTGGCGCCGGTCGTCGTGATCGTGCCGCTGGTGATCGAAATCGGCCCGCTCGCCCCGGCAAAGGCGCGGATGCCGATGCTGTTCGGGCCACTCGTCGTGACCGACGTGCTGGTAATGCTGATCGAGCCCGTGGAGGCGGCGAGCAGGCTGGCGTCGATGCCGTTGCTGAGCTCGCCGGTCGTCACCACGGTCGCCGAGGTCACGCTGACCAGCTCGGAGCCGACCACGTAAATGCCGTTCGCGCTGTCGCCGCCGGTGCGGACCGTGCCGGTGCTGGTGACGGTAACGTTGCCGAGGTCCGAATAAGCGTAGATGCCCGCGCCGCCGAGGCCCGTCGTGGTGACGTTGTTGCTGGTGACCGTCGTATTGCCGCCATAAGCGACCGCGACGATGCCCCTGCTGCCCAAGCCCGTCGTGCTGACGGTCGTGCTGGCGATCGTCGTGTTGCCGTCATAGGTAAAAGCATGGATGCCGTCGGAGCTCGCGCCGCCGGTGGTGACGCTGCCGCTGGTGATGACGATGTTGCCATAATAGGATGTGGCATCGATGCCGCCGCTGGTCGCGCCGCTGGTGGTGATCGTAGTGCTGCCGATGGTGACGTCGCCAAAAGCGAGCGCGCCGATGCCGAGCGAATTGCCGCCGGTGGTCCTCACCTGAGTGCTGGTGATCTCGACATTGCCGCCGGTCGCATTGGTGCCGATGCCGGCGATGCCGACGATGCCGGCCGAATTGACGCCGGTGGTGGAAACCGCGCCGCTGTCGATCATGACGTCGCCGCTGCCCTCCAGCGGGCCGCCCGCGACCGCGACGATGCCGCCCGCATTGGCGCCGGTCGTGGTCACGCTGATCGAGTGCAGGTCGACATAGCCGTAATAAGCCGAGGCGTTGATGCCGGTGGAATTGGCGCCGGTGGTCGACACCGTGCCGCTGGTGATCTGGACGTCGGAAAAGGCGTCGGCGATGACGCCGCCGCTGTTCGCGCCGGTGGTGGTCGCGGTGTTGCTGGTGATCTGGACGAAGCCGTTGAACGAGGTGCCGCTGACCGCGGGGCTGTTGACGCCGGCGGTCGTCGAGGTGCCGCTGACGATGACCACGCCCGGCCCGACGCCGATCACGCCTTGCGGGCCCGGCAACGCGCTGGCCGCCGCGCCCGGCGGTGCCGCGGGCGCCGGCGGCGGCGGCGCCGCGCTGCCCTGGACGGCGACGATGCCGCCGCTATTGGGGCCAAGGGTCGTGACCGTGGTCGAGGTCACCGAGACGGTGTCGCCGCCATAAGCATAGATGCCGGTGCTGCCGATGCCGTCGGTGCTGACCGTCGTGCTGTGGATCTCGACGTCGTCGAACGCGTCCGCGAGGACGCCGACGGAATTGTCGCCCGTCGTGGTGGCGGTGCCGCTGGAAATCTGGACGAAGCCGTCGTTCGACGTGCCGCTGACCGCCGGGCTGTCGTTGCCGGAGGTGGTGGAGGAGCCCGAGACGATCACGGCGCCCGGGCCGACGCCGATGTCTTCGGCGGGCCCGGCAGGCAAAGCCAGGTCGTCGCCGCCCGGAGGCGGGCCGTCGCCGCCGCCCTCCGCATTGCCCTGAACGACGACGATGCCGCCCGAATTGGCGCCGGTCGTCGTCACCGTGCCGGAGTTCACGCTGACTCCGCTGCCGCCATAAGCGTAGATGCCGATACTGTCGGCGCCGCCCGTCGAGACCGTGCCCGAGGTGACGCTGGTCTCGCCGGCGCCGCCGGTGCGGGCGTCGATGCCCCTGCTGCCGGCGCCGCCGGTGGTCACCGACGTGCTGGCGACGGTGACGTTGCTGGCCGTCGAGACGGCGGAGATGCCGGCGCTGTTGGTTCCGGACGTGGCGACGCTGCCGCTGGTGATATTGACTTCGCCCGGCCCGGCATTGGCGACGATGCCGCCGCTATTGGCGCCGAGCGTGCTGACCGAAACGGAGGTGATGCTGACGACCGGGGCGCCTTCGCCGCCCGCGCTGCCGGTGATCGTGGCCACGATGCCGGCGCTGTCCGTGCCCTGCGTGCTCAGCACGCCGCTGTGGACGGTGACGAAGCCGCCTTCGCTGGTCGCCTCGATGCCCGTGCTCGACGCGCCGAGCGTGCTCAGCGAGCCGCTGGTGACGAAGACGTTGCCGGCCTCGCCATATTTGCTGCCTTCATTGGCGGTGGCGATGATGCCGTCGGCATCCGCGCCCGCGGTGAGCAGGGTGCCGCTGGTCACGGTGACGTCGCCGCCGCCATATTTACTGCCGCCGGCGGTGGCGATGATGCCGTCCGAATTGGCGCCCTGGGTGAAGACCAGGTTGGTCGTCACCGACACCGGCCCGGAGGCATAGCCGGACGTGCCGTTGCTGGTGGCGACGACGCCGCGCGAATCGCTGCCGAGCGTGGAGACGAGGTCGGCGATGACCTCGGTGCCGCCGCGGCTCGCGGCGTTGATGCCCTGGGCGGTGGTGCCGGTGGTGAGGACGTCGTCGACGCCGACGAAGACGGTGCCCAGCGCGGAGGTGACGTTAACGCCCTCGCCGGCGTTGAAGCCGTTCTGGTTGGAGGTGATGAAGGTGCTGGTCTGGCCCTCCAGGCGAAGGTCGACGCCGACGGTCGTGGAGGTGATCTCGACGGTCTGGTTGCTCAGCACGCCGGGCTCGAGGACGACGGTGAGGTCCTCGACCTGATTGGGATAGCTGACGCCGTTGACATAGGGGCTGCCGCCCGCGGTGCAGGTGACCGTGCCGCCGCCCGGCGGGGGCGGGCCGCATTCGTTCTGGGCGAGCGCAGCCGAGGGCAAAGCCGCATAGACGAGCAGGCTGGTGCCGAGCAGCAGCATCTTGCTGCCGCCTCTACGCCGGCCCGGGGAGGCCTTCCCGTTGGAATCCAAGGAAAAAGCAAACCCTTCAACCGGCATAAATGCCTCCCACCGTCTTACCTCCAGAATCGAACGCTCTGGCGCTAGGGCGACGCCTAGCCCATTGCCCCGGCTTTGCCTAGACGGGACCGATCTATTCGCTCCCATTATTGTACCCGCTTGCTACAGGGTTGACCTTGCGAAAAAGCTGGATAGTTTAGGTCTAAAGCAATTGGAGAGCGGCGATGCGCATCGCGTGCCTCGGCGGCGGGCCGGCCGGGCTTTATTTCGCGATCTCGATGAAGCTGCGCGATCCCGCGCACCGCATCGACCTTTTTGAGCGCAACCGCGCCGACGACACGTTCGGCTGGGGCGTCGTCTTTTCCGACCAGACCGTGGAGAATCTGCTGGCCAACGACCCGGTATCGGGCGCCGTCATACAGAGCGAATTCGCCCATTGGGACGATATCGACGTCCATATCCACGGCGAGACGATCCGCTCCTCCGGCCACGGCTTCATCGGCATCGGCAGGAAGCGGCTGCTGGCCATCCTCCAGGAGCGGGCGCGCGACCTCGGCGTGCAGCTCCATTTCGAGCATGAGGGAAGCCCCGACCTCGCCGACTGGGCGAATTACGACCTCGTCATCGCCGCCGACGGCGCCAACAGCCGCATCCGCGACCGCTATCGGGCGCATTTCGGCATCGACATCCAAGTAAAGCGGAACAAATTCTTCTGGTTCGGCACCCATAAGGTCTTCGAGGCCTTCACCTTCGCGTTCGAGCGGACGGCCGCCGGCTGGGTCTGGGCCCACGCCTATCGCTTCGACGACAATCTCTCGACCTTCATCGTCGAGATGGACCCGGAGACCTGGGCCGGGCTCGGCTTCGATGCGATGGACCAGCCCGAGGCGATCGCGCTTTGCGAGGCGATCTTCGCCAAATATCTGGACGGCCACACGCTGATGTCCAACGCCGGCCACCTGGCGGGCCCGCAGGCGTGGCTCAACTTCCGCCGGATCGTCTGCGGCACCTGGTCGCACGACAAGCTGATCCTGCTCGGCGACGCCGCCCATACCGCCCATTTCTCGATCGGCTCGGGCACCAAGCTCGCGCTCGAGGATGCGATCAAGCTCGCCGAGGTGCTGAACCGGCCGGGTCTCTCGCGCGACGCCGCGCTCGCCGAATATCAGGCCGAGCGCAACCTCGAGGTGCTCAAGCTCCAGAACAGCGCCCGCAACTCGACCGAATGGTTCGAGACCCTGGACCGCTACCTCCATTTCGAGCCGATCCAGTTCGCTTATTCCCTGCTCACCCGCTCGCAGCGCGTCAGCCACGAGAATTTGCGCCTGCGCGACAAGGACTGGCTCGAGGGAGTCGAGCGCTGGTTCCAGTCCAAGGCGCGCGGCAAGGCGGTCAACGAGCCGGCGCCACCGATGTTCGCGCCCTTCCGCCTGCGCGGCCTGGAGCTCGGCAACCGCGTCGTCGTCTCGCCCATGGCCATGTATTCGGCCGAGGACGGCACGCCGGGCGACTTCCACCTCGTCCATTACGGTGCCCGCGCCCAAGGCGGCGCCGGCCTGCTCTACACCGAGATGACCTGCGTCTCGGCCGAGGGCCGGATCACGCCGGGCTGCGCCGGCCTCTACGCGCCGGAGCATGTCGCGGCGTGGAAGCGGATCGTCGACTTCGTCCATGCCAACAGCGCTGCGAAATTCTGCCTACAGCTCGGCCATTCGGGGCCGAAGGGCTCCACCAAAGTGGGTTGGGAGGGCTATGACGTGCCGCTGGAGAGCGGCACTTGGCCCATCATGGCCGCCTCCGACGTGGCCTGGAGCCCGGACAACCAGATCCCCCGCCCGATGACCCGCGCCGATATGGACCGCGTCGTCGCCGAGTTCGTCGCAGCGGTCCGGCTCGGCCTCGAGGCGGGCTTCGACATGGTCGAGATTCACGCCGCCCACGGCTATCTGCTGTCGAGCTTCATCACCCCGCTCACCAACAAGCGCGACGATGATTATGGCGGCAGCCTGGAGAACCGCCTCCGCTTCCCGCTGGAAGTGTTCCGGGCGATGCGCGCCGCCTGGCCCGAGGACAGGCCGATGTCGGTGCGCATCTCGGCAAACGACTGGATGGGCGATCTCGGCGTCACGCCCGACGAGGCGGTCGAGATCGGCCGCGCCTTCTGGGAGGCGGGCGCCGACCTGATCGACGTCTCGGCGGGCCAGACCTGGGCCGATTGCCAGCCCATCTACGGGCGCATGTTCCAGACCCCCTTCGCCGACCAGGTGAGGAACGAGGGCCGGGTCACCACCATGGCGGTCGGCAACATCTACGAGCCCGACCATGTCAATTCGATCCTCGCCGCCGGCCGCGCCGATCTGGTCGCGCTCGCCCGCCCGCACCTGATCGACCCGATGTGGACCCTGCGCGCTGCGGCGGCCCAGGATTATCGCCGTATCGCCGTCCCGCCCGCCTATCTCGGCGGCATGGCCCAGCTCGCCCGCAACCTGGCGCGCGAGGCGGAGCTCAAGGCATGAGGCTGGAGGGGCGCCACGCGATCGTCACCGGCGGCGGCACCGGCATCGGCGCCGCCATCGCGCGCGCGTTGGCCGCGCAGGGAGCCCGGCTTACACTAGTGGGACGAAGACGCGAGAAGCTGGAGGAAGCCGCGCGTCTTTGTGCTCCTGCGAAAGCAGGAGCCCAGACGGGCTCCGAAACTGGGCTCCTGCTTTCGCAGGAGCACATGTTTGTGGCCCCGGCCGATGTCACCGATCGGGCGCAGGTCGAGGCCGCGTTCGCCGCCGCGCGCGACCGGCACGGGCCGATCTCGATCCTGGTCAACAATGCCGGCGCCGCCCATGGCGTGCCGTTCGCCAAGGTCACGGAAGAGCTGTGGGGGCAGCTGCTCGCGGTCAATCTCGACAGCCTTCTGCACTGCTGCCAGGCGGCGCTCGCCGATCTGCGCGGCGCCGAAACGGGGCGGATCGTGACCGTCGCCTCTATGGCCGGCCTGCACGGCTTCGCTTATGCCTCGCCTTACATCGCCGCCAAGCATGGCGCGGTCGGGCTGATGCGCGCGCTCGCCGCCGAATATGCCGGGACGGGCCTCACCGCCAACGCGGTCTGCCCGGGCTTCGTCGACACCGAGATGACGGTCGAATCCATCGCCAACATCCGCGCCAAGACCGGGCGCAGCGAGGAAGAAGCGCGCGGGGAGCTCGCCCGGCTCAACCCCTCGGGCCGGCTGATCGCGCCAGGCGAGGTCGCCGAGGCCGTGCTCGCCCTCATCCTCTCCGGCCGCAACGGCGAAGCGGTGGAGATCGCATGACCGAGGTCCTGGCGATTCGCGAGAAGCATGACGGCGCGCTCGCGGACCGGTCGAGCGTCAGGCTGTGGCTTCGCCTCCTCTCCTGCGCCATGGCGATCGAGAAGGACGTCCAGCGCCGCTTCGCCGGGCGCGGCGCGACCCTGGCGCGCTTCGACGTGCTCGCCGCCCTCGACCGTCACGAGGAGGGGATGAACATGGGCGCGCTCTCCCGCGCCTTGCTCGTCTCCAACGGCAACGTCACCCAGCTCGTCCAGAAGCTCGCCAAGGACGGCCTCGTCCGGATTGCCCCCTCGCCCGCCGACCGGCGCGCCTCGATCGTGAGGCTGACGGCCAGGGGCCGCGCCGATTTCGCCGGCCTCGCCGCCGCCCATCACGACTGGATCGACGGCCTTGTCGCGGACATGGATGGCGAGGCGCGCGAAATTCTCTATCACGCGCTTGGCGATCTCAAGCGCTCGATCGCGAAAGGACAGGCCGTTGAACCCTGAGACTTTCCAGCCGGCCCATTTCGGGTGGGACCATGCGGACGGCGTCGCCACCGTCACCCTCAACCGGCCGGAGCGGAAGAACCCGCTCACTTTCGACAGCTATGCCGAGCTGCGCGATACGTTCCGGGCTTTGGTCTACGCGGCCGAGGTCAAGGCGGTGGTGGTCGCCGGCGCGGGCGGCAATTTCAGCTCAGGGGGCGACGTTCACGAGATCATCGGCCCGCTGACCGGGATGGACATGCCCGGCCTGCTCCGCTTCACCCGGATGACCGGCGACCTCGTCAAAGCCATGCGCGCCTGCCCGCAACCGATCGTGGCCGCGCTCGACGGGGTCTGCGTCGGCGCCGGCGCGATCCTTGCAATGGCCTCCGACATCCGCATCGCCCACCCCGCGACGAAGACGGCGTTCCTGTTCACCCGCGTCGGCCTCGCCGGCTGCGACATGGGCGCCTGCGCGATCCTGCCGCGGCTGATCGGCCAGGGCCGCGCCTCGGAGCTGCTCTTCACCGGCCGGGTGATGAGCGCTGAGGAGGGCGAACGCTGGGGCTTCCACAACAAGCTCGCCGACGATCCGCTGGCCGAGGCGCGTGCGCTCGCGGGCAGCCTCGCGAGCGGCCCGACTTTCGCCCACGGCATCACCAAGACCCAGCTCAACAGCGAATGGGCGGTGAGCCTGGAGACCGCGATCGAGATGGAGGCCCAGGCCCAGGCGATCTGCATGGCGACCAACGACTTCCGCCGCGCCTTCGAGGCCTTTTCGGAGAAACGCACGCCCGAGTTCAAGGGCGACTGATGGCGGACCGCTCTTTCCTCGATTGGCCATTTTTCGACAAATCTCACCGGGATTTGGCGGAGGAACTTGAGGCTTGGTGCAAATCTGAGCTGGCGGCGCCCCATGGCGAGGATGTCGACGCCGAATGCCGTTTTTTGGTGGCGAAGCTCGGCGCCGGCGGCTGGCTGCTTTATTGCGTCCCGGCGGCTTATGGCGGCGTCCACGACCAGCTCGACGTCCGCTCGCTGGCGCTGATCCGCGAGACGCTCGCCCGCCATTCGGGCCTCGCCGATTTCGCCTTCGCCATGCAGGGGCTCGGATCGGGCACGATCAGCC
Organism: Allosphingosinicella sp.; assembly: GCA_035994965.1. Lineage (GTDB taxonomy): Bacteria > Pseudomonadota > Alphaproteobacteria > Sphingomonadales > Sphingomonadaceae > Allosphingosinicella. Next base: position 153,595 of record DASYKV010000023.1, read on the forward strand.
TGTTCGGCTCCGAAGCTCAGAAACGATCCTATCTTCCCGCAGTCGCCAAAGGGGACAAGATCGCCGCCTTCGCGCTCACCGAGCCGACGTCGGGCTCGGACGTCGCTTCGATGGAAACCAGCGCCGCCGCGACCGCCGACGGCTTCGTCGTCGACGGCGCTAAGACCTATATCTCCAACGGCGGCATCGCCGATTTCTACGTCCTCTTCGCCCGCACCGGCGAGGCGCCCGGCGCCAAGGGCGTCTCCGCCTTCATCGTCGATTCGGACACGCCTGGGCTCGACGACAGCGAGCGCATAAGGGTGATCGCCCCCCACCCGCTCGCCACGCTGAAATTCACCGGCATGCGCCTCCCCGCCGCCGCCTTGCTCGGCGAGCGCGGCCGCGGCTTCGCTTATGCCATGGCGACGCTCGACGTCTTCCGGACCACGGTCGGCGCCGCCGCTTTGGGCTTCGCCCGCCGCGCGCTCGACGAAGCCACCGCCCGCGCCACCGGCCGCAAGTCCGGCGGCGCAACGCTCGCGGACAACGCCATCGTCCAGTCGATGCTCGCCGAGATGGTGCTCGACATCGATGCCTCGGCTTTGCTCGTCTACCGCGCCGCCTGGGTCCGCGACGTCCAGGGCCGGCGCAACAGCCGCGAGGCCGCGCTCGCCAAGCTCCACGCCACTGACAGCGCGCAAGCGGTGATCGACAAGGCGGTGCAGATCTTCGGCGGCCTGGGCGTCACCCATGGCGTCCCCGTCGAGAGCCTCTATCGCGAGATCCGAGCGCTGCGCATCTACGAGGGCGCATCCGAAGTGCAGAAGATCGTGATCGCCCGCAACCATCTGGCGGAATTCGGGAAATGAAGACCTTATTGCCCCCCGGCTGGCCGCGCCCGAAAGGCTATGCCAACGGCATTTCCGCGAAGGGCCGCCTCATCGTCACCGCCGGCGTGATCGGCTGGAACGCGCGGGAAGCATTCGAGACCGAGGATCTCGCGGGCCAGTTCCGCCAGGTGCTGGCCAACACCCTGGCCATCCTCGCCGAAGACGGCGCCGGCCCGGAGCATGTCGTGCGGATGACCTGCTATGTCACCGACATAGCGGCCTATCGGGAGAGCCTCGCCAGCATCGGCGCCGCCTGGCGCGAGCTGATGGGCCGGAATTTCCCGGCAATGGCGGTCGTGGGCGTCACCGCGCTCGTCGAGCCCCGCGCGAAGGTCGAGGTCGAAACCACCGCCGTGGTGCCCGAATGAGCGACAGCTTCATCCGCGACGGGCTGCCCCCGCCCGAAGCCCAGCCCGAATTCCTCGTCACCTTGCCCGAGCTTCACTATCCCGAGCGGCTCAACGCCGCCGTCGAGCTGATCGACCGGCAGGATCCGCGGGCCCTTGCCGTGCTCAACGATGCCGGCGCCTGGACCTATGGCGAGATGAAGGACCTGTCCGACCGGATCGCCCGCCGGCTGGTCGAGCGGGAGGGCCTCGTTCCCGGCAACCGAGTCTTCCTGCGCGGCCCCAACAATGCGATGCTGTTCGCCGCCTGGCTCGGCGTGCTCAAGGCGGGCGGCGTGGTCGTCACCACCATGCCGATGCTCCGCCCCGGCGAGATCGCCACGATTCTCGAACGCGCCCGAATCTCGCACGCCATCGTCGATTCCCGCTTCCGGGTCGATTTCGACGCGGCGGGCGGCGTCGGCTCGATCCTTTCCTATGACGGCGACAACGGCTTTGCCGGCCTCGACGATGTCGCGCCGGGCTTCGTCCCCGTCGACACCGGCCGCGACGACGTCGCCCTGATCGCCTTCACCTCGGGCACGACCGGCGACCCGAAGGGCTGCGTTCACTATCACCGCGACATATTGGCGCCCGCCGACGCCTTCGCCCGCACTATCCTGAAGCCGGACGCAGGCGACCGCTGGGCCTGCTCGGCGCCGGTCGCCTTCACCTTCGGGCTCGGCATGCTGCTGATCTTCCCCTGGCGCTTCGGCGGCACCGCGGTGACGATCGAGACGCCGGGGCCGGCCCCTTTGCTCGACGCCATCGCCCGCCACGGGGTGACGATCCTCGCCACCGCGCCGACCGCCTACAAGGCGATGATCCCGATGCTGGCCGAGCGCGACATCGCCACTTTGCGCACCTGCGTCTCGGCCGGCGAGCATCTGCCCGCCGCGACCTGGCAAGCCTGGCGAGAGGCAACCGGCCTCGGGATCGTCGACGGCATCGGCGCCACCGAGATGATGCATATCTTCATCTCGGCCGCGGGCGACGACATCCGCCCCGGCGCCACCGGCAAGGCCGTGCCCGGCTATGTCGCGACCGTGCTCGACGAGGACGACAGGCCGATGGCGAGCGGCACCGGCCGGCTCGCCGTCAAAGGGCCCACCGGCTGCCGCTATTTCGACGACGAGCGCCAGGCCGATTACGTGGTCCATGGCTGGAACGTCACCGGCGACACCTACCGCGCCGACGAGGACGGCTATTTCTGGTACGTCGCCCGCTCCGACGACATGATCGTCTCTTCGGGCTACAATATCGCCGCGCCGGAGGTCGAGAACGCGCTCCTCGCTTATGAGGCGGTCCAGGAATGCGCGGTGATCGGCGCGCCCTGCGCGGAGCGCGGCCAGAAGGTGAAGGCGTTCGTCGTCCTCGCCCCCGGCTATGCCCCCGACGCCGGCATGGTCGGCATTCTCCAGGACCATGTAAAGGCCGCGATCGCACCCTACAAATATCCGCGCGAGATCGCCTTCGTCGAGGCTCTACCCAAGACCGCAACCGGCAAGCTCCAGCGATTCGCGCTGCGGGAAGATTAGGTCCATTCAGTCAAACGTCATCCCGGACTTGATCCGGGATCCATCTTACTTTTCCCGCGTCGGAAGAAGGTAGACCCCGGATCAAGTCCGCGGCGACGAGTTCATGACCGGAAAAGCCAGGCCCCCAAAGCGCCACAATTCCTCCCCCGCGCCGCCGCAAAGCTGGGCGAGCATAGTAACGGTAAGGGGAAGAGATCAATGAAAAAACTGACCATCGCTGCGCTCCTGGCGGCTCAGCTGCTTGGGGCGATGCAGCCGCTTGCGGCCGCGCCCCTCGACAATGACCGGATCGGCACGGGCGAGCAATATCGGGGCACCTTCATCGGCGCCCGCTTCCGCGTCCCGTTCGGCGGCGAGAATGCCGGGCGGCCGCGCGCAGCGCTGTCGCTGACCTCGGTCGAGCATGGCCGTCAGGCGGACGGGCGGGTCCGGACTCGCTTCGCCGAAGGGATCGAGCTCGGCATGTCGGCGAACCGGCCGCTGGCCCTGTCGATCGGCGGCGTCTCCTTCGCCCGGCGCCTCGCCGCCGCCCAGGGCGACGAACCGCAACCGACCGACAATCGCCGGCGGCAGGAGCGGACCGGCCGCACCATCCTCAAGGGGATCGCGGTGGTCGCGATCGTCGGTGTCGCCGTCGTCGGCGGGCTCTACCTGGCCTTGACCGTCGCCTGCGACGGCAATCGCTGCGACGAGTAGATGGGGAAAGACGCATGAAGACCATAACCGCCATTTCGCTGATCGCGGCCCAGCTCCTCGCCGCCGCGCCCGTCCGCGCCGCCGATCTCGGAGTCGCCGCCGATCCGGCGCAGGTCCGCATGGGCGCCTTCGCCGGCGCCCGCGTCCGGCTCGCTTTCGGCGGACCGGAGCAGGGCCAGGTCCGCGCCGGCCTGGCGCTGGCGCCGTTCAGCCGCAGCCAGACCATCGATGGCCGGGCATCGCTCCGCTACGGCGAGGGCGTCGAATTCGGCGTCGCCGGACGCGGGCCCGCCGGTCTCCGGCTGGCGGGATACCGGCTCGGCCAGGGCCCGATCCGCGGCGACACCGGCGCCCCTCGCCTCGGCCTGTCGACGCTTGGGACCGCGGCGGTTGTCGGCGGTGGCATCGTCGTCGCCCTGCTCGCCGTCGCTTTGGTCGGGCGTAACGACGACGACTAGGCGTCCAACGGAATGAAGCCGGGCGCGGCGGCGACCCGCTTCAGCCAGGCCTCGACCGCGGGATAATCGCCGAGCGCGAAACCGCCGCCGTCGGCGACATGGGTGTAGGCGTAAAGCGCGATGTCGGCGAGCGTCGGGCCCTCGCCCACGAACCACAGCCGGCCGGCGAGATGCTCGTCCATCAACGCCAGCGCCGCCTCGCCCGCCGCGCGCTTGGCGGGGATCTGCGCACGCTGGGCGTCGCTGAGGTTCGCTTCGCCGACCCAGCCCCGCCAGAAGCGCAGCGTCGCGATGTTGGGCTCGTGATTATATTGCTCGAAGAACATCCAGCGCAGCATGTCCGCCTTGGCGAAGCGGTCGTCCGGGACCAGGGCCGAGCCGTCGGCCAGATAGAAGCAGGCCGCGTTGCTTTCCGGGATGAACCGCTCGCCGATCTGGAGCACCGGGATGCGGCCGTTGGAATTGACCTCGGCCAGGAAATAAGCGGTCCGGGTCTCTCCTTTCATGATGTCATAGTCGCGCCGCTCCAGCGCGAGGCCGAGCAACGACGCGGTCAGCCGTACCTTGTAGCAATTCCCGGACGCGGCATATTCGTGCAGAATCAGCGGCTCACTCACTGGGCGCATCGCTGCTCCAAAGTTCCTCCTCCTCGCGCTTGCGGTCCTCGCGCCGCCAGAGCAGCAGCCAGGTCAAGAACAGGATCGGGAATAGCCAGCCCCAGATATGCTTGTACCAGAGCGAGCTGTGCTCGCGCGGGACCGACACGCCCGACGCCATCTCGAGCAGCTGGATCCGCCTCGGATCGACCGGTGTGCCGCCGATATGGTCCACGCCCTCGGAATAGACGAACATGCCGAGCTCGCTGTCCGGCTGCGCCCAATAGGGCATGCCGAAAATGCCATATTCCGTGTAGACATAGCCGAGCTTGACGGGCTGGACTGTGTCCGCGAGCCACAGCCGGGCCCGGCCATTGGGATAAGGCAGCTCGCCGACCGTGGTTTGGCGGCGCAGCCAGTCGGCGCGCGGGGCAGTGTCGGGAAACACCATCACCTCCTCGACCACGGAGACGCCGTAGCCGGCGATCGGCCGCCCGGAGAACAGGATCGAGGCCAGGGTGAACGCCACCAATGTCCCGAGCACGTAGCGGGACGGCCTTATCGTCTTGAGCTTGTCTATCATTTCCCCCTGCCCCCCGAACTTCAGGTCGTCAGCACGATCTTGCCGACATGGTCCCCCGATTCCATCAGTTTATGCGCGTCGGCGGCCTGCGCCAGCGGAAAAGTGGCATGGATCGCCGGCTTCAGCCGGCCCTCCTCCACATAAGGCCAGACGCTGCGCGCGATCTCGTCGGCGACCAGCGACTTGAAGGCCACCGAGCGCGGCCGAAGCATCGAGCCGGTCAGCATCAGCCGCCGGCCCATGATCCTGGCGATGCTGATCTCAGCCGCGGCGCCGCGCTGCATCGCGATCGAGACGTGGCGGCCGTCCTCGGCGAGGCACAAGAGGTTGCGCGGCAGATAGTCGCCGCCGACCATGTCGATGACGATATCGACCCCCTTCCCCGCCGTCAGCCGCTCAACCGCTTCGACGAAATCCTCGTCACCATAATTGATCGCATGCGCGGCGCCGAGCGCCTCGGCGCGGCGACACTTCTCGTCGCTGCCGCAGGTGACGATGATCCTGAGGCCGAACAGGGCGCCCAAAGCGATCGCCATCGTGCCGATGCCGCTGGTGCCGCCATGGACGAGCACCGTCTCGCCTTCGGTCGCATAAGCGCGCTCGAACAAATTGGTCCAGACGGTGAAGAGCGTCTCCGGCATCGCCGCCGCCTCGATCATCGTCAGCGCTTCGGGCACGGGCAGGCACTGGCCGACCGGCGCCACCGCATATTGGGCATAGCCGCCGCCGGCGAGCAAGGCGCAGACCGGCTGGCCGGCCAGCTCGGCGGGCACGTCCTCGCCGGTCGCGGCGACGATGCCCGCCACTTCGAGACCCGGAATCGTGGGCGCGCCCGGCGGCATCGGATAGAGGCCCCGGCGCTGCAGCACGTCGGGCCGGTTGACCCCCGCCGCCTCGACCCGGATCAGCAGCTCGCCGGGCCCCGGCCGCGGCACCGGGCGGCGGACCGGGACGAGCACCTCAGGTCCGCCCGCCTCGGCCGGGTCGATCGCGTCCATCTCGTCGGGCAAGGCGGCCATAGGTCCCGTTCGTCGCAAAGCAGGTCGCGGGTTTATTGACTTGAGCGGCTTCGCGGTCAACGCTCCATGCCATGGACCTCGACGAGCTTTTTCCGGACAAGCCCGACGATCCGCTGACCCTGCTGACCAAGCAGGATCTCGATCCCTTGTCGGTTGAGGAGCTGCGCGCGCGGATCGAGATCCTTCAGGCGGAGATCGCGCGGGTCACGGCCAAGCTCGACGCGTCGGTGAGCTTCCAGGCCAGCGCCCACGATCTGTTCAAAAAATGACGGCCTGGGCCTCCGTAGAACCTGCGGAAAGATGGTTAACGTCTCGGTAACTTCTTCGTCTTAACCCGTTTTAGACCGAGGCCCTTGATGCGCGAGCCGCAAGGGCCGACATTGGGATGAAAGGCCCTGAATCGTCCGAGGGCCGCCAGGAGTAGAACATGCCGTCATTCGCCCGTGAGCTCGAGCAGACGCTCCACAACGCCCTCGCCGAGGCGAGCGGCCGCCGCCACGAATATGCGACGCTCGAGCATCTTCTGCTCGCGCTCATCGAGGACGTCCATGCTGGCCGGGTCATGGAATCCTGCGGGGTGAATACCGGCGAGCTGCGCGAGGCGGTTCGCCACTATCTCGACAATGAGCTCGAGGCGCTCAAGGTCCAGTCCGACACCGATCCGTCGCCGACCTCGGGCTTCCAGCGCGTCGTCCAGCGCGCGATCCTCCACGTCCAGTCGTCGGGCCGCGACGAGGTGACCGGCGCCAACGTGCTGGTCGCGCTCTTCTCCGAACGCGAAAGCTATGCCGTCTACTTCCTGCAGCAGCAGGACATGAGCCGGCTCGACGCGGTCACCTACATCTCGCACGGCGTCGGCAAGGGCGAGCCCGCCTCACAGCCCGCCGAGACCAAGAATCCCGAGGAAATCAAGCAGGAGGAAGGCAAGAAAAAGCCCGAATCCGCCCTCAAGCAGTTCACGGTCAATCTCAACGAGAAGGCCGAGGACGGCCGAGTCGATCCGCTGATCGGCCGCGGGCCCGAGGTCGACAGGACCATCCAGATTCTCTGCCGGCGCTCGAAGAACAACCCGCTCTATGTCGGCGATCCCGGCGTCGGCAAGACCGCGATCGCCGAGGGCCTTGCGCGCAACATCGTCGAGGGCGCCGTCCCCGACGTACTCAAGCCCGCGGTGATCTATTCGCTCGACATGGGCGCCCTGCTCGCCGGCACCCGCTATCGCGGCGATTTCGAGGAACGCCTCAAGGCGGTGGTGAACGAGCTCGAGAAGCTCCCCCACGCCATCCTCTTCATCGACGAGATCCACACCGTGATCGGCGCCGGCGCCACCTCCGGCGGCGCGATGGACGCGTCGAACCTCCTGAAGCCCGCGCTCTCCAACGGCGCGATCCGCTGCATCGGCTCGACCACCTACAAGGAGTTTCGCAACCATTTCGAGAAGGACCGGGCGCTGCTCCGGCGCTTCCAGAAGATCGACGTCAACGAGCCGACGATCGAGGATACGGTGAAGATTCTCACCGGCCTGCGCTCCGCCTTCGAGCAGCATCACAGCGTCAAATATACGTCCGACGCGATCAAGGCGGCGGTCGAGCTTTCGGCGCGCTACATCAACGATCGCAAGCTTCCGGACAAGGCGATCGACGTGATCGACGAGGTCGGCGCGATGCAGATGCTGGTGCCGCCCAGCAAGCGCAAGAAGACGATCACCGTCAAGGAGATCGAGCAGGTCATCTCGACCATCGCCCGGATCCCCGCCAAGAGCGTCTCCTCGGACGATAAGCGCGCGCTCGAGCATCTCGACAAGGACCTGAAGCGCGTCGTCTTCGGCCAGAACGATGCGATCGACCGGCTGTCCTCGGCGATCAAGCTCGCCCGCGCCGGCCTTCGCGATCCCGACAAGCCGATCGGCTCCTACCTCTTCTCGGGGCCCACCGGGGTCGGCAAGACCGAGGTCGCGCGCCAGCTCGCTTCGATCATGGGCATCCCGCTGCAGCGCTTCGACATGAGCGAATATATGGAGCGGCACAGCGTCTCGCGGCTGATCGGCGCGCCTCCGGGCTACGTCGGCTACGACCAGGGCGGCCTCCTGACCGACGCCGTCGACCAGCATCCGCACAGCGTGCTCCTGCTCGACGAGATCGAGAAGGCGCATCCGGACCTGTTCAACATCCTCCTGCAGATCATGGACCACGGCAAATTGACCGACCATCACGGCAAGTCGGTCGATTTCCGCAACGTCATCCTGATCATGACCACCAATGCCGGCGCGTCCGACATGGCGAGCGAGGGCATCGGCTTCGGCAACATCTCCAAGGAGGATGCGAGCGAGGAGGCGGTGAAACGGATGTTCACGCCGGAATTCCGCAACCGGCTCGATGCGATCGTCCCGTTCGGCTATCTGCCGACCGACGTCGTCGCCCGCGTCGTCGACAAGTTCATCCTCCAGCTCGAGCTCCAGCTCGCCGACCGCAACGTCCATATCGAGCTGGACGACGAGGCCCGCGCCTGGCTGACCGAGCGCGGCTACGACAAGCTCTACGGCGCCCGCCCGATGGGCCGGCTGGTCCAGGAGAAGATCAAGCAGCCTCTCGCCGAGGAATTGCTGTTCGGCAAGCTGATCCACGGCGGCGAGGTCAAAGTCCGCATCAAGGACAACGCCCCGGTCTTCGAGATCGCCTCGGCGGCGCCCAAGGCGTCGAAGAGCAGGAAGAAAGGGCCGAAGCTGGTCAAGGCCACGGACCAGCCGGAGGAGCAGGCTTAGCCTCCCCTCCCTGTATTCGGGGAGGGGAATCCGGTATGCCTCGGCTCCGCACAGCCAGGGAGCCCGCGCCATGACCGACCTCACCTTCTACACCCACCCCCAGTCGCGCGGGCGGGTGATCCGCTGGATGCTGGAGGAGGTCGGCGCGCCTTATGAGACGGTGGTGCTAGGCTATAACCAGAGCATGAAGGACCCCGATTATCTCGCGGTCAATCCGATGGGGAAGGTGCCCGCGATCCGGCATGGCGACACGGTGGTGACCGAGACCGCGGCGATCTGCGCCTATCTGGCCGACGCATTTGCCGACGCCGGCCTGGCCCCGCCGCCCGGCCACCGCAAGCGCGGGGCTTATTATCGCTGGCTATTCTTCGCCGCCGGCCCGGCCGAGGCGGCGATCACCAACAAGGCGCTCAAGGTCGAGGTGACCGACGAGCAGCGCGCGTTCGTCGGCTATGGCAGCTTCGATGCGGCGATCGATGCGCTCGAGCTCGCGATCAAGCCCGGGCCCTACATTTGCGGCGACCAGTTCACCGCGGCCGACCTCTATGTCGGGTCGCAGATCGGTTTCGGGATGATGTTCGGCTCGATCGAGAAGCGGCCGAGCTTCGAGGAGTATTTCGGCCGCCTCCAGGAGCGCCCCGCGGCGATCCGCGCCCGCGAGATCGACGAGGCTCTGGTGGCCGAGGCGCAAGGCGCCTGAGATGACGGACGAGATCGAGCGCGCGGCGATCGCGCTTTATGACCGGTTCACGCACGAGGGCATGGACCGCCGCCTCTTCATGGCCAGGCTGACCCGAATCGCGGGCAGCGCGGCGGCGGCGAGCATGCTGCTCGGCAGCATCGCCGCTCGCGCCGAGGCGCCGCCCATCGTCCCTGCCGACGATCCTCGCATCCGCACCCGGGAGCTCAATTGGGAGCCGCGCCCGGGCCGCCGCTACACGGGTTACGAGGCTACGCCCGCGCAAGCGCGACGCAACCGCCCGGTGGTGCTCGTCGTCCACGAGAATCGCGGCCTGAACGACCATATACGCGACGTCGCGCGGCGGCTGGCCGTCGCCGGCTATTCCGCGGTGGCGCCCGATTTCCTCAGCCCGGCCGGCGGCACGCCCGCCGGCGACGAGGATCGGGCGCGGACCATGATCGGCGCGCTCGACATGGCGGAGACCGTCGCCGACGGCGCCGCCACGATCGGCTGGCTGGCTTCGGCCGGGGGCGGCGCGCGCAAGGTCGGAATGGTCGGCTTCTGCTGGGGCGGCGGTCTTACCAACCGGCTCGCCATCGCAGCCGGCGCGGCGCTGAAGGCGGCCGTTCCCTTTTACGGCCCGGCGCCCGACCCCGCCGAGGCGGCGCGGGTCCAGGCTGCAATGCTGATCATCCTCGCCGGGCTCGACAATCGGGTGAACGGCACTGCCCGGCCCTGGGCGGAAGCCCTGCGGGCGGCCGGCAAGGATGTCACCGTCCACGAATTCCCGAACGTCGACCACGCCTTCCACAATGACACGTCGGCGGCGCGCTACAATCGCGAGGCCGCCACGCAGGCCTGGGCGGAAACGCTCGCTTTCTTCCGCCGCCACCTCGCATAGGAAACGCCCGCCCCGCGCGGAGCGGAGCGGGCGAGTGGGGCGGGCTGAGAGGGGGGTCAGCGACGCTGCGTCAATGTGTCGCGTTGTAATAGCGACGGCGGGCCGGGTTGGGGCCCGGCGGATTCGCGGCGTTCCAGCGTCGGCGGGCCGGATTGTGCAGCGGACGCCGAATGTGGGTTCCCGTTTCGACCGGTCCGACGCGCACGGCGTCGCCACGGCGGATGTCGATGTCGCGAACCGCGATCGTCCGGCCCGCATCGACGCTGCGCCCGCCCTCGACACGCTGGACGCGGACGACGCCCGCGCCACCGCCCCGTTGCGCCTGTGCCAGCGCCGGCACGCAAAGCGCGACGGCGACGCAGATCATCTTGATGGTCTTCATAATCGCTCTCCTTCATATGTTGAGGGAGAGGGCGGCCGCCGCTCTCGAAAGCCCTAACGCGGCGGCGGCGAAAACCCTTCGCCGGTTCAGTCGCGGCGCAGGCGGCGGATGCGTTCGCGGCTTTGCTGGAGGCGCTGCATCCGCTCGATTTGCGCCTGGCGGGCGGCGCGCAGCCGCTCGGTCCGTTCGATCCGCTCCCGCTGCTCGCGCTGCAATCGCAGCCGCTCCTCGGCCGCCGGCGCCGGAATGCGTGGCGGCGCGACTGGCGTCGAGGCCGCGTCCCCCTGGCGGATCGCCGGAAGCGGCGGCGCGGGCGGCGGCATTTCGATCCGGCGAGGCTCCATGATCTCGGGGCGGGGCGGCGCCTGGACGGGAGCCGCGACGGGCGGCGCTTCGACGCGTGGCGCGGGCGCAGCGGGCGACGGCTCGGGTGCGGTTCGAATCGCGGTCGGCGCGTCCCCGGGAGGGACCGGCTCGGCGGCGGGCAACGTCTCTTGCGGGGGCGGCGCCGGAGGAGTCGGCGGCGGAGTCTCGCGGCCCACGGAGACCGCGGGCGGCCCCCGCTCGAGCCCGAACAGTCTGTCGAGCTTGATCCCGGCCAAGGTCGCGGCCACCGCGCCGCCGACCACCAGGCCGAGCGCGACGCCCGCGATCAAGGCCGGCCGCCGCAGCCATGCACCGCGGCGATCGCGGCGGGGCGGGACGCCGGCGCTGCGGGCGACCGCGAGGCGCGGCTCCTGGGGAAGCGCCAGCGCGGCGGCGGCGACGCGACCGGCCAGCCCGGCGGACAGCGGCGGCGGCGCATATTCGGCGAGCAGCGCGTCGAGGGCGTGATCGGTCATTCGCCCCCTCCTTCGGCCAGCAGCCCCTTGCTCGCGAGCATCTGGGTCAGCGCCTGGCGGGCGCGGACCAGCAGCGATTCGAGGCCCTTGACCCCGACGCCGAGGATCGAGGCCGCCTCGGCGTTCGACACGCCTTCATAATAAGTAAGCACGATTGCCGCGCGCTGGCGGTCGGGCAGCGCCTGGATCGACGCCGCGACGGCGGCCTGGCGCCGGGCGCCGTCGATCGCCAGATCCGCCGGCGGCGCTTCGTCGGCGCGCTCGGGCAGGCCCTCGCTGCTGACGAAGCGGGGGCGGCGCAGCCGGTCCAGGCAGGCGTTGGTGGAAACGCGCCTCAGCCAGCCGCCCAGGCCGCCGCCCGCGGGCGCCCAGCCTTTAGCGTTGACCCACAGCTTGACGAACGTCTCCTGCACCACATCCTCCGCTTCCACCGCATCGCCGAGCATGCGCCAGGCGATCGCGTGGACCATCGGCGTGTGTCGGATCACCAGCCGCTCGAAGCTCTGGGCGTCGCCCGCGGCGACGTGCATCATCAGCGCGCGCTCGCCGGGGTCGCCGGCCTGGCGCGCCGATGCATCGCTCGCTTCAACGCCTACGTTCAGCACATATCTTGTCCCGCGGCTGAAGGCTTAACGCTGCTATAGAGGAAACCCTTCGAAGGGTTTTACGGTACACGGCGTTAGCGGGATACAAGAAGGAGGGGGTCGATGTCGCCGCGTCATCTCATCTGGCTGCTCGCCGCCTGGCCGGCCGGCGCTTCGGCCAAGGATTGGTCGCTGTCGGTGAGCGGCGGTGTCGCCACCGTCGCGGGCGAGGACGAACAGCCTTTTCTCGCCGCCTCAGTCTACCGTTATCTCGGCAACGGCTACGTCCGCGGCGGCATCGCCTGGTACGATGGCGGCGGCGATCCGGGCGTTGCCGAGCCGCTCCCGGCCCGGACCCGCCAGATCACCATCGGCGGCGGCTACCAGGCCGGGCGCATCCTCATCGATGCTTATGCGACGATCGGCACTCGCGATTTCACCCCGCCCAGCCCGGCCCGCACGAACGGGCGCGTGGTCCGCGACGATACCGACGGCCGCTTGCTCACGCTCGGCGGTTCGGTCACCTGGGACGCGCCGGCCGGCGAGAAGTGGGCGATCGCGCCCTTCGCGTCGCTGACCTACAGCGAGGTCGACAGCGCGCGCACCTTGTTGCCGCAGGTCGGCGATCAGGTGATCCAGGCGAATAAGGAAGCAGGGCTTACCGGCATATCCGGAGTCTCGGCGGAGCGGGTCTGGCGGGGCGGCAGCCTCGGCGTCTATCTGGCGGCCGCGGCGACCTCGAACCGCGCCTCGATCAACCGCCAGGGGAGCGGCCTTCTCGCCGGTCGCACGCCGCAGCTGGCTCCTGCCGGGAATGAAGGCGACGCCTGGGTCGAATATGGCCTGTCCGGCTCGGTCCGGCTCTCCGCCACGGTGTCGCTGGACGCGGCGCTGGTGCGCACCGCCGGCTTTGCCGGGGGCGAGACCTTTTCGGCCTCGACCGGCCTGCGCATTCAATTCTAACCGGTCAAAAAGAAAGGCCCGGCGTCACCGCCGGGCCTTCCCGTTTCAAGCGTCTCGACGATGCTAGTCGCGGCTGCCCATCAGGCGCAGCAGCAGCAGGAACATGTTGATGAAGTCGAGATACAGCTCCAGCGCGCCCATGATCGCGGCCTTGCCCAGGAACTCGGTGCCCTGGAGTTGGAAGTAGATGCTCTTGATCTTCTGGGTGTCGTAGGCGGTGAGGCCCGCGAAGATCAGCACGCCGACGGCGCCGATCACCAGGTTCATCGTCTGCTGGCCGGCCGGCGACATGAACATGGCGAGGAAGGATGCCACGATCAACCCGACCACGCCCATCAGCAGGAACGTGCCCCAGCCCGACAGATCCTTCTTGGTCGTATAGCCCCACAGGCTGAGGCTGGCGAAAGCGGCCGCCGTCGCGAAGAAGGTCAAGGCGATCGACGCGTCGGTATAGACGAAGAAGATCGACGCGAGCGACAGGCCCATGACCGTCGCGAAGGCCCAATAGAGGATCTGGGCGGTGCCGACGGACAGCTTGTTGATACCGAAGCTCAGCACCAGCACGAAGGCCAGCGGCGACAGCATGAGCACCCATCTCATGATGCCCGGGCCGAACAGCATGTCGTAGGCCCCATCCCATTGCGAGAAGAGCATAGCGACGACGCCCGTGAGCAACACGCCCGAAGCCATGTAATTGTAGACCGACAGCATGTGGGCCCGAAGGCCGGCGTCGACCGAAACGTCGCGAAGATCGCGTCCGGCGCTGTCGATTGGGGCCGGCCTCGGCGGTGCCGCACCGGGCCGCGGGTCAGACCAATTAGCCATTTCAAAATCTCCCATCCCCGGCAAAATGCCGTGTCTGGGGAATATCGGAGGAAACCGGACCCATTTCAAGGAAAACTGGCCGGGCCTCCGCCGCGCAGAGGGCGGTTAACGATGATTTCCGGCGCGCGCCCTGCTAGGCACAGGCGATGCACCGGCTGTTCGTGGCGATCCGGCCGCCCTCGGCGATCCGCAAGCTGCTCCTCGGCGCGATGGGCGGGGTCAGCGGCGCGCGCTGGCAGAGCGAGGACCAGCTCCACCTCACCTTGCGCTTCATCGGCGAGGTCGACCGCCATAAAGCGGGCGACATCCACGCCGCTTTGGGCGCCGTGCACCAGCCGCCCTTCGCTCTCGCCCTGAACGGCATCGGCGCGTTCGAGCGGCGCGGGCTCGCCGAGACCGTCTGGGCCGGCGTGGCGCCGCACGCGCCGCTCCGGGCCCTGCACAAGAAGGTCGATTCCGCTCTCGCCCGCGTCGGCATCGCGCCCGACGAGCGCGCCTATCTGCCGCACATCACCTTGGCCCGCCTGAAGCGCAGCTCCGGCCCGGTCGGCAATCTCCTCGAAAGCGCCGGCGGCCTCGGCAGCCCGGCCTTCGCCGTCGATCATTTCGCTCTGTTCGAAAGCGACCTCACCGCCGAGGCGGCCGTCTATTCGATGGTCGAGCGCTATCCGCTCGGTTAGCCGCCGGCGGCATCGAGCAAGCGGTCGGCCATCGGCGCATAAGCCGCCCCGAACAGGCGCAGGTGAACGAGCGCGGGGAAGAGCTGATAGATGGGAAGCCGCGCCTCCCACCCCGGCTCGCGCGCGCCATAGGCCCGCCAGAATTCGTCGGGCGGCGCGCCGAACAGGCAGAGCATGGCGAGGTCGACCTCGGCATGGCCGTGATAGCAAGCGGGGTCGATCAAAGCCGCCAGCCGCCCGCCCGCGACGAGGATGTTGCCGGTCCACAAATCGCCATGGAGTAGGCAGGCGGGCGGCGCGGCGGGCAGGAGCTCGCCGAGCCGCCCCGTCAAGCGCTCGACCCGTTCGCGCCAGGGCCGGTCGAGCAGGCGCGCCGCGGCGGCGAGCCTTTGCTCGCCCCAGAAACGCGGCCAATCGTGCCCTTCCCGATTGTCGAGCGCGACCGTGGCCAGCGCATGGTCGACCGGCCAGCCATAGGCCTCGCCGGTCTTCGCGTGCAGCCGCGCGACCTCGGCCCCGATATCCGCCCAGGCGTTTGGGCTGAGCACGCCGTCGTTGACGACGTTCTCGAGCAGCAGCACGCCGTCATGCTCGCCGACCACCGCCGGCACCCTGATCCCCGCGCCGGCCAGCCCCCGCAGCATCGCCGCCTCGGTCCCGGCCGAGAGCCCGCTCTTGGCGACGAGATCGCCTTCGGGCCGCGGCACCAGCAGCACTTCGGACAGATCGCCGCCCGCCAGCCGCTCCAGCCGCCCCTCCTCGACGCCGGCCAAATCGGCGACCCGCTGGGAGAAAGCGGTCACGCCGCACCTCACCCTTGCGGAAAATAATGGGAATAGGGTTCGGCCTCCTCGAGCACCCGGGCGAAGCTGGGCCGCGCCTTGAGCCGGTCGAGCAGCGCCAGCGCGTTCGGCCAGGTGCCGGCTAGCGGCATGACCTTGTCCGCGTAGAAAAGGGCCGGCGCGGCGGCGCAATCGGCCAAGGTGAAATCGTCTCCGGTCGCCCAGCGCCGTTCGGCCACGTGGCTTTCGACCAGACCGAGAGCGGTCACGAGCGCCTGCCGCGCCTCCGCGACGCCGAGCGCATCTTTCTGCCCCTCCGGCCGCAGCCGGTCGAAGACGATCCTCTGCATGGGCCCCTGGACATAGAGGTCGTAAATCCGGTCCCAGAGCCGGATCTCGCGGGCGCGGTCGGCATCCTCGGGCACGAACCGGACGGGGCCGCGATGATGGCGGTCGAGATAGTCGATGATGATGCTCGTCTCGGGAATGACGCGCGCGTGCGCCTCGTCCTCGAGCACCGGCATCTTGGCGAGCGGCCAGAGCGCCGCGAACGCCGCGCGCGCCTGCGGATCGCCGAGATCGACGATCTTGGGCGTGAACACGGTCCCGTTCTCATAGAGCGCGATCAGCGGCTTCCAGCAGAAGGACGACAAAGGGTGGTAATGATAAACGAGACTCATCGTGCATCCTCCTTGTGCAGGGCGGCCGCCAGCCCGCGCGCGCCTTCGCCGACGTCGCGCCAGGTCATATCGAAATGAGCATCGCCGCCATAATAAGGATCGGCGACCGCCTGCCCTTCGCGGCCGGGAACATGGTCGAGCAGCAGCGACAGGCTGGCGCCGCTGCCCGCGGGCCGGATCGCCGTGAGGTCGGCGAGATTCTCGTCGTCGAGCGCGACGATATGGTCGAACCGCTCGAAATCGCCCGGCACGACCTGCCGCGCCCTGAGCTGCGAGATGTCCATCCCGCCCCGCCGCGCCGCGGCGATCGCGCGCCGGTCGGGTGGCTCGCCGGCGTGCCAGCCGCCGGTGCCCGCCGAATCCGCCTCGGCGTCGAGCCCGAGCCTTCCCGCTTCCGCGCGGAACGCCGCTTCGGCGAGCGGCGAGCGGCAGATATTGCCGAGGCAGACGAACAGGACCCGGTGAGGCATCGCATCAAGCCTTGTTGCCAAAGCGCGACGCTCTGCTAGCCAGATGCAAAGAGAAGCACAATCGGAGGGGACAGATGGCGGCGATCGAGACCGGCGAAGCGACGCCCGCACCGCCGCCGATCCGGATCAGCCGCTACGCCTGGTACGCCCTTTTCGTCCTCGTCCTGGTCTACGTCATCAACTTCATCGACCGGCAGATCATTTCGATCCTCGCGCAGGACATCAAGAGCGACCTCCACCTCCAGGATGCCCAGATCGGCTTCCTCTACGGCACCGCCTTCGCGGTCTTCTACGCTCTGTTCGGAATCCCGCTTGGGCGGCTCGCCGACAGCTGGTACCGCGGCCGGCTGATCGCGATCGGGCTCGGCCTGTGGTCGTCGATGACCGCGCTTTCGGGCTTCGCCAGCAACTTCACCATGCTCGCCACTGCGCGGATCGGGGTCGGCATCGGCGAGGCGAGCGCGTCGCCCGCCGCTTATTCGATGATCTCGGATTATTTCCCGAAGGAGAAACGGGCGACCGCGCTTTCCATCTACTCGGCCGGCCTCTATATCGGCGGCGGCCTCAGCCTGCCGATCGGCGGCATGGTCAGCAGCCGCTGGAATGCCGCCTTCCCCAATCCCGTCGAAGCGCCTCTGGGCCTGCACGGATGGCAGGCCGCGTTCCTCGCCGTTGGCATACCGGGTCTGCTGCTCGCTTTTTGGGTCCTTTCGCTGAGGGAGCCCCGGCGCGGCGCCTCGGACGGGCTACCGCAGCCGGTCGTCCGCCCCAACGCCTGGCGGGATTTCCGCGGCGAGCTGCTGGCCATCCTGCCGCCGCTCACGCTCGTCAGCGTCTCGCGCATCCCGGGCGCGCTCGGCGTCAATTTGATCGCCCTGGCCGGCGTCGCGGCGGCGATTGCCGGCCTTGGCATCCTCACCGGCGATTGGCCGCAATGGGTCGCTTACGGGCTCGGCATCTATGCGGTCTTCTCCTGGGTGCAGTCGCTCCGGCACCGGGACGCCGCGGTCTATCGGCTGATCTGGGGCAACGGCACGGTGGTGATGCTCGCGGTCGCGTTCGGCAGCATCTCCTTCATGACCTATGCGATCAGCTTCTGGGCGCCGCCTTATGCGATTCGCACCTTTTACGGCGCTGCGACCGCGCCCGCCCATTTCATCGGCAATAGCGCCGCCGAGGAAGTGGCGACCATTCTCGGCTGGGGCGCCGCCATCGCCGCCGCGACCGGCGTCATCATGGGCGGCGTGATCTCCGATTTGTGGCGCCGGCGCGATCCGCGCGGCCGCATCTTCGTCAACATGCTCGCCGTGGTGCTGCCCATCCCGGCGGTCTGGACGATGTTCACCACCGACAATCTGGGGACCTTCTACATCGCCAGCCCGATCGCCCAGCTCTTCGGGTCGGCCTGGGTCGGCGCGGCGGTCGCCACTCTGCAGGACGTCGTGCTGCCGCGCATGCGCGCGACCGCCGGCGCCACCTATGTGCTCGGCACGACCATGGTCGGCCTCGCGCTCGGGCCCTATTTCGCTGGGAAGATGGCCGACGTGACGCACAGCCTCAGCGCCGGCGTGTTCAGCCTCTACGTCGTGCCGCCCTTCACCCTCGTCGCGCTCTGGCTCGGCTCGCGCCGAATCGCCGATCTCGAGGCCACCAAGCTCGAGCGCGCCCGCGCCGCCGGAGAGCCGGTCTAATAGCTCAGCACGCCGCAGGCGATGCGCCCGCCGCTATTGCCGCTCGGGTCGGTGCGGTCGTCGTCGGGCGCGGCATGGATGACGATCGCGGCGCCGTCGGCATCGAACAGGGGATGGGCACCGTCCCATGCGCCGGTGCCGGGGATGGTGAATTCGATCCGTCCCGTGCCGTCGGCGCCGATATTGAGGTTGGGCAAGTCGCCGAGATGGTGGCCGCGCGGGTTGCGTCTGCCATGCTGGCGCCCGGTCGGGTTCCAGTGCGGGCCGGCGCTTTCGAACGAAGGCGCGTCGCAGCGGCCGACGGCATGGAGATGAACCGCATAGCGGCCGGGCCGCAGGCCACGCGCGGCGACCTGAACGACGATGACGCGCGACCGGATCGGGATCAGCGCCGATCCGACCGTCCTGCCGTTGGCAGTGCGAATCTGCGCATGGGCGGCGCCCAGGACATTGGCCGGAGCGGAGCTCGCCACGGTCGCGGCCGCCACGACCATCGTCACTATTTTGAGCATCTTTTTCCTCTCGCGGCTCAAACGAGCAACCGCGGGGCAGGTTGCGTGCGTTCAGCTCCCGCCGCGCGCGGGCCGGCCGATGCCGTGCCAGGCGAGGCCGGCGCTTTCGACGTCCTCGGGCGGGTAGATGTTCCTGAGGTCGATCAGCACCGGTGCGCGCATCGACGCGGCCAGCCGCCGGAGGTCCAGCGCCCGCAACGCATCCCATTCGGTGACCAGCACGACCGCGTCGGCGCCCGCAGCCGCCTCATAGGGATCAGCGCACAAGGTGACGTTGGGGATGAGCGGTCGCGCCTGCTCCATGCTCTCCGGATCGTAGCCGCGCACGATCACGCCGGCATCCTCGAGCGCGCGCACGATGCTGAGCGAAGGCGCGTCGCGCATGTCGTCGGTATTGGGCTTGAAGGCGAGGCCGAGCAAAGCCACCACCTTGCCCCGCGCCTCCCCGCCCAGCACCTTGATCACCTTGCGGCCCATGGCGCGCTTGCGGGCGTCGTTCACCTTGACCACCGCCTCGACGATTCGAAGCGGCGCATGCGCGTCCTCGGCCGTCTTCAGCAAGGCGACCGTGTCCTTGGGGAAGCAGGAGCCGCCATAGCCGGGGCCGGCGTGGAGGAATTTGGCGCCGATCCGCCCGTCGAGGCCGATGCCCCGGGCGACGTCCTGGACGTCGCCGCCGACCGCTTCGCACAGGTCGGCGATCTCGTTGATGAAGGTGATCTTGGTGGCGAGGAAGGCGTTGGCCGCATATTTGATGAGCTCGGCCGTGCGCCGCGAGGTGAACAGGAGCGGCGCCTTGTTGAGGTAGAGCGGCCGGTAGATTTCGCGCATCACCTCGGCGGCGCGCTCATCCTCGGCGCCGACGACGATCCGGTCCGGATGCTTGAAATCCTCGATCGCCGCGCCCTCGCGCAGGAATTCCGGGTTGGAGACGACCGAGACGGCGGCACCGGGGGCCACTTCCCTGAGGATGCGCTCGACCTCGTCGCCCGTGCCGACCGGGACCGTCGACTTGGTGACCACGACCAAAGGCCCGGGAAGCATCTCGCCAATCTCGCGCGCCGCACCATAGACGTAGGAAAGATCGGCGTGGCCGTCGCCGCGCCGCGACGGCGTCCCCACCGCGATGAACACCGCCTCCGCATCGGCGACCGCCGCCGCCAGCCCGGTGGTGAAGGCCAGCCGCCCCGCGGCGACGTTGCGCGCGACCAGCTGGTCGAGGCCGGGCTCGAATATGGGCATGATTCCGCGCCCGAGCGCGTCGATCTTCGCCGCGTCCTTGTCGACGCAGGTGACGTGGTGACCGAAGTCCGAGAAGCAGGCGCCGGAAACCAGGCCGACATAGCCGGTTCCGATGATCGCGATGCGCATTCAAGGGGTCCTTGACGCTGTGGGGTCGTGGAGCCGTATCAAAGCGGGGACGAGCGGAACAGGGTGTTTGGCCTCATGCCACCCTCCCCCGGAGCGAAGGGATGGGCGTTGCGGACAAAAAAGGGGCCGACCCGAAGGCCGGCCCCATATTTCGTGGCGGTCGCCGCCGAAGCGGCGAAGCCCCTTCTTACCAGCCGGAGCCGGGGCCGAAGGTGATTTCCACGCGCCGGTTCTGCGGCTCGCGGACGCCGTCGGCCGTGTCGACCAGCGGGCGGCTCTCGCCATAAGCTTCGGACGTGATCGCGGCATCGGGAACGCCACGGCCGGCCAGATAGGCGCGGACGTTGTTGGCGCGACGCTGCGACAGGCCGACGTTATACTCGTCGGAGCCCGAACGGTCGGCGTGACCGGCGAGAACCACCGAAGCCGAACCGACCTGCTGATAGCCAGCAGCCGCATTGTCGAGGATCGCGGCCGCTGCCGGCGTGATCTCGTCCTTGTCCCAATCGAAGAACACGATGAACGGTCCGGGATAACGGACTTCGATTCGCGGGCATTCCTGGGCGACCGGGATGACCGAGCCGTCAGGGCATTGCTTGGTTTCGGGCGGACGCTCCGGCTCCTGGCACACGCCATTGCCGTCACGGCTCCAGCCCGGCGGGCAATCGGGAACCACGACCGGCGGCGGCGGCGCACCGAAGTTGAAGGTGATGCCACCGAGCAAGCTATGCGACCGGAAACGCGATTCCGATTCGAAGCCGCGGAAGTCCACGGTCCGGACGTTGTCGACGTTGAAGAAGCGGTAGCGGACGGTGATGTCGACATTGTCGCTGATCGCCTGGCGAACGCCGGCCACGACCTGCCACGCGAAGCGCGTGTCGGAATCGTCGATCACCGCGGCGGTGTTCGAGAAAGCGCGGATATTGTTATAGTCGACGCGCGCCATGCCGACGCCGCCGCCGACGAAGCCGCTAATGCCGTCGTCGTCGCCGAAGTCCAGCAAGCCGTTGATCATGAAGCTGAGCGCGCTCGTGCGTCCGCCGCCGGCCGGGAAGAGGTCAGGCGTGATCGAAGCGCCGACTGCACGGGATCCAGGAGGAGCCCCCGGGAGACGAACGGACGTTTCGATGTCGTCGATTCTGGCGCGCTTATAGGCGACTTCCGCCTCGATGCGGAACGCGCCGAGATCGTAGCCGACGAACAGCGCGGCATCAAAACCGTAATCGTGGTTCACCGCGATCTGAGCCGTGGCCGAGCTCGGAATGGTCGGCGTGATGCCGAAATCGAAATCGATATCCTCGACGATCAGCGCGCCGAAATCGCCTCCGACATACCAGGCGCTGTTGCGCGCAAGTGCCGGAGTTGCGAGCACGGTTGACGACAGCGCCACAACAATGGCGAGCTTCCGCATAATCTTCCCCTTTCTTCTGCGTCCCGAGTGGGAACGACGTGAACCTCTTACGGTAACCGGGGTTTCCACGCAAGCACGCTTAGCCCCTCACCTGTTGCTGAAAAGCCGCAGCGCATCTGGAAGATGAACCGCGGATGACCAGTCAGGGTCGAAACGTTGCCTAACGCCTCCGGTTGCACGGGAAAAGCGCTTTTGTCATTCGATCAGGCCATGTGACTTTAATGTCGCAATGAGCGCGTCCACCGAGGCCCGCGCTTCGGCATCGATAATCGTTCCGCCTGAAGGACTTGGCACGTCCGGAAGGCGCGGACCGACGACCTGCTGGCCGTCGATGACGAGCGCCGTTGCGGGCCACGCTCCAGCGCTCCAGGCGCTCCCCGTCCAATAGAGCCAGCAACCTGGATCAATGTTCCAGGCCAGCATGCCGGGACGCGGCGAAACGAACCGCCAGCCGCCCACTGTCCAGCAGGCCAGCGAGTCCGCCTTTCCGGCCCAGGCGCCGTCCGCGCCCGCGCCGACGATCCAGCACTGGCCCGGCGCGGGGTCGTCGGGGACCTCGTCGAGCGGCGGCGCCTCGATCTGGGCGTGCAGCGCGGCGTCGATCAGGGCCAGCGCTTCGTTGTGATAGGTTTCCTTCTGCGCCTGGCCCGGCAGGATGAAGGGCAGGAGGAAGCGTGGGCTAGTGTCGGTCATGATCGTCTCCCGGGAGTCTCAGGCCATGTCCAGCAGCGCCGGCCGCGAGGTGGCGTGGCTGCCGGTCTGCGAAACCGAAATCGAAATCGGGCCGCCGCCGTCCAGCGCCCGCTCGGCGGCGCTGTAGAGATAGGCCGGTTCGGTCAGGTTCGCGCTCCGCTCGAAACCGGGCCCCGCAATCACCAGCCGATAACGCTCGGCCTCCTCGCCGAGAGGCGTGTCGGCGCCGCTCACCCAGGACCAGCCTTGCCGGCTCCGCCGAACCCAGGAGATGGCGAGATCGCCCCCGGTCTCACGCGCGGCGAGATGGACGGGGCTTGGCGGACGCAGCACCGCCGCGTCGATCACGCGCGCGGCCGTGGCCGCCTCGGCATCGCCGACGCCGCTCGCCAGGATCCGCGCCTCGCCTCCCGCCGAGCCCGCCGGCGCCTCGATCGCTATCAATGCCTCGCGCGCGAGCAGGATGAAGGGCTCGCCGGCCGCATGGCCCGCCGCCGCATATTCGGTGCCGCGCCGGCCGCGCAGCAGGCGCGAGATCCGGAAGCGCCGGTCGCCCAAGGCCTCGGCCGCGCCGAACTGGACGAGCTCGTCGCCGATCGCCGCCAGGTTCGCGCCGCCGGCCAGGAGCTCGTCGCTCCGCCCCTCCAGCCACATCGCCTCGCCGAGCAGCTCAATCTCGAGCGTGGATCGCGTATCGAAGAGGGCCGAGCCCGCCGCCGGCAGCGCATCCAGCGCCACGCCCATCGCCACCGGCGCCGCGGTGCCGCCGGCATCCTGCCAGCTCGCGCCCGAATCGAAGCTCGCGCTGAGCGCGGCCCGGCGCCAGCCCTCGCCGGCGCCCGCCGCCGCGACGTAGAGCAGCGGCTTGGTCTCCAGCCCGTCGCCGAGCGGGAGGTCGAGCAGCCGGACAATCGTCGGCCCGTGCGGCAGGTCGCTTTCGCTGACCGCCCGGCCATGGCTCGCCGCGACCAGGTCGGGCGCCGCCGCCGAAACCCGGACCAGCTCGAGCGTCGCGACCATCGGCCCCAACGTCCAGCGCTCGACCTTCCACAAGCCCGTCTGCCCCGCAATCTCGACATGGCTGCCCGGACGCAAAGCGGCGGCGCGCCAGGCCAGGGCGGCCTTGGCCCGCACCCGCCCGGCCCAGAGCGCGGCGAGTCGATACTCGGCCAGCGCCTTGGCGGCGGGAGCCGAGAGCACCGCCGGCAAGGCGCGGCGGTCGGCGTTGCGCCCGCCGGCGCGAACCGCGCGTTGCAATCCGGTCTGATAGTCGCGCTCTTCGTCGTGATAGGCGATGCTCGCCTCTCCGGGCAGCCCGCTCTGCCCGCGGCGGGTGAATTCCGGCCGCTCGCTCTCCGCCGCGGCTGGCCAAGGCAGCGCCTCTCCCCTCTCCGCCGTCAGCCGCAAGACCGCGCCCTCGTCGAACAGCGACAGCGGCACTACGTCGGCGAGCGCCTCGAGCGCGCCACGCACGCTGTCTCCGCTCGCCGCATAGCCGGTAAGCGCCGGCGTCGGTCCCGCCGCCACCGCGCCGCCGCCCAGCTCCTCGGCGATCACGCCGATCGCGACCTCCGCTTCGTCGGCTTCGACCTCGAAGGTCAGCGACGGGATCCTGTTGCCATAATCCTCGAGCTGGAAATCCTCGAACAGGGCATAAGCGAGCCCGCGAAAGGCCGGCGCCTGCCCCGCCCCTTCGGCGGCGGCGATCAGGGGATCGGGCGCCTGGTCCTCGTCGCCCGGATGAAAACGAAAGCCGGTCGCGCTCTTGAAGTCGCCGGCGGCGCCGCGCAGCAGCTTGCCGTCCGCCCAGATCCGCCGCACCGCCGCGACCCTGCGGGCCGACAAGGCCACCGCGAAGCTCGCCGAATAGGAATAGCTGGTGAGCTTGGGCCGCCCCTTGCCGCCGCTGGTCGAGCGATGCTCGGCCAGATCGGTCGACCAGATCACCGTCCCGGCCACCCGCATCGTCCCGAAGATCCTGGGGATCTGGGCGCCGTAGGACGAGGTCTGCACCGCGAGCTCGCCGAGCCGCGGCCCCTGCCGGCCTTTGGGCGCGAACAGGCGCTGGTCGACCTGCTGGCCGAGCGACGCGCCGATCGCGCCGCCGATCGGCCCGCCGACGAGGGTGCCGACCGCGGTCAGGATCAGGGTCGCCATATATCCTCTCCAATCCGCCAGATGCCCGCGATCGGCCAGGGCGCCGGCCCCGGCCGCTCGACCACGCGCCGCAGGCCGGCGTCGCCATGGATCAGTCCATCCTCCGTAAGGACGCCGAGGTGGAGCTGGGCCGGGCCCGGCACGAGCACGAGCACGTCGCCGGGCCGGGCCGCCGCGACGGGGCGCAGCCCGGCGGCGGCCAGCCCCTCGGCCAGCCGCGCCGCTGATCCGCCCCGCAACGCATAGTCGCCCGGCGGAGTCCGGACGTCGATCGCCGCGGCCACCACGCCGATGCAGTCGAGCCCGTTCGCCGCCAACCGGCCCTGCGGCCGGAACTTGACGCCGATCAGCGCCCGGGCCCGTGCGACGACGCGCTCAGCGCGCGCCGTCATCGTCCGCCGATTGGTTGGACGCCGGCGCCCCCGGCGCCCCCGGCGCCGGCGGCGTCGGCGGCGT
>DASYKV010000024.1:0-165020 GCA_035994965.1 Allosphingosinicella sp.
GGGCCCGGGCGTTCAGTTCCCCTTCCGTCTTCCAGACCAGCCAGGTCGCGCCGAGCAAAGCGTAGGCGATGACGAGGCTCAGCCCGGTGAGCATACTGAACCGGGTCAGCCAGTCCCACCAGCCGCCCGCATAGGCCCGACCCTGGACATGGATCCCCTGCAGCAGGGCGCCGAGCGTGATCCCCTGGGCGAAGGTCGCGACCAGCGAGCCGAGGCAGAAGCCGGCGTCCCAGAACTTGCGATGACCGGGATCGCGCCAACGGAATTCGAAGGCGACGCCGCGGAAGACCAGCCCGAGCAGCATTGCGATCAGCGGCGCATAAAGCGCCGGCAGGATGATCGCATAAGCGAGCGGAAAGGCGGCCATCAGCCCGCCGCCGCCGAGCACCAGCCAGGTCTCGTTGCCGTCCCAGACCGGCGCGATCGAATTCATCGCCACGTCGCGCTCGCGCCCGACGGCGAGGCTCGGGAAGAGGATTCCGATGCCGAGATCGAACCCGTCCATCACCACGTACATCGCCACCGCGAAGGCGATGATGAAGGCCCAGATCACGGTGAGGTCCATCTCTACCCTCTCCCAATTGGGGAGTGTCGGGTGGAGCCCGCCGCGAAGCGGTGGGAGGGTGAGGGCACGAACGCCGCGAACGATCTCCGCCGCCCTTCCCTCACCCCGACCCTCTCCCCAAAATGGGAGAGGGAGAAAGTCGGCGCGCTTCCCATCCGCCTCATCTCTCCTCCTCCCCGCCCCTGGCCACCGAGGCGGCGGGCGTGATGCCGGCGGTGCGGATCGGGCCGCCCTCCTCCGCGCTTTCGCCGGCGGCCGGCGCGTGGCCCATCAGCCGCAGGATGTAGAGCGTCCCGGCGGCGAAGACCGCGAAATAGACGATGACGAAGGCGATCAGCGAGCCGGTGACGCCGGGCGCCGCGATCGGCGAGACCGCGTCTCTGGTTCGCAGCAGGCCGTAAATCACCCAGGGCTGGCGCCCGACCTCGGTGGTGACCCAGCCGCAGATCACCGCGACGAAGCCCGCCGGGCCCATGACCAAAGCGAGCCGGTGCAGCCAGGTCCAGTCGTGCAGCTTGCGCCGCATCCGCGCGAGCAGGCTCCACAGGCCGAGCGCGAACATCAGCATGCCGAGCGCGACCATGATCCGGAACGACCAGAAGACGATCGCAACCGGCGGCTGATCCTCCAGCGGCACGGTGTCGAGCCCCCGCATCGGCGCGTTGAGATCGTGCTCCAGCAGCAGCGAGCCGAGCCGCGGGATCGCGATCGGGAAGCGCACGGCCTGCGCCGCCTGGTCAGGAATGCCGAACAAATACAAAGGCGCGCCTTCGGGGTGGCTCTGGAAATGGCCTTCCATCGCCATGATCTTCACCGGCTGATGCGCGTGGGTGTTGAGCCCCTGCTGGTCGCCGGCGAAGATCTGCACCGGCGCGACCAAAGCGGCCATCCACATCGCCATCGAGAACATGGTGCGGACCTCGGGCGTCTTGCGGCCGCGCAGCAAATGCCAGGCGGCGACTCCCCCGACCGCGAGCGCGGTGGTGAGGTAAGCGGCGAGCACGGTGTGGACGAGCCGGTAGGGGAAGCTCGGATTGAAGATGATGTCGAGCCAGGAGCCGGCCGGCACGAACTGGCCGGCCTCGTTCATCGCAAAACCGGTCGGCGTGTGCATCCAGCTGTTGGCGGCGAGGATCCAGAAGGCGGAGATGAAGGTGCCGAGCGCGACCAGGCAGGTGGCGGCGAAATGGAGCTTGCGCCCGACCTTGTTCATCCCGAACAGCATCACGCCGAGGAAGCCGGCCTCGAGGAAGAAGGCGGTCAGCACCTCATAGGCCATCAATGGCCCGATGATCGGGCCGGCCTTGTCGGAGAAGACCGACCAGTTGGTGCCGAACTGGTAGGACATGACGATCCCCGAGACGACCCCCATGGCGAAGGCGATGGCGAAGATCTTCAGCCAATATTTGAAGAGGTTGAGATAGCGCTCCTGGCCGGTCCTGAGCCACAGCCCCTCGAGCACCGCGAGATAGGAGGCGAGCCCGATCGAGAAAGCCGGGAAGATGAAGTGGAACGAAACGGTGAACGCGAATTGCGCCCGCGCCAGGATCAATGCCGTGCTGTCCGGATCGGGCATCGCGCCCTCGCTCCCTTCGCCTGCCGCCTCCTAGCGGGGCGGCGGCAAAAGTCACCCCTGCAGGGCTGCGCTCCTTTGGGCGGCGCGTGCATGAAGTGCATCCGCGCCGAGGCGCCGGCGCCAGAAGGGGGCGTCGGGCCAGCGCCGCTCCATCCCGTAATAGAGGGCGCGGTGAAACTCATAAGCCTCCCAGACCGGCTCGAGCCCTGCGGCGAAGGCGGGGCCGGCCCCGGCGTCGCCCGCCAGCATGCGCGCCGCCGCCTCGCTGCCCTTCATGCCCGTATAGAGAGCGTGGAACAGGCCCTGCGAGGAAAGCGGATCGAAGCTCATCGCGGCGTCGCCGACCGCCAGCCAGCCGGGCCCGGCGGCGCTGGCCAGGCGGGCGCCATGCGCCGCGCACAGCCGCAACGGGCTCGCCCGCGACAGGTCCGCGTCGGCGACCGCCTCCGCCAGACTCGGCGAGGCCAGCGCCCGCTCGACGAGCGGGAAGGAGGCGCCGCCGCCGCGGGCGAGGTCGCTGTCGGTGTGGAAGGCGATCAGCCGGCGGCCGTCGGGCAGCGGCGCGCTGTACCACCAGCCGTCCTGCGCGCTCTCGGTATAGGTGATCCCAGCCGCCTCCTCGCGCAGAGGCGCGTGCAGCCAGGCGCAGATCAGCCGGTCGGCGCTGACCGGCGCGCCGGCATGGTCGCGGAGCGGCCGGGCGCCGCGCCCGCTCGCGTCGATCAGCAGCTTCGCCTCGATCCATGATTGGCCGGCCTCGATCCGCCAGCCCTCGCCGGCACGCTCGACCCGGCTCGCATTGGCGGGCGCGAGCAGCAGCGCGCCCCGGTCCGCCGCCGCGCTGCGCAGCCGCGCCTCGAAGCGCCGCCGGTCGAGCCGCCAGCCGGGGCCGTCGGGATCGCACATCGCGTCGAGCGTGATCGGCTCGCCATCGCCCCAGACACTGCAGCGCGCGTGGCAGGGGCTGTGGCCGTCGCCGAGGAACGCCTCCCACAGGCCGAGCGCGCCGAGCAGCCGGCGCGCGGCGGCCGGCAGGGTCTCGCCGATCCGGTCCGCCGGCGCCGCGTCGCGGTCGAGCAGCACCACCCGATGCTTTTGCCCCAGCGCGAGCGCCGCCGCGGCGCCGGCCGGGCCGGCGCCAAGGATCGCGACGTCCGCCTCGAGCCGCTTCAGCGCCGGAACCCGCCGGGGAAGCGGCGCACCTTCTCGATGCCGGAAAGGTCGACGTCGGCCGCCGAGCGGGCGGCGCCGCGGCGCACCCCGGTCGCGCTGTTCGACGGCGCCGAGCGCGATCCGGCGCCGGCGCCGGTCATCAGCGCCTCGTTGAGCGCCGCCTCGTCGCCGCTGTCCGGCTTGATGTCCTTGTGCCAGTCCTCGACTTCGATCTGGCGCGGGAAGAGATCGGTGTCCTTCGGCCCGTCACGCACTACGACCACGCCGAGATGGTCGAAATGGTGGATCATGTTGTTGATCTGGCTGGTATAGTCGACCGAGCCGAGCGGCTCGATCCAGGCCGCGCGATTGGCGAAGGCGGCCTGGCGCTCGGCCATCGGCTTCTTCGCGTTCATCACGATCTCGTAATTCTCCTTGGTCAGCACCTGATTGGGCACGCGCGCCGGCCAGAAGGTCGGCACATAGGGATCGTAGCTGACCTCATAGCCGGAGCGGCAGCTGGCGGTGTCGCACTGCCAGGGCACCGCCATCCAGCGGCTGATCCCGCCCGGCTCCTGCGCGCAGAGCGGCCCGTTGGGGATGGTGACGCTGTCCGAGGTCAGCACCGCCCCCAGATTGGGCGGCACCCAGCCCGGCCGCGCCGGGGTGAAGCGGAAAGGCTGCATGTACATCGTCCAGGTCCGGACCGGCCAGGTCATCTCGCAGCCTGGATGGAAGGCGTCGGCGAGGCAGAATTCGAGCGCGGCGCGGGTCAGCATCTCGCCCTGCTGGGCGAGCGGCACCTCGTCGATCGTGCGATAGGGCACATGGTCGGGATCGTAATCCGCCTCGAAATTGCCTTCCGCCCATTTGTCGAGCATCGCCAGCTGGCAGTCGGACAAGGCCGCATTCTGCCGCGGCGTCTCGACCGGCGGGATCGCCATCGCGTCGCCGTAGAGCCAGGGCCAGGGCGTCGGCGCCCAGGCATCCTCGTCGAAGCGGCGGAAGGCCTTGTTGACCACGCGCCTTTTCTCGCGCTGGGCCGGGCCGTTGCTGGTGAGCCGCAGCAGCGCCTCGGGCGAGGTCAGGTCGAACGCGCCCTTCCAGCCGAAGCCGCCGGCGAAGCCGGCATTGACCCATTGCAGCCCGGCCATCCGCTCGAAGATCGGCAGGATGTCGTTGGTGAAGGACGGGCGCACCGGCGCCGGCAGCGCATTGTTCTGGATGGCGAGGCAGCGCATCAGATCCCACATCGTGCGCACCGACTTGCGCTGCGGCGCGTAATTGGGCGGCGCCACCACCACCCAGGAGGGGATGACCTCGAGCGGCAGCCCGTCGAGCACCACCTCGGCGTCGACCGGCCCGTCGGAGACGTCGTCATACCAGCCTTCATTGTTGGCGAAGGTGATTGCGTGGCTGCCGTCGGACGAGCCCGATTTGCCATGGCCGCCGAGCACGATCAGCCGGCCGCCCTCGTCGGTGAAGATCTCGCCGAGATAGACCTTGTCGCCCATGAACCGACCGTCGTCGAACTTTTGCGGCCTGGCCCTGGCGCCGGACACCTGCCGCATCTTCGGCGTGATGGCGAGGCTGGCGCGGTCGGCGACGGTGGAATTGCGCAAGGTCGTCGGCGGCGCCTGCGCGGCTTCGGGAATGTCGAGCGCGAGCTGGAAGCCGTACCAGGCCGCCTTGGTGTTGGCGAGCTGCACCTTCCAGGTCACCTTGGCATCCGAATCCGGGCCGCTCAGCTCACGGACGATCGCGCCCTTGGCGTTGACTCCGTAGATGCGGAAGCGCGCCCCTTCCCGCTTCAATTTGTGCCTGCCGTCGCGATAAGCCTTCGGATCCTTGGGCTCGGGATGGATGACCTCCGGGCCGATATAATAGCCGTCCCGGTCCGTGCTGTTGCCGACCCGCGCGATCCCGATCGATGGGTAGATCACCGCCTGGACGATGCAATTGTCCGGCTCCGGCACGGGCGGCGCGAGCGGTCGCGGCTCTCGCGGATCCTCGATCGGCTGGCCATTGGCGCGGTGGCGCTTCTCGGCGCCGGCGGCATAGACGCCCTTGCGCACCCAGGCGATCGAGGAATCCCGCACCGGCGCGTTGACCTGCGGCACCCGCCAGATGTTGAACGACAGGCTCTGGCCGTAATCGGCCTGGCCGCGGACGCAGACGTCCTGGCGCGGCAGAATCAGCTTGGCGACCGCCTGCCACGGGCTCTCCTTCTCGGACCAGTGCTTCGTCGCCTCGTCGAGCGGCATCGTCTTGGGATCGGTGCGCGGCTGCACTTCCAGGAGGAAGCTGTACTCGTCCTTCTCGAGCCGGTTGGCGAGATCGATGGCGAGATAATCGTCGGCGTCGTCGGGGACGTTCTGCGCCTCCGTCGTCGGCCGCCATCGATATTTGACGATCTCCCCGCCCATGTGGAACGGCAGGATCGCCCAATAAGTGGTGGTGAGGCAGCTGCCCTCCACCTTGGCCGACATGTCGTTCAGGATGTCGTTGGTCTTGGGATGGTCCGCCAGATAGGTCGGATAATCCTGCTGGACGACGCCGGCATAGGTGAATTCGACCATCTCCTGGGCATTGTCGAGGAAGAAGATCGGGAAATTCTGCATGATCAGATCGGCGGTGTCGCCGGGCTGGCCAAGCGCCTTCTCGCCCGGCACGCCGAACAATTTGACTCCGATGCCGAGCGTCGAGCCGAGATCGGGATCGGTCGGCGCGGTGTCGCTGGAGAAGCGGACCCAGGCGTCGAGCGCCTTGTGGGCGAAGATTCCGACCCGCCACGCCTCGGGCATCGAATCGAGCCGCTCGAAGCGGGCATGGGCGACTCCGTGGAGCTTGCGGAAGACGGCGCGCTGGGCCGGGCACTGGCCGTTGCGGATGCGCTTGCCCTGGGCGATGTCGACGAACATCTCGGTGAGTCGTTCGGTCGCCTCGACCTCCTTGTCGAAGCATGGCGGAATCGGGAAATCGCGGTCTTTGCTCATGATTTTCTCCCCGGCGACGCATCCGCGGCGAAATCGCTCGCCGCTTCAGTTCGGCCCGATGAGCAGCCTAAGATGAGTTCAAGTAATTCGCCAGTCCTTCTCGTCACTTTTTCGAGAAAATGTCTCGACCTATGCTCGGGGCCTGCGTTCACATCCGGCCGAGCACCGTAAAAATACGGTGGCGACCGCGATCGCAGGCGAGACCAAGGGGGCGCATGTTCGTCGCGCGATCCTGCATCTTCGTCACGGCCCCCTTGGCCAGCGGGCCTCGCGGCGTCACGGCTCGCGCAATGCGATGGACCCCAGCTTCGTGAACATGATGGCCCGTGACACCCTGCCCGACTTGCGGCAGGATCAAGGCGTCTCAGTCCGGGGGGTCGCGCGTTTCATGCCGTCATCGAAAAGCCATGCGCGCTGGACGGATGCCCTCCGCTCGACGGTCGCCCTGTGGATGTTCGTCCTGCTCGTCTTCCTGCCCAAGATCATCCAGCGCCATACCGGCGAGCCATGGACCGGGGTCGCGCTCGATTGCGCGACCTTCCCGGTCTCGATGGCGCTGGCGATGGTCATGTTCCTGGTCTCGCGCTCGACGATCGGCATGTCCTATCACTGGCGGCTGCCGATCCGGGCGATGGCCGTGCTCGTCTTCGCCGCGGTGAACACGATCTTCGACCTGATCTTCCAGGGGTGGATCGCCAACAACGTCATGCAGACCTGGGCGAACCTGCCCGCCGATTTCGGCCGCGCCTACACCTCGATGCTCAATTACATCCTCGTCTTCGGGGTCAACATGATCCTGTTCCACGTCAATTACGCCCGCCGCGCCGGCCTCCAGCAGGAGCGCCAGCTCGCCGACGCCAATCTCGCCGCCCAGCAGGCCCAGCTCGCGGCCCTGCGCTATCAGCTCAATCCGCACTTCCTGTTCAACGCGCTCAACTCGATCTCCGCGCTCATCGTCACCAAGCGCAACAAGGACGCCGAGTCGATGACCGACAAGCTGTCGAGCTTCCTTCGCAGCTCGCTCAACGCCGACCCGGCCGAGCTCATCCCGCTCGACGAGGAGCTTGCGCTGACCGAGGAATATCTCGCCATCGAGAGCGTTCGCTTCGGCGAGCGGCTCGGCATCAGCATCGATTGCGAGGACCAGGCCTGCAACGCCCTGGTGCCGAGCTTCCTGGTGCAGCCTTTGGTCGAGAATGCGGTGAAGCACGGAGTCGCCCGCTCGAGCGCTCCGGTCGAGATCGCGATCCACGCCAAGCTGGCGGGCGGGGCGCTCAGGATCACCGTGTCGAACTGCCTGACCAAAGACGAGACCGAGGATCTGCCCGGTGCCGAGGGCGCCGGAGTCGGCCTCGACAATGTCCGCCACCGCCTTCAGGCCGTGTTCGGCCGCCGCGCCTCGCTGACCGCCGGCGCCGCCGGCGAGCGCTTCGTCGCCACCATCTCGATCCCCGACATCAAGCTGGCGCCGTAAGAAAAAATCCTCCCCGGAACGGGGAGGGGGACCATGCGAAGCATGGTGGAGGGGAATCCGGCGTCCGTGCCATTCCCCTCCACCACGACGCTTCGCGTCGCGGTCCCCCTCCCCCGTTCCGGGGAGGAATTATTGACTTGAGCCGCCGAGCGCCCGAAAGCTAAACCCTCGTCGGGGGGCTCTGAGTCGATGCGCGTATTGCTGGTGGACGACGAATCGCTGGCGCTGGACCGGCTCAGCGCCTTCTTCGCCGACATCGAGGGCGTCGAGGTGGTCGGCCGGGCGTCCGACGGCAACCAGGCGCTCGAGCGGATCCGCGAGCTCAAGCCCGATCTGGTCATCATGGACATCCAGATGCCGGGCAAGACCGGCCTTCGCGCCGCCGCCGACATCGACGTCGATCCGCGGCCCGAATTGGTCTTCGTCACCGCCCACGAACATTATGCGCCCGACGCCTTCGAGGTCGACGCCGCGGATTATCTGCTGAAGCCGGTCCGCTTCGACCGGCTTCGCCAGGCCGTCGACCGCGCCCGGCGCCGCCGCGCACAGCGCAGCTCGGCCGAGCGCGCCGCCGAGCTCGAGGCCGAGGTCGCCACCCTGCGCGGCGCCGGCGCCGTCCAGCCGCCGGGCGACGACGGCTTCTGGATCCCCGAGCGCAACGGCCAACGCCGGGTGGCGCTTGAGGCGATCGGCTGGATCGAGGCGGCGCGCGATTATGTGCTGCTCCACACCGAATTGAGGAGCCATTTGCTGAGGATCACCATGGCGGCGCTCGAGGAGCGGCTTGCCGGCTCGGCGCTGTTGCGCGTGCACCGCTCGGCCTTCGTTCGGCCGGATCGCGTGGTGGAGGTGAAGAGGGAGGGCCGGTCCCTGGCCCTGGTGCTCGTCGACGGCGCCGAAGTGCAGGTCGGTCCGAGCTATGTCGCGGCGACGAAGGCCGCGCTTGGTCTGGAATAGTCTGAATTCACGGACGACCGGGGACGGCGGTAGCGGACGATTCTAGCGAAAGGTCCCTGCGCCGATCCCCGGCCTCCGGTCTTGCCGCACTGGCTTAGGCCACGAACGGGGTCGAGGTGCTGGCAACCACCAGCAGCGCGCTCACGAAGAAAGCGGCGAACCAGGTGGAAAAGTTACGGATCGAATCGGCGGTCATTGTCTTGCTCCTTATATGCGCGGCCCCGGTCCGGCGCCGCTGAAGTCGGGCTACCCAGGAGCGGCCGCCGCCACACCCGCAGAGCGACGACGACCGCGCAGGGTTCGACGAGCGCGCCACCCTATCGACCAAGCCGACGCTTCCGGCGACGAAACGATCTTCGTTCCCCGGCGAAGGCCGGGGTCCAGTCGGGCCGCGGAAGAGC
Source organism: Allosphingosinicella sp. (assembly GCA_035994965.1). Taxonomy (GTDB): domain Bacteria; phylum Pseudomonadota; class Alphaproteobacteria; order Sphingomonadales; family Sphingomonadaceae; genus Allosphingosinicella. Next base: position 9,122 of record DASYKV010000024.1, read on the forward strand.
TGGACCCCGGCTTTCGCCGGGGAACAAATCAGACGGCGTCAGAAGAACACCGACCAGCCCGTCCGCTCGACCAAGGCCTCGAGCGCCGCCGCGCCCGCGGCGCTGGTGCCCGCCTGGTTGAGCGCAGGCGACCAGGCGGCGATGGCGCCGTGGCCGGGGGCGATGGCGAGGATGCCGCCGCCAACGCCGCTCTTGCCGGGGAGGCCGACGCGGAAGGCGAACTCGCCCGAATTGTCGTAATGGCCGCAGAGCATCATCACGCTGTTGATCCGCCGTGCCCGGTGCGACGGGCAGACCTGTGCGCCCGTCTCCGGATCGCGGCCGTCGAAGGCGAGGAAGAGGCCGGCGCGGGCGAGCTGGCGGCACGACATCGCCACCGCGCATTGCCGGAAATAGGCGCCGAGCACGGTCTCGACCGGGTTCTTGAGATTGCCGAAATTCTTCATGAACCAGGCGAGGCTGCGGTTGCGCGCGCCGGTCTCGCTCTCCGACGCCGCCACCTCCTCGTCGACCGCGATGCCGGCATCGCGCGCCTGGCCGCGGAGCAAGGCAAGCAGGGCCTCGATCGCCGCATCGGCATCCCCGCCCTCCCCGATCAAGGCGTCGGTGACGACGATCGCGCCGGGGTTGATCAGAGGGTTGCGCGGGATCCCCTTCTCGGTTTCCAGCTGGACGATCGAGTTGAACGCACCGCCCGACGGCTCGCGCCCGACCCGTTCCCACAGGCTCGCCCCGACCTTGTCCAGCGCCAGCGCCAGCGTGAAGATCTTGGAGATGGACTGGATCGAGAAAGGCTCGTCGCAATCGCCGGCGCCGTGCACCACCCCGTCCGCGCCGCAGAAGGCGATGCCGAGCCTGGCCGGATCGACCCTGGCCAGAGCGGGGATATAATCGGCGACCCTGCCCGCGGCCCTGAGCGGCGCCGCGGCCGCCAGCGCCTCATTCAGGATCGTGTTCATTGACCGCTTCGTCGAAGTCGTCGCTGTAATTGGCGTCGTCGAACGCGTTCACGGAGGGATAGGTGCCGTTATAGGACCCGTCTTCTCCCGCCATCGGATCGTCCGCGCGCATCGGCCCGGTCGTCAGGAATTCGGTGAAGGCCTCGTGGCTCAGCACCGGCCCGGGCAGGGCGACCATCTCGTCGGTGAGCGGGCGACTCTCGACGCTCTGCAGCCGCATCCCGCCGAAGCGCAGCGGCGTGCCGCGCGCAAGCAGCTCGCGGACCGCGACATAAGGCTGCGGCGCGCTGCCCACGACCGCAAGGAGGGGCGCGCGCAGGCTGTCGTAGAAGCGCAGCAGCTCGCGCCCCACCGGCGCCAGCCGCGGCTCGGCGGAGATGACGATCTCGAACGGCGGTGCGCGCGTCTCGTCATCGATGAAGGTGAGCCGGTAGACGTCGCCGGTGACGCCCGCGATCCGCTCGGTCCCGGCGCGGGCGATCTCGACGCGCTGGCGGGCCAGGCGCTCGATGATGCCGCGGTTCACGGGGCCCTGCGCGCCCGCGATCATCAAGGCGAGCATGTCCTCCTGGCGGCCGACGCTGCCGTTCGGGCCGTCGTCGATCACGGCATAGCCGATAGTGTCGCGGGTCAGGAACATCATCCCGCCATGGCCAATGCCGATGCCGGCGCGGACCCGGCCGCGGTCGTCGGCCCAGATCATCACCCCAACCTGCCGATAGCTTTCCCCCGCCTCGTACATGGCGACGACGCCCGGACGAGCCCCTTCGGTCGGGGCGACGCCCAGGCCGACGGTCAGCAGCAGCGAGACCAGCCAGCGGATCATTGCGGCGGCGGCGGCGTCCCGGCCGGCGGCGGCAGCGGCGGCGGCGGCGAGGCCCGCGGGGCCGGCGGCACCTGCGGAGGCGGACCTTCAGCGCCCGGCGCCCTGCCCCCCGCCATCGCCCCCATGATCTGGCCGAGCTGCTCGCGGGTCAGGATCGGGCCGGGCAAGGCGAACCGGCTGTCGGGGATGTCGTTCGTGTCGAACGAGTCGAGCACCAGGAAGTCGCCGATCCTGACCGGCGTGCCATGGCCGAGCAAGGTCCGGATCGCGCCGTAGACCGGCGGCTCGCCGCCCATCACCGTGACGAATGTCGGCCCCAGGGACTCGACCAGCCGGACCAGCTCGCGCCCGGCCGGCGCCAGCCGCGGATCGTTGGAAACGACAATCTCGACCGGCGGGCTGCGCGTCTCGCCGCTGATCACGACCACGGAATAGACCTGCCCGCGAAGCCCCGCCACCGTCTCCTCGCGGACCGGCAGGACCTCGATGCGCTGGCGCATCATCTCCTGAACGCCCGTTTGGGCCGAGCCGGAGGCCATGCCGGCGGCGAGCGGGGTCATCAGGGCGAGCGCATCGTCCTGGGGGGCGACGAGCTCCTGCCCGGCCTGCGGGCCGCGGAGCGCGAGATAGCCGACGCCCTCGCGGGTGATCAGCGCCACGCTCGGCGCGCGGTCGCCAGCCGCGGCGGGGGGAGCGCCGGGCGGGTGGGCGGCGCCGGCAGGCGCGGACATCTCGATCCTGGCATGGCCGGCATCGTCGGCATCGATGGTCATGGTCGGCGCGTTCTGGCGCGCCTCCGGCGGCGCGGTTTGCGGGATCACGACCCGGTAGCGCAAGGTGATGTCGGCCAGAGCGGGCGCGGACGCCCCCAATGCGATCGAAGCGAAGATGACGACCAAACGGCGCATTGCAGCCCCCTTTCCCTAAACCCCTGAGTCGAAGGGAGCTTATGCCCTAAGCAAGCGGGGGAGAAGAGGCTTGAATACCGCGATGGATGCCCCGCGAGGATTCGAACCTCGATAGACGGAGTCAGAGTCCGTAGTCTTACCGTTAGACGACGGGGCAATCTCGGAAGGGCCGCGAGATAGGCAGGGGGGCGCGGCCTGTCAACGCCGCGCCGGCCCTGGCGCCAGCGCGCGCGGCTCGTGCCCGGTTGCGGCGGCGCCCGCTTGCCGCCAAGGAGGGCGCATGAAAGTCTCGATCTGCACGCCGGTCCACGGCGACCCCAAGGCCGGCTATACGCGCTCGCTGGCGGCGATGCTGCTGGCGACCGCGTCGCTGCCCAGGGCCGGCGCGTTCGAGAAATTGCGGCTCTCCTACACGCTCGCCTCCGGCCATTTGCTGCCGACCCGCGATCATCTCGCCAAGGCCGCGCTCGCCGCCGGTGCCGACAAGATCTTGTGGATCGATGCCGACCAGGTCTTCCCAGCCGACACGCTGATCCGCCTGCTCGCCCGCAACCTGCGCATCGTCGGCGCCAATTATGTCCGGCGGGGCGGCGGCGGCGGCGGGCCGCTGGCGACCGCGCTGGCCGGCGGCCCGGCGTTCACCACGGCCGAGAAAGCCAAAGCGCAGCAGGTCGAGGAGGTGGCGGCCCTGGGCCTCGGCCTGGTGCTGATGGATGCCGCCATCTTCAACGAGATCGCCTGGCCCTGGTTCGAAACCACCTGGCACGAGGACGGCAATATCCGCTCGGAGGACCACCTCCTGTTCGCCAGAATCCGCGAGGCCGGCATCCCGGTCCATGTCGATCACGGCCTCTCCTGGCAGGTCGGCCACGTCGCCGAAGAGGTGCTGACCCACGAAGGCGCCCTCAGTGCCGAGCTCCGCCGCCAGATGCAGCTCGCGGCGCGGCGGGGAAAGACGGAATAGCGGGCGGCCCGCCGCGGCTGCGCGCCGCCGACGCGCTTCGCAGGCAAGGCGGCGGCGGACGCGGTTAACCACCCCTCCTTGCCGCTTCCCGCCCCCTCATGTACAACGGCCCCAAGTCAGAGGGCGGCTTCGGCTTCCCGAAACGAAAACATAAAGAGAAGTCCGCATCGATGCCGCAGCAAGCCGTTCAGGCTCCGCAGGCGCCGGCTCCGGGACCGGCCGAGGAGCTCCCCCAGGATCCGATCGCAGGCCGGCGCTGGACGCCGCGCCACACTTATGGCGCGATCGATCTCGGCACCAACAATTGCCGCCTGCTTGTCGCCCGCCCCACCGGGGACGGCTTCACCGTCATCGACGCCTTCTCGCGCGTCGTCCGCCTGGGCGAGGGCATGGCGACCTCCGGCAAGATCGGCGAGGACGCGATGGACCGCGCCGTCGCCGCGCTCGCAATCTGCTCCGAGAAGCTGCGCCGCCGCCGGGTCAGCCTGGCGCGCTCGGTCGCCACCGAGGCCTGCCGGCGCGCCGTCAACGGCCGCCATTTCGTCGAGCGGGTGCGGCGCGAGACCGGCATCTGCCTCGAGATCATCGCGCCCGAGGAGGAGGCCCGCCTTGCCATGCTCGGCTGCCACCGCCTGCTCGAGCCCGGCGACGGCCCGGCCTTGATCTTCGACATCGGCGGCGGCTCGACCGAGCTCGTCCTCATCGACACCGACCAGGGCGAGCCAAGGATCAAATGCTGGTGGAGCGCGCCCTGGGGCGTGGTCTCGCTGACCGAGAGCGAGGGCCGCGATTTCGCCACCACCGAGGAGCGCCTCGCCGCCTACGGCCGCATGCGCGAGCGGGTCCGCCACGCCTTCCGCCACTTCACCGCCTTGCTGCCCGCCAACAAGGACGACATCCGCCTGATGGGCACCAGCGGCACGGTGACCACGCTTGCCAGCGTCTATCTCGCGCTGCCGAGCTACGACCGACGCGCCGTGGACGGCCTCAAGATGCCGGCCGCCGCGATGCGCCAGGTCAGCGCCACTTTGTCGGGCATGGACCATGCCGGCCGCGCCACCTTCCCCTGCATCGGCCATGAGCGCGCCGATCTCGTCGTCGCCGGCTGCGCGATCCTCGAGGCGATCATGGACATCTGGCCGGCCGAGACGCTTGGCGTCGCCGACCGCGGCATCCGCGAAGGCATATTGCGCTCGCTCATGGCCCGCGACGGGCACAAATTGTGACGCCCGAGGGGACATGACCCGCACCCCCACCAGCGCCAACAGCGGCCTTCGCACCCGGGTCAAGACCGCCAAGGGCCGCAAGGTCGGCTCGACCCGCTGGCTCGAGCGCCAGCTCAACGACCCCTATGTGAAGCGCGCCAAGGCCGAGGGCTATCGCTCGCGCGCCGCCTATAAATTGATCGAGCTCGACGAGCGCTTCGGCTTCATCAAGGGCTCCAAGAGGATCGTCGATCTCGGCATCGCGCCCGGCGGCTGGACCCAGGTCGCCCGCCAGCGCCTGCCCCAGGCGGTGATCGTCGGCATCGACCTGCTGCCCACCGACCCGATCGAGGGCGCGACGATCCTCTTGATGGACTTCATGGACGATGAAGCGCCGGACCGGCTTCGGGAGGCGCTCGGCGGGCCCGCCGACCTAATCCTCTCCGACATGGCAGCAAACACGGTCGGCCACCCGCAGACCGATCATCTGCGCACCATGGGCCTGGTCGAAGCCGCGCTCGATTTCGCCGGCGACGTGCTCCAGCCGGGCGGCGCCTTCGTCGCCAAGGTGCTTGCCGGCGGCGCCGATTCCGGCCTCGTCGCCGAATTGAAGCGCCGCTTCGCCACCGTCAAGCACGCCAAGCCCCCGGCAAGCCGCAAGGGCTCGTCCGAATGGTATGTCGTGGCGCAAGGCTTCAAGGGCTGATTGGGGACACACACCTTTGTGTCCCCTTACGAGCGCGGCCGCGCGCGTGCCTCGGCGATCGCCGCCTTGAGCGCGTCATAGCCGACCGCGCCCTGGAGCACCCGGTCGCCGACGACGAAGGTCGGCGTGCCGGTGGCGCTGATCGAGCGGAAGAGCTCGCTGTTGCGCACGAGCTCGGCGCGCGCCTCGGCATTTTCGGCCTCGCGGCTGATCCCGGTCTCCTGCACCGCCTGGGCGACCGCGCCCTCGCTCGGTCGGCCGAGCGCGAACAGGCGATCGTGGAACTGGCGGAAGCGGCCCTGGCGCGCCGCGCCGAGGCTGACATAGGCCGCGGCCTGGCTGTCCGGCCCGAGCACCGGAAGCTCGCGCCAGACCACCTTCAGCCTCGGATCCTCCCGGATCAGCCGCTCGACGACTGGATTGGAGATTCGGCAATAGCCGCAGGCATAATCGAAGAACTCGACCAGGACGACGTCGCCGTCGGCCGCGCCCGCCCAGGCGCCGTGCCAGGGCCTTTCGAACTCCGCCCGCCGCTGCGAGACTGCCGAGGCGGCCAGGCGCTGATCCAGCCGCTCCATCGCCTTGGGCAAAATCTCGCCATGATCGAGAATGTAATTGTGGACGATCGCCTCCGTCTCTTCGCGGCTCGGAACGCGCACGCCGTAATAGAGCGCCACCGCGAGGCCGCCGATCAGGATGCCGCCGGCCGCGGCGACGAGCCCCATCTTCCAGCCCCCCAGCCCGGGGCCGCCCTTCGCTTTATCCATCAGCGGTTCCGGCCGCCGCGCTGGCGCTGGACGGCGTTGCGCGAGACCATCGAAATGTCCTGCGCCCTGATCCAGTCCGGCGTTCCGACCGGCAGGCCCATCATCGCCCGCTCGGCATTGGGCAAGGCGAATTGCGGCTGGCCGATCAGATTGTAGCGCTCGGCGGTGGCGAGCGCCGCCCGCGCTTCGTCGCCCTCGCGGTCGTAGACGATGCCGAGCTGATACCAGGCGAAGGGATTGGTGTTGTCGCGGCCGATGGCGATTCGAAGCACCCTCTTGGCCTCCTCGAAATTGGCCGGATCCTCGGTCGAGATCAAGGCGTGGCCGAGCACGGCGGCGATCAGCGGCTGGTCGTTCGAGCGGGCGACCGCTTCCCGGAGCGCGGCCACAGCCTCGACCGGATGGCCGGATTCGAGCAGCACCTGCCCCTGCAGCTCGAGGAAATAGGGATCGTGCGGCGCGATCGCGATCAGCGCCGCGATCTCGGCGCCGGCCTCGTCGGGATGGCCGCTTTGATGATAAGCGAAGGCGCGGGCATAATGGGCGGGGATCGAGCGGTCGCTGGCCGGATAGCGGCGAAGCACCTGGACCGGATCGTCGACATAGCCCGACAATTTGGCGCGGACCCGCTGGAAGCGCGCCTCGAGCGCGGGGTCGGTCGGCCGGTCCCAGGCCGGATCGGCGCGGTAGCTGGTCTCGAGCACCGCGATTCGCTCGGCGTTGAGCGGGTGGGTGCGCTGGTAGCTGTTCTCCTGCGGGATCCCCATCCGGAATTCGAGATTCTGCAGCCGCTCGAAGAAAGCGAGCGAGCCCCGCCCGCTGAGCCCGGCACGGCTGAGATAGAGGGCGCCGGCCTGGTCCGCGCTATTTTCCTGGACCCGGGTGAAGGAGAGGTAGCGGCCCATCGCCGCCTGCTGGCCGGCCGCCATGATGCCCATGCCGGCCTCGCCGGCGCCGGCCGCGATCGCCGCCGCGCCGAGCAGCAGCGACAGGACCATGATCCCGGTCGCCTGCCGCACGCCCTCGTAGGAGCGAAGGATATGGCCGCCGGTGATATGGCCGAGCTCGTGGGCGATCACGCCCTGCACCTCATTGACGTTGTCGGCGACGGTGAACAGGCCCGAATGGAGATAGACGATCTGGCCGCCGGCGACGAAGGCGTTGATCTCGCGATTGCCGAGCAGCACCACCTGGACGTTCTCGGGCTGGAGGCCGGCGGCGATGATCAGCGGCCGCGAGATGTCGCGCAGCAATGCTTCGGTCTCGGCGTCGCGAAGCACCTGCTGGGCGGCGGCCGGCTGGATGCCGGCCGCGAAGCTGATCGCGAGCAGCATCAGCAGCCGGACCAGCCACACCGCCGTCCGATACCTTCTCAGGGGAGCCTCAGCCATCGCGTCCGGTCTCCAACTCGACGCCTGAACGTCAGATGAAATCCAAGGGGACGTTCTAAGCCCCAAAGGTCCGCTGCCACCAGCCCCGGCGCGGCGAGCCGTCCTCGTTCACGCCCTCTTCGCCCTGGTCGGCGGCGTCGGCCTCGGCCTCGGCCTTCACGGCTTTCGGCGCGGCCTTGGCGCGGCGGCGCTTGGGCGGGGCGGCGTCGTTGGCGGCCTCGGGCGCCAGAATCTCGGCGACGGGCTCGGGCTCGACCGGCGCTTCGACCGGCGCTTCGACGGGCGCTTCGGCTTTCTTGCGGCGGCCGCCTCGCTTGGGCTTCGGCGCTTCCTCCTCCGCGGCCGGCTCGGGCGCGGGTTCAGGAGCTGCTTCGGCCGGCGCGGCCTCGGCCTCGACACTCTCGTCGCGCTTGCGGGCGCGGGGACGGCGGCGGGTCTTGCGGGCGGGCTCGGCGCCCTCGTCGTCGGCGGGCGCGGGCGCGGGCGCCTCGGCCTGCTCGCCGTCGGCAACCGCTTCGGCCGGGGCCTCGCCTTCGGCGCCCTCGCCGCCTTCGCCGGGCTCCCGGCGGCGACCGCCGCGACGGCCGCGGCGGCGGCGGCGCTTGCGGCCGTCGGCGTCGCGCTCGGCGCGGTCGCCGCGTTCGCCGCGCTGGCGCGGCTCGCGGGCCTCGCCCGGCTCCTCCTCGGCCTCGGCTTCTTCCTCTTCCTCCTCGTCAATCTCGTCCTCGACGAAATCCTCCTCTTCCTCCACGGCCTCGGCCGGGGGGGCGAGGCGCGGCCGCTCGGCGGGCGGCGGCCCGTGCGATTCGACGTTCATCCGGGCGCCTTCGAGGCTCTCGTCGATCAGCACCTCGATGAAGACTCCGTAGCGCGCCTCGACCTCGCCGATCTCGGCGCGCTTCTTGTTCAGGAGGTAGACCGCCGCCTCGCGGCCGGCGCGCAGCACGATCCGCGAGCCGCGGCCGCGGCCAGCCTCGTCCTCGAGCATGCGAAGCGCCGACAGGCCCGCCGACGAGGCGGTGCGCATCAGCCCCGAGCCGTCGCAATGCGGGCAGGGCCGGGTCGAGGCTTCGAGCACGCCGGTGCGCAGCCGCTGGCGGCTCATCTCCATCAGCCCGAAGCTCGAGATGCGGCCGACCTGGATGCGGGCGCGGTCGTTCTTGAGCGCGTCCTTCATCGCCTTCTCGACCTTGCGGATATGGCCGTTCGATTCCATGTCGATGAAGTCGATGACGACGAGGCCCGCCATGTCCCTCAGGCGGAGCTGGCGGGCGATTTCGTGCGCCGCCTCGATATTGGTCGAAAAAGCGGTCTGCTCGATATTGTGCTCGCGGGTCGATCGGCCGGAGTTGATGTCGATCGAGACCAGGGCCTCGGTCGGGTTGATCACGATATAGCCGCCGGACTTAAGCTGGACGAGCGGCTGGTACATGGCGCTGAGCTGGTCCTCGGCGCCGTAGCGCTGGAAGAGCGGCACCGGATCGGCATAATCCGTCACCCGCTTGACGTGGCTCGGCATCAGCAATTTCATGAACTGCCGGGCGTCGCGATAGCCGTTCGCGCCCTCGACGATGACCTCGTCGATATCCTTGTTGTAGATGTCGCGGATGGCGCGCTTGATCAGGTCGCTGTCCTGGTAGATCAGGGCCGGCGCCTCGCTCTTCAGCGTGTTCTCGCGGATCTCGTCCCAGAGCCGGGCGAGATAGTCGAAATCGCGCTTGATCTCGACCTTGGTGCGCGACAGGCCGGCGGTGCGCACGATGCAGCCCATGGTCGAGGGCAGGCTGAGATCGGACATGATCTGCTTGAGCCGCTTGCGGTCGGCGCCGTTCGAGATCTTGCGGCTGATGCCGCCGCCATGGCTGGTATTGGGCATCAGCACGCAATAGCGGCCGGCCAGCGAAAGATAGGTGGTGAGCGCCGCGCCCTTGTTGCCGCGCTCCTCCTTGACGACCTGGACGAGCAGCACCTGGCGGCGCCGGATCACGTCCTGGATCTTGTAGCGGCGCCGCAGGTTCTGGCGCTTGCGCCGCAGCGTCTCGACGGCGCTTTCCTCGGACGCGCTCTCGGCCTCCTCGGGCGGCGCCGGCGCGGTCTCGTCCTCGCCTTCGCCCTCGCCGGAATCGTCGCCGTCGGCGGTCAGCGTCTCGGCCTCGATCGGCTCTTCCTCGGCCTCGACGATATGGTCGTCCTCATAGTCGCCGTCATATTCGGCGGCGCGCAGGCGCTCCTCCTCCTCGGCATGCTCGGCCTCCTCGCGGAGCAGAGCCTCGCGGTCCTCGCGCGGGATCTGGTAATAATCGGGGTGGATTTCGGAGAAAGCGAGGAAGCCGTGGCGGTTGCCGCCATAATCGACGAACGCCGCCTGCAGCGACGGCTCGACCCTGGTCACCTTGGCGAGATAGATATTTCCTTTGAGCTGCTTGTGCTCGGCGGATTCGAAATCAAATTCCTCGATCCGATTTCCCTTGATCACGGCCACCCGGGTCTCTTCCTGGTGGCGCGCGTCGATCAGCATGCGCATGGTCATTAAGGTCACTCCACGCGCGCACGCCTCTTTCGAAAAAGAGAAGGTGCACGCGCTCGAATATGGACGGCCGCGCGGCGGACTGCGCACGCGCGTCGGATGTCCGGGTTGAAAGAGAAGAAGCGTCTGCTGGATAGGGCAGGCCGGCCCCCAGACCATTTGCGAGCCGGGTGCGATCACCCGGCGGCTCGGCAAATGGTCCAGATATCGGCGCCGGCCGAAGTCCGCCAGTCACGCCGTCGCCATATAGGCGGCGCGTCAGCCTGGAGGAAAAATGCCACATACAGCGTCAACCTAGCGGGCCGGCGCGAAGCCGGCGCAATTCAAATCGCGCCCATCGGGGCTGCGATTTGATGCAGCTAGCATCTGGGGCCGCAAGCTACAACCGCCGCGCGGCGGGAAACGGCGTTTTTTCCGTGAGGTCCGGCAGGTTTCTCGCACCCGGTGGTTTTTCGCTGGACCCATGGAGGAAGCGCGCGGCAATGTGCGGGCGATGGACTGGCTGATCTATTTGGTGATGGCGATTTTCTGGCCCGCGCGGCCGCCTTTGGCCGTTCCGGACCAGCCGGGAGTCACCATCGCGGTCGAGCCGCTGCGCGCCGACGAGCTCGGCCCGCTGCCCCGGGTGACTCCGGCGCGGGGCACCAATCCGCCGCTCATCGTCATCGACGCCGGCCATGGCGGCCAGGATCCCGGCGCCGCCTCGCCATTCACCGACCGGCCGGAGAAGGACATCACGCTCGCGCTCGCCTTGGCGATGCGCGACGCGCTCGCCGCCTCCGGAAGGGTCCGAGTCGCCATGACCCGCGAGGACGACCGCTATCTGGTGCTGGAGGACCGCTACCGGATCGCGCGCCGGCTCGACGCGGACCTGTTCATCTCGATCCACGCCGACACCGCGCCGGCGAACGACGCGGCGCGCGGCGCCACCGTCTACACATTGTCCGAGGTCGCCTCCGACCGCGAGGCGGCCCTGCTCGCCCAAGGCCAGAACGCCTCCAACAGCATCGGCGGCGCCCGCTTCAGCGCCGATCCCAACGTCAACCTGATCCTGATCGATCTCGCCCAGCGCGAGAGCATGAACGTCTCGGCGGACTTCGCGCGGCTGCTCTACCGCGAGGCGGCGCCGATCTTCCCCTTCCGCCCGATCTGGCACCGCTTCGCCGCCTTCATCGTGCTGAAGGCGCCCGACATCCCCTCGATCCTGTTCGAGAGCGGCTATCTCACCAACGAGATCGACACCGCCTACATCCTCTCCGCCCAGGGCCGCCGCGAAATCGCCGAGGGCATGAAACGCGCGGTCGAGGCGCATTTCGCGAGGCGCCTGCTTGGGCGGCGTTGAGCCCCCTTGCGTCATTGCGAGCGTAGCGAAGCAATCCAGCGCGGCTAATTCGCCCGCGGCGGCGAGCGCCGCACCGCGGCCACCTCCTCGTCGATCTCGGCGGGGGTCCGGTCCAGGCGCGGGCCGAGCAAGGCGAGGGTGGCGTCGACTCCGACCGTGCCGCAGCTCGACTGGGTCAATGGCGGGGATTCGCAAACGAGCGGCGCATTGGGATCGTTGACGCCGACGAAGCGCAGGACGACGTGCTGGATGCCGCGCATGCCGCCGGTCGTTCGCTGCGTCCCCTGGAACGAGACGATCTGGAGGTGGGAAAAGCCCGCCGCCTTGGCCAGCACGGCGCCGCGCATCAGCGCCATGCGCTGCGCGAGATCCGTCTCCGCGAAGCCGTTCGACTTGGCGCTCACCCGCCACCGCCCCGGCCCCTCCGACCAATTCTAATAACCGCCGGCGGTCATCACCGTCTGCGGGCCATATTCGGTGACGATGGTGGAGGCGAGCGAGGTGCAGCCCGCCAGCGATAACGCGCATGCGGCCAACAAAATGTGTCGCATCGTCCCATCCCCGTTCACGCCGCCTTGGCGGTCAGCTCCAATCCCAACGCCTTCAGCGTCCTGATCACCGAGGAGAGATCGGTCACGCCGGTCAGCGCCGCATCACCCATGCCTTTGGCTCGCGCGACGTCGTTGAGAGCGGCGGCGATCAGGTCCGGATCGCCGTCCTCGAACACCGCCTCCAGATACGCGACCATCGCTTCCGTGCCGCCGAGATGGTCGGCGGCGTCCCAGCGCGTCGTCTCTGTTCCCCTCGCTCGTCTTCCAGTCACGCCGCGCGCCTTGGCGCGGGCGCGCCCCTGAGCAGCCCTTCGGTGCTCAGATCCTCGTCGATCTCGGGCCAGTGGATGCCGTAGCCCGCTCCCGAGATCTCCCAATGGGCGCGTTGCGCGGGCGTGGCGCCTTCGAGGCGCGGATACCAGGCAATCGGCACGGCGATCGTCCGGCCGTCCGCCAGATCGACGATCAAGCGGTCGTCCTCGAACCTGAGGTCGGTAACGCGTTCGTCAGCGATCCGGGTCGAAATATTCATGCCAAGCCTCCAGCATCGCCTCGCGATGCTCTTCCACGTAAGCGAGAATAGCAGCCCGCTCCTTGCTTCGGAAGCCACGGCTCTTGGCGACCTCCAGAGTCTCCAGCCAGACCTTTATCGTCGAGCCCGCTTTGTCGACATGAATGTGCGGCGGCTCGCCAGGCTCGTGGCTATGGAAATAGAAGCGGTAGCCAACGATGCGCAGGATTGTCGGCATGAAGCCTGCTCCCGGTCATTCGGCGTTGGCCCGCCTTGCCACCATGATAGCCCATGCCGCGACAAATGCCATCCGCGCGATTGTTGGAGAAATGTAGGATTTGACCTGTCATCCTCGGCCGCGACTCAGGCTCCCGGCCCGGGTTTCGGCTCTTTCCTATCGTCGATGTCCACCCGCCTGCCGCCGTCCGGCGGCGGGCTCGCCCGGCGCGCCACGGTCTGGCGCCCTGGGGGAGGGGTCCCCCGCGATTCCATGTGACTCTCGTGCCATTCGTGCCAGTCGTGCCATTCGCCCGCCTCCGCCCCGCCGCACCCGCACCGAACGCCTTCATTTGCCCCGAAGCTTCGGCTAGACCCGCCTCGCCATGACCAGCGAGCAGGCCACAGAGCGTATCGTCATCCGCCGCGGCGGGGGCCGTTTCGGCGGGATGACGGGTCGCGCCGGCGGCTTCTTCCGCGCCGTTCTCGCGCCCGTGGCGGCGGTGCTTGGCGGCGTGCTCGGTGTGTTCAAATGGCTATGGCGACGCTGGTGGGGCAAGGTGATCCTCGTCCTCCTCTCCTTGCCGTTCCTGCTCTACGCCTTGCTCTGGATCCTGTTCGCGCGCGATCTGCCCTCGGCCGAACGGCTGCTCCATTACGAGCCGGCCCTGCCCAGCTACGTGCGCGACATCAACGGCGAGCCGGTGCAGAGCTTCGCCCGCCAGCGCCGGGTCCAGCTCGGCTATAACGAATTCCCTGCAAGGCTGATCAACGCCTTCCTCGCCGCCGAGGACCGCACCTTCTTCGACCATGGCGGCCTCGATTATCCGGGCGTCGCCGGAGCGATCTGGGACTATGTCGCCAAAAGGGGCAGCGGCGAGCGGGCGCGCGGCGGCTCGACCATCACCCAGCAGGTCGCCAAGATCTTCTTCGTCGGCGACGAATATTCGATCAGCCGCAAGATCCGCGAGGCCTTCCTCGCCCGGCGGATCGAATCGACGCTCACCAAGGAGCAGATTCTCGAGCTCTACCTCAACGAGATCTTCCTCGGGCGGAACGCTTATGGCGTGCAGGCGGCGGCGCGCGCCTATTTCAGCAAGGATGTCGGCCAGCTCAGCCTCGCCGAATGCGCGTTCCTCGCGACCTTGCCAAAGAGCCCCGCCAATTACGATCCGGTCCGCTACCCGGAAGCGGCGCTGCAGCGGCGCAACTTCGTGCTGAGCGAGATGCTCAGGAACAATTTCATCACCCAGGCCCAGCATGACGAGGCGGTCCGCCAGCCGCTGGCGACGGTGCGCGGAAGCCAGGACATCGTCCGCAACGTCGGCGGCTATTACATGCAGGAGGTCCGCCGGGTCCTCATCGCCCGCTACGGCGAGGATTCGGCGAGCGGGCCGAACAGCGTCTATGGCGGCGGCCTCTGGATCCGCACCTCCTACGATCCGCGGATGCAGCAGTCGGCCGAGACCGCGTTGCGCGATGGCCTGAGGCGCTACGAGAGCGGCCGGGGCTGGCGCGATCCGGGCCTTTCCATCGACGTCAATGGCGACTGGCGCCCGCTGCTCGCGGCCGCCGCGTTGGGCCCTGGCTATCCGGCCTGGCGGGCGGCGGTGGTGCTGTCGCGCGAACCGGGCAGCATCACTTTGGGCTTCACCGACGGCGCGCGCGGCACGCTCTACCCATCCGGCGCGGCGATGCCCAAGCGCGGCACCGCCACCCCGGCCTATAATGCGCTGCGCCGCGGCGCCGTGATCGCGGTCGAGCGCGAGGGCGGCGAGGCCAGCAGCGTCTGGGGCCTGCGCTCGATCCCGGAGGTTTCGGGCGGGATGGTCGTCGAGGAGGTGGCGTCGGGCCGGATCCTCGCCATGCAGGGCGGCTTCGACGTGCGCGGCTCGCCCTTCAACCGCGCCACCCAGGCGCTTCGCCAGCCGGGCTCGACCTTCAAGCCGATCGTCTATTCCGCCGCATTGGACGCCGGCATGACCCCGGCCTCGATCATCGTCGACGGCCCGTTCTGCGCCAACAACAAATGCTTCCGCAACTTTTCGGGCGGCTATTCCGGGCCGCAGACGATGCGCTGGGGCCTCGAACAGTCGCGCAATTTGATGACCGTGCGCGCCGCCAACCAGATCGGCATGGCCAACGTCGTCCGCCGCGCGCGGCTGATGGGCGTCGGCGAATACAACCCCAATCTCGCCATCGCGCTTGGCGCCGGCGACACCACGGTCGAGAAGATGGTCAACGCCTTCGCCACCTTCGCCAATCAGGGCCGGGCGCTGACCCCGACCGTGATCGACTATGTCCAGGACCGGCGCGGCCGCGTCATCTGGCGCGCCGACACCCGCCCCTGCGAAGGCTGCAACGCGCCCGATTGGGACGGCCGGCCGATGCCGCGCCCGCCCTTGCGCACCCGCCAGGTGGTCGATGCGATGACCGCCTATCAGGTCGTCCATATGCTGGAGGGCGTGGTCCAGCGCGGCACCGCCACCATCCTGCGCGATCTCGGCCGGCCGCTGTTCGGCAAGACCGGCACCACCACCGGGCCGACCAACGTCTGGTTCATCGGCGGCTCGCAGCAGATCGTCGCCGGAGTCTATATGGGCTTCGATCGGCCCCGGCCGATGGGCGGCTACGCCCAGGGCGGAACGCTCGCGGCGCCGATCTTCCGCCAGTTCGCGCGGGCCGCGTTCGAGGGCATGCCGGTCCTCCCCTTCCGGGCGCCGACCAACATCCGGATGGTCCGGATCGACCGCCGCTCGGGCCAGCGAGTCTACGGCGCCTGGCCGACCAACGATCCGCGCGCGGCGATCATCTGGGAGGCGTTCAAGCCCGAAAGCGAGCCCCGGCGCTCGATCGAGCGGGCCGCGGTCGATCCCAATGCCCGCCGCGCCGCCCCCGCCCCCGGCCCCGCCGCCGGCGACCGCAGGGACAGCGACTTCTTGCAAAGGGAGGGCGGCATCTATTAGGCCCGCCGCATATGTGAGACACCGCCCACGCGGTTGAATGTTCCGGAGATTTCCATGCGCGCCGAAGCGCAAGCCCATGTCGACCAGATCGGGTCCGCCCTCGATCTCCTGCGCCGGTTCCTCGATTGGGACCGCGCGCTGAAGCGGCTGGCTGAGCTCGACGCGCGGGTCGAGGACCCGAAATTGTGGGACGATCCCAAGGCGGCGCAGATCGTGATGCGCGAGCGCCGCCGTCTCGACGAGGCGATCGCCGCGACCCGGGCGATCGAGAAGGAGCTGGCCGACACCGCCGAGCTGATGGAGATGGCCGAGGCCGAGGGCGACACGTCGATGGTCGACGATGCCGTCGCCGCCCTGGCCGGGCTCGCCGACCGCGCCGAGCGCGACAAAGTCGCCGCCCTGCTGGCCGGCGAGGCCGACGCCAACGACACCTATATCGAGGTCAATGCCGGCGCCGGCGGCACCGAGAGCCAGGATTGGGCCGAGATGCTCCAGCGCATGTACACGCGCTGGGCCGAGCGCCACGGCTACAAGGTCGAGATGATCGACCATCATGCCGGCGAGCAGGCCGGGATCAAGTCGGCGACCCTGATGATCAAGGGCGAGAATGCCTACGGCTACGCCAAGACCGAGAGCGGCGTCCACCGCCTGGTCCGGATCAGCCCCTATGATTCGAACGCGCGGCGCCACACCAGCTTCTCGAGCGTCTGGGTCTATCCGGTGGTCGACGAGAATATCGACATCGAGATCGTCGAGAGCGAGCTTCGGATCGACACCTACCGCGCGTCGGGAGCGGGCGGCCAACATATCAACACCACCGACAGCGCCGTGCGCATCACCCATCTGCCGACCGGGATCGTCGTCCAGTGCCAGAACCAGCGCTCGCAGCACAAGAATCGCGCCGAGGCGATGAACCAGCTCAAGGCCAAGCTCTACGAGGCCGAGCTTCAGAAGCGCGAGGTCGAGGCCAATGCGACCGCGGCCAGCAAGACCGACATCGGCTGGGGCCACCAGATCCGCTCCTACGTGCTCCAGCCCTATCAGCTGGTGAAGGACTTGCGCACCGGCGTCACCTCCACCTCGCCCTCCGACGTGCTCGACGGGGATCTCGACCGCTTCATGGCCGCCGCACTGTCGCAGCGAGTCACCGGCGAGAAGATCGAGGTCGAAGATGTGGACTAAAGCGCCTCTCGCGGCTGCGCTGCTGCTCGCCGCCTGCGGGAGCGGCGGCGGCAACAACCAGCAATCGGCCTTTCCCGAGCCGCACCGGCCGGTCGCGCCGATCTCCTCGCGCTATCTGAACGAGGATGCGCGCGAGAATGTTGGCGAGTTCGCGACCGTAGCCCGCCTGGCCGAGGTCGCTCCGCGCATGTCGGTCGCCGATATCGGCGCCGGCGGCGGCTATTATACGGTGCGCCTCTCGCCGATGGTCGGCGACAAGGGCCGGGTGCTCGCCGAGGACATCGTCCCGGAGACGATCCGCGCACTGGCCCAGCGCATCCAGCGCGAGCGGCTCGACAATGTCGCGATCCGCCTCGGCCAGCCCAACGACCCGCAACTGCCCGCCGGCTCGTTCGACCGGATCTTCATGATCCACATGTACCACGAGATCGCCCGCCCCTCCGAATTCCTGTGGAACCTCAGGCCCGCGCTCAAGGGCAGCGGCCGGATCATCGTCGTCGACGCCGACCGGCCGACCAGCCAGCACGGCACGCCGCAGCGCCTGCTCGTCTGCGAGTTCAACGCCATCGGCTACGCGCTCACCCGCTTCGAGCGGCTGCCCGACAGCGAATCCTATTTCGCCCAGTTCGAGCCGCGCGGCCCGCGGCCCCAGCCCGCCGACATCCCGAGCTGCAACCCCTGACCCGACCGGTGCGCGCGCCCGGCTGCTAGAGGAGCCCCAGCTCCCGGAAGCTGCGGCAGTCCCCGCCGGCGAAGATCAGGTGATCGTGGAGCGTGATGCCGAGATTGGCGGCGGTCTCGGCGAGCCGGCGGGTCGCCGCGATGTCGGCCCGGCTCGGCGTCGGATCGCCGCTCGGATGGTTGTGCGCGACGATCAGCCCGGCCGCCTTGTGGTTCAGCGCCGCCCTGAAGATCTCGGCCATGGGCAGGACGATCTCGTCGCCCTCGACCACCGGATGCGAATCGACGGCGATCACCCGCCGGCCGCCATCCAGATAGAGCAAGGCGAGCTTCTCGCCTCCCAGATCGAGGAAGAGCGGCGCGAGCAGCTTGGCCGCATCTTGGGCGGTGGCGACGACCATCCCGGCCCCTTGCCACCGCAAGCGGGCCGCCGGTGCCGAACCATGTCCATTTTGGATGCCATTTTGGATTGGAATCGAGGGCGCGGACTCGCCATAGCTTGGCCGATGCAGCCCTATCTCGACCTCATGCGCCAGATCCTCGACGATGGCGTCGAGCAGAAGGACCGGACCGGCACCGGCACGCTTTCGCTGTTCGGCCGCCAGCTTCGCTTCGACCTCGCTTTGGGCTTCCCACTGCTCACCACCAAGAAGCTCCACATCCGCTCGATCCTGATCGAATTGCTGTGGTTCCTGAGGGGCGACACCAATGTCGGCTGGCTCAAGGACAACAAGGTCAGCATCTGGGACGAATGGGCGGACGAAAGCGGCGATCTTGGCCCCGTCTACGGCAAGCAATGGCGGCGCTGGCAGGCGGGCGACGGCCGCGAGATCGACCAGATCGCCGGGCTGATCGAGACGATCAAGCGCGATCCCGGCTCGCGGCGGCAGATCGTCTCGGCCTGGAATCCGGGCGACATCGGCCGGATGGCGCTGCCGCCATGCCATCTGATGTTCCAGACCTATGTTGCCAATGGCCGGCTCTCCCTGCAGATGTACCAGCGCAGCGCCGACGTCTTCCTCGGCGTCCCCTTCAACATCGCCAGCTACGCGCTCCTCACCCACATGCTCGCCCAGCAATGCGGGCTGGAGCCGGGCGATTTCGTCTGGGTCGGGGGCGATTGCCACCTTTATTCCAACCATCTCGACCAGGCCCGCGAGCAATTGAGCCGCGAGCCGAGGCCGCTGCCGAAGCTCACTCTTCTGCGCCGCCCCGCCAGCATCGACGATTATCGCTTCGAGGATTTCGAGATTTCGGGCTACGACCCGCACCCGCACATCAAGGCGGAGGTGGCGGTTTGACTATCGTTACCTTGGTCGTGGCGCGCGCGGACAATGGCGTGATCGGCAGGGACGGCAAGCTGCCCTGGCGCCTCCGCAGCGACATGCATCACTTTCGCGCGGTGACCCTGGACAAGCCGATGATCATGGGGCGCAAAACGTTCGAGAGTCTTCCGAAGCTTCTGGACCGACGGCGCCATATCGTGCTGACGCGTTCGGCGGATTGGTCGGCGGACGGCGCGGAGGTCGCCCACGACAGGGCGGCGGCGCTCGCGCTGGCCGGCGACGTGGCCGAGATCGCGATCGTCGGCGGCACCGCCATCTTCGCGATGTTCCTTCCCGACGCCGACCGGATCGAGCTGACCGAGGTCCACCTCGACGCCGAGGGCGACACATTCCTGCCGCCCTTCGACAATGCGGCCTGGACCGAGATCGCGCGCGAGGACCATCCCGCCGCGGACGGCCTCCCGGCCTTCAGCTTCGTCACCCTGACGCACCGCTGACCCTTCAGTCCGGCGGCTGCAATTGCTGCTGAACGGTGATGGCGATGAACTCGGCGGGATGGGTGATGGCGACCAGGATGCTCACGGTCATCACCCCGCTCAGCTGATCGTCCGCCGTCATCGTCTCGCCGAGCCCGCAGCGCACGGCGAAGGCATCGTCGGGCTCGCCCCCGCCAGCGCGCCCTGCTTCCACAGACCGGTGAGGAAATCCTCCACCATCGCCTTGGCCTCCGCCCAGGCCGGCGCGCTGTTGGGCCGCAGCGCGAAGAGGGCGAGCCCCTCCTTCACCGATTGCGCGATGAAGATGAGCGTCCGCCGGACGTGGACGTAGCGATAATCCTGGCTGTTGCCCTCGAGCGTGCGCGCGCCCCAGACCAGCACGCTTTGTCCGGGGAAGGCACGGATCGCGTTGACCGAAAGGCCGTCGGCGGCCGAGACGGCCAACGCCTGATGCGCGCCGTCGTCGAGCCAGACGGTCACGTCCGTGATTCCGATCAGCGGGAGATTGGCCGGCGGGTCCCAGACGCCCTCGTTCAGGTCCGTCGTCGCATAGATGCCGGCGAGAGCCGCCGCGGGCGGGACCGCGCCCGGCCCCTCCCACGCGGGCACCAGCCAGGGGAAGTAAGCGGCGCCGTAGCTCGCCCCGTCGTGGGCGAGCGGCGGGATGCCGGCGCGGAAATCCGCGACCAGCGCCAGCGCGGCCGGACCGGTCCAGCTCGCCGGATCGCCGCCGCCATGGACGTCGACGATCGCGAAGCGGTCTCCAAGCCGGGCGGCCTGGGCGATCATCGCCCGGGCGAGCGCGTAATAATCGTCGCGCGGGAGAAACAGCGCGTCGGGCGCGACCAGCAGGGTCACCACCTCGCCCAGCCCCTCGATCCGCCCCAGCGCCTCGAGATAGCCGGGGAGATCGTCGCTTTCGACCGGCGCCACCCAGAGGTTTTCGCCGCCGTTCTCGAAGAGCAGGCAGACCGCGTCCCACAGCCCGTACGCCGCCCCCGGCGCGCTTCGGCCGAACAAAGCGGCATATTCGTCGACGCTCGCAATCCGCACCGGCGCGGGGTCCGCCGCCTTGGCTGGGCGGCCGATGAAGGCGGGCTCCGTCGTCGGCGCCGCCACGATCTGGATGTCCATTGCCCCTCTCCCTTCGTCCCAGCCTAGCCCGTCCGGGGGTAAAAGCGAGAGTCGCCGCGCGTTGATCGCCCTGCCCGCCCTGCCTATACGCCTTGCCATGCAGCGCCTGG
The DNA here is from genome assembly GCA_035994965.1 of Allosphingosinicella sp. Lineage (GTDB taxonomy): Bacteria > Pseudomonadota > Alphaproteobacteria > Sphingomonadales > Sphingomonadaceae > Allosphingosinicella. Next base: position 29,851 of record DASYKV010000024.1, read on the forward strand.
ACGGGGGTGCGGCGGTGCCCGAGCCTTTGCGCGGCGGCATCGTCGCGCTTGGCAATTTCGACGGATTCCATCGGGGCCACCAGGCGGTGGTGGGCCGCGCCGTGTCGCGCGCCCGCGCCGAGGGGCGGCCGGCCCTGGTCGCGACCTTCGATCCGCATCCGGTCCGCTTCTTCAAGCCGGACCTGCCGCCCTTCCGCCTGACCAGCCTCGACCAGCGCGAGCGCCTGTTCGCCGAGGCCGGCGCCGATGCGATGCTGGTCTATCATTTCGGGCCCGAGCTCGCTTCGGTCACCGCGCCCGATTTCGTCACCGATTACCTGGTCAGCCGCGCCGGCGCGGCGGGCGTCGTCACCGGCGAGGATTTCACCTTCGGCCGCGGCCGCGGCGGCGATGTCGAGGTGCTGAAATTGCTCGGCCAGGCGAACCGGCTGTCGGTCGACGCGGTGGCGCCGGTCGACGAGGATGGCGAGCCGGTCTCCTCGAGCCGCATCCGCGAGGCGCTCGAGGCGGGCGATTGCGCCACCGCCGCCCGCCTGCTGACCCGGCCGTTCTCGATCGAAAGCGAGGTCGAGCATGGCGACAAGAGGGGCCGGGAGCTCGGCTATCCGACCGCGAACATGCCGCTCGGCCCCTATCAGCGCCCGCGCTTCGGCGTCTATGCGGTGCGCGGGACGCTGCCCAACGGGCAGGTGCTCGACGGCGTCGCCAATCTCGGCACCCGGCCGATGTTCGATCCGCCCAGGGAATTGCTCGAGCCCTATTTCTTCGATTTCGACGGCGATCTCTACGGCCAGACCCTGAAGGTCGCGCTGATTGCCTTCCTGCGCGACGAGGCGGCCTTCGAGGATCTCGACGCGCTCAAGGCGCAGATCGCCCGCGATTGCGACAGCGCCCGCGAGGCGCTCGCCCGATGACCCGAATCCCGACGCTCCACACAAGGCGCCTGATCCTGCGCGCGCAGCGGCCGAGCGACACCGAGCCGCTGATGGCCGCCTTCGCCGACGACCATTTCTCCCGCTTCATCACCCGCGAGAAGCGCGGCCTCGACCGGGTCGAGGCCTGGCGGCTGGTCTCGCTCGTCGCCGGCAGCTGGGCGGCGATGGGCTTCGGCCAGTGGATCGCGGAGGAGCGCGCGACCGGGCTCGCAATCGGCCGGCTCGGCCCCTGGGCGCCGGAGGGCTGGCCGGATTTCGAGATCGGCTGGTCGATCTTCCCCGGCCACCAGGGCAAGGGCTATGCGGTCGAGGGCGCGGCGGCGGCGATCGTCTGGGCGCACGAAGAGCTCGGCCGCGACCATGTCATCCACCTGATCGATCCGGCCAACAGCGCCAGCGCCCGGGTCGCCAGGAGGCTTGGCGCCAGGGAGACCGGCCGCTGGATGGTGCCGACCGGCGAGGAAATTCCCATCTGGACGACGCGCTGGGAAAACTTCAGGGAAACAGACGCTTACACGAATCACCTGACGGCGGGGGCATGACCAGGTCAAAGAAAATTCTCATCGGGCTGGCGCTCGTCTGCGTCATTCTCACCATCCTCAACGCCTCCTGGCTCGCGGGCAAGCCCGAGGGCCGGCTGGTGCTGATCGCGCATCGCGGCTCCATCCAGCCGACAGACGCGGCCGCGGCCGCCGGCAGCTGCGATTCCGGCCATGTCGCCGCGGGCCGGCAGAGCATGCAGATCGAAAATTCGCTCGGATCGATGCGCACGGCGATCGGCAACGGCGCCGGCGGCCTGATGCTCGACGTCCAGGCCAGCGCCGACGGCTACGCCATGATCTTCCGCGACCGCACGCTCGACTGCCGCACCGACGGCACGGGCGCGCTTGCCCGGCAGGACCGCTTCTACCTGCGCTCGCTCGACATCGGCTATCGCTATAGCGGCGACGGCGGCCGGACCTTCCCGACGCGCGGCCTGGGCCTCGGCGCAATGCCGGTCGCCGAGGACGTGATCCGGAATTTTCCCGGCAAGATCCTGATCTTCGACCTCGCCGACGCCCGCGCCGCCGACGCCATCGTCGCCGCCTTCGCTCGCGCCGGCGTGGCGATCGGCGCCGATCACGGCTTCGCCGGGCCGCCCGCCGCTCTCGATCGGCTGCGCCAGCTGACCCAGGCCGGCTGGACGCTCGATCCGGCGGCGAGCGAGGCCTGCCTTTCGGGCTATCGCCTCTGGGGCTGGTTCGGCCGGGTGCCGGGAAATTGCCAGGGCACGACCCTGATCCTGTCGCGCCACGGCGGCTGGACCCTGTGGGGCTGGCCCTACCGCTTCCACGCCCGGATGACCGGCGCCGGCGCGCGCATGCTGGTCACCGGCGATATGGCCGAGGACGGCCCGCTCACCGGCCTCACCGAGCCCGAGCAATTGGGCGAGGTCCCTCACGATTATACCGGCCTCCTGCTGATCGAGGACATGCGCAACGTCGGCAGGGCGCTGGTGCGCTGATTCCCTGGCCAGGGTGACGCCAGAGGTTTGCAATCCCGCCCTTCCCCGCTAAGCCCCCCGCCAATGTCCGAAAAACCCGATTACAGAGCGACCGTCTTCCTGCCGAAGACGGACTTCCCGATGAAGGCCGGCCTTGCGAGCAAGGAGCCGGCGATCCTCGCCCGCTGGGCGGAGGAGGGGCTCTACCAGCAGATCCGCGCCGCCCGCGCCGGGCGCGAGCGCTTCATCCTCCACGATGGCCCGCCTTATGCGAACGGCGACATCCATATCGGCCACGCAATGATGAAGTCGATCAAGGACTTCATCCTCCGCTCGCAGTCGCTGATGGGCAAGGACGCGCCGTTCATCCCCGGCTGGGACTGCCACGGCCTGCCGATCGAATGGAAGATCGAGGAGCAGTATCGCAAGAAGAAGCTCGACAAGGACCAAGTGCCATCGCGCGAGTTCCGCGCCGAATGCCGCGCTTATGCCGAGCATTGGATCCAGGTGCAGCGCGCGCAGTTCATCCGGCTCGGCATCACCGGCGACTGGGACAATCCCTACCGGACGATGGATTTCACCTCCGAGGCGAAGATCTGCGAGGAGTTCCTGAAGCTCGCCGAGGCCGGCCGGATCTATCGCGGCGCCAAGCCGGTGATGTGGTCCCCGGTCGAAAAGACCGCGCTCGCCGAAGCCGAGATCGAATATGAGGACATCGTCTCGACCCAGATCGACGTGGCGTTCGAGATCATGGAGAGCCCGATCCCGGAGCTGGTCGGCGCTTATGCGGTAGCCTGGACCACCACGCCCTGGACGATCCCGACCAACCGCGCGGTCGCCTACGGTCCCGACGTGGAATATATCCATCTGAACATCGTCGGCCATCCGAGCGGCCACACCGGCCTCCTCGTCGCAACGGACCTCTACGACTCCTTCGCGAAGCGGGTGGGTCTGCCGCCGATTGCATCCGGACCCAATTCGGATGGCTGCTCGGTCGAGTATGACGGCGTCTACAGGGGGGAGCGGCTCGCCGGCACCGTCGCCCGGCATCCGATGCACCGTCTCGGCGGCTTCTTCGCCGAGCCGCGGCCGTTCCTGCCCGCCGATCATGTCACCACCGACGCCGGCACCGGGCTCGTCCATATGGCGCCGGACCATGGCGAGGAGGATTTCCTGGTCTGCAAGGCGGCGGGCATCGAGCCCGTCTTCGCCGTCACCGCTGACGGCAAATATCGCGAGGACTGGCTCTGGCTCGGCGGCCAGGGCTCGGTGATCAACAACAAGTTCAACGCGCCCGACGGGCCGATCTGCTCGGACCTGCGCGAGGCCGGCGGCCTGCTCTCGGCCAGCGCCGATTTCAAGCATAGCTATCCGCACAGCTGGCGCTCCAAGGCCAAGGTCATCTACCGCTGCACGCCGCAATGGTTCATCCCCATGGACCGCGGCGCGCCGAGCCTGCGCGAGACCGCGCTCAAGGCGATCGACGACACGCGCTGGGTGCCGGAGAAATCGAAGAACCGGATGCGCTCGATGGTGGAGGGACGGCCCGATTGGGTGCTCAGCCGCCAGCGTGCCTGGGGCGTGCCGATCGCGCTCTACCTCAACCGGAAGACCGGCGACTATCTGAAGGACCCGGTGGTCAACAGCCGGATCCTCCACGCCTTCCACGAAGGCGGCGCCGACGCTTGGTTCGGGGCGGACCATCAGGCCTTGCTCGGCAATGGCTACAGCCTCGACGATTATGAGCCGGTCACCGACATCCTCGACGTCTGGTTCGATTCGGGCTCCACCCACGCCTTTGTGGTCGAGGCGCGCTACGGGCAGGACGTCCGCGCCAATCTCTATTGCGAAGGGTCGGACCAGCATCGCGGCTGGTTCCAATCCTCCTTGCTCGAAAGCAGCGCCACCCGCGGCCGCGCCCCGTTCGAGGCGGTGCTCACCCACGGCTTCGCGCTCGACCAGGACGGGCGCAAGATGTCGAAGAGCATCGGCAACACCGTCGATCCGCTCGCAATCATCCGCGACAGCGGCGCCGACATATTGCGGCTCTGGGTCGCCACCACCGATTATTTCGAGGATGTCCGGATCGGCAAGGAGATCCTGGCCGGGACCTCGGATGCCTATCGCAAGCTCAGGAACACCTTCCGCTACCTGCTTGGCGCGCTCGACGGCTTTTCCGCCGACGAGATCGTGCGGCCGGCCGAGATGCCCGAGCTCGAGCGCTGGGTGCTGCACCGCCTCGCCGCCATCGACGCCGAATTGCGGGAGGCGGCGGAAGGCTTCGATTTCAATCGCTACACGCGGCTCCTGACGGCCTTCGCCAATGACGACCTTTCGGCCTTCTTCTTCGACATCCGCAAGGACAGCCTCTATTGCGACGCGCCGGCTGCGCTCAAGCGCCGCGCCTACCGGACCGTGCTCGACATCACCTTCCAGGCGCTGGTCCGCTGGCTGTCGCCAGTGCTCTGCTTCACCACGGAGGAGGTTTGGGGAACGCGCTATCCGGACGCGGGCTCGGTCCACCTGCTCGAATGGCCCGAGATCGACGCCGGCTGGCGCGACGAGGCGCTCGCCGCCAAATGGGCGCTGATCCGCGCCACCCGCGAGCGGGTCACCGAGAGCATCGAGCCGCTGCGCCGCGACAAGGTGATCGGCTCCAGCCTCGAGGCGAAGGTCGCCTATCCCGATCTGGAACTGGGGCTGACCCGGGAGGCGCTTTCGGACCTTGCCGAAATCTGCATCGTGTCCGAAGTCGTGTCGGGCGAGGGCGAGGGGATCGAAGTGACGAGGTCGGATTTTTTGAAATGCGGCCGCTGCTGGCGGCTGCTGCCGGAAGTCGAGGAAGACGGCGGCCTGTGCGCGCGCTGCGAGGGGGTGGTGAATGGGTGACGTCGAGCAAGTCCGGGCGCGGCCCGCGCCGCTCCCGCCGGCCCATGACCTGATGCTGAAGCGCAACCGTTCGCGCGCCTTGGTGCTCGCCTTCCTGATCCTGGTGTTCGACCAGGCGGTGAAATGGGTGGTCACCTATCCGCTGAACCTCAGGGGCCAGCCGGAATGGACGATCCACATCTTCTCCTTCTTCGATTTTCGCTGGGTCGAGAATAACGGCGTCTCGCTCGGCCTGCTCTCCGCCGAAAATGCCTGGGGCCGCTGGCTGCTCGTCGCCCTGACCGCGGCGATCGCCATCTTCGTCGCGCTCTGGCTTTGGAAGGAGCGCAAGCGCACCGATTCGATCGCTCTGGCGATGGTGCTTGGCGGCGCGCTCGGCAACATCCTCGATCGGGTGCGGCTTGGCTATGTGGTCGATTATGCCGATCTCCATTTCGGCGAGTGGCGGCCGTTTTTGGTCTTCAACGTCGGCGACGCGGCGATTACCATCGGCGTGCTGCTTTTGCTTGTGCGCGCGCTCCTGATGCGCGATGGCAAGGCGCCGAAGAAGGAAAGTTGACCATGCGTATCGCTCCATTCGCCCTGGCCGCCTCGGCCGTAATGATCCTCGCCGGATGCGCGAGCGGCCCGTTCGGCCGCGGCCGCGGCCCCGACGAATTCGCGGTCGCGCGCAACGCGCCTCTGGTGGTGCCGCCCGATTTCGCGATGACCCCGCCCCGGCCGGGCGAGGCCGATCAGGGCACGACCGATCCGCGCGCGCAGGCGCTCCAGGCCCTGTTCGGCGGCCCGCAGCCGCGCAGCGCGGTCGAGAACAGCCTGCTCCAGGTCGCCCATGCCGAGCGCTCGGCGCTTGGCGCCCGCTCGGTCGCCGGCGATCCGCAGACCATCGTCGTCAGCCGCGGCACGCTCGTCCAGACCATGCTCCAGCTGCCCGCCGGCGACGGCCAGGAAGCCTCGGTCTCGGTTCCGAACTGACCAAGACCGAGTCATCCCGGCGAAGGCCGGGATGACTCCTAGTTGAAGCCTGTGTTAGCGCTTCCTTAGCCTCGCCGTCCTAGCATCCGGCGCGATGACTCATCAGGCGCCGCCTTCTCCCGCTTGTGCCGGACCCGATCCCGGCCGCCAGGTCGCGCAGCTGCGCGAGGCGCTGCGGCTGGTCGAGCGGATCGCGGGCGCGCAGGCGCCGAACGATCACGGGCTCGACGAGGCCGCGCGCATCTCCAGCGCCTATGACGTCGCGCTCCCCGTCGTTCAGCGCCGCTTCGAGGCGCTCGCCCAGGAGACCGCTCTGTGGGCGGCGGCGGGCGTCGAAGCCCTGCTCGCCGCCGGCGAAGCCGATCCGCCCCGCGCCGCCGCCGCCCGCCTCGCCCACCGTCTCGGCTCGGCGCTCAGCGAGATGGCGGCGCTTCTGCGTTAGCGGGCCACTCCTTCACCCTGACGTCGCGCTGCGGATAGGGGATGGCGATGTCGTTGGCGCGGAACAGCTCGAGCACCCGGTTCAAGATCTCGGAGCGGACGCTGCCGAGGCCCGCCTCCGGATCGCTGATCCAGACCCTGATCTCATGGTCGATCGCGCTCTCCGCGAAGGCGGTCATCCACACCGCCGGCTTGGGCGCGGCGAGCACCCGCGGCGAGGCGTTGGCCGCCTCGAGCATCAGCTTGTGCGCCAGCTTGACGTCGCAATCGTAGCCGACGCTGATCGGGACCGTGATCCGGACGTCCTTGGTCGAATAGGACCAGTTGATCACCTCCTGGGTCATGAGGAGCTCGTTGGGGATCAGGAATTCCTTGCCGTCGCGGGTGACGATCGAGACGGCGCGGACGCCGATCTTGTTGACCGAGCCGAAGCTCTCGCCGACCGAGATGACGTCGCCCGGCTTGATCGAGCGGTCCATCAGCAGGATGATTCCGGCGAACAAATTGCCGACCGTCTTCTGCAGCCCGAAGCCGACGGCGAGCCCGAGCGCGCCTGAAAACACCGCCAGCGCCGTCAGGTCGATGCCGGCAAGATCGATGCCGACGAAGAAGGCGATGACGACGATGACGATCGCGGCGAGCTTCTGGGCGAGCACCTGCTGGGTCGGATCGAGGCCGCGGCTGCGCCGGACCGCCTGGCCGGTCAGCCTTATCGCGAGCCGCACCACCGCGTAGAGCAGCAGCAGGCCGATGACGACCTGGACCAGGGCCAGCAGGGTGATCCGCCGACTGCCAAGCGAGAAGCCGGTCCGATCGAGCGCCGCGCCGAGCGGCGCCAGGCCGCCGACGGCTTCGGCGAGCAGGGCGGCGAAGGTGATTGCGGCGAGCAGCCAGGCGATCCAGCGCGAAAGGCCGAGGCCGCGCACGATGCTCCGGACCAGCATCGCCGTGGCGCCGGCGCCGACGATGCCGAGCATCCAGATCGCAAGCGCGGGCCAGGCCTGCACCCTGAGTGCGACCGCCGCGCCGAGCGCGATCACGGCATTGCGGACCATCGAGCAGGCCCGCTTCTGCAGCTCCTCGCCGCGCGCGCCCGGCTTATGGTCCCAGAAGCCGGCGAGCATCGGGCCGATGAAGCGGCCGGCCAGCCAGGCGAGGAGGACGAGGCCGGCGACGATGCCGAGCGCGACGGCGGCGGCGGGGTAATCCGGCGAGTCCGGGATCGGCAGGCCAAGGCCGGCGGCGAGGCCCCTCAAATGCCGTCTCCGTAGCCGGCCAGCCCCGCTTCGAGATCGGCGATCAGCTCGTCCGAATCCTCGAGGCCGATATGGAGCCGGACGAGCGGCCCCTCCAGATCGAGGCGGGACGCGGTGCGCACCGGATCGGCGGGCAGCGCCAGGCTTTCGAAGCCGCCCCAGCTATAGCCGAGGCCGAACAGCGCCAGCCCCTCGATCAGCCGGGTCCGTGCCGCGTCGTCGCCGCCGTTCAGGACGAAGGAGAAGAGGCCGGTCGCGCCCTTGAAGTCGCGCGCCCAATATTCGTGGCCCGGGCAATCGGGCAAGGCGGGATGGAGCACGCGGGCGACCTGCGGCTGCGCCTGCAGCCAATGCGCGATCCTGAGCGCGCTTTCCTGGTGCCGCGCGAGCCGGACGCCGAGGGTCCTCAACCCCCTGAGCGCCAGCCAGGCATCGTCCGGCCCGGCGCTCTGGCCGAGCACGCGCCGGGTCCGCTCCAGCCGCTCGGCATAAGCCTGCGTCACGGTGACCGAGCCGAGCATGAGATCGGCATGGCCGCCGATATATTTGGTGCAGGCGAGGATCGAGAGATCGATTCCGGCGGCGATGGCGGGGAAGAAGAGCGGCGTCGCCCAGGTATTGTCGAGCAGGGTGACGAGGCCCCTCGCCTTCGCCACCTCGCACATGCCGGGCACGTCCTGGACCTCGAACGTGTGCGTCCCGGGGCTCTCCATGAACAAGGCGCGCGTCCGCTCGCCGATCAAGGCCTCGATGCCGCGCCCCACCAACGGATCGTAATAACGCGTCGTCACCCCGAACCGCTTGAGCATCGTGTCGCACAGCGCCCGGGTCGGCCCGTAGGCGCTGTCCACCATCAGCAATTCGTCGCCCGCCGCCAGCACCGACAGCAAGGCCCCCGCCGCCGCCGCCGATCCCGAAGGGTAGAGCCGGGTCAGCGCCGCGCCGGGCTCGAGCTCGGTCAGCGCCTCGCACAAGGCCCAGGTCGTCGGCGTGCCGTTGCGGCCGTAATGGAGCACGCCGTCCTGCGGCGGATTGGACGCCTTCATCTCGGCGACGCTGTCGAACAGGATCGTGGACGCCCGCCAGACCGCCGGATTGACGATCCCCTGCGTCCATTCCTTGCGCCGGCCGGCCTCGACCAGCAAAGTTTCGGGCTTGCGCTTCCTGCTCATGCGGCGGCGCCGATCGCCTTGGGCGTCGCGGGATCGGCGCCCCATTCGGACCAGCTGCCGTCGTAGAGCCTCACATCCTCCTTGCCGAGCAGATGCGCGCCGAACAGGATCACCGCCGCCGTCACCCCGGAGCCGCAGGTCGTCACCATCGGCCGCGAGAGATCGACCCCCGCAGCGTCGAACACCGCGCGCAGGTCCTCGCCCCGTTTCCAGCTATTGTCGGCGTTGAAGAAGCCGCTCTGCGGCGCGCTCAGCGAGCCCGGAATATGGCCGGAGGCGACGCCCGGGCGCGGGTCCGGCGCCTCGCCGGCGAAGCGCCCCGCCGGCCGGGCGTCGACGATGTCGTGGCCGGCCAGGCCGAGGATTTGCGCCTTGTCGACGACCGCATCGGCGTCGAACGAGGGCGTGAAATGGCCGTGCCGGCGCGGCTGCGCCCCGCTCTCCAGCGGCCGGCCCTCGGCGGTCCATTTCTCCAGCCCGCCGTCGAGCAGGGCGGCATGATGCGCGCCGAAGATCCGGAGCATCCACCAGGCCCGCGCCGCGCTGTGCAGCGGGCTGTTGTCGTAGACGACGAAGCGATTGCCGTCGCCGAGCCCGAGCGACTGCATCCGGCTGGCGAACTTGTGCGGCGCCGGCAGCATGTGCGGCAGCGGGCTGTCGCGGTCGGAAATCTCCTCGATGTCGAAAAAGACGGCGCCGGGGATGTGGGCGGCCTCATGTTCCGCCCGCGCGTCGCGCCCCGTGCCCGGCAGGAAGGCGGTGGCGTCGATCACCCTGAGGTCCGCCGCGCCAAGCTCGGCCTCCAGCCAGTCCGTGGTCACGAGCGAGTCCATCGAGCCTCCTTCGCCGGGGAACACTCCTACCCCGCCCCCGCGCGAAGGTGAAGGATCACAGAATCCCCGGAAATGACCCGCCGTCGATCAGCAGGCTCTGCCCGGTGATGTAGCCCGCTTGGGCGGAGCAGAGGAAGGCGCAGGCGGCCCCGAACTCGGCGGGGTCGCCGAGCCGCTTCGCCGGGATGCCGCGCTCGCGCTCGGCGCGGATCTCGCCCGGGTCGCGCCCGGTCCGCTCCGCCTGCGCGGCGACGAAGGAGGCGATGCGGTCGGTATCGAAGGCGCCCGGCAGCAAATTGTTGATGGTGACGTTGGCGTGGATCACCTGCCGCGCGACGCCGGCGAGAAAGCCGGTCAGCCCCGCCCGCGCCCCGCTCGACAAATCGAGCCCGGCGATCGGCATCTTCACCGAGCCCGAGGTGATGTTGACGATCCGCCCGAAGCGCCGCTCGACCATCCCGTCGATCACCGCTTGGATGAGCGCGATCGGCGCGATCATGTTCGCCTCCAGCCCGGCGATCATCGCGTCATGATCGACGGCGCGGAAATCGCGCGGCGGCGGCCCGCCATTGTTGTTGACGAGGATGTCGACCTGATCGAACGCGGCGAGCAGCGCAGCGCGGCCTTCGACCGTCGACATGTCGCCAACGATCGCGACCACCTCCGCGCCGGTTTCGGCCGCGATCTCGCCGCGCACCTTCTCGAGCAATTCCGCACCGCGCCCGTTGATTGCCACCCGCGCCCCGGCCCGCGCCAATTCGGTCGCGCAGGCCCGCCCGAGCCCCTTGCTCGACGCGCAGACGATCGCGCTCCTGCCTTCGATGCCGAGATCCATCAGCCGCTCACCCTTTCCAGCACGCCGAGCCTTGCCAGCACATCCAGATATTCCGCCACTTCCTCGACCGGCGCCGCGCCGATCGTGGCGGCGAGCGCGTCCCTGATCTCGCCGACGCTGCGGTGCCCGTCGACCAGGTTCAGCGCCTCATAGCCGAAGCTCGCCGTCTCCCCGTCCGGCTCGCGCGCCAGCAGCCGCGGCCGGGCCAGCCCGGCGCGGGCGAGCCGGTCGTCGAACCAGCTATAGCCGAAGCCGTTCATCGGCCCTTCGTTGCGGATGCGGCGGTAGACCGGGCCGGACGGGGCCACGCGGGCGGGGTTGAGGAGGATGGCGGGCTCAACGAGATCTTCTCGCCTCGGAACCTCGCCGAAACGGGCAAAGGATTCGAAGACGGCATGTTCGGAATCGCGAAAGTGGCGCCAAAGCGCGCCAATCGTCTCGTCACCGGCGCCTGCGGCGCGGAGCGCCGCCGCCCGGCGAGAAGCCGTCGCGCCCCGTTCCAGAGTGCCGGCATGAAGGTAAGGCAGCGCGCTCTCGTTGACCGTGCCCCTGGCAAGAAAATAGCCCGAGGCCGCGGCGATGAAGATCGCGCGGCGCAGCTTGGTCGGATCGAGATTGCCGGGCAGGTCGCGCTGGGTGTGGATGTAGCGGTCGGGCCAGTCGGCGATGTAGATGATCGGGATCCGCCAGCTTCCTTCCGACCACACCTCATGGTCGCTGCCCTGCTCGAAGCCGCCGATCACCGCCTGGAGCGCGCGCCGGTCGCCGTCCGGCTCGATCAGCGGCTGCGCGGCGGCGCCGGTGTCGGCGAAGGCCAGCGACTGGTCGTTGACCCAATGCGCGAAGGCGAAGCCGACGTCGGAGACGAAGCTCGGCAGGCTGGGCGGCGAGCCGCGCACGCGCAGCACCGATTTGGTGATCTCGCTATTGCCGCCGATCATGTCGAGATGGACGGTGGCGAGCGTGCGCCGCGCATATTCGGGCCGCGCGTTGAGCAGGGCGATCGTCGCCTCGATCTCGGCCGGCCAGAGGAAGCGGATCGTCCGCTCCGGCCGCGGCAGCGCTCCGCTGCGGATCAGGTGGCTCAGCGTCCGCGCGACCTCCAGCTCCCCCGCGCAGCCCGACGCATTGTCGTTGGCGCCCGGATTGGGATGGTCGAGATGGCAGGAGAAGACGATCTCCTGGTCGCGCCGCCGTCCGGGGATGATCGCGGTCGGGATCAGATAGGCGCTTGGGGTGCGGCCGGCATCGACCTCGGCGCGAAGCCGCACCGCCTCGCCGCGCCTGAGCCGCTCCTGCCAGCCGCGCGCGCGCGCCGGCGAGACCATGAAGGCAAAGGTGGGATGGTCGGAGAAGGTCTCCAGATGCCCCCAGCGGACCAAGGTCTCATCGTCGCCATACCAGGCGGTGCGCTGGTTCTGCGCCCAGGAGATTATGCCCGCCGCGCCGAAGCGGCCGACCGCGAGAGACTGGACCGCGCCCGGCTGCGAGGAGGTGAGGACGAGGCGGCCGCGCACCTCCTTGCCCTGATAATCGGCCTCGCTCGTCCCGGCGCCGATATCGACCAGCTCGGCCTCGGCCCGCCCCGACACGCTGTCCTGCGCGAGGCTGATCGGCTGCTCGGCCCAGGACGCGATCCGCTGCGGGCCTTCCCACAATTCGGCCGAGCGCGCGTTCCAGCCCGGCCGCGAGCGCTGGGTGCCGTAGAAGATCGTCCCATCGGCGGGGAGCGAGATGATTTCCACCCCTTCGAGGCCGAACCCTGCAAGCCGGTCGCGGATCGCCTCGGCGGCGGCGCGATAGCCCTCCGAGCCGCGCATCCGATGATTGTTGGAAAGGACGCGCACCGTGCCCAGCGCCCGCGCGCTAGAGACCTCCGCCGCGATCGCCTCGCCCTGCGCCGGCGGCAGTAGAGGCGGCGCGGCATTGGGCTGGGCCACGGCCGCGCCCGCCGCGAGCAAAGGCAGCAGGATCAAGGCGGAAGCCCGCATCGTCGTCTCCTCAATCCCGCGCGAAGCGGCGGAAGAAGCTGTCGTCGTTCCAGCGCGGCCGCGCGTCGGCGTCGGCGATCCCGAGCGCCAGCGCGGCGATGAAATCGTGCAGGCGGATCTCGTCCTCGCGGAACACGGTCTGCGCGGCGTCGTCGCTAGGGCTGTGATAGCGGTCGCGGCGCCAGGCGCGCTCGGTATCCGCTTCGGGCGTGCCGGGAGCGAAGCCGAACTTGAAGGCGACCGCCGGTATCCCTTCCTCGATGAACGAATATTGGTCCGAGCGGACGAAGGAGTTGCGGTCCGGGAAGGGATCCGGCGCCAGCGGCAGGCCCGTGGCGGCGCTCACCGCCCGCGCCTCGGCGCCGATGCTGCTTTCCTCCAGCCCCAATATGGTGATGCTGGTCAGCGGAAAGAGCGGCAGCGCCATGTCGTAGTTGAGATTGGCGACGATCGAGGCGCGCGGCACGCTCGGCGACCGCGCGAACCAGCGCGAGCCGAGCAGCCCCTTCTCCTCGCCGGTCAGCGCGACGAACAGGATCGAGCGGCGCGGCCGGACGCGCTGGCGGCGATATTGGGCGGCGATGTCGATCAGCGCGGAGACGCCCGCCGCATTGTCGAGCGCGCCGTTATAGACCGTGTCGCCCGCGACCGGGGCGCCGATGCCGAGCCCGTCGAGATGCGCGGTCAGCACGACATGCTCGGCCCTGAGCCGCGAATCCCGCCCGGGCAGCCGCGCGACCACGTTGCGGCTCGTCACCTGCCTGGCCTCGGTCGCGATCCGCGCCCGCAGCCGCGGCGCCAGCGCGAAGCCGGGCACGGGCCGCGAGGCGTCGGCCAGCGCGGCGACCTCGGCGAAGCTGTGCCCGGAGCCCGCGAACAGGCGTTCCGCCGCCGCCGGATTCATACTCGCGGTCAGGAATGGCGTGGCGATCGTGCGCATGGCCGGGTCGGCCGGATACATTCCGGGCTGGGCCGACGCGCGGGCGACATTGGCCCAGGGCTGTTCGAGCTGCGCCGGCGTGCCGAGGGCGATCAGGCCCAAAGCGCCGCGCTGGGCGAGCAGCCGGCCACGCTCGGCGCGAGCATGCGATTTGAGCGCGCCCGACAAGGAAGCCGGCCCGCCGCCAATCACGACCGCGATCTTCCCGGTGAAATCGACCCCGGCAAAATCGTCATGCCCCGCCTCCGGCAGGTGCATGCCGTAGCCGATGAAAACCAGCGGCGCGTCGACGCTCTCCGGCGGCGGCGTGCCCGCGACCCTGAGAACCAAATCGTCGGGCAGGCGCAAAGGCGCGGACGAAGCGCCGGCGACCAAAGCCGCCTCCGTCCGTTCCGGCAGGATCCGCCGTTCCTCGAACCGCACGTTCTGGAAATAAGTGCCCGAATCGCCCGCCGGTTCGAGGCCGAGAGCGGCGAAGCGGCCGGCGACGAGATCGGAGGCGCGGCGATGGCCCTCGCTGCCGGCGGCGCGGCCCTCCATGCCGTCGGCGGCGAGCGTCTCGACATCGCTCCACCAGGAAGCAGCGCGCTCGGCGACCGGCGCCGGCCCGCGCGCAGTGACGCAGGCAGTGAGGGAAAGGACGGCGAGCAAAGGGAGGATACGCATAGCGCCGCCTCCTAGCGCCAAGCGGGACGAGTCGCTAGAGAGCGGGCCATGGAAACCACGCATCTCGGCCGCTCCAGCGCGCTGCCCGCTTCCCCGGAAGAGGCGGTGCTCGATTACGTGCCCAATCCGCGGCCCGATGCGCTCTACCTCATCCGCTTTGCCGCGCCCGAATTCACCACCCTCTGCCCGGTCACCGGCCAGCCCGATTTCGCTCATCTCGTCATCGATTATGCGCCGGAGGCGACGATCGTCGAATCCAAGTCGCTGAAGCTCTTTCTCGGGGCGTTTCGGAACCATGCGGGATTCCATGAGGACGTGACGGTGGGCATCGGCCAGCGGCTCGCCGAAGAGATGAAGCCGCGCTGGCTGCGCATCGGCGGCTATTGGTATCCGCGCGGCGGCATCCCGATCGACGTCTTCTGGCAGACCGGAGCGCCGCCCGCGGACCTCTGGCTCCCCGACCAGGGCGTCGCTCCCTATCGCGGGAGGGGCTGAGCCTTGGCCGTTCCGGACAATCCCAAAATCACCGTCCTGGGCGCCGGCTCGATCGGCTGCTATATCGGCGGCGCCTGGCTCGCCGCCGGGCTCGACATCGCCTTTCTCGGCCGCGAGAAGATCAAGCGCGAGATCGAGGAGCACGGCCTGACGCTCAGCGATCCCGACAAATGGGCGGTCAAGTTCGAGCCCGACCGAATCCAGTTTGACACCAGCCAGGCCGCGCTTCGCAAGGCCGATATCGTCTTGCTCTGCGTCAAGAGCACGGGCACGGAAGCCGCGGCCAGGGAGATCAACCGCCACGTCCGCAAGGGCGCCGCGGTGATCAGCTTTCAAAACGGCGTTAGCAATGCCGATACGCTCCGGCGCATATTGCCCAAATATGAGATCATCCAGGCCATGGTGCCCTACAATGTCGTCCGGCTCGGCCCCGGCCGCTGGCATCGCGCCACCTGGGGCGATCTCACCGCCCAGGACCATGAGGTGACCCGGGCGCTGGCCGAGCGCATCGGCGATCGGCCCGGCCGCCTTCGCGCCGCCGCCGACATGAAGGGCGTCGCCTGGGGCAAGCTCATCTTCAACCTCAACAATGCGATCAACGCGCTTTCCGGCCTGACCATCCTCGAGGAGTTGAAGCAGCGCGACTTCCGGCGGGTGTTCGCGGCCGCGATCATCGAGACTCTGGATCTGCTCGAAAAAGCCGGGATCGAGCCCGCCAAGATCGGCCTGGTCGGCCCCAAGATGCTGCCGCACGTGATCGGCTCCCCGGATTTCATCTTCAAGAACATGTTCCTGAAGGTCCAGAAGATCGACCCCAAGGGCCGCGGCTCGATGGCCGACGATTTCGCCGCCGGCCGCCCGACCGAGATCGACTATCTGAACGGCGAGGTGGTGCGGCTCGCCGCGGCCTTGGGCAAGACGGCGCCGGTCAACCAGGCGATCGTCGAGCTCGTCAAGCAGGCCGAGCTTGGCGTCGAGCGGACCTGGACCGCCAAGGGCCTGTGCGCCCACATCCTCGGCCGCCATCGCGGGGCACGCTGGTTCGGCTATTGAATGGCTCCAAAGGCCGGCTTCTTCGTTTGACAGCCGCCCGGGCGCGCGTCATCCCCACCTCGGGCTCATCTCGATAAAGGCAAAAGCCATGCGCCCCTTCCCCCTCGTCTCCGTCCTTGCCGTTTCGACCGCGCTCGCTCTGGCGGGCTGCGCGACGCCGCCGGGCCGGGCGCCAGCCGCGGCCGCGGCGCCCGCCGCCGCTTCGGTGCCGAGCCAGCTGCCGGGCAACGTCCGCCCGCTCCACTACACGATCGCCGCAATTCCCGACCCCGCCAACCTACGCTTCAACGGGACCGTCGCGATCGAGATCGAAGTGTTGGAGCCGACGGAGACGATCGTCCTGAACGCCGCCGAGCTCGATTTCGCCAGCGTCACGCTCGACGGCGGCGCCTCGGCCCGGGTCTCGACCGATGCCGATGCGCAGACCGCGACCTTCCGCTTCCCCGACCGGATCGCGCCCGGCCGCCATCGGCTCGACATAAGCTATTCGGGCAAGATCAACACCCAGGCCGCGGGCCTGTTCGCGCTCGATTATGCGAGCGAGCAGGGCCCGAAGCGCGCGCTCTTCACCCAGTTCGAGGCGCCCGACGCGCGCCGCTTCTTCCCCGGCTGGGACGAGCCGATCTTCCGCACCCCCTATGACCTCGCCGTCACCATCCCCGCCGGCGAGCAGGCGATCTCGAACATGCCCGAGGCGGGCCGGCAGACCAATGCCGACGGCAGCGTCACGATCCGCTTCCGGACGACTCCGGCCATGTCCTCCTATCTGCTCTTCCTCGCGGTCGGCGAGCTCGACCGGATCACCACCACCGCCGCCGGAGTCGAGATCGGCGTCGTCACCCGCCGCGGCGCCGGCGAGCAGGGCCGCTGGGCGCTCGAAAGCTCGGCCCGGATCGTGCCCTGGTACAACGAATATTTCGGCACCCCCTACCCCTTGCCCAAGCTCGACAACATCGCCGGGCCCGGCTCCAGCCAGTTCTTCGGCGCGATGGAGAATTGGGGCGCGATCTTCAGCTTCGAATCCATTCTGCTCGTCGACCCCGCGATCACCAGCGAGGCGCGCCGCCAGGCGATCTTCGAGGTCGCCGCCCACGAAATCGCCCACCAATGGTTCGGCGATCTCGTCACCATGGCCTGGTGGGACGATTTGTGGCTCAACGAAGGCTTCGCCTCGTGGATGGCGACCAAGGCCACGCAAGCCATCCACCCGGAATGGGAGCCCTTGCTCGGCCGGATCGACGGCCGCGAGGCGGCGATCCAGCTCGATTCGCTTCGCACCACCCATCCGGTGGTCCAGCATGTCACCACGGTCGAGCAGATCAGCCAGGCGTTCGACGCGATCACCTACCAGAAGGGCGAGGCGGTGATCACCATGCTCGAAGACTATGTCGGCGAGACCGCGTGGCGAAACGGCGTGCGCGCCTATATCGCCCGCCACCGTCTCGGCAACACCCAGAGCGACGACCTCTGGCGCGCGGTCGAGGAGGCGGCGGGCCGCCCCGTCACCGCCATCGCCCACGATTTCACGCTCCGGCCCGGCGTGCCTTTGATCCGCGTCGAAAGCGCCAGTTGCGCGCGCGGCCGCACCCAGGTCGCGCTTGCCCAGGGCCAGTTCAGCCGCGACGACCAGGCCGCCTCGGGGCGCTGGCGCGTCCCGGTCATCGCCGCGGCGGGCGGGCGCGAGCTTCGGACCCTGGTCGAGAACGGCACCGGCCAGGCGAGCGTTCCCGGCTGCGGCACCCTGATCGTCAATTACGGCCAGACCGGCTATTACCGGACGCTCTACGCGCCGCCTCTGCTCGCCGCCATCACCCGCGATTATGCGCGGCTGCGCCCGCTCGACCAGATCGGCCTGCTCGCCGACAATTGGTCGCTGGGCCTTGCCGGCTATCAGAATGCGAGCGCGGTGCTCGATCTGGTCGCGGCGGCGCCCGCCGACGCCCATGGCCGTCTGGTCAGCCGGATGGCGGGAGTGCTCGCCCAGATCAGCGGGATGTACGAGAACGATCCCGTCCATCGCGCGATGATCGCACGCTTCGCCTTTGCGAAGCTGGAACCGACGATGCGGCGCCTGGGCTGGGCCGCGCGCGCGAACGAGCCCGCCAACGACGCCGTGCTCCGCGCCGAGCTGATCGGCACGCTCGGCGCTCTCGGCCATCCGGCGACGGTCGCCGAGGCCAATCGCCGTTTCGCGGCTAACGATCCGTCGGTGACCGCCGGCCAGCTTCGCCAGACCATCCTCGGCATCGTCGCGGGCAATGCCGACGAGGCGACCTGGGAGCGGCTGCGCGTCATGGCGCGCGACGAGCGCAACCCCCTGGTCCGGGTCCAGCTCTATCAATTGCTCGGCAGCGTGCGCGACGAAAGGCTGGCGCGGCGCGCGCTCGATCTCGCGCTCACCGGCGAGCCCGGCGCGACCAATGCGAGCCAGCTCATCTCCTCGGTCTCCGGGGAGCATCCCGACCTCGCCTTCGATTTCGCGCTTCGCAACCGCGAGCGGGTCGAAGGGCTGGTCGATGCCTCGTCGCGCTCGCGCTACCTCGCCCAGCTCGGCGCGGGCTCGTCCGACCCGGCGATGGTCGACAAGCTCACCGACTATGCCCAGCGCCACTTGACGCCGCAGTCGCGGGCGCCGGCCGACCGCGCCATCGCCTCGATCCGCGACCGCCTTCGCGTACGCGAGCAAAGGCTGCCGGATATTACGCGGTGGCTGGAGGCGCGGCGGGGCTAGAAGAGGCGCGCCCGGTGTAGCGATAGAGCCAGTAGACCATCCCGGCAAAGACCAGGATGCCGTCGACGATCGCGAGCCTGGCGAAGCTTTCGTCGAAGAGGGCGATCGGCGCGCCATTGCCCGTTGCCGCGACCACCCCGGCGAACGCCACGTTGAGCAGGCTGTCGCCGACGATCATCCCGGTCGCGAGCAGCACGCCCATGCGCTTGGCGAATTCCGGATTGGGGCTGCGCGCGGCGCGCCGGTTGTACATGAGGCCGAGCACCGAGCCGATCACCACCGGCAGCGTCACCGCCATCGGCAAATAGATGCCGATGCCGATCGCCAGCGGCGGCAGGCGCAGCTTCTTCGCTTTGCCCATCGCCCCGTCGAGAAGGATCGCCGCCACCCCGACCGCGGCACCCATTCCGATCATCTTCCAGTTGAGGTCGCCGCCGAGCACGCCGGTGGCGAGCGCGGAGATGAGCCCGGCCTGGGGCGCCGACAAGGCATCCGGCCCGGCGCCGGGAGCGCCCGCGAAGCCATAAGCCGTGTTCAGCATATTGATCACCGGCGGGATCACCAAGGATCCGAAGATCACGCCGTAGACCAGAGCGACCTGCTGCCGCCACGGCGTCGCGCCGACCAGCTGGCCAGTCTTCAAATCCTGGAGATTGTCGTTGGAAATGGTGGCGATGCCGAACACGATCGCGGTCGTGAACAAGGCATAGGCGACGAGCGCCCGCACCTCGCCAGGATTGCTGCTCCCGCCGGACCAGGCGACGAGCAGCAATGAGGCGGCCAAGATGGCGAGGATGCCGATCCCCGAAATCGGGCTGTTCGAGGCGCCGATCAGCCCCGCCATATAGCCGCAGACCGAAGCGATCACGACCCCGGCGATCAGCACGAAGACGAGAGTGAGCGGGATCAGGGTCATCGCCCCGCCGGCGAGCGGGCCGCCGTCGATGAACTGCCAGAGCAGGAAGGCGATCGGGATCAGCGAGACGAGGATCACGACAGCCACCCGCCCGATCGGGATGTCGCGCTCGACCAGCGGCAGCGCCTCGCCGCCGCTGCGCATTTTCGAGGCGGCCAAGGCGCCCTTGATGCCGCCAACGATCGGGCCGAGCAGCTTGAGCAGGGTCCAGATCGCGGCGACCCCGATCACGCCGGCGCCGAAGAAGCGCACGTCGGAGCGGAAGATGGTGTTGGCGACCTCCTCGGCCGCACCCGGGACTCCGGACGTCAGGATCGGCAGCAGGATGCACCAGGCGATGACCAGCCCGAGCAGCATCGCCATGCCGACCGAGATGCCGACCAGATGACCCGCGCCGACGAGCGCGAAGGAGAGGCCGCCCGAAATGCCCGTCGAGGCTGGGCCGACATGGAAGAAGGCCGAAGCCTCCTCGGCCACGCGCCGCGTCTTGCCGAGGAGCGTGAAGGCGGCAGCGGCGAGCGAGCTCAGGATGACGAGCTTCAGCCCCTTCTGATTCTCCTCGTCCCCCTCTCGCGAGCCGGCGCCGACCTTGAGCACTTCGGCGGCCGCGACGCCCTCGGGATAGGGCAGATCGGTGCCGACCACCAAGGCGCGCCGCAGGGGGATCGAGAACATCACCCCCAATATGCCGCCGACCGCCGTCGCCGCCGCGGTCTCCCAATAGGGAAAGCCGCTCCACCAGCCAACGATGACCAAGCCCGGCAGCACGAAGATGATCGCCGCCAGCGTCCCAGCGGCCGAGGCCACGGTCTGAACGATGTTGTTCTCGAGGATGTTCGAATTGGCGAACATCCTCAGCACCGCCATCGAGATCACCGCGGCGGGGATCGAGGTGGCGAAGGTGAGGCCGACGCGCAGCCCCAGATAGACGTTGGCCGCGGTGAAGACGAGCGTGATCAGCCCGCCAAGGATCACCGCCCGGAGCGTCAGCTCCCTCAGGCTCCCTTCCTGCGCGCCGGCCCGGGCGGCGTCGCTCACGGCCGGCGCGGCGTCGCCGGAGCCGGGACCGGCGCCGCGGCCGCGCGCGACAGCTCGACTCCGAAATAAGCGGGCGGGGCGTTGCCGCGCCGGACCAACAGCAGCACCGTGTTGCGCCGCGCCCGCCGGGCCGCCTCGATCGCCGCCGACGCGGCCTCGGGGGTCGCGACCGCGCCCTGGTCGATCGACAGGATGACGTCGCCCGCCTGGATGCCTTTCTGGGCGGCATCGCTGTTCGGGTTGACGGTGCCGATGACGACGCCGCGAACGTTCGGATCGGTGATCCGCAACTGCCGCGCCAGCGCCGGGGTAAGCGCCTCCAGGGCCATGCCGAGCGCCTGCTGGGTCGAACGTTGAGCCGCCGACGGTTCCGCGCTCGGCTTGGCGCCATTGGCATCGTCGTCAGTGCCATTGTCGTTGTCGCCGGTGCCGTTGAGCCTGCTCAGCTCCTCGTCGCTCGGCCGCTCGGCGACGGCGACGGTCACCGTCTGCGGCCGGCCCTGGCGGATCAGCTCGACCGGGATGCGCGCGCCGATCGGCTGGCGCGAGACCAGGTAAGCGAGCGTCGAATCGGGCGTCACCGGCTGGCTGGCGACCGAGATGACGACGTCGCCCTGGCGGATGCCGGCGCGGTCGGCCGGGCCGCCGGGGGTGACCGAGCGGATCAGCTCGCCGCGGTTGCGGCTGATGCCGAGCGCCGCCGCGACGCCCTCGTCGAGAGTCTGCAAGGCGACTCCGATATAGCCGCGCGAGACCCGCTGACCGCGGCGCAATTGCTCGACGACCGGCGCGATCTGCTCGGCCGGAATGGCGAAGCCGATGCCGACATTGCCGCCGGTCGGCGAGATGAGCGCGGTGTTGATGCCGATCACATTGCCCTGGATGTCGAACATCGGGCCGCCCGAATTGCCCGAATTGATCGAGGCGTCGGTCTGGATGTAGCGGTCGTAGAGGCCGGCGTTGATGTTCCTGTGCACCGCCGAGACGATGCCGGCGGTGACGGTGCCGCCGAGCCCGAACGGATTGCCGATCGCGATCACCCAGTCGCCGACGCGGGTCCGGGTCGAATCGCCGAAGCGCACGAAGGGCAAGGGTCCGCGCGGATTGACCTTGAGCACGGCGATGTCGGAGGCGGCGTCGCGGCCGACCACTTCGGCCTCATATTCGGTGCGGTCCGACAGAGTGACGGTGATCTGCTCGACCACCGCGTCCGGCCGGGCCGGCGCGACGACGTGGTTGTTGGTGACGATATAGCCGTCCGGCGAGATGATGAAGCCCGAGCCCAGCGAGCCGCCGCGTTGCGTGATGGTGCCGTCGCCGCCTCCCTGGCCGCCTTGGCCGCCCTGGTTCGGCACCTCGCCGCCGAAGCGGCGGAAGAAG
The DNA here is from genome assembly GCA_035994965.1 of Allosphingosinicella sp. Classification (GTDB taxonomy): domain Bacteria; phylum Pseudomonadota; class Alphaproteobacteria; order Sphingomonadales; family Sphingomonadaceae; genus Allosphingosinicella. The sequence continues at coordinate 51,880 of DASYKV010000024.1, forward strand.
TCCTCGAAGCCCGGCGGCAGCTGCTGCTGGCGGACGGTGACGCTCTGCCGGGTCGAGATGTTGACCACCGCCGGCTGCAGCCGCTCGGCGAGCTGGGCGAAGCTCATCGGAGCGCCCGGAGGCGCCCCGGCCTGGATCGTTCCCGGCTCGTTTTGCGCGGTCTGCGCGCCGAGCGGGCTGAGGCTCAGGGTCGCGGCCGCGCCGCCCAGGAGGATGGCCCCCGTAATGCCGTAAACGTAACGCACGTGCTTATCCTTCCATCACTTCGTTCTTCGGCCGGGCCCACCTGGTTCCGACAGGTAGATGGCGCTGCTGAACGGGATTTGAATGGTCCTCCCGATTCAGCGATTGCCCCGGAATTGCCGCAGATATTCATTGTTCGGCGAGAGGACGATGCCCGCCCGCCCGCGTGGGCTGCCGTCTGCCGGCGTGCCGACGAAGCTCGTCATATAGGACTGCATCGCCCGGTAGAAATCGTAGAATTCGGGATCGCGATTATACGCCGCGGCATAAATGGCCGTCGCCTGGGCGTCGGCATCGGCGCGGACGATCGTCGCCTGCCTCAAGCCCTCGGCCTCGATCGAGCGCGCCTCCTGCTCGCGCGCGGTGCGCATCCGTAGATAAGCGGAATCGAGCGGCGTGCCGTTCGGCAGATCGGCGCGCTTGATGCGGACGTCGACGATCTCCGCGCCATATTGGCTGGCGACGCGGTTGAGCGCGTTCCTGATGTTCGCCATCATCTGGCCGCGCTCGGGGCTGAGCAAAGCGGCGAAGGGCCGCCGGCCGAGTTCGTTGCGAAGCGCCGAGCCGAGGATCGGCTTGAGCTGGTTGGCGACATTCTCCTCGGTGCGCGCCGAGATGTACATCTGCAGAGGGTCGACGATCCGGAAGCGGGCGAAGGCGTCGACCTCGAGCCGCAGCTGGTCGGTCGACAGAACCTGCTGGTTGTCCATATCGACCGACAGGATGCGCTTGTCGATCCACTGGATCTGCTCGACGAACGGGATTCGGAAGGCGAGGCCGGCCGAGCTGCCGAATGGCTCGCCCGGCCGGTAGCGGTTGATCACCCGCTGCGGCTCGCCGAAGCGGACGATCACCGCCTGCTTGGTTTCCGGCACGATCGAGACTGTGCTGGCGATCAGGATCAGCACCAGGACCGCGATGATGCCGAGCACGATCGGGTTCTTGAGGTGGCGGGTCATCGTGCCGGCCCTCCCTGCGCCGGGGCGGCGGGCTGGGCGCGCCGCTGGAGGTCGGGCAGCGGCAGATAGGGGGTCACGCCGGGGGCTTCGACGATCGTGGTGTCGATCCTCTGCAAGACCTGCTCCATCGTCTCGTAATACATGCGCCGGCGGGTGACCTCGGGCGCGAGGCGATATTCGGCGTAGATGCGCTCGAACTGGGCTGCGTCGCCCTGGGCGCGCGCGGTCTGCTGCAGCGCATAGGTGCGGGCGCGGTTCATGTAGGATTGCGCGCGCTGCTGCGCCGCCGAGACTTCGAGGAAAGCGGCGTTGACCTGCGCCGGCGGCACCGACTGGCTGATCGCCACGCCCTGGATCTGGACGCCGGCGCCATAGGAATCGAGCCGCTCCTGCATCCTCTGCTGGACCCTTTGCTGGATCATGTCGCGGCCGCCGCCGATCGCGTCGTCGAGCGAGACCCGAGCGACCACCTCTCGCATCGCGCTTTCGCCGACCTCGCGGATGGTGTCGTCCGGATCGGCGATCCTGAAGAGATAGAGCTCGGGCGACTTGATGTTCCAGCGCACCGAATAAGTGAGGTTGATGACGTTCTGGTCGCCGGTCAGGATCAGATTCTCGCCGGCGCGGCCGGGAATCGGGATTTCCCGGATCTGCGAGACATCGACCTTGGTCACGCTGCCGAGCGGATAGGGCCAGGAAAAGCCGATGCCGGGCGGCAGCGTGTTGGTATAATAGCCGAAGGCGGTGACGACGCCGCGTTCCTGCGGGCCGATCCGGTGGATGCTGGTGAACAGCACCCAGAGCAGGACGGCGAGCAGCAGGCCGTAGAGGATATAGGGTCGCCCGCCCGCCGGGAAGCCGCGGCCAAGCCGGTCGCGGCTGCGCCTCAGGAAATCGTCGAGCGAGGTGACGTCGCCATTGCCGGTGGGCCTGGGACGGGGCCGGCGCCGGCGCGGGCCCCAGGGGTTGCGCGGGCCGCCGCCCCCGTTGCCCGAGCCGCCGTCATCGTCGCCGCCGCCGCCGGGTCCCCAGGGACCGCCGCGATTGTCGCTGAGCGAGGCGGCGCGGCGCCAGCCCCAACTGAAAAATCGTCTCATGCGCCTCCCTATAGGGATCGGTTTTGCGGAAAAACAGTGCCAAGCCGCGATCCGATGCCTATCTGGCCCCTCATGGGCGAGAATGAGGATCGGATCGCGGCTGCGCTCGCGGGGATTGCCGACCCGGCGGGGCGCGGCGACCTCGCCGCCGCCGGCCGTGTCGCCATGACCCGCTTCAAGGACGGCAAAGCAACCATCGTGCTCGAGGCGACCGGCCTTTCGGCCGAGCAGCGCGCGACTCTGGAGCGGCAGGTTCGCGCCGCGATGATCGGCGTCGCCGGCGTTTCCGATACCCAGGTCGCGATGACCGCCGAGCGGTTCGAGCGGACCATCATCGCCATCGCCAGCGGCAAGGGCGGCGTCGGCAAATCGACCGTCGCTGCCAATATCGCCGTCGCGCTCGGTCGGATGGGCAAGAAGGTCGGCCTCGTCGACGCCGACATATACGGCCCCTCCCAGCCCAGGATCATGGGCCAATCGGGCCGTCCCGAGCTGGTCGACGAAATGATCGTGCCGCTGCCCGCGCACGGCGTGCGCATGCTTTCGATCGGCCAGCTGATCGAGCCCGGCACCGCGGTCGCCTGGCGCGGACCGATGACCGCGAGCGCGCTCACCAGCCTGATGGACGGCGATTGGGGCGATTGCGAGATCCTGATCATCGATCTGCCGCCCGGCACCGGCGACGTGCAGATGACCTTGATCCAGAAATGGAAGCCGGCCGGCGCCGTCATCGTCTCGACGCCGCAGGACCTGGCGCTGATCGACGCCACAAGGGCGATCGACATGTTCCGCAAGATGGACGTCAAGGTGATCGGCCTGATCGAGAACATGGCCGGCTATGAATGCCCGCATTGCGGCGAGGTCTCGGACCCGTTCGGAAGCGGCGGCGCCGAGGCGGCGGCGGGCGTGATGTCCATCCCCTTCCTCGGCCGCATTCCCCTCACCCTCTCGATCCGCAAGGCCTCCGATGCCGGCAGGCCGCCAGCCGCCGGCGACGGCGAGGAGGCGGCGCTGTTCCGGAGGCTGGCCGAAAAGCTCTTGGAGCAGGTCAACAAGAAGCAAGGAGCATTCGATGCCGCTCAGCCGTGACGAAGACATATATCAGCTGCTCGCCGAGACCCGGACGATCGCGATGATCGGCGCGTCGGACCGGCCCGACCGGCCGAGCTACGGCGTGATGGCCTATCTCCAGAGCCGCGGCTATCGCGTCCTGCCCGTCAATCCGCAGATCACCGGCGAGCATGTCCATGGCGAATATGTCTGGCGCGACCTTGCCCAGATCGGCGAGCCGATCGACATGGTCGACATCTTCCGCCGCCCGCTGGCCGCGGGCGAGGCGGTCGACGAGGCGATCGCCGCCGGCGCCAAATCGGTCTGGCTGCAGATCGGCGTGATCAACGAGGAGGCGGCCGCTCGCGCCGAAGCCGCCGGCCTCAAGGTCGTCATGAACCGCTGCCCCAAGATCGAGATCCCGCGGCTCGGCGTGCCGAAGGTCGCCTAGCTAGCTCGCCGTCCGCAGCGCAGGCGAGCCCGCCATGCGTGGCTCGGGGCCGAGGAGGGCGCCGTCGTCGAGCAGCACGCGCACCCGGCGGTTGGCGAAATCGACCGAGACGCGGTCGAACAATTGCAGCGCGTCCATGCCCAGCAGCAGCGCCGGCCGGTCCATCAGGCCAAGCTGGCGGAACGGGTGGACGTCGTGGAAGGCGACCGGCAGATTGTTGATATCGGCCCCGCCGATCCGGATCCGCCGGGCGATGGTATATTCGGCCTCGATCAGGCCGCCGGTGACGCTCATCATCCTGACCGGCGCCATCAGCCCGAGCCGCCCGCGCCGCTGCAGCGCGGACCTGAGCACGCTGTTGCCGACGGTGATCTGCGATCCGGTGTCGATGACGACCCAGATCCTCTGGCCGTCGAGCGACGCGTCGACCAGCACCAGCCGGCCGAGCAGCCGGCGGCCGGTGACGACGATCGTGCCCTCCGGCCAGCGCTCCTCGCGGCGGCGCGACGGCGTGATCGTCATCTGCCGGCGGCCGAAGTCGAACACCACGCGTTGCGTCTGCAGGCTGTCGACACCGAGCATGCCCGACGCGCCGAGATTGGCGTGCGCCAAAGCCGGCGCATGGATGCCGGTAACCGAGCGTGTTCCGATTCGAAGATCCGGGATCACGACCGTCTCGATCCGGCTGACCTCGCTCATCGAATGGACGATCGCCGCCCGGCCCGGCGCGAGCTCGAGCGCGCGCGCCAGCTCGCTGGAGATGACGGTGCGCTCAGCGCCGGTGTCGACGATGAACTCGAACGGCCCGCGCCCGTCGATCTTGACCGGCACGGTCATCCGGCTGGTCCGGTCCTCGGTGAGGCCGAGCGTTTCGGCCTGCTGCAGGTCGAAGACGGTTGGGGCCGGGGCGACGGTCGGGGCCGGAGGGACGGTCTGAGTGAGGGGCGGCGGCGCTTCCTGGGCGCGCGACGGCGCGGCCACGATCAACGCCGTGCCGAGCCCCGCATGAATCAGGGCAGACGGTCCGTTCCGCATCGTTCCTCTCCGCATATCCTTATGCGCGAGAGATAGACCCGGCCGGCGAGGAAAGCGAACGAAGTTCGACGAACCGCGTCCCGGGCTAGACCACGGCCATCGCCCGCTCGCGCAGCCGCTCGACCGCGGCGGCGTGGATGCCGGGCGTGGCGACGAGCACGCCGAAGGCCTCGCCCGAGGCGGTGTTGAAGGCGAGCGGCTGGCCGAGCGCGCCGCTCACCGTCGCTCCGGCCTCCTTGGCGATCAAGGCCGCCGCCGCAATGTCCCATTCGAAGCCCCAGCGCAGGGTCGCAAGCAGATCGGCCTCGCCGGCGGCGACCATTGCGATCCTGAGCGCGATCGAATTGGGCTTGGCGACGGGAACCAGGTCCCGGTCCGCCTTGGGCAATTGGTCCGCCGCCACCCGCGCGCCGGCAAGCGCGGCGCGGGGCGCGACCCTGAGCCGCTCGCCGTTGCGCCAGCTGCCGCGCCCGCGTGCGGCGGTCCACAATTCGCTCCGGATCGGCGCCGCCAGCACGCCGAGCACGGGCACCCGGTCCTCGACCAGGGCCACAGAGACGCACCAGCCCGGCCGGTCGCGCAGGAAATCGCGGGTGCCGTCGATCGGATCGACCACCCACAAGCGACGCCGCTCGATCCGGTCGCTGTCGTCCAAGGTCTCCTCCGACAGCCAGCCGGCCTCGGGATCGAGCTTGCCGAGGCGGTCCTGGAGGAAGGTGTCGACCTCCAGGTCGATGTCGCAGACCGGATGGCCCGGCACCTTCTCCCAGGTCTTGTAGTCGGTGCCGCAGCGGCCGGCGGCGATTCGCCCGGCCTCCTCGGCGATGCGGGCAACGTCCTCAAGCACCGGCGACCGTCATCCCGTCTATCCGCAAGGTCGGAACGTTGACCCCGCGGCGAAATTCTAGGTCGTTGGCGGGGACGAGCGCGCGGAACATGTCGATGAGGTTGCCGGCGATGGTGATCTCGGCGACCGGCGCGGCGATCTCGCCGCTTTTGATGATGAAGCCCGAGGCGCCGCGGCTATAGTCGCCGGTCACCGGATTGACGCCGCTGCCGATCATCTCGGTGACGTAGAGGCCGTCCGCAATGTCGGCCATCAGCGCCTCGGGAGACTGCGCGCCCGGCTCGAGATGGACGTTGGTCGCGCCCGCCCCCGGCGCGCCGCCGATGCCGCGGCTGGCATGGCCGGTCGTCTCCAGCCCCAATTGCCGCGCCGAGGCGGCGTTGAGCAGCCAGCCGGTGAGCCGGCCGCCGTCGATCAGCCGGCGTCGCGCGGTCGCCACCCCTTCGCCGTCGAACGGCTTGGACTTGAGCCCGCGCGGCCGATGCGGATCGTCGAGGATGACGATGCTGGAATCGAACAGCAACTCGTCCTCGCGTCCCAGAAGGAAGCTGGTCTTGCGGGCGATGCCCGGGCCGCTCATCGCGCCGAGCAAGGCGCCGATCAGGCTGCCGCCGACGCGCGGGTCGAACAGGATCGGCATCGTCCCGCTGGCGAGCTTGCCGGGGTTGAGCCGCTTCACGGTGCGCTCGCCGGCGAGCCGGCCGATCTCCTCAGGCGCGTCGAGATCGGCATAATGGCGGACCGAATGGCTGGCGCTGTCGCGCTGCATGTCGCCGCCCTCGCCGCCGATCACGCTCGCCGCCGCGCCATAGCCGCTGGTCGCATAGCCGCGGCAAAAGCCGTGCGAGGTGGCCAGCGCCACCATCGTCCGCCCGGCGCTGACCCCGGCGCCTTCCGAATTGGTGATTCCGGGGATAGCGCGCGCCGCTTCCTCCATGGCAAGCGCCCGCGCCTTCAATTCGACCGGCGAGGGATCGGCGCCGTCGTCGGCGTCGACGTCGGGCGCGGGCCCCTTGAGCAGCCGCGCCGCGGGCGCGAGCCCCGAATAGGGGTCCTCCGGCGCCTCGCGCGCCATCGCCGCCGCGCGCTCGACCAGAGCCGCGAGCGCCTCGGTCGACAGGTCCGACGAGGAGACGCTCGCCGACCGGCTGCCGACGAAGAGCCTGAGGCCGATCTCCTCGCCTTCCGAGCGGGTCACGTCCTCCAATTCGCCGAGCCGCACCGACACTTCGGTCGCGGCATCGCCGATATAGAGGACGTCGGCCGCGTCGGCCCCGGCTTTGATCGCGGCGTCGACCAGGGCGCCGGCACGCCCTTCCGCTTCACTGACACTGAGCATGGCGGCGAGGTAAAGCCTTGCGCGGCAAAAGCAACCTCAGGCCGTGCCGACCACCCAGCAGGCGGCGAACATGAGCAGGCCGGCGAGGCGGTTCGAGCGGAATTTGGCGAGCGCGTCGGCGCCGTCCCCGGGCTTCAGCGTCGCCACCTGGCCGAGCAGGTGAAGCGCCATCGGCAGCAAGGCGAGCAAAGCGAACCATTCGATCCGCACCTCGCGGAAGGCGAGAGCCCACAGGATGAGCGCGAGGAGATAGCAGATCGCCACGCCCGCTCGCGCATGTTTGCCCAGCGCCAGCGCGGAGGATTTCACGCCGACCAGAGCGTCGTCCTCCTTATCCTGAAGCGCGTAGATCGTGTCATAGCCGATCACCCAGAAGACCGATCCGCTCCAGAGCAGGAAGGCGGGGAGCGCGAGCCGCCCGTCGACCGCCGGCCAGCCGACCAAGGCGCCCCACGAGAAAACCAGGCCGAGCCAGGCTTGCGGCCACCAGGTTATCCGCTTCATGAAGGGATATGCGGCGACCAGGGCAAGGCTCGCCAAGGCGACGATCTGCGCGGTTCGCTGGAGCTGGAGCAGGACGACCAGACCGATCAGGCTCATCGCGGCGAGCAAGGCCCAGGCGCCGGCCAGCGATGCCCGCTTGCTCGCCAGCGGCCGCAGCCGCGTCCGCTTCACCCTGGCGTCGAGATCCCGATCGATGATGTCATTGTAGACGCAGCCCGCGCTGCGCATCGCCCAGGCGCCGAGCGCGAGCCAGGCGATCAGCGCCCAGCCGCGCTCGCCCATGCCCGCCAGCGCCACCGTCCACGCCCCCGGCCAGAACAGGAGCCACGCCCCGATCGGCCGGTCGAGCCTGATCAGCGAGGCATAAGGGCGCACGGACGCCGGCAACGCGCCGATCAGCCCGCGCCGCTCGCTGTCGGGGACGATGTCGTCCTGGTTCTTCGCATCCGCGACCACTGCCAACCAATGCCGTTCGTCCCGAGCGAAGTCGAGGGGCGCTGGCACGGAGTCATCAACGGGCGCCCCTCGACTTCGCTCGGGACGACCGAGTAGGTGAGCGAGATGCCTGCCACTCCCGCCTGGCCGCCCAAGAGCTTGCCGCGTTTGTTCGTGGATCAGGTTCTGTCCGAAGGCCTCAACCTCACGGTGGACGGCACCTATCTCGGCGCCGTCCTGCGCCTCGGCCCGGGCGACCAGGTCAAGCTCTTCGACGACCGCAGCGGCGAATGGCTGGCCGAGATCGCCGAGGCGGGGAAGAAGCGCGTTACCCTAGCCGTCGGCGAACGGCTGCGCGAACGCGAAGCCGTCCCCGATCTGTGGCTCCTGTTCGCGCCGGTCAAGCGCGGGCGGATCGACTGGCTGGTCGAGAAGGCGACCGAATTGGGCGTGGCGCGCCTGCTGCCCGTCATCACCCGCCGCACCGTCGTCGAGCGGCTCAACCTCGAACGCCTGCGCGCCCACGTGATCGAGGCGGCGGAGCAATGCGAGCGGACCGCCTTGCCCGCGCTGGCCGAGCCGCAGAAGCTCGCCGCGCTGCTCAAGGCCTGGCCCGCCGGCCGAACCCTCTATTTCGCCGACGAAGCGGGCGGCGAAGCCTTCGCGCCCGCGCCCGGACCGGCGGCGATCCTGATCGGCCCGGAGGGCGGCTTCACCGACGAGGAGCGCGCCGCCATCCGCGCCCTCCCGCAGGCCTACCCCGTCTCGCTCGGCCCCCGCATCCTGCGCGCCGACACCGCCGCGCTGGCGGCGGTGACTCTATGGATGGCCGGAGCCGGCGACTGGCCGCGGGCGGAATAACCCGCTGGCGGCTTCATTCGGGCCCCGCTAGAGGGCGGCGATGACGACCCGCACCGACACCGGCAAGGCCGAGAGCCTGATCGAGAGCCGCGACGACTTGCTGGCCACCTTCTCGAAAGGCGAGAAGCCGAAGGAGCGCTGGGCGATCGGCACCGAGCACGAGAAGTTCGTCTATCGCTGCGCCGATCATCGGGCGCCGTCTTATGACGAGCCCGGCGGCATCCGCGATCTGCTCGCGGCGCTGACCGATTATGGCTGGAGCCCGGTGATCGAGAACGGCAACGTCATCGCCCTGACCGGCCCGGACGGCGCGGTCAGCCTCGAGCCCGCCGGCCAGCTCGAATTGTCCGGCGCGCCGCGCGAGCATCTGCACGAAACCTGCGCCGAGGCCGGCCGCCACCTCGCCCAATGCAAGGCGGTCGGCGAGAAGCTCGGCGTGTGCTTCCTCGGCATGGGCATGTGGCCCGACAAGACCCGCGCCGAGTTGCCGGTCATGCCCAAGGGCCGCTATGCGATCATGCTCAACTACATGCCCAAGGTCGGCAGCCTCGGCCTCGACATGATGCTCAGAACCTGCACCATCCAGACCAATCTCGATTACGCCTCCGAGGCCGACATGGCCCGCAAGTTCCGGGTCGGCCTCGCGCTGCAGCCGCTCGCCACCGCGCTCTTCGCCAATTCGCCCTTCACCGAAGGCAGGCCCAACGGCTTCCTTTCCTTCCGGAGCCATATCTGGTCGGATACCGACCCCGACCGCACCGGCATGCTCCCATTCGTCTTCGAGGACGGCTTCGGCTATGAGCGCTATCTCGATTTCGCGCTCGACGTGCCGATGTATTTCGTCTTCCGCGACGGCCACTATATCGACGTCGCCGGCCAGTCCTTCCGCGATTTCCTGAAGGGCGAGCTGCCCGGCCTGCCCGGCGAGAAGCCGCGCGTCTCCGATTTCACCGATCATCTTTCGACCATCTTCCCCGAGGTCAGGCTCAAGAGCTTCCTCGAGATGCGCGGCGCCGACGGCGGCCGCTGGGGCAAGATCTGCGCCTTGCCAGCGCTCTGGGTCGGCCTGCTCTACGACGACAATGCGCTCGACGCGGCCTGGGACGAGGTCAAGAGCTGGCGCCTGGCCGAGCGTCAGTTGCTGCGCGACGCCGTGCCGAAGCTCGGCCTCAAGGCGGAGACACCGGGCGGGGAAACGCTTCGGGAGCTCGGCATCCGCATTCTCGCCATCGCCGAAGCGGGGCTCAAAGCCCGCGCCCGCCTAAACCATGCCGGCGACAACGAATCGGGCTTCCTCGATCCCTTGCGCGAAGTCCTCGCCACCGGCCTCACCCCGGCCGATCGCCTGCTCCAAGCCTATGAGGGCGACTGGGCCGGCGACATCACGCGCATCTACGAGGAGCAGAGCTTCTGATGACCGGCATCGACACCGCCAGCCGCCGCACCTTCTATCCGCCGATCGAGCCCTATCGTAGCGGCCGGCTCGACGTCGGCGACGGCCATGAGCTTTATTGGGAGCAATGCGGCAATCCCGAGGGCAAGCCGGCGGTGATGCTTCACGGCGGCCCGGGCGCCGGCTGCAGCACCGACCATCGCCGCCAGTTCGATCCCGAGTGCTACAACGTCACCTTGTTCGACCAGCGCGGCTGCGGCCGCTCGACGCCGCACGCCTCGCTGGAGGCCAACACCACCTGGCACCTCGTCGAGGATATCGAGCGGCTGCGGGCCCATCTCGGCATCGAGCGCTGGCTGGTCTTCGGCGGCTCCTGGGGCTCGACGCTGGCGCTCGCTTACGCCCAGACCCACCCCGAGCGCGCCACCGAGCTGGTGCTCAGGGGCATCTTCACCTTCCGCCAGACCGAATTGGACTGGCTCTACCAATATGGCGCGTCGGAAATCTTCCCCGACAAATGGGAGGAGTTCCTCGCGCCCATCCCCGAGGCCGAGCGCGGCGATCTGGTCGCGGCCTATCACCGCCGCCTCACCGGCGACGACCTCGCCGAACGGCTCGCCGCGGCCAAGGCCTGGAGCAAGTGGGAGGCGGAGACCGTCACTCTGCTTCCCGATCCGCACGTCATCGAGGAGCATACCAGCGACGATTTCGCCATCGCCATCGCCCGCATCGAGAATCACTACATGATCAACAAGGGCTGGCTCGACGAAGGCCAGCTCATCGCCAATGCCGATCGGCTGCGCGACATTCCGGGCGTCATCGTCCAGGGCCGCTACGATTGCTGCACGCCGCCTTCCGCGGCCTTCGACCTGAAGCGCGCCTGGCCCGAGGCCGAGCTCCTCATCGTCCCGGACGGCGGCCACCTCTTCACCGAGCCCGGCGTGCTCGACGGGCTGATCCGCGCCGCCGATCGCTTCGCCGCCTGAAATTTTTTGGTGCGGTTCATTTCGCCGCAAGCTAGAACGGTCTATCGCTGTTTTTGCACGGTCTGTCGTGCGACACGGGTTCAATAGGGATTTTCACATGCGCACGATCAGGACTGCAGCCTCGATGGCGGCCATTGCCATCGCCTTTATCGCCGCGCCCGCTTTGGCGCAGGCGCCATGGTCCGCCGCCGGCGAGATCAGCGACAATGACAGCGTCGACGGCGAGCGCCGCTATGACGATCACCGCATCCATCTCGAGGCCGGCCAGCGCTACCGTATCTCGGTCGACGCGACCGCGTTCGATTCGGTCGCCCGCCTTTACCGCGCCGGCGACACCGCGACCGCCGTCGCCGAGAACGACGATAGCGAGGGGTTCAACCCGCGAATCTCCTATTCGCCCATCGAGAGCGGCGATTTCGTCCTTCGCGTCCTGGCCTTCGGGGCCGACGGGCGCGGCGCCTATACCGCCGCGATCGCCTCACTGCCGCCGCTGCCGCCATCGATGCCGGTGCCCTGGTCGGGCTCGGGCCGGATCGAGACCGGCGACAGCGCCGAGACGGGGACCGAGGGCCGCCGCTACGACGAATATTCGCTCCGCCTCGAAGGCGGACGGCGCTATCGCTTCTCGGTCGACGCCAGCGCCTTCGATCCGCTCGCCCGCCTCTACCGGGCCGGGTCGGACGAGGTCGTCGCCGAGAATGACGACAGCGGCGGCACGCTCAATTCGCTGATCTCCTACCGCCCGACCGAAGCCGGGGATTATGTGCTGCGCGTCAGCCCGCTGGTCGCCGACGGCCGCGGCGCCTATCGCGCCGCCGCCGCGCTCGCGCCGGCCTGGCCCGCGCCGGCCACCTATTTCCAGCGCATGGAGGCGACGGTGTGGCGCGTCTATATCGGCGCGCTGACCGCAAGCGATGGCGACAATGGAGGCATCCACTTCGACGATTATGTCGTCCATTTCGACGCCGGCCAGGAGCGGACGATCATGCTCGACGCTTCGGGCGCGGAGCCGTTCGACACGGTCCTGCAGATCTACCGCGCCGGCGACCGCGAGGGCGAGCCGCTGAGCTCGAACGACGACAGCGGCGGCACACTCAATTCGATGCTGGTGTTCAAGGCCGAGCAGGCGGGCGACTATATCGTCCGCGCGACCGCTCTGGGCGACGACGCCAGCGGCCCCTACCGGCTCAGGGTCAGCGAATAAGAGGGCCGGCGGAAGCCTGGCTCGAAACTCAAGGGGTCATCCCGGCGACAGCCGGGACCCATGAACACGGTGCCTGGACGAAGAGGCGAAAGCGTTCCCGCTTATCCTCGCTTCGCTGAGTTCATGGGTCCCGGCCTACGCTGGAATGACTCTGCTTGCCGCCACCGCCGCTGGTTATTCCGCCGCCACCGGATCGGCGGGCGGACGCGCCCATTTCGGCTTGAGCCGGTTGATCAGCCGCGGCAGCGGGCCGTTGCGGTCCATCCATTCGGCATAATCGCGATAGCCGGAATCCTCGGAGAGGTGCCGCTCCTCGGTCCGCGCCCGCCAGTAATAGACTCCGCTCACCATCGCCAGGATGGCTGTGTTGCGGATCGTGTCGACCAGGCTTCCGCCGACCGCCAGGAAGGGCAGGACCGCGCACCACCAGAACAAATTCTTGGCGACATAGGCCGGGTGCTTGGTCCAGGCATAAGGCCCGTGGGTCAGGATGCCGCGATGGGTGAGGTTCGAGAAACGGAAGCCGAACGCCACCGTCGCCCAGGCGTAGATGCCGGTCAGCAGGACCAGCCAGGCCCCCATCAGGGCGCTGACCAGCGGATAATCGGCGAGCCAGTAGGTCCAGCCATTCTCCCCAGCGCTGCCCGGATAATAATTGAGCGGCCCGCCATCGCCCATCAGCACGAAGGGCGGGTAGCAGATCAGGGCCGCCATCCATCCCGCCGCGAAGGGATTGGCGCTGCGGATATGGGCGTCGAGCGGCTTCATCGTCAGCACGTAGCCGACGGTCGCGAAGACGACGTCGACCATGAACATTACGCCGATCAGCCAGAAAGCGAGCTCGATCGGATTGGAGACGATCGCGGCCGAGCCGGTGCTGATCGTGTGCCACCAATTGCCGGGCACGATCGAGATCATGAAGGCCAGGAAGAAGCCCTTTACCGCCCAGGCGCGGAAGAAATGGTGAAGCTCCGTCCGGTCGGCGAGCTCGGGCCGGCCGATCAGGAACTGGCCGAAATGCCAGGCGCCGTCCTTGGGCTCGATCAGCCGCCGGTCGAGCCACAGCACGTAAGGCACCGAAAGCACCAGCATCGGCACGATCCCGTAGCCGAGCACGTACATCGAGAAGAGATAGCCGCCCTCCCAATAGAAGCGGCCGAGGCAATAGAGGCCGCCGATGATCGCCCAAATGCCCCACAGGCCGGCGATCTTGGCGAGGCTGATGTCGCTGACCTCCTTGAGGCTTCGCGGCTCCCGGTCCCAGTCGATGCCGGTCGAGGGGTTGCGATGCACCTTGTCGACGAAGACCGACCACAGGACCATCGGCACCGCGCAGGCGACGCAGGCGGTCAGCGCCGCCAGCGGCCCGTCCATGCCGTAGGCGCGCGCCACGACGGTCCAGGCGAACAGCCCGGCGAGCCCCGCCATCCCGGTCATCCCGCTCACCGCCGATTTGGGGCGGGGATCGTAGCGGGGCGCGGCGGCATCGATCTCGAGCTTGGACGGGAGAGGCGCGTTCATAACGCCGGGGCTTAACCGCAAACGGTAAGCATAGAGTGAATGCCGGGGTGCGGCGATGCCGGCCGGCCGCAAGATGTAACCCACTGATGAAGAAACGCATCGTCGCGAATGTGGATAAAGCGGGGGTCGAAGTAAGGACTTCTTAAATCCCTCTCCATGCAAAATCGGATCGAGCGGAGGGCTTAATGCCCGCGAGGGGTAGGACGATGTATATAGAGGACCGGGTCGTGGAGACTGGCTTCTCATTTTCGAGCGAGGTTCCGTCGCCGCCCGAGCGGCGCGCCGGCGAACGCCACATCAAGATCCTGCGCGTCGGGACCCTGGTGGTGGACGGACGCCGCGAGCTCTGCCTGATCCGCAACATCTCGGCGGGCGGGGTAATGGCCCATGTCTATTCCTGCTTCGATCCGGGCCAGCGGGTCACCGTCGAATTGAAGGCCAGCCAGCCGGTCACCGGCCGGGTCGTCTGGGTGCGCGGCGGCAATGCCGGAATCCAGTTCGACAGCGCGATGGACGTCGGCGAACTGCTCGCCAATCCGCGGGTGCTCGACAATGGCTGGCGGCCGCGCACGCCCCGGGTCGAGATCGACCGGGTGGCGACCCTGCGGATCGGCGCCCGCACCTCCTGGGGAGACGCCCGCGACATCTCGCAGAGCGGAGTCAAGATCGAGACCTGCACCCCGCCCGCGGCGGGCGAGGAGGTCGTGCTGACCCTCGAGGGCCTGCAGCCCCGGCACGGCGTCGTCCGCTGGCAGAGCGACAATCTGTGCGGCATCGCCTTCAACCAGCTCATCCCGCTCGGCGAGCTGATCGACTGGCTCAAGCAGGACGGCAACCGCGCCGCCTGAGCTCAGCGGCTTCCCTCCAGCGCTCGGAATGCGAGCGCGCGCAGGAACAAGGTCTCGCCGGTTATCCAATCCTGCCGGAGCAGATTTTCGTCGGTGAAATCGACGGCCAGCCATTGCTGGATGATCGGCCGCAGCCGCGCTTTGTCGGCGGGCGCGGCGCCTGCGTAGGCCAGCACCGCGGCCGCGCCGACCCAGGGCGACAGCGGGTGGCGGTAGGAATCGAAGAAGCGCTCCCCGTTGGTGAGCTCGACATAGGCGCCCGACGGCAGGATCTCGGTCGGTGGCGGCAAGGTCCGGACCGAGCGGACGAAGGCCTCGGCCGCATGGCTGCCGCGAAGGTCGCCGGCGGCGCCAGTGGCGACGGTCGCCATCGCCGCGAACACCAGGCTCTCGGAGCGCCGGTCGTCATTGGGATAATCGGTCCAGCGCGCGCCTTCGCGCGGGCCGCGGTTGAGCCAGGCGACCGCGCGAACGAGCGCGGCGTCCACCCGCGGCCGGAGCGGCGCCGGGATCACGCCGGCGCGGCGCGCCTCGGCGAGCGCGATGGTCAGGATCGCGGTGGCGTGGACCGCGGCATTGGTGTCGTCGGGCACCGCATTGAAGCTGATCGCCCACCAGCCTTCCGGCTGCTGAGCACCGAGGATCGTCTCCAGCAGCCGTTGCGGCGCCGGATGGCGCAGGCGGGCCGAGGCAATGATCACCCAGGCGTTGCCGATGCTCTGCTGGGTATTGTAGATCAGGAAGCAGCCGCATTCCGGCCGGACGGCGCGGTCGAGATAGGCGAAATAGCGGCCTTCGATCGCGCGGCTCTCCTCGGGCGCGCCGGAGATCAGCTGCCCCGCCGCCCAGGCCCAGCTGGTGCCGATCAGCTCCGGCTCGCCTAGCGTCCGTTCGGCGCGCAGCGCCACCCGCGCCCGTGCGCCGCGCTCGCCCGTGATCGACGCGCGGAGCTGCTCGGTCGTTACCGGCGGCGCGTCGGCGCCCGGCTGCGCCTGCTGCGGTGCCGCGGGCGCCATCAGCCGGGGCAGCAGGAAGAACAGCACCGCCGCAAGGAGCACGGCGCCGAGGCCGAGCCCGGCGATGAGCCGGCGCCGGTCCTTCGGCCTGGCCGCCGGCCGCGGGCCAGCGGGCGCGCCGCCGGCGCCGATCCGCGCCCGCACCTCTTCGAGGAACCGGGCCCTGGCCGCGTTGAACTGCCGCTGCGAGCGGCCGATGGTCATCGCCTGCACCATGAACAGGCCCATCGGGAAATCGGTCGGCTTGAGCTCGTCGACCATCACTGGCAGGATTTTCTCGGCCTCGCGCGCGATAATCGCTTCGTGGCGGACGTTGGGCGAGACGACGCTGGCCCTGGTCCACAAGGCGACGAGCAATTTGGCGCTGGCGAGCTGCTCGCGAATCCAGCTGTCCCAGTCCTTGCCGGGCGGCGTCGACTGGTCCCAGAACACCGCGTAGCCCGCCTCCTCGAGCGCGTCCCGAACGCGCTCGGCGACCGCCCGGTCCTGGCTCGCATAAGAGATGAAGATGTCGGCCAGCCGGGGATCCTCCTCGGGCGCAATGCCTGGAGCGGGTAGCGGGAATCGAACCCGCGTCACAAGCTTGGAAGGCTAGTGCTCTACCATTGAGCTATACCCGCCTGGGCCGCCGCTCCCTGCCAGAGCGGGCGTCGCGGCGTCAAGCGAAGGCGATCAGCGCCATCGCGGCGAGCGTGACCGCGAGGATCTTGAGCTCGACCGGAAGCGAGCGCGGCGCGCTGAACAGATAGAGGCGCGCCAGCTGTCCCGCGCTGAAATCGCGGCTTAGCCGGCAGCCCATCCTGTTGTCGTGCGACCAGCGCACGTCCGCGCCGATTTCGCCGACGAGGGGGATGACCAGGCGGATCCGGCTGCCGGCCGGAATCGGCTCCGAGGTCACCGCCATGAAGCCGGACCGCGAGACGTTCCTCAGCGACAGCGCCAGATCGGGCAGGCCCTCCCTTTGCAGATAGGCCTTGCCGAAGAAGGGCAGCCTGTTCTGGCAACGGACGATATAATGAGCGGCCGAAATCAGCCGGGTCGAAAGTGCGCGCAACGGTCGCTTTCCTTGTGCCGCGGCAGGCCCGCCGGCGGGCGCCACATCGCGAGACTAAGCAGGATCGTCTAAGATCGGGTTAAACCGGGTGCAGCCGCAACCTTGCCGCAAGCTTTGGCCTCCATTTGGGACAATGGCACCGGTGTCGTCACTGACGCGGGACTTCCATCGCGCTTGGCGCTATAGGCGGGAGCGGGCAGGACGAGGATCTGCGGGGGCATGGTGGGGCTGGAGCATTGCCCGTGACGAAAGCCGCGAAAAGCGGCAACGGCGCTGCGCCGCCGTTCGAGGCAATCGTCGCCGATTACGGGCCGCTCATCTCGCGCATCGCCTCCTCCTACGAGGCCGATCCCAGCCTGCGCGAGGACCTCACGCAGCAGATCTTCCTGGCGGTCTGGCAGGCCTTGCCCTCCTGGCGCGCCGACGCGTCGCTCAAGACCTTCATTGCCCGGGTCGCCCAGAACCGCTCGATCTCCTTCGTCACCAAGCAGGTCCGCCTGCCGCCGGTCGCCGAAATCCCGGAGAAGCTCGAGGCCGACGCGCCGAATCCTGAAGAGCATGCGATCGAATCCAACGAGCGCGAGATGTTGATTGAAGCGACGCGCAAGCTGCCTTTGCCGCAGCGCCAAGTCATCATCCTGGTACTCGAAGGTTTTACTTACCCGGAAATCTCCGAAATGCTTGAGATCGCGCCGAATGCCTTGGCGCTCAGGCTGTCCCGTGCCAAAGCTGCACTCAAGTCGATGCTGGAGCGGAATGAATGACTGATCTCGACCTCGACCGTCTCGGGGACGTCTGGCGCCAGCAGCCGGACGCGGCCGAGATGGAGCGGCTGCGGCGCACTGCCGCCGCGGTGAGCCGCCGCGCGCGGCTCGCGCGGGTCGTCGACATCGGCGCGGGCTTGGCGGTGGCGGCGGTGGTGATCCTGATCGTCCTTTCCAACCCGAAGGTCGGGACGTTCCTGCTCGGCGGCGCCGCGATCCTGCTCATGCTCGGCAGCCACATCCGGCTGCGCAACCTCAGGCAGATCGAGCTCAAGAGCCTGAGCGGGAGCACCGAGGACATGCTCGACCAGACGATCGAGCGCATCGAAACCACCCTCAAGCAAAATCGGCTGAGCCTGATCGCCATCGGCCCGGCGGTCCTGATGGGCCTGCTGGTCTCGTCGACCGCGGACCGGGATGGCATCGGCAGACTTTTCCCGATTCTGCGCGACATCCCGCTGTCGCGGCCGATGTGGAGCGGGCTCGCCGCCATCGTCCTGGCGATCGTCGCCGTCGTCATTGCGCTCGGAATCAGGCGCGGGCGCCGCGAGCTCGAACGGTTGCGGGCGATGCGCGAGGCCTATCGCCACGAGCATGAATCCGCCACGCGGTGATCGCGCTACATTCTAGGTAAATGGAACCTGTTCGGCGCTTTAGCAAAGTTTCAACGCCTTTCCGATACATAGCCTCCCGTCGAAGCACATTCTAGGGAAGGCAAGACATGAACAATTTTCGTATCACGGTCGAGGAGCTCCCCGAGCTCGAGACCGAAGTCGCGGTCTCCGGCGCGGTCAAGCAGCAGGAGGTTGTCGGTCCGGTATGCCTGGGCATCTTGGTCGGCGTGATTTGCGGCATGTAAGCTCGCGCAACGTGACCCGCGGCCCGGCGCGAGACGGATCTAAAATCCGCCGCAGCCGGGCCCAGTCGTTTCAGAATCCGGTGGCACGATCATGATCGTCGGTAAGGACCTCAGGAATTGGCTCGCGGATCGGCCGCGCCAGCGCGCGACGGAGGCCGCTATCGAGGCCTTCGGCAGCGAATGGGGCCTCGGCCAAGTCCACCGGCATTTCGATGAGGCTTTTTCGGCTATCGCCGCGCCGACCGCGGAAAAGATCGCGGACGCGGCCCGCGCCCTGTTCGTGGACGAGGGCTGGGTCGACGCGCTGGTCGACGGCCTCGCCGCGAGGCTGCACGCAGACCCCTATTTTCGCCCCCCCTTCCGTCCGCTGACGACCGACATCCACAGCGGGCTGCTCGTCTACGAGCACCCCCTGGTCTCGATCGCCGCCGGAATCAGCACCGCCGTTCAGATAGCGGCCAAGAAGAACGCGCCGAACCGAGGCGCGACCTCGGTCGGCTTCAACGGCCAATATTGCGTCTTCAAGTTCGTCAAGGCGGGCGGCGCGCGCTTCTCTTTCTGGGAGGCGCCCCCCATCACCGCCGGCTTCACCGCCACCGAGGCCGGACGTTGCGAACGCACCGGCGAGCGCGACATCGCGGACGGCGAGATCCTCGTGATCGACGGCCGCCGGCAATCCTATGTGGTCGAGCGGCTGCGCGGCAATATGCTCATTCTCCAGGCCGCGATCGCCGTCGATCAGGCCCCGGTCAGCGTCGAATATGATTCGGCGGACGGCAATTTCGTCGGCTGCAGCGCCGTCGATGACACTGCCTCGCGCATTCAGATGATCACGACCGTGTTGCGCAAGCTCGACTGCGACGCGGCGCTTCCGGCCATGGCCGATCTGCTCGATCATCCCGATTTCTTCGTGCGCTGGCACGTTATGCGGGAAATGCTCGGTCTCGATGTGCGGGCGGCCCTGCCCCATTTGAAGCGCATGGCCGCGACCGATCCGCATCCCGACCCGCGCCGCGCCGCGCGCGCCGTCCTCGACCGGATCGAGGCGCCGGCCGGCAAGCAGCAGGCCGCCTGACATGCCGCGCATCATCGCCTGCCCCGACGAGCAAAAGATCGAGCTCGGCGACCTGATCGAGGCGCTCAACGATCCGCGCTTCGATCCGCGCGACGAGGAGAGCTTCGTCGCCTTCGGCCCGCTGCTGAAGCGGCTCGCCAACAACCGCGCCTTCCTCGCCGACATCGCGCTCGCCGAGCTCAAGGACCGCTGCGGCCGGCAGAGCGCCGAAAGCCTCTATTCGAGCCAGGTGATCATGCTGCACCGCGCCTCGGAGAAATATTTCCTCCGCGCGAATTTCTGGCCCTCGCCGCGCGACAGCGTGTTCAAGGCGAGCGGCTCCTCGCCTTTCTTCTATCACCTTCCGCACGATCATAATTTCTCGTTCCTCACGGTCGGCTATCTCGGCCCGGGCTATTGGAGCGACTATTACGAATATGATTATGGCGACGTCGTCGGCCTCCCCGGCGAGACGGTCGACCTGCGCTTCATCGAGACGTCGCGGCTCGAGCCGGGCAAGGTGATGCTCTACCGGGCCCACAAGGACGTCCACAACCAGCTCCCGGCCGACGAGCTTTCGATCTCGCTCAACATCATGGAATCGACGCCGGGCATGCCCTTCCACAGCCAGTATCGGTTCGACGTCGAGAGGTGCATGATCGCCGGCATCCTCACCCGGACCGCGACCGAATCGCTGCTCGCGATCGCCGCCAATCATGGCGGCGGCAACGGCCGCGACCTGGTCGAGAGCTTCGCGGAGCGCCATCCGTGCGACCGGATCCAGTTCGCCGCCCTGCGCGAGCTCGCCGCCGCCGCGCCCGATCTCGACAGCGGCCTGGAGCTGCTGGCGCGCGGCCGCGCCTCGCCCGACGCCTTCGTCGCGGGCATGAGCGCTCATGAAAGCGCTCGGATCGAAGCGAATAGGAGCTGGATCGAACGTTGAGCTGATGAGGCCGCCGCGAACGGCGTCAAGCGGTCGGGAAGGAAGCGCCGCTCAGTTCCTGAGCCGCGACGGCACTTCCTCGCTTATGCGTTCCTCGATCTTCCCCGGCACGGTCCATCGAATGCCCGAGGGCCTGGAGACATCGTTCATGGCCTGCTTGGCCCTGACGGCGTCATTGGCAGCCTCGAGCTCGGTGTCGCGCCACGGGCCCGTGAGAACGGAAGTCCGATATCGGTAACGGCGCACGTCTTGCTCCTCCAATCCCGATAGTCTCCCATTAACCGTAAATCTTTCGCCAATTTGGGCCTTTTCGGGAAAGCCGTTCAGGAACAGGGATTTGCCGCTAGTGATTTCTTTCGCCGCGTCCCGGCGATAGGGATGGCGTCATGACCGACAGGCTTTCTCGCCGCGGCGCCCGCTCGGTCCTGCGCGACTTTCTCGATGCCGAGGCGACGGGGGGACTCGTCCTGGTCGCCGCCTCGGTGCTCGCCTTGCTGGTGGCGAACGGCGTCTGGGGCGAGGCCTATCGGCACCTGCTCCATGTCGAGATCGGGCCGATGAACGTCCATCGGTGGATCAATGACGGGTTGATGGCCCTGTTCTTTCTGCTCGTCGGGCTGGAGATCAAGCGCGAGTTCGTGGCGGGCCAGCTGGCGACCGCGCGGGCGCGGCGGCTGCCGCTGATCGCGGCGGCGGCGGGCATGGCGGTGCCGGCCCTGATCTATCTCGCCATGACCGGCGCCCCTCCCGGCCTCGCGCGCGGCTGGGCGATCCCGGCCGCGACCGACATCGCCTTCGCGCTTGCGGTGCTCGCCTTGCTCGGCCCGCGCGTGCCGACGTCGCTCAAGCTCCTCCTCACCACAATCGCCATCGCCGACGATCTCGGCGCGGTCGCGATCATCGCTCTGGCCTATACCGACCGGCTCGATCTCTGGGCGCTCGTCGCCGTCGCTGCCTTGCTGGCCATCATGTCCGCGATGGGACGAAGCGGGGTAGCGCGGCTTTGGCCCTATCTGCTCGCCGCCGCCTTGCTCTGGTATTTCGTCCTGCTGTCGGGCGTCCATGCCACGATCGCCGGCGTGCTCGCCGCGGCCTTCATGCCCATGAAGCTGGTCGACCGGCTCGAGCACAGGCTGACGCCGTGGGTCGCCTTCCTCATCGTGCCCCTGTTCGGCTTCGCCAATGCCGGCGTCTCGCTGGCCGGCGTGGATCCCGCCGCCTTGCTCGCGCCGCTGCCGCTCGGAATCGCCGCTGGCCTCTTCCTCGGCAAGCAGATCGGGATTTTCGGCGCGGTCCGGCTCGCGGTCCGATTCGGCCTGGCGCCCCCGCCCCAAAGCGCGACCTGGCTGCAAATCTACGGCATGGCAATGCTGTGCGGCATCGGCTTCACGATGAGCCTGTTCATCGGCGCGCTCGCCTTTCCGGCCCATCCGGCGCTCGTCGAGCAGGCCAAGATCGGCACCCTGATCGGCTCGTTCGCCTCGGCTTTGGCCGGCTATGCGCTGCTTCGTCTGGCGCCGCCGCCGGGCGGCCGCGAAGGGCCCGGCGCAAGCGATTGACCTCGTTCACAAAAGAGCCAGCCCGAGAGGTTTAGCACTGGTATTGCGGCGCGGCGACGACTACATCGCGCCGCTCGGCTTAATGAACGGGGTATTGTGCGCGGCACCTTTCGATGTGCGGCTCTGGTCGGTCTGATGGTGAGCGCGTCCGCGCTCGCCCAGGTCGTCACGTCCCAATCCCAGCAATCGACCTCGGGCCAGGCCCTGCCCCCCGAAAGGCCGCCCATCCCGGGGCCCCGCCCGTCCGGCGTGACGGTGGCGCCGCCGCCGCGGCGCGAAGCGCCGGCTTTCATGCCCACGCCTGTGTCGCGCGAGCTGCCGGCGGCGTCCGGGCGGCCGATGGACATCGATTTCGACGCCGATCCGGTGCTTCGGCTGCGTCGCGCCCAGGCCGGCTTCGAGCCGTTCCGCGCCGCCATCGCCCATGCGGTCGAGAATCATCCGGGCACGCTGGAGGCGGCGGCGGGCGAGGACGAGGCGCTCGGCGTGCTCGAGGAGGCCCGGCAGGGGGAGCTGCCCACGGTCGACCTCAACATCACCTCCTACCGGGTGCTCTCGCGCGATTTCTCGGACGACCCGTTCAACATCATCGAGCGGTCGCGGCCCCGGCAGCGCACCGACGCGATCCTGAGCGTCACCCAGACATTGTTCGATTTCGGCGCGACCCAGCGCCGAATCCTCGCCGCCGGCGCGCGCCTCCGGGCCGCCGGCGCCGACCTAGAGGCGCAGGCCGACCGTATCGCCCTCAACGCGATCGGCTCCTGGTATGACGTCTTCGCCTATCGCGCGATGGTCGCGCTGACCGAGGCCTTCGCCGCCAACCAGCGCGATCTGCGCGCCGCGGTCGTGATCCGCATTCGCGAGGGCGTCAACGCCGAGGGCGACCTTGCCCGGGTCGATTCCTACATCGCCCAGGCCGATACCCGCCTCGCCCGCTTCCGCCGCCAGCTGGCCAGCGCCGAGGCGCGCTTCACCGAGCTGACCGGAGCGCCCGTCCCCGCCGGCCTCGAGCGCGCGCCCGCGCCGGGCGGAATCGTGTCGAGCCGCGACCAGGCGGTGCTCGCCGCCGGCTCCAGCGCCGCCGTGCGCAGCGCCCAGGCGACCTCCGACGCAAGCGCCCAGGAAGCGCGCGCCGCGCGCGCTGACCGGCTGCCCGCGATCACCGCCGGAGTCGATGCCGGCCGCTACGGCGTGATCGAGAACGACCGCGACTATGACGTCCGCGCCCGGGTCGCGCTCAGATACCGGATCTTCGGCTCCGCCGACGCCCGCTCCGAGCAATATGACGCCCGCGCCCGCGGCGCCGAGGCCCGCTCGCAGCGCATCCGCGAGGAGTCCGAGCGCGACGCCGCCATCGCCTGGTCGGACGTTCGCGCGCTCGAGGAGCAGCTGACCGCGCTCGAGGCCTCCTATATCGCCAGCCGCCGCTCCCGCGACGTCATCGTCGAGCGCTTCCGGGTCGCCCGCGGCACCTTGTTCGACGTCGTCGCCGCCGAGGATTCTTATTTCGAGAGCGCCACCGCCTATATCCAGGCGTTGTCGGAATTGGACGCCGCGCGTTACGTGCTGCTATCGCGAATGGGCCGGCTGCTCGACCTGCTCGAGGTCGACCCGGACCGGCTTAGAGGTGAAGGGTGAGCGAAGAAAGTCTCATCAAGATTCCCAAGCCGCGGCTCGCCGCCTGGCTGATGGAACCGATGCGCCGCAACCGGCGGACCTATTGGAAGGTCGCGCTGGCGGCGGTCTTCATCAACATCTTCGGCCTGTTGACCTCCCTGTTCACGATGACGGTCTACGACCGGGTCGTCCCCAACAACGCCACCTCCTCGCTGGTCGCGCTGACCATCGGCTTCGCCATCGTCGTAATCTTCGATTTCGTGCTGAAGCTGCTTCGCGCCTATTTCGTCGACCATGCCGGCGCCCAGATCGACCGCGACATCGGCGATGCGGTGTTCGACCGGATGCTGAAGATGCGGCTCGAATTGAAGAAAGGCTCGACCGGCGCGCTCGCCGGCCTGCTTCGCGAATTGGAGGCGCTTCGCGACTTCTTCGCCTCGGCGACCCTGACCGCGGTCGTCGACGTGCCCTTCATCCTGCTCACCTTGTTCCTGGTCTGGGTGATCGGCGGCGCGGTGGTGATCGTCCCGGCGATCATGGTGCCGCTAGTGATCATGGTCGGCTGGCTCACCCATCCCGCGATGGAGCGGCTCTCCGCCCGGGCGATGGGCGAGGGCCTGCTCAAGCAATCGGTGCTGGTCGAGGCGATCGGCGGGCTCGAGACGGTCAAGACCGCCGGCGCCGCGCCTTTGCTGTCGCAGCGCTGGCACCGGGCGGTCGAGCAGCATTCGGACAGCTCGCTGCGCCAGCGCCTGGTCGGCGCCATCGGAGTCACCTTCGCGACCTCGGCCGGCACCATCTCCTATGCCGGAGTGGTCATCGTCGGCGTCGGCATGATCGCCGAGCGCGACCTGACGATGGGCGGCCTGATCGCCTGCTCGATCCTCGCCGGCCGGGCGATCGCGCCGCTCGCCCAGATCTCGCAACTGCTCTCGCGCCTTACCCAGACCCGAACCGCCTACCGCCAGATCAACGAGATGATGCAGATGCCGCCGGAGGGGCCCGAGGGCGAGGCGATCAAGCTCCGCAATGTCCAGGGCAGGATCGAGTTCCGCAATATCGGCTTCCGCTATCCGGGCGCGCCGGAGCGGGCGCTCGACGCGCTGAGCTTCACCGTCAATCCGGGCGAGCATGTCGCCCTGCTCGGCCGGGTCGGCTCGGGCAAATCGACCATCGCCAGGCTGATCCTCGGCCTCTATCCGCCCGAGGAAGGGCTGATCATGATCGACGGGACGGACATCCGCCAGCTCGATCCGGCCGATCTTCGCGCCCATATCGGCGCTGCGATGCAGGAGAGCGTGCTCCTGACCGGCTCGGTGCGCGAGAATATCCAGCTCGGCCGCGCCGGGATCGACGACGAGGAGCTGGTCCGGGTCGCCCAGATTTCCGGCACCCACCAGTTCATGGGCCAGATCGCCAACGGCTATGATCTGCGCCTCGCCGACCGCGGCGAGGGCCTTTCCGGCGGCCAGCGCCAGTCGATCGCCGTCGCCCGGGCGCTCGCCGGCAGCCCGCCGCTCATCCTGATGGACGAGCCGACCAGCGCGATGGACGCGCAGACCGAAGGGGCGCTGATCCAGCGTCTCGGCGAGGAATTGAAGGGCCGGACGGTGATCCTCATCACCCACCGCCCGCCGCTCCTTCAGCTCGTCCAGCGCATCATCCTGCTCGAGCAGGGCAAGATCGTCTCCGACGGTCCGCGCGACAACGTGCTGAAGCAGATCATGCGGCCGAAAGCAGCCTGACATGCACGGCACCCATCTCGAGGACCTGACCACCAAGCTCAAGCCGCGCGCGGCTTCGAGCATGCTGCTGTGGATCATCCTCGCCTTCGTCGTCGCCTTCTTCCTGTGGGCCGGGCTGACCGAGCTCGACCGGACCGTGCGCGGCCAGGGCCGGGTGGTGCCGTCGTCGCAGCTCCAGGTCGTCTCCAACCTCGAAGGCGGCGTCATCCAGGACATCCTCGTCCGCTCGGGCCAGCAGGTCCGCGCCGGCGATCCCTTGATCCGGCTGGACCGCACCCAGACCAGCGCCGAATTCGGCAGCGGCGAGGCGACGCTTTCGGCGCTGACCATGAAGATCGCCCGGCTGGAGGCGGAGGTCGGCGGCCGCGAGCCGGCCTATCCCGCCGCGTCCGACCCCGGGCTCGCCGACCAGATCCGGATCGAGCAGTCGCTGCACGCGGCGCGCATGGCCGACCTCTCGGCGATCACCGGCGCCGCCTCGGCCCGAATCAACCAGGCCGAGCGCGCGGTGGCGGAGGCCCAGGCCACCTATCAGTCGCGCAGCTCCGCCTTCGAGCAGCGCCGCAACGAGGCCCGGCTGATCCGGCCGCTGGTCGAGCGCGGCATCGAGCCGAGGCTGAGCCTGGTCCAGGCCGAATCCGCCGCCAATATCGCGCGCAGCGACATGGAGGCGGCCAACGAGGTCATCTCCCGCGCCCGCGGCGGCGTCGCCGAGGCGCGCTCGACGCTCGCCCAGGCCCGCCAGGAATGGCGCGCCCAGGCCGGGACCGAGCTCGCCACCGCCCAGGCCGAATATGCCGCCCGCCGCCGCGCTCTGCCGGCGCTCGCCGACCGCGCCTCGCGCACCGTGCTGCGCGCGCCGCTCGCCGGCCGAATCCACCGGGTCCTCGTCACCACCCGCGGCGGCTCGATCCGCCCGGGCGAGCCGGTGGTCGAGATCGTCCCAAGCAACGAGACCCTGCTGGTCGAGGCGCAGATCAGCCCGACCGACATCGCCTTCGTGCGGATGGGCCAGCAGGCCCGGGTCGCCATCACCGCCTACGACCGCTCGATCTACGGCGTGCTCGAAGGCACCGTGGTCAGCATCTCGCCCGACGCCACCGTCAACGAGCGCACCGGCGAGAGCTTCTACACCGTCAAGGTCCGCACCGCCGCCAACGCGCTGCACGACCGCCTCGGCACGGCAATGCCGATCGGCGTCGGCATGACCGCGGAGGTCGACCTACTCGGCGACAAGCGGAGCATCCTCCAATATATTCTCTCCCCGATCACCCGCCTGGGCGAGACCGCGCTCAGGGAGCAGTAGGCGGCGCCGGGGGGCCTTCCGTTGCCGCCGCCGCGCGCTATGCTGCGGGAGCGACAAGGGGGTGCCGATTTGACGGAAGCTGAACCCGAAGCCGCGGGCCTGCTCGAACGGCGCTTCGAGCTCGGCGCGCGCGGCAGCAATGTGCGCACCGAGATCCTCGCGGGCGTCACCACGTTCCTGACCATGGCCTATATCGTGCTGGTCAATCCGGCGATCCTGGGCCAGGCCGGAATGCCCGTGGCCGCCGTCGCCGCCGCCACCTGTTTGGCCGCCGGCTTCGCCTCGATCCTGATGGGCTTCGTCGCCAACGTGCCGCTCGCGCTGGCGCCGGGAATGGGGCTCAACGCCTATTTCAGCTTCACCGTCGTCCAGGGGATGGGTGTGCCCTGGCCGGTGGCGCTTGGCTGCGTCTTCATCTCGGGCGTCGCCTTCCTGGTGCTGACCTTCGCCGGCATCCGCCAGCTCATCATCGCCGCGATCCCGCCGCATCTGTTCGCGGCGGTGGCGGGCGGGATCGGCCTGTTCATCGCCCTGATCGGCCTCAAGAATGCCGGCATCGTCGTCACCAGCCCCGCCACCTCGGTGACTCTCGGCGATCTTCACGCCCCCGCCGCCGCCCTCGCCCTGTTCGGGCTGGTGGTGACCGCCGCGCTGGCGGCCTGGAAGGTGCGGGCCGCGATCCTGATCGGCATCGCCGCGACCACTTTGGCCGCGTGGCTTGCGGGCCAGGTCAGCTTCACGTCCCAGCCCTACGACCTGACCGCGATCACGCAGACCGCCTTCCAGCTCGATCTCGCCGGGGTGTTCGGCCTGTCGGGAAGCCATGGCCTCGGCCTGTTCGAGATCCTCTTCGTCTTCCTGTTCGTCGACCTGTTCGACAATATCGGCACTTTGGTCGGCGTCACCCGCCGCGCCGGGCTGATCGGCGAGGACGGACGCATCCCGAAGCTCCGCCGCATCCTCTTCACAGATTCGATCGCCACCATCTTCGGCAGCCTCGCCGGGACCAGCACCGTCACCTCCTATGTGGAGAGCGCCGCCGGCGTGCAGGCGGGCGGGCGCACCGGCCTCACCGCCATCGTCACCGGCCTGCTCTTCCTGCTCGCCATGTTCGTCGCGCCCTACGCCCAGATCGTGCCGCTCGCCGCCACCGCGCCGGCCCTGATCCTCGTCGGCGCGCTGATGATGGCGCCGCTCGCCGACATCGTCTGGGACGACCCGGAAATCGCGATCCCCGCCTTCCTCACCATGGCGATGATCCCCTTGACCTTCTCGATCGCCAACGGGCTTGCGTTCGGGATCACGGCTTATGCGCTGCTGAAGCTGCTGCGGGGCAGGATCACCCGGACGGACTGGCTGCTGCTGGCGCTCTCGGCTTTGTTCGTCGCGCGCTTCGTCTGGCTGTCGGCGGGATAGGGAGGAAGCTGCATGCTTGATCGACGGACCATGATCCAGGCGGCGGTCGCGGCCGCTTTGCTCTCGCCGGCCGCCGGAATGGCGGCGCCGCTTCCGCCAAGGCGCAGGCCAAGGCGGCTGCGGCCGGGCGATATCGTCGGCCTGGTGGAGCCGGCCAGCCTGACCCCCGACGCCTTCGATCTCGAGCTGGTCCTGGAGACGGTGCGCGCCATGGGGCTGGTCCCGCGGCCGGCCGCCAATCTGCTCAGCCGTTATGGCTATCTTGCCGGCCGGGATGAAGAGCGCGCCGCCGGCATCAATGCGATGTTCGCCGACCGGGAGGTGCGCGCCATCTTCGCCGTGCGCGGCGGCTGGGGCTCGGCGCGGGTGCTGCCGCATCTCGATTTCGATCTGATCCGGGCCAATCCGAAGCTGCTGATCGGCTTCAGCGACATCACCGCGCTGCATCTGGCCCTGGCGGCGCGCACGGACTGCCCGACCATCCACGGCCCCAATGCCGCCAGCGCCTGGGGGCGGCTGTCCTGGGACTCCTTCCGCCGTCTCGTCTTCGACGCGGAGACGCCCACCTGGAGCGTTCCGGCCGGCACCGACGACCGCCTGGCGCAGCGCAGCGGCCGGATCCGCACCTTCCGGCCGGGCCGCGCCACCGGCCCCTTGCTCGGCGGCAACCTCACCGTCCTCTCGGCCCTGGTCGGTACGCCCTATCTGCCCAGCTTCGACGGCGCGATCCTGTTCATCGAGGATGTCGACGAGGCGCAATACCGCATCGATCGCATGCTGACGCAGCTTGCTTTGGCCGGAATTCTCGGCCGCGTGGCGGGCGTGGTCTTCGGGCAATGCACCGACTGCATCGCCCGCGATTCATCGAACCTGGGCGGCTTCACCCTGTCCGAAGTCCTCGCCCAGCACCTTACCCCGCTTGGCGTGCCCGCCTTCCAGGGCGCCCTCTTCGGCCATATCGCGGACCAGTTCAGCATTCCCGTCGGGGTGCGCGCCGAGATCGATGCGGCGGCGGGGACGATCCGGATGCTGGAGCCGGTGGTCGCCTAGCAAACGCGCGGTGCTTTCGGCGCTGTTCGTCGCGCGGTTCGTGGCTTTCAGCGGATGATTCAGGCGCGGAAAGCTAGAAATTGAGCCCCAGCGCAACGAAGGAATGGAATCCGTGACCGCCGGCATCGTCGAAAGTCGGCCCGCCTGAGACGAGGAGGCGCAACGGGCCGGGCAGTTCGTAAATCGCGCCGACGCCGAGGCTCGTCGAGGCGCTGCCGCCGACGGTGTCCGCTCCCTGCCGGTCGACCTCCACTCCAACCAGCAGCCGCTCACCGACCTCTCTCGTAAGCGCTATGCCAGCTGTCCAATAGTCGCGGTTCCCGGCGCCCGGATTGATCGCATAGCCGCCCCCGCCGAACACGGACCAGCGCCCAAAGTCCTTCTGCCCCCAGACCGGCAGCAGCGCCGTTACCCGTCCCGCTCCCATTCCGTGGCCGGCGGTGGGAAGCGTGACGCCCGGAAAAAAGGCGATTTGCAGGCCGGCATCCTCGTCGTGATAGAAACGGTATTTGGCCGAAATCTCCAGGTCGCCGGCTGCCCAGCGCCAGCCGCTCGCATCGTGCGAAAAAGCGGCGGGCAATCCGACCGTGATCTGCAGGTCTTTCGCAGCCCCATAGTTGAGTTCGGCCCCGAACGAACCGCCGAAATCCTCGCCGCTGCCATCCGCCTCGAAAAGAGGAGCGTAGATTTCCCAGTGGCCTGTGTCGGTCGGCTCAGGGTCGTCAGTCAGGAACGGCGGGCCGGCATAAGCGGCGGAGGGAAGCAGCAGCGCCGCAAGCGCAACCGGAGCAAGGCGCGTCAACTTGCCGATCCGTTCGCGCCGGGATGCCGCCCCGCGCGTTGCGGGATCACCAGAATCAGCAGAACCATCAGGAGCACCAGCGCCAGTGAAGCGAGCGGCCGGCTGAGAGCCAAACCGCCGTCATCGATCGGCTTGTCGAAGAAGTCGCCAAGCGTCGCACCAAGAGGGCGAGTGAGGATGAACGCCGCCCAGAAGAGGAGTATGCGGCTGATATGCGTTGCGTAGTAAAGCGCCGCCAGCACCAGCAGCAAAGCGCCGAAGAACAGCGCGCCTCCGCCGTAGCCAAGGCTGGAGTCGGCAATCCAATCGCCCAGCGCGGTGCCGAGCGTCTGCGAGAAGGTGATGGTGATCCAGTAGAACAACTCCTCGCGCGGCCCGATGATCGAATCGACGGAGATGGTTCCCGTAGTCTTGTACCAAGCGAACAAGGTGGCGAGCACGCAGACGAACAACAGGAGCGAGCCGCCGGGATAGCCGATCCCGAGCGAGCGGGTGCAGAAATCCGCCAGAGTGGTGCCCACCGTCGTCGAGGCGACGATCGTCACCCAATACAGCCACGGATTGAACCTGCGCGACCTGATCTGCGCCCAGACCAGCACCAGCAGCAGCACGCCGAATATGGCGGTGCCGACGAGATAGCCGTTCATCCCGGCCTCCCCTGCGTCAGGGGTGGTCTCGCCGAGCCAAGTCATCGACACGCTGTCGCCGCCCGTCTCACCGAGCGTAGTGGCCAGAATCTTGATGACCCAGAAGCCGAAGGTGACGGCCGGGACTTTCGTCCATGAATCGCGAGAGCTGATCACCGGCAAGATCTCCTTAGCAGGCTGGAAGCGTGGCACAGGAGCGGGTCGTCAGCAATGAGGCTGAACGGAGCTATTCCGTCTATCGGCCCACCCGTAAGGTGCGGTGACAGTTACGTAACTGTCACCGAATTCCTAACTGTCACCGAATTCCGCACCGACTGCATCGCCCGGGACTCATCGAACCTGGCGGCTTCACGCTGTCCGAGGTCTTAGCCCAGCACCTCACGCCGCTTGGAGCGCGCCTTCCAGGGATCGCTTTTCGGTCACGTCACAGACCAGTTCAGCCTTCCAGTCGGCGTTCGCGCCGAGATCGATGCGGCGGCGGGGACGATCAGGATGCTGGAGCCGGTGGTCGCTTAGGCCGCGCTAAGCTTCCGGCTCGATTATCGTCGGCAACGGGACTTCGCGCTCCCCCCGCCGCTTGCGCCATTTGTATCGGCTTTGATAGTCGCGCCTCTGCTTTGCGACCTCGTACAGGACGATCCCAGAGCTCGCCCCGAGGTTGAGGCTTTCGATCATGCCGAACATCGGGATGGAAACGCACATCTCGCTTCTTTCGACGGCACGATCGCTGATCCCCGCCGCTTCGCTGCCGAACCAGACCGCGAGCTTGTGGTGAGCGGTAAAATCGCCCTCGTGAAGGAAGATGCAGGTCTTGCCTTTTACGTGCGGCGACGTGACGATCGACTTGAATCCTTTTTTTCGAGGTGGTCGAAGCATTCGTCGGTGCTGTCGAAGCGCCTTACGAACGCCCATTTCACCGCGGAGACGGAGGTCTTCGAAACCGATTTCTGATCGCGCAAATCCTGCCAGTCGTCGGGCAGGGCTCCGCGACATAGACCTCCTCGACGCCCAAGGCGTTCACGTTGCGGATGACCGTTCCGATGTTCTTCACATCGGTCGGATTTTCGAGCACGGCGATCAGATTCTTGCAGCGGAACGGCCTGATTTCATCGGCGCGCCTGCGGACGGATTTCTTCGATTCGGATCTTTCTTCCATGGCGATTTCATTACGGTGACAGGTCCGTACCCGTCACCGATTTTCCGTCGCCCTCAGCATCCGCTCGAGCAGGTCAGGGCCGACCCGTGCGACCGCGTCTCGATCGCGATGGAAGCCGCGCACTCGTCGGTAGGAATGTCTCTCATCGCGGGCGGCAAGGGAATGGCAATTCCCATTCTCCGAAGCGCCGCCCGGACACGGGCCGGGCTGTCCGAGAATTCGAGTGAGCTCGCGGCGTACGCCCAGCCGGTGCTCACGCGCAGTCCGGTCAGCCGCAAGCCATTCCATCTCGCCGCGGGGCCAAGCCGAACGATGGCGTCGACATTTGGGATGTCCGGCGTGTCGACGTCCGCGTCCCTCGCCGAGGTCAGGAAGGCCGTCATTCGCTGCCCTGCGAGGGTCACACGTCCGGCCCTCGCGACTGGCGGGGACCCTTCGTGCACGATCAGGCTTTGGAGCGCGCGCTCCAGCCTCGGACCGAACGAGCACTCGCCGGCGCGGATATCCACGGGCGAGCTGAGGTTGACGATTGCTCGCCGCGGTGGCGTTGACGCGCGACGGCTCCTCTGAGGCGCGCGCGGGCCGGGCAATACTCGAGCCGTCCTGGCGCCGTTCGTCAGCGCGGCACTGCCGGGCATGGACGGAGCCGCCGACGATATCGCCACTATCGCGGCTCCGGCCAGGATAGTCCGTGCCGCCGAACGCCGTATCCTCATTCCCTTCGCCTCCCGCGCATCGTCATGAGCCGCCTGGGCTCAACTCGTCCGCGCAGGGTGCGCCTGGGGCAGGGGCTAGCGCCCTTCACCCCAAAGCGCCAGCGCCGAAGAGGGCGCTCAGGTACGAAGGGGATGGCACGAAGGGGGTTGGTCGACTCGGCGCGCGCGCTGGAAAAACTGGATCAGCATCTATGGACTCAAAGTCTCGGGAGAGTCACCTTAGCCCGGTCAGGTCCACAATGGGACCGAGTCGCGAGCTTTCACAGTCATGTTCGGACGGTCTTGCGGTCCAGTCGGGATAAGGGTTGGGGATATAGTAAAAATACGGTGAGACGCTTCGGCTCCGGCGCCGACGCCGCAATAGCGGCGCACGCTTGTCCCTTTGCAGACTGCCACCGTTGGGAGCAAAGAGAGAGGAGACGGATGTGCCTAGCTATACGGGAACTAGTGGCAACAACACGATCAACGGCTCCAACGGCGACGACCTGATCTACGGCCTTGGCGGCAACGACATTCTGAATGGCGGCAACGGCAACGACGTGATCGACGGCGGCACCGGCAACGACACTATCGACGGCGGCAACGGCAACGACACGATCGCGGGCGGCGACGGCAACGACACCATCGCCGGCGGCAACGGCAACGACACGATCGCGGGCGGCAGCGGCGACGACAATATCGTCGGTAACAATGGCGACGATTCTATCTCGGGCGGCGACGGCAACGACACGATCGACGGCGGCAACGGCAACGACATCGTGCTGGGCGGCGCCGGCAACGACAATCTGACCGGCGACAATGGCGACGACGATTTCACCGGCGGCAGCGGCGACGACATTATCGACGGCGGCAACGGCTTCGACGTCGCCCGCTATACGGGCTCGATCAGCGACTATTCGTTCTCCAATAGCGGCGGCTATCTCCACATCGTCCATCTGGGGGGCGCCGGCTTCGACGGCCACGACCGGGTCAGGGGTGTCGAGCGGCTGATCTTCGCCGACCGCGTCATCAACATCGGCAGCGGCAACAACAAGCCGATCGCCGTCGACGACCATGTCTCGATCAACGAGGACGCCGGCACCTATTCGAGCGGCGCCGCGAGCGTGAAGAGCAACGATTTCGATTTCGACGGCGACGCGCTCACGGTCACGCCGGGCGTCTTCACCGGCACCTACGGCACGCTGACGCTGAACGCCAACGGCACCTACAGCTACACCTTGTCCGCCGCCGCCCAGGCGCTCGCCTTGGGCCAGAACGCGACCGACAGCTTCAACTACACCGTCTCGGACAATGACGGCAGCGACACCGGCACGCTCGTCTTCCACATCGCCGGCCTCAACGATGCGCCGGTCGCCCATTCCGACAGCGACACGACGGGCGAGAACGACACGATCCTGGTCAATGTGCTCGCCAACGACACCGACGTCGACAATGGCGCCGTGCTCACCGTTACCGCCGCCTCCGCGCCTCCGGGCCAGGGCAGCGCCAGCGTCGTCTCCAACCAGGTCCAGTTCGATCCGGGCGGCGACTTCGATCATCTCGCTGTCGGCGAAAGCGAAGTCGTCCTGGTCAGCTATTCGATCACGGACGAGCATGGCGCCGCGGCGTCATCGACCCTCGCCGTCACCGTGACGGGCACCAATGACGGGCCGGTCGCCAATCCCGATGCCGATACGACGGGCGAGAACCACACGATCCTGATCGACGTCATCGCCAACGACACCGACGTCGACAATGGCGCCGTGCTCACCGTCACCGCCGCCTCCGCGCCTCCGGGCCAGGGCAGCGCCAGCGTCGTCTCCAACCAGGTCCAGTTCGATCCGGGTGCCGATTTCGACTATCTGGCCGTCGGCGAGAGCGTGGATGTCGTCGTCGGCTACGACATCGAGGACGAGCATGGCGCCGCCGCGTCATCGACCGTCACCATCACCGTGACCGGCACCAATGACGGGCCGGTCGCCAATCCCGACAGCGACACGACGGACGAGAATGCGATCCTGCTGATCGACGTCCTCGCCAACGACACCGACGCCGACAATGGCGCCGTGCTGACCCTCATCGCCGCCTCGGCGCCGCCGGGGCAAGGGACGGCCAGCCTCTCCGGCAACCAGATCGAGTTCGATCCGGGCAGCGACTTCGACTATCTCGCGGCCGGCGAGACCGCCGTCGTCGTCCTCACTTATTCGATCGAGGACGAATATGGCAGCCAGTCCTCCTCCACCGTCACGATCACGATCGAGGGCAGCGACGAGGGAGTCGCGGGCACCGGCACCGAGGACGACGATGTGCTGACCGGCACAAGCGGGGACGACACGATCGACGGGCTTGGCGGCAACGACATTATCTCCGGTCTGGGCGGGGCCGACCAGCTCAATGGCGGCGACGGGTTCGACTATCTGTTCGGCGACGCCGGCAACGACGTCCTCAACGGCGGCAATAACGACGATTCCCTGTTCGGCGGCGACGGCAACGACCAGCTGTTCGGCCAGGCCGACAACGACTATCTTTCCGGCGAGAGCGGCAATGACCAGCTGTCGGGCGGGGACGGCAACGACACGCTCACCGGCGACGATGGCGACGACATGCTCGATGGCGGCGAGGGCGACGATTCCCTGTCGGGCGGCGCCGGCACCAACGTGCTGAACGGCGGCGGCGGCAACGACTTCATCACTGCCGATTCCTCCGACGGCGCCCAGACGATCGATGGCGGCGACGGCGACGACACGATCGTCCATTATTATCGCCACAATGCGAGCACGATCACCACCGGCGCCGGCAGCGACACGATCGAGCTGGCTTATGCGGACCAGGGATCGGCGGCGATCATCGTCACCGACTTCACGGCCGGAGCCGGCGGCGACATGTTCCGGCTGTCGGGCGCCGACGGGGCGCTGCTGAGCCTGCTCATCGGCTGGGACGGCAGCTCCAACCCGTTCGGCTCGGGCTTTCTGCGGCTGCAGCAGAGCGGCGCCGACACCGTGCTCCAATGGGACCAGAACGGCGCCGCCGGCGGCGCGACCTGGGAGACGCTCGCCGTCTTCCAGAACAGCAGTGCCGGCGATTTCACCGAAGCCAATTTCGTGCCCGGCTACGATCCAGACGGATCGGCGCCGGTAGGGCAGACCATCACAGGCACCGAGGACGACGAGGTGCTGGTCGGCACGGTCGGTGGCGACACGATCGACGGGCTTGGCGGCAACGACCAGATCTTCGGCCAGGCCGGCGCCGACCAGCTCAATGGCGGCGACGGGTTCGACCTCCTGGTCGGCGATGCCGACAACGACGTTCTCGACGGCGGCAATAATGACGACAATTTGTTTGGCGGCGACGGCAACGACCAGCTGTTCGGCCAGGCCGACAACGACTATCTTGCCGGCGAGAACGGCAACGACCAGCTGTCGGGCGGGGATGGCAACGACACCCTCATCGGCGACGACGGCAACGACACGCTCAATGGCGGCGCCGGCGAAGATTTCCTCATCGGCGGCGACGGCGCCGACACCTTCTCCTTCCAGTCCGCTCTGGATGGACCGGACGGGATCTTCGACTTTACCGGCGGGACCGACAAGATCCAGGTCTCGGCGAGCGGCTTCGGCGGCGGCCTGACCGCGGGCGGCACGGTTTCGCTGGTCTCGGGGGCGGACCCGACCGCCTCGGGCTCTGGAGGCCAATTCCTCTTCGACACCGATGACGGACGGCTGCTCTGGGACGGCGACGGGACAGGCGGCGGCGAGGCGGTGCTCGTCGCGACGTTCAGCGATATCCCGTCGCTCGCAACCTCGGACTTCGCCGTGATCTAGGATGACCGTGCGTTCGGCGCGTTATCGGCGCACTCGAATCTCGTCGCCGGGCGCCAGTTCCACCTCCTCGCAATTGTCGCCGGGGCCGGCGCGGTCGACGACGAGGAAATCGCTCTCGTGGAGGACGAGCAGGAAGTGGTGCCAGACGCCCTTTCGATAGTGCACGCCCTGGTGCGCCTCGGCGCGGAACAGGCGGACTCCGGCAGGGTCGAACGCGCCCGCCGGCGCCACCGCGACGAGATAGGACCGCCCGCTCAGCGGCACGAAGCTCTGACTGCCCAGCGGATGGCGCTCGAAAACCCGCAGCACCGGCTCGCCGAGCGGCCGGGCGCGGAACAGGCTGATCGCGCCGGCGCCGCCCTCGTCCTCGACATCGATCTCGGCCAGCCGGTCGTAGCGGACCGCGTGGCCCTGGTTGATGTCCAGCTTGACCGCCTCGTCCGAGGCCTCGATGACGCTGCCGAACGGCGCAAAGGCCTCGGCGGTCAGCGGCTCGGGCGTCAGTTCACGCATGGGTCCTCCTTCGCTTGCCGGATAGGGGTACACGCCCTAGCATGATCGATAGAGGGTGCATTTGACCGAGGAAAGCTATCCACGCGACTTGATCGGCTACGGCCCGACGCCGCCGCATGCAGCATGGCCGGGCGGCGCGCGCATCGCCGTGCAGTGCGTGTTGAACTTTGAGGAGGGGGCCGAGGCCAATGTCCTCGACGGCGATGGCGGTGCCGAGGTCTTCCTGTCCGACATTCCCAATGCGGCGCCCGTGCCTGGCGCGCGGCATATGAGCATGGAGCAGATCTACGAATATGGCTCGCGCGCCGGCGTGTGGCGGCTGCTCAGGCTGTTCGCGCGCTACGATATTCCCCTGACCGTGTTCGGCGTCGCGCTGGCGATGCAGCGCAATCCGGCGGTCGTGGACGCCTTCCTCGAGGCTGGGCACGAAATCGCGTCGCACGGCTGGCGCTGGATCAACTATCAGTGGGTGTCGGAAGAAGACGAGCGCGCGGACCTGGCGCGCGCGATCGAGGTGCACCGGATATTGACCGGCGAGCGCCCGCTCGGCTGGTATACCGGCCGGACCAGCCCCAATACGCGCCGGATCGTGGCGGAAGAGGGCGGCTTCCTCTACGATGCGGACGATTATTCGGACGACCTGCCCTTCTGGACGACGGCCGCCGGGAGGAGCCATCTCATCATTCCCTATTCGCTGGAGACCAACGACATGCGGTTCGCGTCGGCGAACATGCACACGGGCGACCAGTTCTTCGCCTATCTGCGCGACGCGTTCGACACGCTCTATGCGGAGGGCGAGGAGCGGCCCAGGATGATGTCGGTCGGGCTCCACTGCCGGCTCGCGGGACGGCCGGGCAAGATCGCCGGGCTCGAGCGGTTCCTGAAACATGCGGCCGGGCACAAGGACGTCTGGTTCTGCCGGCGCATCGAGATCGCGCGGCACTGGCGCGCCACGCATCCGCATGTTTGACGATCTTCGCCGGCACTACATCAATCTGGCCCAGCCCCGGCTCGGGGCCGAGGTGGTCTATGCGACCGACGATTTCTTCGCCGACAAGGCGCGCCTGATCGATCCCGCCGAGCCTCGGTTCATCCCGGGCAAATATGACGAGAACGGCAAGTGGATGGACGGGTGGGAGAGTCGGCGCAAGCGGGTGCCGGGCCACGATTGGTGCGTGGTCCGCCTGGGCGCGGCGGGGCTGGTCGCCGGCTTCGAGATCGACACCAGCCATTTCACCGGCAATTATCCGCCGGGCGCGCAGATCGAGGTCTGCCGGAGCGACGAGGCGGTTCCGGACGATGGGGCGGGCTGGACCAAGCTCACCGAGCGGCTCGCCTTGAAGGGAGACGACCGCATCTACGTGGCGGTCGAGCATGATGAGCCAGCGACCCATGTTCGCCTGCACATCTTGCCCGATGGCGGCGTCGCCCGGCTGCGCGTCTGGGGCCGGGTCGCCAAGGATTGGTCGAGCGTCGATGCGGACGCGCGCGTCGACCTCCTGGCCATGGAGAATGGCGGCCGCGGCATCATCGCCAACGACGAGCATTATGGCTGCATCGAGAACCTCACCGCGCCGGGGCGCGGCGTCAACATGGGCGACGGCTGGGAGACAAGGCGGCGGCGCGAGCCCGGCCATGACTGGGCGGTGCTGGAGCTGGGCGCTCCGGGACTGATCGAGGAGGCCATCGTCGACACCGCCCATTTCAAAGGCAATTATCCGGACCGCTGCTTCCTGCAGGCGGCGGCGAGCGCGGCCGGCTCTCCCGAGGAGATCGCGGCGGCTTCGAAGAGTTGGCCGCTGCTGCTCCCCGAAGCGAAGCTCGAGGCGGACAAGGTCCACGTCTTCCGCGACGGTCTGGCCGATCTCGGCACCGTCCGCTTCGTGCGGCTGAACATCATTCCCGACGGCGGTGTCAGCCGGCTGCGGCTGATCGGGCGGGTCGCCCGATGAGCGCTCTGTTCGAGCACTCGCCCTGGGTCGAGGCGCGCGCCGCCTCGCAGAGCCATGCCGATCTGATGGCGGTAGTGCATTCGGCCACGCCAGAGGAGCAGCTCGCGCTGATCCGTGCCCATCCCGAGCTCGCCGGCAAGGCCGCGGTCGATGGCGCGCTGACCGAGGCCAGCGCCGCCGAGCAGGCGAGCGCCGGGCTCGACCGGCTGACCCAGGCCGAGTTCGACCGCTTCCACGCGCTCAACGCGGCTTACCGGCAAAAATTCGGCTTCCCCTTCATCATCTGCGTGCGGTTGACCGACAAAGCGGGCATCCTCGCCGCGATGGAGCGCCGCCTCGCCAACGACCGCGCCACCGAGATCGCCGCCGCGCTCGACGAGATCGGCGAGATCGTCCGGCTGCGACTGGACATGATCGAATGAACGTCTTCCTTTCCGTTCCCCGGCGAAGGCCGGGGATCAGCCCGATAACGAGCTCGCACGCGGCAACGTGCACTTCGGCGCACCGCGCCGAGCCTGGACCCCGGCCTTCGCCGGGGAACATGCAGGCCCACCGCCCCAAGGACAGGCCATGAACACGCTCTCCACCCATGTGCTCGACACCATGCACGGCCGCCCCGCTTCGGACCTTGCATTGGTGCTGAGCGGAGCGGACGGCGAGATTGCCCGGGGCACGACCAACGCCGACGGCCGCTGCCCCGATCTGGCGCCGGCCGCGCTCGCGCCGGGGCGGTACGCGATCCGCTTTGCCGTCGCCGATTATTTCCGGAGCCTCGGCGTCGAACTGCCCGATCCGCCCTTCCTCGACGCGGTGACGGTCGAGTTCGGCATCGCGGCCGATGGCGGCCATTATCATGTGCCTTTGCTCGTCTCGCCCTACGGCTATTCGACCTACCGGGGCAGCTGACCGATGGGCTTCGACCTCGCCGAATGGCTGAACCTGGCGATCAGATGGCTGCATCTGGTCGCAGGCATCGCCTGGATCGGGTCGAGCTTCTATTTCGTCTGGCTCGACAATCATTTGAAGGCGCCGGCCGAGGGCGAGGCCTCGGGCGAGGTCTGGTCGGTGCATGGCGGCGGTTTCTACCACAAGCAGAAATACCAGGTCGCCCCGAGCGCGATGCCCGAGGATCTGCACTGGTTCAAATGGGAGGCCTATTTCACCTGGATCAGCGGCTTTTCGCTGCTGGTCCTGATCTATTATGTCGGCGCGCAGAATTTCCTGATCGATCCGGCCAAGGCCAATCTGAGCCCGGCCGCGGCGATCGCCATCGGCCTTGCGGCGCTGGCGCTCGGCTGGCTGGTCTACGATCTGATGTGCCGCTCGCCGCTCAGGTCCAGCAATCTGGCGCTCGGCTTTTGGTGGTTCGTCGTTCTGCTGTTCGCCGCCTTCGCGCTCGACGGGCTGTTCAGCGCGCGCGCGGCCTATCTGCACGTCGGCGCGATGATCGGCACGGTGATGGTCGCCAACGTCTTCCTCGTCATCATCCCTAACCAGCGCAAGGTCGTCGCCGACCTGATCGCCGGGCGCACGCCCGATCCGGCGCTGGGCGCTGCGGCCAAGCAGCGCTCGCTGCACAACAATTACATGACCCTGCCGGTGCTGTTCATCATGATCAGCCCGCATTATCCGATGACCTACGGCGCCGGGCGGCCTTGGCTGGTGCTGGCCTTGCTCGGGCTGACCGGGATCGCGATTCGCCATGTCTTCAACCGGCGCGGCCGCGGAGAGACGACGGGCCCGACCATTGCCGTCGCAGTTGCGCTGGCGCTCGCCAGCGTCACCTACGTCACGCTGGAGAAGGGCCGCGTCGCGCCGGCGCCCGCCGAGAACCTGACTTATGCCGAGATCGCGCCGATCCTGGCCACCCATTGCGCGGGCTGCCACAATGTGAGTCCGCCGCCCCGCGGCGTGACGCTGGACAGCTTCGAACATGTCCGGGCGCAGGCGGCGCGGATCAAGGCGATGGCGGTCGATTCCGAGGTGATGCCGCTCGGCAACCCCACCCGCATGACCCGGGCCGAGCGGGACAGGCTGGGCGCCTGGATCGCGGGGGGGAGCCAGAGATGATCCGCTTCCTGCTCGACGGCGAGACGATCGAGGCCGACGATGTCGATCCCACCGGCACGGTCCTGGATCATCTGCGCTACACGCTCCGCCGCACCGGGACCAAGGAAGGCTGCGCGGAGGGCGATTGCGGCGCATGCACCGTTCTGCTCGGCGAGCTGGACGGCGACGCGGTCGCCTGGCGCGCGGTCAATGCCTGCATCCTCTTTCTGCCGATGCTCGACGGCAAGGCGCTGAGGACCGTCGAAAGCCTCGGCGGCACGCATCCGGTCCAGCGCCAGATGATCGAGCGCCACGGCTCCCAATGCGGCTTCTGCACGCCCGGCTTCGTGATGTCGCTCTACGGCCGAAGCATCGGCGCGGCGGGGACCGTGGGCGTGCCGGTGGGCGACGTCATCGCCGGCAACCTCTGCCGCTGCACGGGCTACGGGCCGATACTCGCGGCGGGCGAAGCCGTGCCGATGGCGGAAGAGGAGGACCGCGATATCGTCGAGGCCTTGCGCGCGCTGCAGCCCGCTTACGGCCATCCCGCCACAGCCGACGAGCTTGCCGACCTTCTCCTTGCCCACCCCGAGACCCGAATCGTCGCCGGGGCAACCGATGTCGGCCTGTGGGTCACCAAGCAGCATCGCGACCTGGGGCCCACCGTCTTCATCGGCGACATCGCCGATCTGAGGCGGATCGAGGAGAGCCCGGACGCGCTCACGCTCGGCGCCTCGGTCCGGTATTCCGACGCGCGCGAGGCGCTGGCCCGCCTGCACCCCGATCTGGGCGAGCTGGTCCGGCGGATCGGCGGCGTCCAGGTCCGCAACGCCGGCACGATCGGCGGCAATATCGCCAACGGCTCCCCGATCGGCGACATGCCGCCGGCGTTCATCGCGCTCGGAGCCGCTCTCACGCTTCGGCGCGGAACGAAGCGCCGCACTATCGCGCTCGAGGATTTCTTCCTGGGC
Source organism: Allosphingosinicella sp. (assembly GCA_035994965.1). Taxonomy (GTDB): domain Bacteria; phylum Pseudomonadota; class Alphaproteobacteria; order Sphingomonadales; family Sphingomonadaceae; genus Allosphingosinicella. The sequence goes on from DASYKV010000024.1 coordinate 93,642, forward strand.
TATGGCGAGCAGGATCTCGCGCCCGGCGAGTTCGTCGAGAGCGTCCGCATCCCGCGCCCCTCGCCCGGCATGCTGGTCCGCGTATGGAAGCTCTCCAAAAGGTTCGACAGCGACATTTCCGGCGTTTGCGGCGCCTTCGCGCTGCGCATCGAGGAGGGTCTCGTGAAGGAAGCGCGCATTGCCTTCGGCGGCATGGCGGGCATCCCCGCCCGCGCGCCCGGCTGCGAGGCCGCGCTCGCCGGCCGGGCCTGGAACGAGGCCAATGTCGAGGCCGCCGCGCAGGCGCTCGCCAGGGATTACGACCCGCTCGACGATCTGCGCGGGTCCGCGGCCTATCGCCGCACCGTCGCCGCCAACCTGCTGCGCCGCCTCTGGGCCGAGCAGCACGAACCCGTCAGCGTGCTCCATGGCTGAGGGCGCCGTCCACCAGCCGCTGGCGCACGACAGCGCCGATCTCCACGTCGCCGGCGCCGCGGCCTATGTCGACGACCTGCCCGAACCGCCGGGCCTGCTCCATTTGGCCTTCGGCCACGCCGCCGATGGCCATTCCACCCTCGTCTCCCTGAACCTCGACGCGGTGCGGGCCGCGCCGGGCGTGGTCGCCGTCTTCACCGCCGCCGACATACCGGGCGAAAACAATGTCGGCCCAGTCGTCCATGACGATCGGCTGCTCGCCGACGGCGAGATCCTCTATCCGGGCCAGCCGCTCTTCCTCGTCGCCGCGACCGGCACCCGCGCCGCCCGCCGCGCCGCGCGGCTCGGCAAGGCCATCGTCGAGCCCCGCCCCGCTCTGGTCACCATCGCGGCCGCAAAGGCCGCGGGCTCGCAGATCGAAGAGACGCAGATCATGGCCCGCGGCGACGCCGGCGCCGGGCTTGCCGCCGCGCCGCACCGCCTGATCGGCAGCCTCGACATGGGCGGCCAGGAGCATTTCTACCTGGAGGGCCAGGCCGCGCTCGCCACGCCCGGCGAGCAGGGGCAGCTCCATATCCTGAGCTCCACCCAGCATCCGAGCGAGATTCAGCATCTCGTCGCGAAGCTGCTCTGCCGCAGCCATGCGCAGGTCACCGTCGAGGTCCGCCGCATGGGCGGCGCGTTCGGCGGCAAGGAGACCCAGGCCGCCGCCTTCGCGGTCGCCTGCGCGCTTGTCGCGGCCAAGACCGGCCGCCCCGCCAAGTTCCGCGCCGACCGAGACGACGACATGGCCGCGACCGGCAAGAGGCACGATTTCGCCGTGGATTACGATGTCGGATTCGACGTCGACGGCCGGATCGAGGCCATAAGCCTCGTCCTCGCGTCGCGCTGCGGCGCCACCGCCGACCTGTCGCCGGCGATCAACGACCGCGCCATGTTCCACGCCGACAATTGCTATTATCTGCCCGCGGTCGAGATCGTCTCGCACCGCCTGAAGACCCACACCGTCTCCAACACCGCCTTCCGCGGCTTCGGCGGGCCGCAGGGGATGATGGCGATCGAGCGGGTGATGGACGCGATCGCCGCGCAGCTGGGCCTCGATCCGCTGGCGGTGCGGCAGGCCAATCTCTACGGGCCCGGGCGCGACGTCACGCCCTATCACATGAAGGTCGAGGATAATGTCGCGCCGGAGATCATCGCCGAGCTGGCGACCAGCGCGCGCTATGCCGCGCGGCGGGCCGAGGTGGACGCGTTCAACGCCAGCCATAATGTCCTCAAGAAAGGCCTTGCGCTGACGCCGGTGAAGTTCGGGATCAGCTTCACCACCACCCACCTCAACCAGGCCGGAGCGCTGGTGCTGGTCTATGCGGACGGCTCGATCCACCTGAACCATGGCGGCACCGAAATGGGCCAGGGGCTGATGATCAAGGTCGCCCAGGTGGTCGCGGACGTCTTCGCCGTGCCCGTCGAGAGCGTGAAGATCAGCGCGACGCGAACCGACAAGGTGCCCAACACGTCCGCGACGGCCGCCTCCTCGGGCGCCGACCTGAACGGCATGGCCGCGAAGATCGCCGCCGAAACGATCCGCGAGCGCCTCGACACCTTCGCCGCGACGGAGTCGGAGTCCACGAGCTGGACCTTCGCCGAGCTTTGCCGCCGCGCCCATCTGGCCCGCATCCCGCTCGCCGCGACCGGATATTACGCGACTCCGGACATCGGCTACGACCGCGCCAGCCGTCGCGGCCGTCCCTTCCTCTATTTCGCTTATGGCGCCGCCTTGAGCGAGGTCGTGATCGACACGCTCACCGGCGAGCACAGGGTCGCCGCCGTCGACATCCTCCACGACGTCGGCCGCTCGCTCAATCCGGCGATCGACCTCGGGCAGATCGAGGGCGGCTTCATCCAGGGCATGGGTTGGCTGACGACGGAGGAATTGGTCTACGACGATCGTGGCCGCCTGCTCACCCACGCGCCCTCCACCTACAAGATCCCGACCGCCAACGACCGCCCGGCGCACATGGAGATCGCGATCTGGGCGCGCGGCCGCAATGAGGAGCCCACCATCCACCGCTCCAAGGCGGTGGGCGAGCCGCCGCTGATGCTCGCCATCTCGGTCTTCTCGGCCTTGACCCAGGCCGTCGCCGCCGCCGCGCCCGGCAAGGGGCTGCCGAAGCTCGACGCCCCCGCCACGCCCGAGCGCATCCTCGCCGCGATCGACGAGCTCAGGGCCCGCAATGGCTGACTGGACCAGCCACGCCCGCGAAGCGCTGGCGCAGGGTCCCGCGGCGCTCGTCACGATCCTCGCCAGCGAGGGCTCTGCGCCGCGCGGGCCCGGCGCCCGCATGGTCGTGACCGAGACCAGCCTCGCCGGCACGATCGGCGGCGGCGCGCTCGAGCACCAGGTCATGGCGCAAGCACGTTCGATCCTGGCGCACCCGCCGGGAAGCTGGCGCGTCCAGGATTACCCGCTCGGCCCCTTGCTCGGCCAATGCTGCGGCGGGCGGGTCCGGCTCATGGTCGAGCGGCTGGACAGCGTGCCCGATGGCGACGGCCCGTTCGAAATCACCCTGTCCGATCGCGTCGAGCGCAGGCTGCTCCCCGGCGAAGGCCGGGGCCCAGTGGGGGCCCGCGGGCCCCTCCCCGTGGCCGGCGCCCGCTTCACGGAGCCTCCCGAGACCGACCTGCTTCCGGTCCTCATGTTCGGCGCAGGCCATGTCGGCCGCGCCATCGCCGCGCGCGCGCCCGGCCTGCCGCTCCACTTCGCCTGGCATGACAGCCGCCCGGAGGCGGCCGGGACCGCCGGCGTCGTCCTCGCCGACGAGGCCGCGATGGTCGCCTGCGCGGGCCAGGCGAGCGAGGGCTCGGCGGTGGTGATCCTCACCCACGATCACGCGCTCGATTACCGCCTTGCCGCCGCCGCGCTCGGCAGCCGCGCGCGCTTCGTCGGGCTGATCGGCTCCAGGACCAAGCGCGCGCGCTTCCTCTCCCGCCTCGCGGCCGACGGCATCGACGCGGCACGGCTCACCTGCCCGATCGGGCTGCCCGGCCTGCGCGGCAAGGAGCCCGAAGTGATCGCCATCTCCACGCTCGCGCAACTGCTCATGCTGAGGACCCCGGCATGAAGGCCTTCCGCGGCGAAATCCTGAGCGTCCCCGAAGATCCGGCCAGCGCGGGTCCGGATGCGATCCACCATCATGCGGACGGCCTGCTCGTCGTGGAGGGTGGGCTGCTCGTCTATTCCGGGCCCTTCACCGAAAGGTTCGCCGACGTCGAAACCGAGCCTCTCGACGGCCTGATCGTCCCCGGCTTCGTCGACGCGCATGTCCATTATCCGCAGATCGAGCGCATCGCCTCGCACGGCGAGCAGCTGATGTCATGGCTCGAACGCCATATCTTCCCGGCCGAGAAGGCCTTCGCCGACCGCGCCCACGCCGACTCCATCGCCGCCTTCTTCCTGGACGAGCTGCTTCGCCACGGCACCACCAGCGCGCTCGTCTTCGCCACCGTCCATGCCGGCTCGGTCGACGCGCTCTTCGAAGCCGCGCTGGCCTGCGACATGCGGATCGTCTCGGGCAAGGTGCTGATGGACCTGGGGCCGGAAGGCCTACGCGATACGATCGCCTCCGGCCGGGCCGACTCCGAGGCATTGATCGCCAGATGGCGCGGCCGCGGCCGCCTGGGCTATGCTGTCACCCCGCGCTTCGTGCCGACCTCCAGCAGCGAGCAGCTCGCCGATGCCGGCGCGCTGGTCGCCGCGCACCCGGACGTGCTGATGCACACCCACCTCTCCGAAAATCCGGGCGAGATCGCGTTCGTCGCGGAGCGCTTCCCCGAAGCGGCAGACTATCTCGACGTCTACGACCGTTTCGGCCTGGTCGGGCCGCGCTCTGTCTTCGCCCATTGCGTTCATATGAGCGACCGCGCGCTGTCGCGCATGGCGCAAGCGGGCGCCGGCATCGCCTTCTGCCCGACCAGCAATCTCTTCCTGGGCTCGGGCCTGTTCGACCTCGCTCAGGCCGACCACCACGGCGTCGGGATCGGCATCGGCACCGATATCGGCGCCGGCACCAGCCTCTCCGTCCTCCACACGCTGGGCGAGGCCTACAAGATCTGCCAGCTCCGGGGCGCCAGCCTCGATCCCTTCCGAGCGCTTCACCTCGCCACCGCGGGCGGCGCGCGGGTGATGGGCATCGCCGACCGCGTCGGCGGCCTCCTCCCCGGCCAGGAAGCGGATTTCATCGTCCTCGACGCGGCCGCCACGCCCCTGCTCGCCCGCCGCTCAGCCGGCGCCTCGCTGCACGACCGCCTGTTCGCCTTGCAGGTTCTGGGCGACGATCGCGCCATCGCCGCCACCTATTTGCGCGGGCGGCGCGCTTATCCGGCATAAGGCTTGCGGATCTCGCTCTCGAAGCTAGGCGTCGGCGCCTTTGAGCCGGTAGCCGATGCCAGGTTCGTTGACGATCAGCCTGGGGCTGGAGGGATCGTCCTCGAGCTTCTGGCGCAGGTTGCGGACGACGATGCGGACATATTCGATATTCTGCTCGAACACCGTTCCCCAGACCGCGCTCAGCAGCTGCTTGTGGGTGAAGACGCGGCCGGGATGCTTGGCGAGCTCGCTCAGGAAGGCATATTCCTTGGGGGTCAGACGGACCTCCTCGCCATGCTTGCGGACGAGTCGGTTGACGAGGTCGATCTCCACGTTCCACGCATTCACCACCTGGCTTTCCGCGCTCGCCCGGACGCGGCGGCGCAGGCTGGTGCGCAGGCGGGCGAGCAGCTCTTCGGTGTCGAACGGCTTGGTGACGTAATCGTCGGCGCCGAGGTCGAGCGCGGCCACCTTTTCCGCGGTCGCCTCGCGCGCCGAGACGATCAGCAGGGTCGCGTCCGACTGCGCCCTGATCAGGGGGACGAGCTCGAGGCCGTCGCGGTCGGGCAGGCCGAGATCGAGCAGGACGGCATCGGGCTTCTCGATCGCGAGCAGGCTCATTGCCTCGCGCGCGGTGGCAGCCTGCGAGACTTCATAGTCCGCGCGCATCAGGGTGTTGCGCAGGAGGCGGCGGATCTGCGGCTCGTCGTCGACGATCAGGACCTTGTAGGCAAGCGTGGTCACGGCATCTCCTCGCCCGATGCGCGGACGATCAGCCGTTCCGGGAAGCGAAGCGAGAAGACCGCGCCCTTGCCGTCGTCGCGATTGGCGGCCGTGACCGTCAGCCCCATCGCCTCGGCGAAGCCCTTGACGATGGCGAGGCCGAGGCCGGTTCCGCCCTTGCGGTCGGAGCCTTCGAGACGGGTGAAGGTTTCGAACACCTCGCGCTCGCGGCCTTTGGGGAGGCCGGGGCCTTCGTCCAGGATGGCGAGGGCGAGCTCGCCCGGGCTGCGGGTGCCGCTGATGGTGATGGCGCCGCCGGGGTTCGAATATTTGCCGGCATTGTCGAGCAGGTTGATCAGGCAATGGTGGAGGAGCTGCGGATCGACCCGCACCAATGGCAGGTCGGCGGGGACCTCCAGCCGGATCGGATGGGACTCCAGGCGATTGCGCAGATCGTGCACGGCGCCGGCGACGGCGTCGGTCAGGTCGACCGCTTCGAGCTGCAGGCAGAGCGCGCCGGCTTCGACCCGCGCCATGTCGAGCAGGTTGGCGACGAAGCGGTTGAGGCGCTCGGCCTCGACCACCAGGCCGTCGGCCAGCGCGGGATCCAGCCCCTCGATGTTCGCCGCCTTGATCTGGGAGGCGGAGGCCAGGATGGTGGTCAATGGCGTGCGCAGATCGTGGCTCACCGAGGACAGCAGGGCGGCGCGGAGCCGGTCGCGCTCCTTCAGCTGCGAGACATTGGCCATCTCGGCGACCAGGTTGATCCGCTCCAGCGACATGGCGGCCTGGTCGATGAAACTGACCAGCAAGGGCAGCTGATCCGACCGCACCGGATCGCCGCCATCGTCGAGCGCGACGCCGAAGACGCCCATCGCGCGTCCGCCGGCGACCAGCGGCTGGAACAGCCAGTCCGACGCGGTCAGCGTGTCCGAGCCGCGGCCCGCCGGTTGCTTGTGGTCCAGCGCCCAATTGGCGGCGGCCGTCTCGATCGCTCCCAGCCTGTTTTCCGGCGGGCTCGCGGCGCTGAGCGTCAACCCCTTCGCCTTGGGCAGGAGCAGCACCGCATTGACGCCGAGCAGCCGGGAAACTTCCGCGCACAGGGTCTGGCCAAGCTCGTCCTCGGTCGAGAGGCCGGCCAGCGTGCGGGCGAAGCTGGCGAGCGCGGCATTCTGGCCCGAGCTTTTCTGGGCCAGATCGGCCTGCAGCCGAACGCGCGCGGCGAGCTGGCTGGTCACCACGGCAACGCCGATCAGCACCAGCACGGTCAGGAGATTCTCGGGATCGCTGATCGTGAACGTGTGCACCGGCTCGAGGAAGAAGAAATTGTAGGCGAGCGACGACAGGATGCCGGCGAAAAGGCCGGTGCGCAGGCCGTAGAGGGTGGCCGCCGCCATCACCGGAATGAGATAGAGCAAGGCAAGGTTGGTCAGATTGCCGAACGAATAGACGCCGACGCCGATCAGCGTGATCACCGCCACCAAGGCCGCCGACACCGCATAGCCGACCGGACGCCCCCATGTGCCGCGCTCGGACATGCGGGCGGGCTTGAGGCTCGGGCGCCCCGCCGGTTCCTCGGACGGCAGGACGTGGACGGCCAAGCCGGGCGTCTCGCGCACCAGCCGGTCGACGACCGAGCCGTGGCGCAGCTCGAACCAGCGCGTGCGCGACGACTTGCCGACGACCAGCTGCGTCGCCCTGGCATCGGTCGCGAAGGCCTTCAGCCCGTCGATCACGTTCGCCGCCGGGACGCTGGCGACGTTGCCGCCGAGCTGGGCGGCGAGCTGCATCGCCGCCGCGAGCCGCCCGCGCTCCTCGGCGCTGAACTGCCCGGTGCGCGGGGTTTCGATATGGACGGCGGTCCAGGGCGCGCGCAGCGCATCGGCCAGGCGCTTGGTCGAGCGGACCAGCCCTTCCGAGCTCGGCAGCTCGCTGACCGCGACCAAGACCCGCTCGCCGCCCGCCCAGGTGCCGGCGAGGGCGTGGGCGCGCAGATAATCGAGCATCTGCGTGTCGACCGCCTGCGCCGCCCGGCGCAGCGCCAGCTCGCGCAGGGCGGAGAGGTTCGACTTGGAGAAGAAATGGCCGAGCGCCCGAGTCGCTTCGTGCGGGATGTAGACCTTGCCCTCCTTGAGCCGCTCGATCAGCTCGTCGGGCGGGATGTCGACCACCTCGATCTCGGCATTTTCCAGCACCCTGTCCGGCACGGTCTCGCGCACCCTGACCTTGGTGAAGGACGCGACGACATCGTTGAGGCTCTCCAGATGCTGGATGTTGACGGTCGAATAGACGTGGATGCCGGCCGCGAGCAGCTCCTCGACATCCTGATAGCGCTTGGGGTGGCGGCTGCCCGGGGCGTTGGTATGGGCGAGCTCGTCGACCAGGACGAGCTGCGGCCGCCGCGCCAGCACGGCGTCGATGTCCATCTCGGTCAGGATCCGGCCCTGATAATCAACCTCGCGGCGCGGGACGATCTCCAGGTCGCCGATCAGCGCCTCGGTCTCGACGCGGCCATGGGTTTCGACCACCCCGATCACCGCATCCGTCCCCGCCCGGCGCCGGGCCATGCCCTCGGTCAGCATTTCGTAGGTCTTGCCAACGCCCGGCGCGGCGCCGAGGAAGACCTTCAAACGGCCTCGGCCCTCCTGCGCGGCTTCGCGCAAGAGGGCCTCGGGGGAAGGGCGTTCGATCTCTGGCGGGCGGCGGCTCACCTTGGCGAGCTTGCTCCCATCGCGTCCAGTTGTCGATTGAGCAGCAGCACGTTGACGTGCGCCTCGCCGAGCACGCCGAGCGTTGGTCCTTCGGTAGACCGGGTGACGAGATCGCGGACGACGGCGGCCGGAATCCCGCGCGCCGCGGCCACGCGATTCACCTGCGCCATCGCATTGGCCGGCGAGATATGCGGATCGAGCCCGGAGGCCGACGCGGTGACCATGTCGGCCGGGACCGGGCCGGTCGCCCCCTCGGCGCGCGCCGCCTGCACGCGCTCGCTGACCTGCGTGGCAAGCGCCTGCGAGGTCGGGCCGAGATTCGATCCCGAAGAGGCGGAGGCGTCGTAGCCGTCGCTGCCGGCGGCGGACGGGCGCGGGTGGAAATAGCGCGGCTCGGTGAAATTCTGGCCGATCAATGCCGATCCCACCACGCGGTCGCCGTCGCGGATCAGGCTGCCATTGGCCTGATAGGGGAAGATCGCCTGGCCCAGGCCGAGGACCAGCAGGGGATAGGCTATGCCGGTGATCAGCGTCATCAGGAGCAGGAAGCTGATCGCGGGGCGGAGCGCGGTCTTGATCTCGGTGAACATGTCTGTGGCTCCCTAAACGAGGCCGGCGCCGGTGACGGCGAGGTCGATGAGCTTGATGCCGGCGAAGGGGGCGACGAGGCCGCCAAGGCCGTAGATGAGCAGGTTGCGGCGCAGCACCTCGCCGGCCGGCGCCGGCCGGTAGCGGACGCCCTTCAGAGCCAGCGGCACCAGCAGCGGGATGATCAGCGCGTTGAAGATGATCGCCGACAGGATCGCGCTTTGCGAGCTTTCCAGCCCCATGATGTTGAGCACGCCCAGCGACGGATAAAGGATGACGAAGATCGCCGGGATGATCGCAAAATATTTGGCGACGTCGTTGGCCACCGAGAAGGTGGTGAGCGCGCCGCGCGTCATGAGCAGCTGCTTGCCGAGACCGACCACCTCGATCAGCTTGGTCGGGTCGCTGTCGAGATCGACCATGTTGCCGGCCTCGCGCGCGGCTTGCGTGCCGGTGTTCATCGCCACGCCGACATCGGCCTGGGCCAGAGCGGGCGCGTCGTTGGTGCCGTCGCCGCACATCGCGACGAGGCGCCCACCCTGCTGCTCCTTGCGGATCAGGGCGAGCTTGTCCTCCGGCGTCGCTTCGGCGAGGAAATCGTCGACCCCGGCCTCGGCGGCGATCGAGGCGGCGGTCAGCGGATTGTCGCCGGTGATCATCACCGTGCGGATGCCCATGCGCCGCAATTCGGCGAACCGCTCGCGCATGCCCGCCTTCAAGATGTCCTTGAGCTGGAGGATGCCGAGCAGGCGGCCGTCCTTCGCCACCGCCAACGGCGTGCCGCCCGCGCGGGCGACCTCTTCGGTGATCCGGCGCAGATCGCCCGCTGCGGCGCTTTCGGCCTCGCCGGGCACGGCGCGCAGGACGGAATCGACGGCGCCCTTCTGGATCAGGCTGTCGCCGATCCGGACGCCCGAGAGGCGGGTCTGCGCGGTGAACGGAATGACGACCGCGCCATCGGGCATGGCGCGGCCGGCGACGCCATATTTCTCGCGCGCGAGCTCGACGATCGAGCGGCCTTCCGGCGTCTCGTCGGCGAGGCTGGCGAGATAGGCGGCTTCGGCCAGCTCGGCTTCGGTCACGCCCGGCAGCGGCCTGAACTCCGTGGCGTGTCGATCGCCGATCGTGATCGTGCCGGTCTTGTCGAGCAGCAGCACGTCGATGTCGCCCGCCGCCTCGACCGCGCGGCCCGATTTGGCGAGCACGTTGAAGCGCACCAGGCGGTCCATGCCGGCAATGCCGATCGCCGAAAGCAGCGCGGCGATGGTGGTGGGGATCAGGGTGATCAGCAAAGCCGCCAGCAGCGGCACCGCGATCGACCCGCCCGAATAAGCCGCGAAGCCCGGGATGGTCGCCACCGCGATCAGGAAGATGATGGTCAGGCCCACCAGAAGGATGGTGAGCGCGATCTCGTTCGGCGTCTTCTGCCGCTCGGCGCCCTCGACGAGCGCGATCATCCGGTCGAGGAAGCCCTGGCCCGGCTCCTGGGTGACGCGCACCTTGATCCAGTCCGAGATTACGCGCGTGCCCGCGGTCACCGCCGAGCGGTCGCCGCCCCCCTCGCGGATCACCGGCGCGCTCTCGCCGGTGATCGCCGCCTCGTTGACGGACGCGACGCCCTCGACCACCTCGCCATCTGCGGGGACGATGTCGCCGGTCTCGACCAGGACGATCTCACCGGCCAGCAGCTGCGTCGCGGGCACCTTGGCCCAGGTGTCGCCGACACCGAGCATCTGCTTGGCCCAGAGATGCGCCTTGGTGTCGCGAAGGCTCGCGGCCTGGGCCTTGCCCCGCCCCTCGGCCAACGCCTCCGCGAAATTGCCGAACAGGACGGTCAGCCACAGCCAGAAGACGAGCTGGATCTGGAAGCCGATCGTGCCCGTGCCCCGTCCTGAGGCGAGGAAGATTGTGAGCAGCAGAGCCACCACGCCGGTCGTGAACATGACCGGATTGCGGACGAGCTGCCGGGGATCGAGCTTGCGGAACGCGCCGAGCAAAGCGGGGCCGATCAGGCTCCAGCTGAAGATGGACAGGCGGGCGGGTGCGTGGCGGGTCATCTCATAACCTCTCAGAAGGTCTGGCCGTGGATCATCGCGAGATGATCGGCCGCCGGCCCGAGCGCGAGGCTCGGCAGGAAGGTGAGGCCGCCCAGGATCAGGATCAGGCCGGCGAGCAGGCCGACCCAGAGCAGGCCGGTCGTCGGGAAAGAGCCGGGGCCGGCCGGGCTGTGCTTCTTCGCCGCCAGCGAGCCGGCAATGGCGAGGGCGGGCAGGATGATGAAGAAGCGCCCGAGGAACATCGCCACGCTCAACGTGCCCGCCCAGAACGAATTGGAGGCGGTGAGCCCGGCAAAGGCCGAGCCGTTATTCGCGGTCGCCGAAGAATAAGCGTAGAGCACCTCGCTCAGCCCGTGCGGCCCGGCGTCCTGCATTCCGGCCAGGCCTTGCGGCATGACCAGGGCCAATGCCGAAAGCCCGAGGATCGACAGCGGCAGGATGGCGATGGCGAGCACCGCCAGCTTCACCTCGCGCGCCTCGATCTTCTTGCCGACATATTCGGGCGTGCGCCCGACCATCAGCCCGGCCACGAAGATGGCGAGGATGGCGAAGAGGAGGATGCCGTAGAGTCCCGCCCCGACGCCGCCGATGACGACCTCGCCCAATTGCATGTTGAACATGGCGACGAAGCCGCCGATCGGCGTGAAGCTGTCGTGCATGCCGTTGACGGCGCCGCACGAGGCGGCGGTGGTGACCGTCGCGAACAGAGCCGTGGCGGCCGGTCCGAAGCGGGTTTCTTTCCCCTCCATATTCCCCCCGGCCGGATCGGCGCCGATCGACTGGTGGATCGGGTTGCCCGAGGCTTCGGCGACGTAGGCGGTGGAGACGCCCGCGGTGAACAGCACGAGCATCGCGGCCAGGATCGCCCAGCCCTGCTTGGTGTTGCCGACCGCCTTGCCGAACATCCAGGTCAACCCGGCGCCCAGCGCGAAGATCGACAGCATCTGGATGAGATTGCCGAGGTCGGTGGGATTTTCGAACGGATGCGCGGCATTGACGTTGAAGAAGCCGCCGCCATTGGTGCCGAACATCTTGATCGCGACCTGCGAGGCGACCGGCCCGATCGCGATCGTCTGCTGCCCGCTTTCCATCGTCGTCGCGACGACGGACCCCGAGAGGGTCTGGGGCATGCCGGTGGCGATGTAGAACATGGCCAGCACGATCGAGGCGGGAATCAGGATGTAGAGCGTGATCCTGGTGAGGTCGGCCCAGAAATTCCCGAGCAGCTTCGTCTCCCGCCGGGCGAAGCCGCGGATCAGCACGAAGGCGACGGCGATGCCGGTCGCCGCCGACACGAAATTGTGGACGGTGAGGCCCGCCATCTGGACGAGATACGACATCGTGCTCTCGCCCCCATAGGATTGCCAATTGGTGTTGGTGATGAAGCTGACCGCCGTGTTGAACGACACCGGCGTCGGCACGGCCGGCAGATCCTGCGGGTTGAGCGGAAGCATCCCCTGCAGCCGCTGCAGCGCATAGAGGAGGACGATGCCGATGAGGTTGAACAGCAGCAAGGCCACCGCATAGCCGCGCCAGCCTTGCTCCTTTTCAGGGTCGATCCCGCCAGCCTTGTAGAGCCCGCGCTCGACCGGACCCAGGACGCGCGTCAGGACAGTCCGCCGCCCTTCGTAGATGGCGAACAGCCAGAGGCCGAGCGGCTTGGCCATCGCGACAACGAGGCCGATGAAGCCGATGATGAGGATCCAGCCCTCCGGATTGGTGTTCGCCATGAAACGGCTCCGCTAGAATCGCTCGGGCCGCGCGAGCACGGCGACGAGATAGATGAGGAGGAAAAGGGCGGTCAGCGCGCCCAGCCAGAGCTCGAGGGTCATGATCCCGCCCCCTCGCCGCCGCCGAGCAGGGCGATGTAGAGAAAGCCGAGCACGCTCAGCCCCAGGATCGCCGCGAGCCAGATCAAATCGTCCACGTGCGTCTCTCCTTGCCGATCAGAAGCTTGCGCCCAGGGTCGCGACGATGGCGCCGTCGACGATGTCGCGGGTGGCGCCGCCAAGCGCCGCTTCGGCGCCGCTCAAATCGGTGTCGACATAGGCGACGCCGAGCGTGAGGTTCCGCAAGGCGACGGTCGCGCCCAGCGACCAGTCGACATAATCGCCCGACGGCGTCAGCGGCGTCCGCCCATGCGAATTGCCGAGATGGGCGGTGAGCGTCACCGGCGTGCCCGGGACGGCAAGCGAGAGATCGCCGAAGATGTAGCGGTTGCTGTTGCTGGCAAGCGCGTCCTGCGATGGCGCGAAGGCGATCCCGACCTTGCCCGTCACCGGCCCGCGCGTGACGCTGACATTGGCATAAGGCTCGAAAAACTCGAAATCGCCGCCGCTCGAGCCGGGATAAGCGTAATAAAGCAGGCCCGCGTCGATCGTGACGCCGCTCGCGACCTGGCGCTTGTAGCCGACGTAGAGATCGAGCTCGAGATTCGACCCGCCAAGCTCGCCGAAGCCGTCCAGGTTCGAGCCCCAGACGCCGGCATAGAAGCCGCTTTCATGGTTCAGGTTGATCGTGCCCTGCAGCGCGATCTCCTCGTCCGAAAGCGAGATGCCGCGGAAGCGATATTGCGATGCGAGCGTGACGCTGCCCGTCACGGTGAGCGCGGGCGTCGGCTCGGACGGCGGGCTGGCGTCGTCGCCGGCCTGGGCGAAGGCGGGTGCGGCGAGGGCGGCCGAGGCCAATAGGGCCAGCGGCAATCTGGAGAGGCTGAACATGCTCGCTCCGAGGAGGCGCGGGCGGGACCATCCCGTCCGATGCCGCCGCTAGATGCTCCCGGCGCGGATTAGTTCTCCAGACGGAATGCGGGCCGGCAGCATAAAGATCGCGTAAAGACTAGCGGCCCGGCCGGAGCTAGCCCGGATCGTCGGCTGCCCCTTGGCCGTCCGGGGAAGGCATGAAGCCATTGGCCCTCGCCCATTCGGCGAACAAAGCGGGCCAGGCGGCAACCTCGCTGCCCGGCCTTCCCATGCCCCAGCTATGGCCGCCGCGCTGGAAGATGTGGAGCTCGACGGGTCGGCCGGCGGTGCGCATCGCCGTGACCATGGCCAGGCTGTGCCCGACATTGGCGACCGGATCGTCCGCCGCATGGGCGAGGAACACCGGCGGCGTCGCTGCCGAAACATGCTCCTCGACCGAAAAATCGGCCGCGAAATTCGGCAGGCCGGACAAATGCCGGGCCGTCCGCGTCGTATCGAGCGGCGGGCGCATCGACACGACCGGGTAGATCAAGGCGGCGAAATCGGGGGTCGCGGACCAGGCGTCGGCGGCGTCGATCGGCGGGTAGAAATCATGGTCGCCGCGCGTCGCCAGGATGCCGGCGAGATGGCCGCCGGCGGACGAGCCGATCACGCCCACCTTTCGCGGATCCACGCTTAGGCGCGCTGCATAAGCGCGGATCAGCCGCATCGCCCGTTGCCCGTCCTGGAACGGCGCGTCCGCGTTCCAGCCATCGCCGGGCAGGCGGTAGAAGAGCACGATCGCCGTCACACCCCGGCTCTGCAGCCAGCGGGCGACCGGCCGCGCCGTGCTGTCGATCTGGATACGGAAATAGCCGCCGCCGCCGATCACCAGCACGGCGCTGCCGTTGGGGTGGGCCGGGCGATAGACTTCCATGCGCGGTTCGGTGACGTTGGTGTAGGCCCCGGCGGCCGCGCCCTCGGTGCCGATCCGTTCCGGACCCGGCGGCCGCCCGTGGCCCGGCGGTTCGCCGGGCCAGAGCCGGATGACCTCCGGCTGCGCCCAGACCGGCGCGGCCAGGACGAGCAGCAATGCGGCAATCAAGGCTCTGATCAACTCGCGTCCCCTCAGAAGCGCGTACCCACGGTCACGTACCAGTAGCGGGCATAGGGGTTGTAGAGCGAGCCGAGAAAACCGGCCACGGTGATCGGCGGCTGTACGTCGAACAGGTTGCGCACGCCGACGCGGATCCTCGTATCGCCGAACGGCCCGTTCTCGAACCGGTACTGGGCGTAGAGATTGAAGGTCGTATAGGGGTCGAGCACATAGGGATTGCCGTTGGCGTCGAGGAAGTTGGTGTCCTGGACCGATCCGATATGGTTCATGAAGGCGCCGACCTGGAAGCCGTCGAGCGACCAGGTCGCCATGGCGGACATCGACGTCCTCGTCGAAGGCGAGACCGGCGTTGGCAAGGAGCTGGTTGCCGTGCTCCTCCATCGCATGGGTCCGCGCCGGGGCAAGCCCTTCGTCGCGGTCAATTGCGGCGCACTGCCCGAGGCGGTGGCCGAAAGCGAATTGTTCGGTCACGAAGCCGGGCTCCATGAACGCTTCGAGCGGATCGGCCGCGTCGAGGCATCGAGCGGCGGCACCCTGTTTCTCGACGAGATCGACAGCATGGCGCTTACCGTCCAGGCCAAGATGCTGCGCGTTCTGGAAGAACGCGAGGTGCTGAGGCTCGGCGGGACGACGCCGCGGCCGGTCAAGCTCAGGGTCGTCGCGGCGGCCAAGCGCGATCTCGGCGGCGCGATCGCCGACGGGGGCTTCCGCGAAGACCTCTTCTATCGGCTCAACGTCGTGAGGCTGCGCATTCCCCCCTTGCGCGAGCGCCGGTCCGACATCCCCCAGCTCTTCGCCAATTTCGTCAATGAAGCGATCGCGCAAATGGGGGAAGGCCGCTTCCGGATGACCGACGCCGTTCGCCGCCACCTGATCGATCACGACTGGCCGGGCAATGTGCGCGAGCTTCGCAACTTCGCGTTCAGCGCCGTGCTCGATCTGCCTCGCCAGGGCCTGGCGCCGGCGTCGGATGCCGGCGCGTCGTTGCCGGAGCGCGTCGGCCGCTTCGAAGCGGCGATCATCCGCGAAAGCCTGGCCGCCACCGGCGGCTCGATCGTCGAGACGCTGAAGCTTCTCGGCATTCCCCGCAAGACGCTCTACGACAAAATGGCCCGGCACGGGATCGATCCGAAAGGCTTTCGGTGAACCCTTCGATCCGCGGTTCCGGCGGACGAGCGTCGTCTCCGCTCATCCCTTGGTATGCGCCACGGTCTCGGCTATCGCGGAGGGCATGGGGGACGCCGCGATCATCCATGTCGTCGATGACGACGACTCGCTGCGGAGCGCGCTGGACAGCCTGTTCCGGTCGGTCGGGCTCGCCGTACGCGGCCATGCTTCGGTGGCGGAGTTCCTCGCCGCGCCGCGCGACGACGCGCCCGGCTGCCTGGTCCTCGACGTGCGGCTGCCGGGGATAAGCGGCCTCGATTTCCAGGACCGGCTCGATGAGCTCGGCATCGGCCTGCCCGTCGTGCTGATGACCGGGCATGGCGACATTCCGATGTCGGTCAGGGCGATGAAGGCGGGCGCGGTCGACTTCCTCGCCAAGCCGTTCCGCGACCAGGACATGCTCGACGCCGTCGCCGCCGCCGTAGAGCGGGATCGCGCCCGCCGCACCGAGCATGACGACGCGGCGAGCCTGCGCGAGCGTTACGCCACGCTCTCGCCGCGCGAGCAGCAGGTGATGGCTCTGGTCACGGCCGGCAAGATGAACAAGCAGGCCGCCTATGAGCTCGGTCTCAGCGAGGTGACCGTGAAGATCCATCGCGGCGCGGCGATGCGCAAGATGGCCGCGCGCACCCTTCCGGATCTCGTCCGCATGGCCGAGCGGCTGGCTTTGAAGGGCTCCTAACCGCCAATAATACCATCGGATTATATCCCGCCAGGCCGCGCCGTGCCACAGGATCGGCGGGAATGGGGACCGATCGTCGCGCACCTTCCCGTGAAAGGAAGCTTCAGTGCCGGCCCCGCCGTTGATCGCCATCATCGAGGACGACGATTCGCTGCGCCCGGCGCTGATCGGGCTGGTGCGCTCGCTCGGCTACGAGGGCGAAGGCTTCCCCTCGGCCGAAGCCTTCCTCGATGCCGGCGCGCAGCATCGCGCCGCCTGCCTGGTGACGGACCTGCAATTGCCCGGCCTTGGCGGCCTCGAGCTGAAGGTGAAGCTTGCGGCTTCGGGCTGCACGCTGCCGGCGATCGTGATCACCGCCCGCGGCGAGCCGGCGCTCGAAGAGCGGGCGCTGGCCTGCGGCGCGCTCTGCCTGCTCAGGAAGCCGTTCGAGGCGGACGCGCTGATCGCCGCCATCGAACGCGCGCTGGACTCCTGACCCCCGGTTTCCGATGGTGGCGGGGATGAGCGTAGCGGACGGCCCTCCCGACATAATCGACCTGATCCACGAAAGCGTGATCGGCCGCGACGCGGCGGGCCATGTCCTGTCCTGGAACGCGGCTTCGGAGACGCTTTACGGCTGGCCGCGCGGCGAAGCGCTTGGCCGCGTCGCCGACGACCTGCTGAAGACCCGCCACCCGGCGCCGCTCCCGGAGCTGGAGGCGCTCCTTCTCGCGGACGGCCGCTGGGAAGGCGAGTTGAGCCGGGTCACCGCGTCCGGCGCCGAACGCATCCTCGACGTCCGCTGGTCGGTCGAGCGCGACGAGGGTGGCGGCCTCGCGCGGGTCATCGAGACCGCGCGCGATATCACCGACCGCAAGGCCGCCGAGGATGCGCTGCGGCTCAGCGAATATCGCTATCGCAACATGTTCGAGGCGATGGCGGTCGGCTTCTGGGAGATCGACTTCAACGGCGTCGGCGCGATGCTGCTGCCGCTGCGCGCGGAGGGCGTCACCGACCTGCGCGCTTTTCTGCTCGCCAACCGCGACTTCACGCGGCGGGCGATGAAGGCGGCGCGCGTGGTCGACGTCAACGCCAAGGCGCTGGAGATGTTCGGCGCCGCGCGCGACGAGATCGTCGGCAAGGACATCTCGGCTTACTGGCCCGAGGCGAGCGAACCGGTCTTCATCGACGCGCTCGCGGCGACGATGGGGAAAGAGCCGCACCTCGTCACCGAGACCACCTTGCTCACCCCCTCGGGCGCCCAGCTCGACGTGCTGTTCACCGTCTCCTGGTCGGCCGAGAGCCGCAAGCGCGGCGTCGTCCTGCTCGGGATCATCGACATTGGCGAGCGCAACCGCGCGATCTCGGCCATGGCCGCGAGCGAGCTGAAATATCGCAACCTCTTCCACCACATGCCGATCTCGCTCTGGCAATTGAGCGCGCGCGGGCTGCTGCCCCTGCTCGGCGAGCTTCGGGCGCAAGGCGTCACCGATCTGGCCGCCCATATGGAGGCCAATCCGGCCTTCATCGCCCGGGCGATGGAGGCGATCACCATCGAGGAGGTCAACGAGCTGACGGTCAGGATGTTCGGCGGTGCTGACAAGGCGGATTTCGTCGGCCCGATCACGCGTTTCTGGCGGGATAGCCCGGATACGATCCGGCGCTCGCTGGCGGCCCGCTTCAGCGGCAAGGACAGCCATGTCGAGGAGACGAAGGTGCGCGGGCTCGACGGCCGCAGCGTCGACATCCTCTTCGCCAGCGCCTTCCCGCCCGCGCTTGCCGAGCTCGGCATCACCATCGTCGGCGCGGTCGACATAAGCGAGCGCAACCGGGCCCAGGCGGCGCTGCAGGGGCTGCAGGCCGAGTTCGCCCATGCCGCGCGCGTCTCGATGCTCGGCGAGTTCACCGCCTCGATCGCGCATGAGGTGAACCAGCCGCTCGCCGCCATCGTCACCAATGGCGAGGCCGGCCTTCGCTGGCTGAAGCGGGACGAGCCGGACCTCGACGAGATGCAGGCGCTGGCCGGGCGGATCGTCGCCGACGCGCGCCGCGCCGCCGACATCATCGCCCGCATCCGCGCCATGGCCGAGCATCGCGCGCCGGAGCGCGAGCCGCTGGCGCTCGACGAGGTGATCGGCGAGGCTTTGGCCTTCATGCGCCACGAAATCCGGACGCATGATGTCATGCTGGAGCTCGACCTGGCGCCCGGCCTGCCCCCGGTGCCGGGCGACCGCACCCAGATCCAGCAAGTGGTCGTCAACCTGGCCATGAACGCGGTTCAGGCGATGGACGGCGGCGATGCCGGCGCGCGCGTGCTGAGGGTGCGGACGGCAGCCGGCGCCGGCGAGACGCTGATCCTCGTCGTCGAAGATACCGGCCCCGGCTTCGGCGAGGCGCCCACCTCCCGCCTGTTCGACAGCTTCTACACCACCAAGAAGGCCGGGATGGGCATGGGCCTGCCGATCTGCCGCTCGATCCTGGAGGCCCATGGCGGCACGATCGAGGCGGAAGAGGGCGCCGGGGGCGGCGCCCGTTTCACCGTCGTTCTGCCCGCCGGCGGCTGACCGCGAAGGCGCCACCGGTCATACCAAAGTCTTAGCGTCCCAACCGCACGTAGAATATGGCCGTGGCGGCGACGAGGGCATCATCTCTCCATCGAACATCGAGGCCGGAGCCTCGGCAAGGGGAGACGGGCAATGACCAAGACCATCATGCTGATCCATGGCGCCTGGCTCAACTCGAAGAGCTGGGAAGGCTTCAAGGCCCGCTATGAGGCACAGGGCTACACCGTTATCACGCCGGACTGGCCCTATGACGACCGCGACCCCGCCGAGCTGCGCGCCAGCCCGCGCCCGGAGCTTGCCCGGCTTGGCCAGCGCGAGATCGTCGACCATTATGAGAAAATCATCCGCGCGCTTCCCGAGGAGCCGATCCTGATCGGCCATTCGGTCGGCGCCGTCTTCACCCAGCATCTCCTGAACCGCGGCCTCGGCGTCGCCGGCGTCGCGATCGATCCCGCGCCGACGCCGGGCGTGCCGCTCTATCCGCATGCCATCGTCTCGGCGCTGCCCGTGTTCCTCGACCTGTTTAGCTGGCGCAAGGCCAAGGTCATGAGCCGGCGCTTCTTCAAGCGCCGCTTCGCCCAGACCGCGCCGGAGGCGCAGAAGGATGCGCTTTACGACCGCTACATCGTGCCGACCCCCGGCAAGGTCTATTGGGACGGCGTCATCAAGCCGCTACGGATCGATTGGGCCAACCCGGACCGCGCGCCCCTGCTCCTGATCGGCGGCGGCAAGGACTTGATCGCCGATCCGGGCATGACCCGCGCCATCTTCCGCAAGCAGAGCCGCGCGCCCTCGCTCACCGAGCTCAAGATCTTTCCCGAGCGGTCGCACTGGACCGGCATCGACGCCGGGTGGGAAGAGGTCGCCGATCTCGCGCTCGGCTGGGCCGTCGAACATGCCCGGCCCGGCCGCACCGCCCCTGTCGAGACCGCTTTGGCGGCCTGACGGACTCCCACACGGAAATCCGCAAGCAAGGAGACAGACCATGGCTTTCATCACCACCCGGGACGGCACCGAGATCTTCTACAAGGACTGGGGTCCCAAGGACGCGCAGCCGATCGTCTTCCACCACGGCTGGCCATTGAGCGCCGACGATTGGGACAACCAGATGCTGTTCTTCCTCGGCCAGGGCTATCGGGTGATCGCCCATGACCGGCGCGGCCACGGGCGTTCGAGCCAGACCAGCGGCGGCCACGAGATGGACACCTATGCCGCCGACGTCGCGGCGCTGACCGATGCGCTCGACCTCCAGGGCGCGGTCCATATCGGCCATTCCACCGGCGGCGGCGAGGTCGCGCATTATGTCGCGCGCGCCAAGCCGGGCCGCGTCGCGAAGGCCATATTGGTCGGCGCGGTGCCGCCTGTCATGGTCAGGAAGGACTCGAACCCCGGCGGCCTGCCGATCGAGGTCTTCGACGGCCTGCGCGCGGCGCTGGTGGCGAACCGCGCGCAATTCTACATCGATCTGCCGACGGGTCCCTTCTACGGGTTCAACCGGCCCGGGGCGACGATCTCGCAGGGCCTGATCGACAATTGGTGGCGGCAGGGCATGATGGGCGCCGCCAATGCCCATTATGCGTGCATCAAGGCCTTCTCCGAGACCGACTTCACCGAGGATCTCAAGACGATCGACGTGCCCGTCCTGGTCGCGCACGGGACCGACGACCAGATCGTACCCTATCCGGATTCGGCGCCGCTGTCGGTGAAGCTGCTGAAGAACGGCACGCTGAAAACCTATGAGGGCTTCCCGCACGGCATGTTGTCGACCAATCCGGACGTCCTCAACCCCGATCTGCTCGCCTTCATCCGCGGCGAGCCGGTGGCTGGCGCGACGGGCGCGGACGCGCGTCCCGCCATGCCGATGACCGCCTGACTGAAGGGCGCGGGGGGCTCGCCATGGCAAGGACCATCGTCTTCATCCATGGCGCCTGGGTCACCCCCCGATCCTGGAATGTCTTCCGCGCCCCCTTCGACGCCGCGGGCTATGACGTTCGCACGCCCGCCTGGCCTCAAATCGGGGAGCATGAAGCGGCCGAGCTGAATGCCGATCCGCCCGCGGGCTTTGGCGGCCTCAGCATCGTCCGCATCGCCGATCATCTCCAGGCCATGATCGAGGCCCTGCCCGAAAAGCCGATCCTGCTCGGCCACAGCTTCGGCGGCCTGCTCACCCAGATGCTGCTCGACCGCGGCGTCGGCGCGGCCGGAATCGCGCTCAATCCGGCGCCGATCGGCGGGCTCGTCCCGGGACCGAGCGCATGGCGCGCCATCGCCCCGATCCTGCTGCGCCCGAACGGCTGGAATAGGCCCTATGAATTCACCCGGGAACGCTTCGGCCGCCTCTTCGCCAATGCCGCGCCGCCCGTGCTCGTCGACCAGGCCTATGAACGCTACGTCATCCCGGCGCCGGGAAAAATCTTCCACCAGGCCGCCTTCTGGTCCGGCACCCGCGTCGATCCCGGGCGGCGCACCCAGCCGCTGCTGATCACCGGCGGCACCGAGGACCGGCTGATCTCGCTTCATCTGTCCCGCGCGGCCTATCGCAGGCAGCGCCGCGCGCCGGCCCGGACCGACTATGCCGAATTCCCCGGCCGATCGCATTTCCTGATCGCCGAGCCCGGCTGGGAGGATGTTGCCGGCCATGCCCTGAGCTGGATAGACCGGCAGCCTGGCTCCTGAGCCATCGCCGCCGCGCGATGCTCGTCCCAAAAACATGCTCGCATAGGCGTCGCGATTTCGGGCAAATCGGAAGCTGGTGGACAGGGCTGGATATGAGATTGGGCAACCGGGTTAGTCCTAAGCGATTGGTTTTTATATGCGATCGCCTTCTGTGTGTACCAAGGGAATGTACCTCCGGAGTGTACCACCAGGGCATCTGGATGGAAGAGTAGAGGTCGTGGCCAGCGCCGGCCGGCGCGCGGCCCAGCTTGCCATTCCGCGTGCTGTCACCGACTTCCATGGCTCCAGCCTGTTCGTTCCGCAGCTTAATGAAGCTACCTTCGAGAGCGATTGCTGCCGCACAATTGCACAGCCCGCCGCAAATCAAAATTCCACGTCGAAGCCGAGTTCTAGCGCCCGATCCGCCAACACACGCGCGAGCGAGAGCCGCTTGGTGTAAGGCTCCAGCGACTCCCGCCAGAGCTTTTCCGAGGCGCTTGAGAAGAAGTCCGCGCGATCACAGTGCACGACCAGAGTACCCCGCAGGGCGAACGCGTCGTCGACCACAGGCCAGATTACCGAGGACTTGATACGCGTTTTCTGGCCGGGATAGAGCTCCTTATATGTCGGGGTGTCTGTGCACGAGACGAATCGGGGAGTCCGATTCTCGTCCTGATAGAGGTGGTCCGTCTCGGTTCCAGCGTAGAGCGTCGGATTCTGTGTTCGTCCAGCGAGGCTTTTGGGAGCCCGCCCATCTCTGTTCATCCAGGCCGCGATCGTGATTTCGCCGTCGCGGATAGAGCGCGTCATGAATGTCACCTCGAACTCTATGTGTTCGCTAATGCTGACCCCGCGCCCATATTCGGCTTCAAGCGTTTCATAGAGGTCCCGACAGGCATTTTGCATCAGTTGGACTGGAGCCTCCGCCAGACGCCCATCGTCAATTGCGAAGCGCCTAACCAACATGATGTACTGGTTGATCTCTCGGTTCAGCGTCTGATACCCGCTTCGATGGATCGCGTTTTCTCGCGCGAGCTTTTCCCGGCCCGCCCGACCGAATGCCTCGAATCCCGCGACGATGCACGTCAGCAGAACGCACGCGACCAATCCGCCGGAGACGAGCAACCAGAACTTCGAGCTTCCGTCAGCAGTTTGGGTCACCAAGTTGACGACAACGCCAGACACATAAGCAACCAGGCCCACGAGCGCCGCCTGCACAACCGCCGCATGCCGGTGTACCACTTTCACAATCGCCCACTCTGACATCATTACCTCCAAACCATCCGCATCAGGGGATCCGTCTGCCTAAGAATTCGCGCTAGAGTTCCTATCGATTTGGCGCGTATGACGCCGACGGCTGGTAGGGCGCTCATTCCCTCCCCGAAGAAGCTGGTTGGCTCCTTGGCACTGACGAGCACCAAAGAGGGCTTTTTCAAACCAAGGGCGTAAGCAAGTTCGGCGTGGCTCCCGAAACTCTCGGCGATCAGTCCGACGAAGCAATCTGCTTCCGCGACAGCTTCAAGGCACCGCCTCGCGATCTCGCTCGCCGGAAGGGCCCGTTTGCCCCAGCGATTGATGTCCCTGTGCGGGAGGAGGACATCGTACCCATGGGATGCGATTGCGTTAGCTAGCCCGGTCAGTTTGCGGCGGTAGGCTGTAGGGATGTGCTCCGCAGACTCGAGGCCGGCGAACAGGTCTGTATTCCCAGCAACGCTCAGCGTTCGCCTTTCCGCGCGTGCGGTAAAGGGGGCCGCCAGGTAGACCTGCCGGGCGCGGAGCAGGGACGGCCCCGCGCCACTGGGCAAATAGACATTATTGCCATCTGGTGCTTCCGCTGGCGCATCCCCAAAGAGGTCCATCTGATTGCCACGGGCACTTGTAAGCTTCGTATCGATCTCGCGAGCCAACCTGACGACATTCCGATGGTCGCGATAGTCGATTTGGCTGGTATGGATCGAGAGAACCGGAACTATTTGGCGATCTATCCAATCCTTCAACTTTCGGTCGAGCATGATAAGATGGTCGGCCGGATATGAGTCTTGATAGCTTCGCGGTCGGTCCTTCAGTCGGGCTTCGCAGACCGATACCGGACATTCGCAAAATACAATGAGTGACGGGGGCTCAAGGCGCGAATTGAGGTCCGCCGCGAGCTGTCTAAGCAGACCCATGCTCCTGGAGTCGATGGTCCCGTCCTCATGGAATCGCTCGGCGAAGACTTGGACCTCCTCATCGAATGAGCGGTCCAATACGAAGAGGCGGCCACGGTCTAGGCCCTCCCTAATCTCGTCGTGCTTGTGAACCATGAACGAGACTTGGGCTTCCGTCGTCCATCGGGCCGGTTCGCGGAACAGGTCCTCGATATAGCTTTTGTTGTACGAGCGGCGGGGGTAAAGGTCACAGTTGAACGCTTTCGCCAAGCCCTGTGCGACAGTGCTCTTGCCGGAGCCAAGATTGCCTGAAACCGCGATATACATTGGTGCTTCCTCGCCACCGTGTAGCCTTTGGAGCTGCGAACTTCCATCGCCCCCTCCGCGCCTTGGACGCTCTGATCATGACCCCTGAGGGCGCGCTGCAAAGGGTCGTCGACGGGATTGAGTTGGCGCTAACTCGGTTTCCCGAGATGTGGGCGTCCGATGCTCGAATCGCCTTTTCTGGTGGTAAAGATTCGATCGCGTTGGCGCACGCACTAGCGGTGACTGGGCGTGTAACAGCGTTGCGCGCCATCGACATGGGATACAGCTCCGACTGGCGCGGTCGGATCGAAAGCATTGCGCGCTCCCTCTCGCTCCCTCTTGAGATCATCACAGTCTCAAGGCTTGTCGAAGAAGCCGCGGTCGACCCCGCCGTCCGAAAGGATCTCGCCCTCCGCCGCGCATTTCTCGACGGGCCGGGCGCGACTGCCCCTGCGGTCACACCATGCACGAATTGCTATAATTGCAAGATCATCTCTCTAGTCCACGCTGGCGTATCGGAATCCCCAACGATACTTTTCGCCCACCACGCCCAAGATGTGCTCTCCTCGTTCATTAAGTCCGGGCTAATGTACATCGACCGGTGGGAAGAGGGCCGGCGAATTTTCAACAAGGACGCATTTCGTCGTCTCGGCAATCGAGTTGCCAACGAGCTAAGGCGCGGCCACCAGGCGACTATCGACCAATTCGCGTCCTTGCTATTGGAGGGCAAGGCGCAGACATCCGAGCCACCGATGGAACGCCGAACACTCCATGGCCGTACGTACACTATAGCTCGCCCCCTATTCTTCGTTGATGAGTCGGCCACAGCGGCGCTCGCCATTGCGACCGGGGCTCGCCCTGAAGGCTCGGGGTGCGGGCATACGGCTGCGGCCGCCACAAGGACGCCCCGCGAGATCGTCCATCACGAACTCATCCCCATGATATCCGAAACCGCCAAGGGCCGAGCCACACTGCGTGCATTCCTTGAGCTGGTAGCTAGCAGTCTCACAGTCGAGGGCAGTTTGACCTTTGATGTCCGCGGCTCTCGCCATTTACTTCTCGGAACGGATTACAAGGGTGGTCCGAGCGACCTTGCGGACCGTCTTTAGTCGGAGACGAGATAGGCGTTGAAGCCCGAGACTTGCCTCCATTTGGTGCTCCCAGTCCGACACACAGTCCCCCCACAACTGGCGACGCAGCTTGCGCCGCCGCCACATAGGGATAAGCTGCTCGCGGAGTTGAAACGAGGGAGGCAGCGTGCTCGAACCTGATCCGGTGGAAGGGCAAGCATCCCGATCGGACTGCGTCGCCCTTCTTGTGGCGGACGCAGAGAGTAGACTACTCGTACTCTGGCACGAGAAATATCGTTTCTGGACAGTGCCACTAGGCAAGATCGAACCGGGCGAGACCGGATTGAGTGCCGCACACCGAGAGGCGTTCGAGGAACTTGGCATCGTGTTAGAGGGCGTCGACCTACTCGACACCATCTACAAGCCGGCGGATGTTGACGATTATTCGGACATCACGATCACGCTCTGTCGCGTAACCTCTTACTCTGGAACTATCGCTAATTGCGAGCCTGACAAGCACAACCAATTTCGCTTTGTACATCCGGTTGACTTCGCGTCGCTGGAGCCGCTGTCGTTCCCGGCTCGCATCATCGCGGATAGGTTCAGGATCGCAATGGGCCGGACGAACAAAGCCCAATCCAAACCTACATAGCGCAGCGCTAGCGCCGGCGGCCACACCAAGATACTTGTGGCTACACCTCTGCTTCCTCCAGCTAGTTACGAGACTCAGCGTACAGGTAGTGTTCCGAGACGTCTGTTGGGGGCTTCGATGAGAATAGAGATTTGCGGCGGGATCGGAGCAGGCAAAACAACCATCGCGCAGGTGCTGTCGGAGCTCCTGGCCTGCCCTTTGGTCTCCGAGACATACCGCTCCGTCCCCTTCTGGGAGCCTTTTTTCAAGAATCCGAAGCGATATTCGTTTCAAAAGAATGTCGGCTTTGCACTTTCGCACGGGGAACGCCTTCACGCTTCCCTCGACTTAGAACATTCAGTCAGTGATTTTGCTCTATTTCAGGATCTTGCGTATGCCGAGATTTCTCAGGATCAGGAGGAATTTCATGTGGTGAACGCCATTTACGATAGAATGGTGCGGCTGGTGGGATACCCTTCTATCCTCGTTAGGGTTAGCTGCCGCCCTGATCGCCAACACGACCGCATCAAGCAGCGCGGTAGGATTGCCGAGCACGCCGCTGAGCTGGGTTTCATTTGTGACTTGAATTCCCGCGTGGAGCAGAAGGCGCTAGCCTTGACGCAGCGGGCAGGGGTTCCGTATTTCGAGCTTGACACGACCGAGTGGGGCGCTGCCGATCTCCCTGACGAATGGTCGTCCCGACTGGCACCCATTATCGCAAGCTTTCGTGCCCAGTCTTAGCGCAAGGCGGCGATTGCCGAGGGACCGGTATTCGACCTCGATCTGTTTGGAACTGAGCGAGCTGTTAATCGGAAGCTACATCGACATCGAACCAGCCCGGCCCCTCATGGGCGAGCTTGTCGTCGATGCCGCAGTCGGCCAGCCACCTGCTCCAGGTGGCAAGGAAGCGTTGGTACCCGTCCACGGAGATGCGGAGGATGCGGAGCTCGTCTCGACGATTGAACGCGGGATAAGCGGCGAAACCGAGCATGTTGGTTGTATCTTCACTCTGTCGACCGAGGCGATCGAGATAGGCGACGCCGCCATGAGAGAGGCCGTTCCGCAGGCACTCCAATATGTTCGCAGTCGGGGCCGCGCCGGCTGCGTCAGAGGCTTCGGGCGTATCCAGCTGATCGAAGATCGCATTGGGCCAGACTTCGGCCACCGAGAACTTCTTCGTGGCATCGATATAGGACCATGCCTTGTTCTCGTAGAAGTCCGCCTCCTGGAACGGTCGCCCGGCCGCGAACGTCGCGCGAACCCGATCTCCGACTGCCTCGTCTAGCTTGCTATCGTCGGCCACGCCGGCCTTGCGCAGTACCGGTTTGAACAGCCGCTCCATCGGCAGGACGAGCATTGGCGTCGACATCGCGAGGAGGAACGTCGTCCGAAGTGGACCACGCCAACGCTCCATCAACTTCGGATCGCTCCCTGTCTGGTCAACAAGCAGCTCGATAAGGTGCTGGCAACGTGCAGCGATCTCGGTGCTGTAATGCGTAGGGCGTCCCAACTTGACCCTCCTCTAGCGCGTTGCAGAGTCGATCGCCTCAATGGCCTTCCTTTCCAAAGAGCGCTAGCATCATCAGAATAGGACAGTTTGTCGGGGATCGACAGCTGTCAAAGCACTTTGGAGAGACGGCGGCTTTCGCTTTCGTCCGGCTGGGGGGTGTCCATGCTTTTGAGCACAGATATCAGAATAGAGAAGCTGTCCGAACTACGCACCCCAGAAGATGGGCAGGTGCTCCAGAAGCTACATTACGATGGGGAGACGAAGCCCCATAAAGTCTCGACCATCAACCTCGATTACCTGATCTACAACCGGCACAATGGGCGTCTCGAAGCAGAGATGCTCACATGGGAAGAGCAGAATGCGGCTTCGCCGGAGGAATACGACGACGATCTACATGAGCTGATCGAGGAGCTGCTCTGGCAGTCCGCGGTCCAACGAAACAAGGCTACGCTCGCCGACCTAAAGGACAAGGGGCAACAACGGCCGGGGATCGTCAGCCTCGATGGCGTCATCATCGACGGGAACCGCCGCGCGATGCTCCTGCGCAAATTGGAAAAAGCGACCGGCATAAAGCAGCATTTCGATGCGATCATTCTCCCGCATGCCTATGCCGACAACCAAGAGGCGATCGTCCGTCTCGAGACGCAGTACCAACTCGGCGAGGATGCGAAGGTCGAGTATGGCGCGCTTCAGAAGTATCTGCATGTTCGGAGACTTCATGTCGATCTAGGCATCCCGAAGGATCAGATCGACAAGCTGATGAACGAGAAGAAGGGGAATGCGGAGCGTCTCCTCCAGATCATGGAACTCATGGATGAGTATCTCGCTCACATCGGCGCACCGCGTCTCTACACCATGCTCAAAGATGGGGACGGTTCGAAGGAGGGCATGTTCGTCGACCTTCATGGCGATCTCAACCGGATCAACGGCGGGAAACACAGGATTCCCTGGGTGTTCGACCCGGACCTCGATCCGCTCCAACTGAAACTCATTCAATTCGACTATATCAGGTTAGGAGAGCTGGCCGACGCAAAGAAGGCATATCGCGAAATCTCCCATCAAGGCGCCGGCAATAATTTCTTCGCCAAGCAGGACATCTGGGAGAATTTCCGGGACACCCACCAAGCGAATGTCGACCCGGTCACAACGGACCAAGGCTCGCTGGATGACTTCATCCGCGATCATCACGAGGAATATGAGACGAGAGTCGATGCCGCGCGCGCACGCGATAAGCAGTGGTCAGCCGCCGTCGGGCCAACAATGAAATCGAATTTTGGTCGGTCGAGCTATAGCCTCGACCTAGCGACCCGTGAACTCAAGCCAAGCGAATATCTGCGCAGAGCCAAGGAGCTTCTGGAGAAAATCGATCTCGATGGCGAGGCCTTACTGAATGGAGCCGAGAACCTCGCACTAGCGATGGACATCAATAGGTTGACCTACGCGATCAAGAAGCGCTTCGACCGTTCCGGCCAATCCTGATCGCCGTCGATGCCGACCATCAGCCTCACATTTGAACCGGCGGAAGAAGTGCTCATCATCCACGGTGTTGATGCGCAACTCGCCCGCAATCCGTTGCTCGCAGCGTTTCTCCGGCAGCACGGCGCCACCGTTGATGACCAGTGTCGCGCCATGGTTCCGACCGGGCAGGATGCCTTGAGTGCGCGGTATCAAGCGGTCTCGCGTCTCTTGGATCGTCTCGGGATCGAAGTCGAAGCCCAGGGCCGCGTGGCGGACGCGCTTCAAAGTGTGGAGGCCGAGGAGGCGCGATTTGAAGAGTTCTCGGCCCGCGCCTTCGATATCTGGCATCGGCAGCTCGATACGGAGGAATTCCGCGAGTTCGTCGCTGTGGTCGACCGTGAATGTCCTGGCCGGACTTTTTACCGGAAGCAGCTATTGTCCGCCTACCACTTGGCCTTCGCGCAGAACGTCTGCAACTTCTCGGTTCCGGGGGCTGGCAAGACCTCGATAGTGTATGCTGCATACGCCTATCTGCGTGCTTTGCCGGACGACGATCCTAGGTCGATCGACCGCCTTCTCATCGTAGGCCCATTATCATCGTTCAAAGCGTGGGAAGACGAATTTAAGGAGATATTTGGGCGGAAGCCCAATTCTCGCCGGATCAGCGGCGCGACGCCTCTCGTCGATAGATCGGATCACCTCCGCGGAATATCTGTGGGATCGCGCCAGGTCGAACTCACACTCACGTCCTATCAGACGATGGCGAACCTCGAAGATGATTTTCGCGTGTTCCTCTCCCGAGGGGACCCACGCATCATGATGGTCCTCGATGAAGCTCACTACATCAAGAGTGCTGATGGGCGGCAGGCGAATTCGGCGCTGCGGCTGGCACCCCTCCCACGCGGGCGAGTAATACTGACGGGAACCCCGGCCCCCAACGGCTATGAGGATTTGGCGAATCTTTTCCGCTTCCTCTATCCCGCACGGAACATCGTTGGTTTCCCGGCTGCAACGCTGAGAGCCATGTCGGACGGGACGATGCAGTCTGCTGTCGATCAGCTCCGAAAGCGCATCCAGCCCTTTTTCACGCGGATCAAGAAGGCTGATCTCAACCTCCCGCTTGTGAGCGAAGAACGCATCGAGATTTCGATGGAGCCTATTCAGGCGCGAATATATCGAGCGTTGGAGCGGAAGATTGTTCCGCAAATCCGTGCCGAATTTGAGAGGCCAGACGGCAATGTGCGCGTAAAGGCGCGATTGATTCGGCTACGCCAAGCGAGCGTAAATCCCGAACTCCTGTTGAAACCGCTCACAGACGAAGGGGTCTTCGACACCGGCGGAACCGGCGACCTGACCGTTGGTGAGATGGACGTCGCTGACCTAATTGCCGGGTTCAGCGCCGAAACCGATCTTGCCAGGCTCCGCGTCTGCGGTGATATCGTGCGGTCGGTCCTGGAGGACCAAGGAAAGGTCCTCATCTGGTCTTACTTCTTGGGCAATCTGGACAGGTTGCGGCGGACCTTTGCTCCCCTGGCTCCTTTCGTGGAGGTTCTGACCGGCGCCACGCCGGTTGCCGGAATGGAGGGCGAGGTCGAAGCCGCCGAAGGTACCCGCGAAGCGATCATCGACGGCTTTCATCGAGCGCCAGGCAAGGCGATCCTTATCGCCAATCCCCAAGCAGTGGGAGAATCCATCTCCCTGCACAAAGCCTGCCGAACCGCAATCTACTTCGACAGGGACTTCAACGCGGGCCGTTACATCCAATCGAAGGATCGCATCCACCGCTACAATCCGGAGGGAGGGCTGCCCGTCCGCTATATCTATCTGATGTCGGAAGGGACAGTCGATGACGATATCGACACGCGTCTCGTAATCAAGGAACAGCGCTTAACCGACCTCGTCGACTCCGATGACATTCCCCTGCTGACCGCCGCATCCGATGAGGACGGGATCGACGATATCAGGGCGATTTTCGAATCCTATGAACGCCGTAAGACGAGCTGACGGCCTCCTCTCCGCTGGTCAGACGATTGTTCTGCTGGAGATGCTCGACCAGTCCCACGGGGGGGTCACCCCTGAACAGGTCGCCAGAGACTTAAGTGCGCGCAGAGCTGCATCCTATTCCAGAACATACAACTCGATAGCGATGCTGGAGGAAGGTGGGATCGTGGCCCTGTGCGAGGGTCGCGTTCAGCTCCGCGACCCCGCGCCCGAAGATTGGCGACCCCGGATCGCGGATTGGGTGATGCGACGAATTGCTGATCGGATCGCCCAACATGGCGCGCACGCTTTACAGCTGCATGATGGCGACCTGGTTATCGATCCCATGCAGCTTCCCGGTCCGGTCGATGGACTCCGGCTTTGGCTGATTGAATTTGGGATCGCCTGGCGAAGCGGCTCTAGCAGCCGCCAGTGGCTTATCGCGAAGGAATTCGAAGGCTTCTTCTTGAATGCGGCACGTTCCTGGAACAACAAAACCCGTCGGCAAATCTCGCAAGCCGCACTTGAGGAGCAATTGGCTCAGCAGGCCGTCGATGGGGCTGTCGCCGAGGAGTGGATTCTGCAACGCGAGCGGAAAAGGCTCGCCGGACACCCGCTCATCGAACAGGTCATCAGGCTCTCTATTGAGGATGCGGGTGCGGGGTTCGACATCATCTCGTTCTCAAACACGACCTCGATCGTCCATGACCGTTTCCTTGAGATAAAATCCTTCTCGGGCAGCCGTCGCTTCTTCTGGAGTCGGAACGAGATCGGTACGGCTCGCCGGCTAGGGGAGATGTATCATCTGTGCATCGTCGATCGGGACCGGATGCAGAATCCGGACTACGCGCCACAGATCATCAGTGGGCCCTATGCGGCTCTGATAGAAACGGAGGACAATGGGTGGTCGATCTCACCGACTACTTATGAGTGTGTCGCGCTCAGAAGCTGAGAGGCGTGGAGGACCGAGTGCCGTATATAACCTTTCCGCTAGCGCCACTCTGTCTCTCGTCTCACACTCCCATATGACGAGACACTGCCAGCCTGCCGCTTCGGCAGCCTTTTGCAGCCTCGCGTCACGGGCCTTGTTCGCGCTGAATTTTGCTGCCCAGAAATCGGTCCGCGTTTTGGGCATGTTCGATGAGGCGCGGCCATGCGCATGCCAGAAGCAGCCATGGATCATAATTGCTATACGCCTTCGGGGAAACGCTACATCCGGTCTGCCCGGCACTCCCTTCAGCTGAATCCGGAAACGATAGCCGAGCTTGTGGAGGAGGGAACGCACCAACCTTTCGGGTCGGGTATCGGATCTTCTGATCCGCGCCATATGCGCGCTACGTTGCGCCGGTGTGAGTTTGTCCGACAATTCTACCTAGGTCCAATCGACCTCGACCTGATCGTGCCTGAAGGCGCCACGTTGCCGGGAATCTGAGCCAAATGGGCATTGGCCAACGATCCGACAATGATGCCGGACAGAATCTGAACGGCGTTCCGATCCAGCTTGGCGAGCCCAGGAAGTTTCCCAGTAGCTTCGCCGTACTGCGTGGTGATCGCTTCGCTTAGAATTTTCCGGGCGTTTTCCTCAAACGGTACCAGAGCGGCTTGGACGAGCGCCCCCGCGTGATCCAATCCATCCAGCAGCATAAAAGGGCGCGTCCGTCCTGGTCCACGATGGCTCCAGAGCTTCTGCATATTCTGCAGATCAGCCGCGGAAAGCATGTCCTCCAATGCCGTGAGCGGATGCGCCAGAGCAGTGCGTGCCCTACCAGGAAGCGCACTGATCACCTGCTTCGCAAGCGTCGGCTCCAGCACGAGCTCCTTGATATCCTTGGACGTGCCGAACCAGAATGCGACATTCCATTCGCACGAGCCGGTTGCTCTCCGATTCGCGAGTTCGAACCGGACCCCGCTTTTCAATCTCAGGCTAGGTATGGCGAAACGGAACGTCCTACTTTCTGGGAACTTCGCGCCAGCGCTATCCACGAGCGTGACGTCCGGCTTCGGGGTGGGAGCCGTCAGATTCGAGGCGACCTCGTCGATCGATTGAAGTTCGTCGGCCGGCGTTCCCAGCAAGGCATTTGCCGCTAGATAGGCAAAAGCAGGTGGAATCGCGTTACCCACCATGCGAAGCTTCTGACCATTATTCGAGCCGTAGAACTGAAAGGTGATCGGGAAACCTTGCAGGGTCGCCCGCTCCCGGATCGAGAGCCTCCGGTATGAAATCTCCTTACCCGGTCGTTGCACAATAATGCTCTCTCGCGAAACTCGAGTGCACGTGGCGGTTATTGTGCGCACTGTCCGGTGGAACGGGTCGGGGAACGGCATGGAATTGTAAACAGGGTGCAAGGTCTTTGACGCCCGGTTAATCCTCACCTCTTCCTCGTTGAGTTCAATCTCAGCGTGGTGATCGAAGAGCTCCATTCGAGGAATCGAGATGCCATAGATCGGATCGATCACGGGATCGCCCTCCAATGCGCTAACGACGGCTCCAAGCGTTGGTGCGGGACCTGACGCATATGACGTTAACAGGCCGTGGTCGAAGTTGCCGGCGATGCATCTACGGCGTCTCTGGGGAAGACCGAAGTCCTCCATGTTTACGATATGCGCCTGCATGCCGAGGTGGGCGAAACGATAGAGCAATCCACCCGACTCTAGTTCTTTCGTCAGGATCGGCGCTACACGGGGAACGTTCTCCATCGCCCATACCCTAGGCTTCAGGTGGTCGACGATGGTGAGGAAACGGACGATGTCGATCAGACCGTCCTCGAGATTCCCACTGCCGCCACGATTGGAAAACGAGAATTGAGTGCAAGGCGGACTCCCAACGACGATGTCGATCTCCGAAGGAAGGTCGTCTAGAGAAAGGCGCCGGATATCGACCGTCTGCGCCTGGTGGAGATTGTTCTTGAAATTCGTCTCGTTAGCAGGCCCCCAGCGCTCATAAGAGGCGACGACTTCAATGCCCGCCAGTCGAAGACCCAGAGACCATCCCCCGACTCCCGAATATAGGTCTATCGCCCTTTGCTTTCGCATGAACACCAATCTCATTGATCAAGCCGCGTATCCCTCCGGCTAATGGCAGATTCGTATCGATAGATCTAGTGCGTTCCCGTCGTTTTTGGGGCAGCCTTAAAGTGAGAAGGGAAATGGTCGCCTTGGCCGCATTGGGGCGCCGCCTAGGCGCCTAACCTGGGGCGACGAGTAGAAGGTGTTGCTTCCGGAGACGGGCGATGACATCGCGATTGGCTTCAAGTCGATCCAGCGCAGACTCGAGCCAATCGCCTAAGCGACCACTATGTGGAAGCAATCTGTGCGGAAGACGGAGCTGACCGCCCGCATCCCAAATTCCGCGACGGACGACGCAGCCACCCTCCACCAGAAACAACAGGTCGCCCAGTGCCTTATGGTAGAGCGCCCTCTCGATCCCCGCCTCAGCGAGCAGTGCAGCCATCTCCGGATCGGTCCTCATATATGCCCGGGCGACTTGGCCACCCACTCGCGTGAACTGATCGATGGCATAGTCCGGGACCGTGCCGATCCATTCCGTCGGACGGAGGAGGTCATCATTCCGGAAATGGACTTGGCTCGTTTGCATCCACCGCTGCCATACCAGCGGCAGTAATAGAGCCATCGGGTTTCGCGTGACTTTCCAAGCTGCATAGCAAGTCGCCACGACGTGGGACGAATGCCCCCGGTTGGACATAACCTCAAACACGGTCGCCGGTTCGCGATAGCGCTGCCCGCCATGCAGCCCGCCTCCTATAGCCAGTGTCGCAAGACCTCGCTCAACCAACTCGGTTGCGGATGCGCAAAGCACATCAACCAGTCCGGGCATATCCGCGTCTAGAGCGTCATCACGAGCCTGTCCGAATGCGGGAGAATTTGTCGCTTGCAGCAATAGGTCGCATGCCGCTTGACAGTGGCGGCCACCCGCCATTTCCGCCACGAGAAAGGCTCCGACACGCAATTCGCCGCCGGCTCCCATCCGCCAAGCCTGATTACGGCCAGCGAAGATAACTCGGGCAACCGTGTCCATGCCGGCGGCTCCCACGTCCTCAAGGGCAATGATGATGAGATGTCGCCAGACATTGCGAGAATCCTGCTCCAGCAGTGCAGCAAGTGCACGCTGGCCTACATCAATCTCGCCACGTCGAATTGCCTTTTGGAGGCAGCTTCTCGCCAACCATCGGTCGCACAATAGCGGCTCAGTGGGCGGAGTCGAATATGACGCCAAATCCTCGGCAAGCTGATCGAGCACAAATTCGGACAATGCGTTGTCTGGAAACATCACGTCACTCCCTATGCTGGGAGGCCGCTGGATCGTCAGACCCACCTTGAACGTAGACCAAAGGGCGACGTGAGAAAGAGGAAATGACCGCCTTGTGCAATTAACTTCACGGTGCGCTCAGAGCGGCGTCGGGCACCGGTTGCAGATCATAGTGATACCCGTCGTTGACATACCGGGACCATCGATATTCCACGCGGCGAAAGCGGAGGCGTCTCAAGACGGGGTCCAGCTCCGTCTGCATATCCTCAACATTCGCGTTCAGCGAGAAAAGCGGCCCTGTAAGCCGCAGTGTGTCGGCCCGCCGGCCGGAAACGCTTACGACTATCTCTCGCCGGAATAGCTGCGTTCTGAGCAACTCGGCATAATTTCGCCGGAAGCCCGGCAGCAGTTGCTGCTGCTTGGCCGACAATGCGCTTACAAAGCGACGATGAATGGCTCGCTGCGGAGGGGTCAAGGTGAGGCGCTCACCGTCTGCAATGTAGGATCTCAGAGCCTCGAGTTCCGTCAGCAGGGCTCCATAAGCGTCACCGCCCGCCGGTGCTGCTGACGGCAACGCTTGCGCTTGAGGCAGCCAATATGTCTCGACGCGTTCAACATAGTCGGCCGCCGCGTCGGGGGCTAGGTTATTGCTGGAGGCCGCATTCGCGGGCGAGGTCCGGGCAACTCCTTTAGCGTTCGGTGGATCAGCGTTCAGATCGCTCGCTGCAGAACAACTTTTAAAAAGAAAAACAAGAGCCAGTATCATGGCGCCGAACACCGCCATTCCCAGGCAGGCATAAACCCACTCGGGAAATTTCGGCAAGACTGGGACACCGGGAGGCGGACGATTGGCCTGGGTCATAAAAATGCTCCTGCGGATAATCCTGAGCGTTTCCCAAGTAGCGGGAGATAGCAATAGCAGGGCGGAAATTTATGATTTCCGCTCTTATGGTCCCTGCTAGCTCCGGAGACGTCCCCGTAGACCGTCAAAAGGAGCGGTCATGGGCACATTGAAAAAGCGCTTTGGAACCTTGCTGGCGGCGCATCGGCGCCGGGTCGGCTGGACACAACGACGTCTGGCCGAGGCCGCTGATCTGAGCGACGATATGATTGCCCGCATCGAAGTGGGCTCCACCGGCGTGAGCTTCGCGACGGTGGAGAAGCTCGCCTCGGCGCTTCAAATCGATCCGGCCGAACTGTTCACCGCTGACCTTCCTACTGGCTCCCTGCAGCGACAGCCCTTGAGCGACCTTACGGTGAAGCTGGCCGGTCTGCGGTCGGATGATATCAAATGGCTAACTCGAATTGTGGAAGCGGCCCTTGCGCCGAAGACGTAAATCTCCACCTTCAGCACCTTCGGCTTCGAACAGGCGTAGGAGCAGGCCTTATCGCGCAGCGGTCCACCTCTTCTGTGCAATTAATTTCACTTGATGCCGCTACGAAGATCCGCGCAGGGTTCGCGCGACATTCTCCCGGAGAGCCAACTAACTCTCACTTCGCGAGCCAGTTCTCATTGAGAAACCTTAGGATTGTCATTGATTTGGCAAGAAGCTGAACAGCCGTCCCCGGCGGGCCAAAAATCAGATGGACATAGCTGCCGTGCGCAAACCCAAGCGACGGAGCAACCGCTGAACGGCTGCGGGAGACCACACCGATCCCTCCCGAGTAGGGTGCCCTCGGTGATTTAGCTCGTCCGCAATTTGCTGAAGCGTTCCCGCGCCGGCATGCATTGCCTCGATAAGAGGCTGCCGAAGGGCCATTGCAAACTCAACCGCTGCCGCTTTATGGGCCATCGCCAGACGGTGCCCGTTGGCGCCCAGCCGAACTCCCCGTGCCTTCGCCGCAGCCAGCGCCGCCTTTGTTCGCTCTGAAATCAGCGTCCGCTCATGCTCGGCGAAAGCCGCGAGAATATGCACCATGAATTTGTTGGCGAATGGAGCATCGACCGCCCGGAACTCAACGCCTGTTTCCATCAATGCGGACACGAAGGCCACGTTCCGGGCAAGGCGATCTAGCTTGGCAACGAGCAGCATCGCCCTCTCGGCGCGGCACCGTGCAATTGATTGCACAAGAACGGCGCGGTTCCGAACGCTGCCGCTTTCGACCTCAATATGCTCTTCGATCAGCTGGCCACCCACAGCCTGCAGGTAGTTCCGAACTGCCTCTCGCTGAGCCTCGATCCCGAGCCCGGATTGACCCTGCCGCTGTGTGGATACGCGAAGGTACGAAATGTATTTTTGCATGGGTTTCACGGGTAAATGGTGGTTTACCCGATAATCGTGTCCTCAGTGCGTCACCATGAAAGGGTATATAGCTGACAACCAATTTTTTGCGGTGAACCGTCGTTATCTCAAACCAACCCTTCCTTCTTTTTGCCGGCACCTGGCCGCAAGCTGGCCACTACCTGGCCACTACCTGGCCGCTAGCTGGCCGCTAGCTGGCCGCTACATATATACAGGGTACATATAGACAGATGTCAGGAGACAGAGGACACATTGGCGGCAAGCCGCAATGGCCGGATTCTAGATCGGGAAAATTGTGGTCAGGTCGATTTCGATGAAATGGAGTTTTGAGCCCAAAGTTGCGGCAGCCGAATCTTTAGCTTCATCGCTCGAACAACCTCATAAGCAGTTTCCAGCGATATCCCGTCGCCATAACCGGCGCTGGTGGCGGTGTCGCTATGGCCGATGATCCGATCAATGACATATTGGGGCTTAAGTGCATCCCGGAACGCATCTTCGGCATTGTGTCGGAAGCTGTGGAAGACGATCGTCCGATCGGTCAGTCCGACGCTGCTCTTGAAGCGGGCGAACCATTTTGATGCGACCGTAGAGGCCTGCCCGTCACTGCCGTACGGGAATTCCCAGAACAGTCTCCCGCCTGCCTTCTTCTTTTTCCTTCGCTCAGCCACGAACCTGGCAAAGCCCAGTTCCATCACATCTGGGTGGATCGGAACCTCGCGAAGGCCAGCGAGGCTCTTTACGTGTTTCGCGTCCGGGCCGCCTTCGTTGTCTTGGTTAATCGAAATGGTGGGGATTTCTTCGTCCAGTCGAAGATCGCTCAGACGCAACTGGACCAACTCGCCCAGCCGGCATCCGGTGTAGAAGCCAAGGATCGGCAGCCAATATTTCGCATCTCGGAGGACCCGGTCGCCGGGCTCATAACGTCGGTGAACCGACTGACAGCCGGTATAGAGGGGAGCTAGGAACAGCCTTTCCAGCTCCTCCCGCCGAAACGGGCGACGGGTCTTTTGGCCCTTGGGCTTTTTCTCCGCGATGATGCGAACATCCTCGGCCGGGTTCGTGGGGATCATGCCCTCCACCGACTTGCACCAACGCAAAAAGGCTTTGGTCGGCTCGAAGATGAGCGCGGCCGTTTTCGCGGCGATCCGTTTGTCGGCATTGTCCGTCTGTTTGGCCGCGAAGCTTTGGGAGGGGGTACGGCCATGGTTCTTGCGCAGTTTCAACACGGCGTCCCTGAACCCTCTCACGTCATGGGGTCCGATAGAGCCGACCTTCGTCTTGGCTCCGAGGTGCTCGCAGAGGAACCGCATTTGCCAAACGCGGGCGAGGTAAGTCTTCTTCACCCACTGCTTCTTTCCGTCGGCGAGGTACCTCTCAATAGCCTCCTCCAGCGTCGGACCGGCCGGTGGTTCGGCCGGGCTCGTAAGGGCCGATGGCAAACTAACTTCGGCAAGGAATAGCGAATCCTGTGCGTGGAAGGGCAGAAGCCGTTCCGTCAGCCGGTGGATGAAGAGGTTTTGCTGCTCGATCAGCGCGCGGGCGACGCCGCTCAAGATATCCGCCTGACCGACCACAGATAGGTCGGAAAAGCCAAACGACAGGTTTTCGAGAGCCTCGGTCGCCTTGGCTTTGACGGTCCCGTCAAATTCAGCCGCAACGACCATAGATCGAAGCGCCGCGATCTGCTCCCGGGCAATTTCCCGTTGTTCCTCGATCTCAAGGTCGGGGCTGTTCGTCCCCGGCAAGAAACCGCCCCATCCTTCAGTTTCCTGCGAAAGATCGTAGAAACAGGCTCGCACCAACTCTCGCGCCTGCTCAGCCTCCAGTCGGCCACCCTGTATCATTGCGAACGCCTCCATCACTCGGGCCGCGTATCGGGCGGAGAGCGATCTGGCTTTCGCGAACGAATAGGTCCCTAAGGACCGGCGAACTTCGCACCGACCAACACTCGCCCGCAGATGATCCGGCACCCTAATTCTAAGGTGATAGACACCATTGCGACGTTGAAGGTGCGGCGAACGGGGTCCGCTCATGCGGCGCCCACCGGTAGCAGCCCCACCAATCTTGGGCTGGCCCCGCCGATATTATTCCCTCGGCAGTAGGGGTGTGTACCACGGTTATGTACCAACCGCCGAAGCCCCGGACAACCCGTCAGCGTAAGTCGTTGAGTTAGGCCGGGAAGGCTCAAGCTATGGTGGACAGGGCTGGATTCGAACCAGCGTACGGGAAACCCGGGCAGATTTACAGTCTGCTGCCTTTAACCACTCGGCCACCTGTCCATGGGAGCGTTCCAGATAGGAAGGCGGCTCCTGTGGCGAAAGGGGGCGGGCCTGTCAACGCCGCCGCGCCGTCGCTTGCCTGCGCAAGCGGCCCCGCCTAAGCGGCGCTCTCCACTGTTCTCGCGGAGTCCGCCATGCGTCTTGCCGCCGCTTTCCTCCTGTCGGCTTTCTCGCTTGCCGCCGCCCTGACCGCCGCGGCCGTTCCCGCCGCCGCCCAGCCGGTCGACCGCGCCCAGCTCAACCGGATCGTCGACGAAGGGCTGAACCGCAGCGAGGTGATGGAGACGGCCGCTTATCTGACCGATCGGATCGGCGGCCGCATGACCAATTCGCCGCAGATGCGGGCGGCCGAGCGCTGGACGCAGCAGCGCTTCAGGGACTGGGGCCTTGCCAACGTCCACGCCGAAGGGTTCGAATTCGGCCGCGGCTGGTCGATCGAGGCGCACGGCAGCCGGATGACGGCGCCACGCGTGATCGCGCTGCGCTCGATCCCCGTCGCCTGGACGCCGCCGACTTTAGGCACGATCAGCGCCGGCATCGTCGTCGCGCCGATGGCCGAGACCGGCGATTTCGCGCGCTGGCGCGGACGATTGCGCGGCAAGATCGTGCTGGTGAGCCGCCCCACGCCCGGTTCCGAGCCGGCCGACCCCGCCTTCCGCCGCCTGACCGACGAGCAGCTCCGCACGCTCAACACCTATCAGCAGCCCAATTACTCCCCGCTCGAGATCGAACGGACGCTGGAGCGCGCCGATTTCGCCGAGCGGCTCGACGCCTTCCTCGCCGAGGAGGGCGCGCTCGCCTGGGTGCGGATCGCCTATCGCGATGGCGGGCTGGTCCACGGCAATGGCTATTCATACCGGACCGGCCGCACGCCGCGCCTGCCCGGCGTCGAGATGGCGGCCGAGGATTATCGCCGGCTCGCCCGGCTCGCCCTGACCGATGCGCCGCCGACGCTCGAGCTCATGAACGACGTCCGTTTCCACGACGAGGACGTCAACGCCTATAACATCATCGCCGAGATTCCGGGCAGCGACGCCCACGCCGGCTATGTGATGGCCGGCGCCCATCTCGACAGCTGGGTCGCCGCCGACGGCGCCGTCGATAATGCCGCGGGCTCCGCGGTGGTGATGGAGGCCGCGCGCATCCTGCGCCGCATCGGCGTCCGCCCGCGCCGGACGATCCGCTTCGCCTTGTGGAGCGGCGAGGAGCAGGGCCTGCTCGGCTCGCTCGCTTATGTCGAGCGCCACCTCGCCACCCGGCCGCCCGAGACCGACGCTGGCCGGCTGCGCCTGCGCCCGAACCAGACCTGGCGCTACCGCTGGCCGCTGACGCCGCAGCCAGGGCATCGCGACCTCGTAGCCTATTTCAACCTCGACAACGGCTCGGGCCGGATCCGCGGCGTCCATGTCGAGGGCAATCTCGCGGCGGTGCCGATCTTCCAGGACTGGCTCGCGCCCTTCGCCTCGATGGGCGCCACCACGGTCGCCACCGCGTCCACCGGCGGCACCGACCATGTCTTCATGCAGTCGGTCGGCATTCCCGGCTATCAGTTCATCCAGGACCCGCTCGATTATGGCAACCGGCTCCATCATTCGAGCCTCGACAGCTACGATCATCTCAAGGCCGAGGACCTGCGCCAGGCCGCGGTGATCATGGCGAGCATGCTGCTCAACGCCGCCAATCGCGACGAGCCGCTGCCGCGCATGCCGCTGCCGGCCCGGCCGCGGCCCAGCGACCCGTTCGAATATCCGCCGGAGGAGTGATGCGACGCAAGGCCCGCCAGGCCACCAAGGCCGAGAACAGGCCCCGTTTCTGGGGCCGCCACGCCGTCGCCGCCGCGCTCGCCAATCCCGAGCGCAGGATCGTCAGGATCTGGGCGACGCGCGAGGCCGCCGCCGAGCATGACATCGAGGGGTCGATCCCGGTCACCTTCGCCGACGTCGCCGACATGGGCCGGCTGGTGCCGCGCGACGCGCCGCACCAGGGCATCGTCGCCGAGGTCGAGCGGCTCGAGGATCTGCTGCTCGCCGATTTGCTCGATCTGGCGCAGGACCGCCGCCCGCTGCTGGTGCTCGACCAGGTCACCGATCCGCACAATGTCGGCGCGATCCTGCGCTCGGCCGCCGCCTTTGGCGCGCTCGGCGTGGTGACCCAGGACCGCCATGCCCCGCCCGAATCGGGCGCGCTCGCCAAGGCCGCCAGCGGCGCGCTCGAGACCATGCCCTGGGTCCGCGTCGTCAACCTCGCCCGCGCGCTGGACGACATCGCCGAGGCCGGCTTCTGGCGGATCGGCCTGGCCGGCGAGGCCGGGACGACGCTGGCCGAGGCGCTCGGCCCCGCCCGCGTCGCTCTGGTGCTCGGCGCCGAGGGCGAGGGCATGCGCCACAACACGCAGAGCCATTGCGACGCGCTGGCGCGCCTGCCGATCAGCGGGATCGAAAGCCTGAATGTCTCCAATGCGGCGGCGGTCGCGCTCTACGCGGCGAGCGTCGCCGGCTGAATATCCTCCCCTGCTTTTGCAGGGGAGGATATTCAGGCTCAATCCTCGGGCGCGATGGTGACGCGAAGGCCGTCCAGCTCGGCGGTGAACAGCAATTGGCAGGAGAGGCGGCTGGTCCCGATCTTGTGGTCGGACGTGTCGAGCAAATCCTCCTCGTCGTCGCCGCGCGGCTTGAGCTTGGCCGCCCACTCTTCGTCGACATGGACATGACAGGTCGCGCAGGAGCAGCAGCCGCCGCACAAAGCGAGCAATTCGTCGAAGCCGTTGTCGCGGATATTCTCCATCACGCTCCAGCCGATGCGCGCCTCCA
This sequence comes from Allosphingosinicella sp., assembly GCA_035994965.1. Taxonomy (GTDB): domain Bacteria; phylum Pseudomonadota; class Alphaproteobacteria; order Sphingomonadales; family Sphingomonadaceae; genus Allosphingosinicella. Next base: position 136,047 of record DASYKV010000024.1, read on the forward strand.
CGATTCTTTCGGCGCCATCGCGGGTCACGATCGTCAGGTTCGGCATGGGCATCCTTGAAAGCAAGAAATGGGAGGCGTTCGCCGCGCCCTATGCTAGGCGCCCGGGCGGAACGCAAGGCGGCGCAAGGCGGGAGCGGACATTGGGGATCGAAGCGGAGGATCTGGAGCGGTCGCTGAAGGCGCTGGGGGAGATCGAGCCCGCTTTCGCCGCGGCGCTCGCCCGCGCCGGCCTGCCCGCGCCGCGCACCGGCGCGCGCGGCTACGAGACCCTGCTGCGCGCGATCATCGGCCAGCAGGTCTCGGTCGCTTCGGCCAATGCGATCTGGAACAAGCTCGACGCCGGCACGGGCGGCGCCGCCGATCCCGCCAACATGGCGACGACCAGCGACGAGGCGCTGCGCGCCGCCGGCCTCTCCCGCCAGAAGATGAGCTATGCGCGCAGCCTGTCCGAGGAGGTCCTCTCCGGCCGGCTCGATTTCGGCAAGCTGCCCGCCGACGACGAGGAGGCGATCGCGCACCTGACCGCGGTCAAGGGCATCGGCCGCTGGACCGCCGAAATCTATCTGCTGTTCGCCGAGGGCCGCCCCGACATCTTCCCGGCCGGCGACCTCGCCGTCCAGATCGAGATCGGAGTCATTCTCGGCCTCGACGGCAAGCCCACCGAGAAAGCGATCCGGGCGCTGGCCGAGCCCTGGCGCCCCCACCGCGGCGCGGCGGCGGTCTTCGCCTGGCATCATCGGCGGGCAGGAGCGCCTGCGATCTAGCTGGCAGCCCCAGGCCTGAGGCGCCGGCGGCTTGCGCTTGCGTCGAAGCGGAAGGATGATCGGGCAAATGAGACTTGCTCTGCTTCTCGCCCTGCTTCTCGCGCTTGGCTGTGCGCAGGCGCCCGCACAGAACGATCAGAACGCGCCGCAGCCTGCCGCGCCGGCGGCGGGGCCCGCCGGCAGCGACGCCGAGCAGCAGGCGATCATGGATCGGATCGAGCGCGCGGTTCGCCTGCCCGAAGGCGCCAATCCGCTTGCGTCCTACGAGCGCTCTTATGCCTGGCAGCAAAGCGAGGATGGCGTCCGCAAGGTGATCGGAGTCTATCTCGGCGCCGGCGGGGAAAGTCGCGGTCGCCGCTGGGTGGCACAGAATGCGCTGCCCATGATCCTGGACGGGGGCTGCGGCATGATCACGGTCGAATTCGACGTCGCGACGCAGCGCATCGAGCATGTCACCTGCAACGGCGCGGCCTGACGACATCGGGCCGGCTGCCGCACTCCCTTCGCAGCGGGCCTAGCTTCCCAGTCTAGAGCCGGCCCGGCTCGACCTTGGCGAAGCGCTCGGCGACCAGGGGGTGGAGCGGACGCTCGAAATGCAGGCCACCTTTGCCGTCCTCGAACCAGACGACCCGCGCCGCCCAGGTCTCGAGGCCGGGCAAGCCGAGCCAGATGCGGGTGTCGGCCGCGATCGGCCAGCGCGACCGGAAGCCGCAGCCCTCGGGCGAGATGTCGATGATGTGGATGGCGTGGTTGGGCTGCTTGAGCTGGCGGACGGTAGCCATCGTGTTGGAGGCGCGGCGCTCCGCGGCGCGTTTGTTCTGTTCTTCACCGGGCTCGGACTGCACCTGTGCCGATACACGCATCATAGTATTCACCTGCTTCGCCGAAGGTTTGGTTTCCTTCGCGTTGACATAACCTGCGGTTACTACGGTAACGTTAACGGGAGGCAGGCGGCCAGGCTGGAAACTAGCAGCCGGGCCCCTCGCAGGCCAAGGTGACGAAGGTCTCGGCGCGGATCGTCCAGCGGCCGTGCGGCCGCACCCATTGCGCCAGATAGACGCCGCTGCGGCGGGTCTCGCCCGCCTGCGTGCGCCAGCGGCCGATCCAGCGGCCCCGCTCCGCCGCGCGCACGCCCCAGGTCGCGACCTGTATGTCGGCTGGGGTTCGCACATAATCGACGAAGCCGGGCGCTGCGAAGGCGGCGGTGAAGCCGCGCAGCATCCCGGCCTTGCCGACCAGCGCGTCGCCGCCGCCGGAGACGAGCACGACATCGTCGGTGAAGGCGGAGGCGAGCCGGGCCACGTCGTGCGCGGCGATGGCGGCGTTGGTCTCGGCGCGGACGGCGCGGATCTCGGCCTCGTCGCCGGGCGCGGCCGCGGCGAGCAGCAAAGCCGCGAGCGCGGGGAGCGCGGGGAGCGCGATTATTCCGCCGCCTCGCGGAAGAAATTGCCGCTCTCGCGCAGCGCCGGGAAGGCGTCGGCATAGCCGTAATTGACCACGGCGCGAAGGCGGTAGGAGCTCGGCGCCGGCGGCCGGTTCGGCGGCACCGGGCAGGGCGGGATCATCCGCGGCCGCCCCTGCGGGCGATGGACCACCATGTCGCGGAACCATTCGCCGACATAGGTGCCGTCGAACCGGTGCACCCGGCAGCCGAGGATCCGTCCCAGAGGCGCGCCGGTGAGGTCGTAGATCGTGGTTTCGAACACAAAGCCGACGGGGTCGCCGTCGGTGGAATACACATACATCGCCACTGATATGGTCCCCGCCCCGGGCGCGTGCCTACCTGCCCCGCCCGCCTTGCCACCTTGTCCGATCCCGCGAGCCGTGGAAAGCGAAAGGTGGGCGGTGCTGCGACGACTTGTTTGCGGAAGAAGGCGGGCGGAATATAGAGAGCGGCGAAACATGCGCGGAGATGCGCCAAGTCGTTGCAGGAGCGTTACAAATGAGCAGACTCGCAATCGGCGCGATGGCCGCAATGATTCTCGCAGCGGCCGGGCCCGGCCTTGCCCAGCCCGGTGCTTCGCCGGCCCCGCCGTCGGCCGGCCGGCCGCCGCCCGCGACCACCCCGCCCGCGACCACGGCGCCCGGCGGAACGACGCCGCCGGGCCCGGGCACCGGCACGCCGCCGCCGACCGCGCCCGCCGTGCCGGAGCCGACGCCCCCGATCGAGACGCTGCCGGTCGTCAACCAGCCGGTCCAGCAGGCCCCGCCGCCGCCGGCGCCGATCGACATCCCGCTCGACGCCAATTATCCCAACGGCGTCCTCGACCCGGTCGCGCCCTTCGCCAATTCGGTCCGCGCCGACAACGACCGGGACGCCGGCTTCCCCTGGGGCCTGCTCGGCCTGCTCGGCCTGCTCGGCCTGATCCCCCTGGTCCGCGGCTACGGCCACCGCCGGATCGAGAGCGATCGCGAGGTCCGACGGGACCGCGACTAGAGGCGCTCGGCCTTACCCCCTTTCCGTTCGCCCTGAGCCTGTCGAAGGGCTTTCCTTCTTTCCGTTGAAGAGAAGGACGGGGCTTCGACAAGCTCAGCCCGAACGGAGGATATTCCGGGCCTATCGCGGCTGCCGCCACCCCGTTCCGTCAACACTTCCTGCACGTCTGTCCACTATTGGGACGCCCTGAAATCGGAGGGCGCGGAGCGTGCGGGGCGAGGCTATGCGACGCTCTGGGAAGCTCTATCCCCGGGGAGCCGAGATGGCGTCGAGCGTGCGGACAAGAGGAAGATCGGGACCCGGCGCGGGCGGCTTCGCCTGGGCCTGGCTCGCTCTGCTGCTGCCGATCGCCTCCTGCGTTCCCGCAATTGCCGTGCCGAGCGTGCGGATCGCCGTCGGCGAGCCTGTCGACGCGGCTGCCCCCTCGCCCTCTCTTGCCGGCGCGCAGACCGGCGTGCTGCCCTCCCTGGAAGCCGGCGGCCCCGGGCTTTCGCTGGCCGGCAGCTCGGCCATCGCCGCCAATTTCAGCCTGCCGATCGCCGGCGGCCCCAATCCCGCCGCCGCCGCTTATGCGTTGCGCGGCGCCACCCCGGTCGATCAGATGCGCTCGCTCGATTGCCTGACCCAGGCGGTCTATTACGAGGCGGGCAACCAGAGCGAGGACGGCCAGCGCGCGGTCGCCCAGGTCGTCATCAACCGGGTCCGCCATCCCTCATGGCCGAACAGCGTCTGCGGCGTCGTCTATCAGGGGCCGATGCGCGCCGGCGGCGGCTGCCAGTTCACCTTCACCTGCGACGGCTCGCTCGGCCGCGCGCCGATGCCGGCGCTCTGGGCCCAGGCCCGCCGGATCGCCGCCGAGGCGCTCGCCGGACGCACCTTCGCGGCCGTCGGCATGTCGACCTTCTACCACGCCAATTACGTCTTCCCCTCATGGGCGCCGCGGCTGGTCAAGACCGCGGTGATCGGTGCGCACATGTTCTACCGCCTGCCCGGCCTCGCCGGCGCGCCCGGCGCGTTCAGCGATGCTTATGCGGGCGGCGAGCCGGTGGTGCGCGGCTCCTCCTACATGGCCCGTTCGAGCGCCGCGATCCCGGCGGTGGCGGCCAGCCAGCCCAGGGCCGCGCCGGCCGCCCGCCCCATCCCGGTGGCGTCCGACATCCCGCAGGACGGGCGCTGGACGCCGACCAACCTGCCCGCCTCCAATATCCGCGAGGAACATCGCGACTCCGGCCAATGGCGCGCCGACGCGCCGGGCGGCGTGGCGGGACGCTAGTGACAGTTACCTAAGTGTCACGGGGACACTTACCTAACTGTCCCGGTGACACTTAGGTAACTGTCACCGTTCAGCCGATGCGGGTGAGGCGCGCCGCCGCCTTGGCGAGGCCGGGGACGCCGGCGAGGCCCAGCATCAGCTTTCGCCGCAACGGCGCCTCCGCCATGTGGCGAAGCGTCTCCGCAATGCCGACGGGCCGCCTCGCCCGCCTGGCGAAATCGCGCTGATAGGCCTCGGCGCCGTCGCCGTGGAGGCAGGCATGGGCCGCCGCCAGACCGCTCGCCAAAGCCACCGCGATGCCGTCTCCGGCGAGGCTGGCGATCACCGCCGCCTGGTCGCCGACGCGGAACAGGCCGGGCGCGGTCGTCCGCGCGCGCCAGCCATAAGGGACGCCGGCGATCGCCTCCCATGAATCGGGGATCCGCCCCCCGATCCGCTCGGCAAGCAAGGGCGCCTCCTTCATCAATGCCGCGAGAAAGGCGTCGCGGCCGTCCGCCATCCGCGCCTGCGCGACCGACAGGCACAGATTGGCGCTGCCATCCTCCTGGACGAGCAGCCCGGCATAGCCGCCATCGTAGAGGTGGAGCTCGATCGCCCCTGCCAGGTCCGGCGGCGGCGGCACCGCGGCGCGCAGGCCGACCGAAAGCGGCCGCGCGCCGGTCTCCCGCGCAGCCCCGCGCACTTCATGCTTGCCGGTCGCCAGGAACAGGGCGCCGACGGCCATTTCGGCGCCGTCGTCGAGCCGGACCGTGTCGCCCTCGACCGCCCGCGCGGCGCGCCCGCGCAGCACCGCCGTCCCCGCTTCCTCCGCCATCCGCAGCAAAGTCTCGTCGAGCCGCCTTCGCGAGAGGCCGGCGGCCGGGCGCGGCAGCGCCGTCTCGACGACGCGATTGCCGGCGACCAGCCGCAGCCGGTGGATCGGCCGCGCCCCGAGCGAGGCCGGATCGAGCCCGAGCCGCTTCAGCGCCGCGATCGCGTCCCAGCCGAGGAAGCCGCCGCAGACGAGGTCGCGCTCGCCTGCCGCACGCTCGATCAGCACCGGCATCGCGCCGCCCCGCGCCAGCGCGATCGCCGCCGACGCCCCCGCCGGCCCGCCGCCGACGATCAAAACAGCCGTTCGACGCACAGCCGGAAGGGGAAGCGGCGCACGATGCTCGCCTTGGTGACGCCCGCGCGCTTGAGGATAATGCGCCATTCCGCGGGCCGGAACGAGCGCCCGATCGAGACCTGCCCGTCCTCGCGCACGATCCGGTGGGCGCCAAGCAATCGCGCCAGCAAAGGGAAGCCGTGATAGGCAAAGCCGAGCCGGTGGAGATCGTTGACCATCCAGCCGATCGCGGCGCGCTCCTCCATGAAGCGGATGAAAGCATCGAGCTCGTCGTCGCTCATATGGTGGGCGACCAGGCTCGACACGACGAAATCGATCGGCCCGGCCACGTCCTTATAGTCGCCGGTCCGATATTCGATCGGCCAGTGGATCGGCGTCGCCGCCCGCGCCACCGCCGCGCTGCGCGGATTGAGGTCGACGCCGATCAGGTCCACCGCGACGTCGCGCCGCCGCGCCCAGCGCGCGATCCGCCGCAGCATGTCGCCATGGCCGAAGCCGACGTCGAGCAGCCGGAAGGCGGGCATCTTCTTCGTGCCGCGCCGGAGGAAATCGATCGTCGGCCGCGCCGCCAGCGTCACCGCGTTGACCCGGGCGAGGTCCTTCAGCACCTTATCGTAAGTCTCGGGCGCAAGGCCGGGATCGTCCATCTGCTCGTCGCGGCGAATGCGCGCGGCGAGGGAGATCATCCGGCCCGCGCCCCGGCCTTCGCCGGGGCAGGCTTCTCGCGCGACACGCGCTCGAAATGGAAGCCCTCGGCGGCAAGGCCCGGCCCGAAAGCGATGGCGACGCCCTTGCCGGTATCCGGCCGATCGATCAGCTCGGCGAGCACGAACATGAGGGTCGCCGACGACATGTTGCCGTAGCGGGCGAGCACATCGCGGGAGGCCCACAGCGACCCTTGGGGCAATTCCAGCCCCTTCTCGACCGCGTCGAGGATCGAGCGGCCGCCGGCATGGACCGCCCAGCTCGTCACCTGGTCCGGCCCCCAGCCATTGTAGAGGGTCTTGCGCGTGCCCTCGTCCTCCAGCGCGTGCTGGATGCGCCCGGGCACTTCGCCGGACAGGGTCATCTCGAAGCCGGTGTCGCCGATCTTCCACTGGATCAGCTCGGCCGAATCCTCGAGCGGCGCCGAGAAGAGATGGCTCATCTCCAGGCCTTTCGGCTCGGCCGTGACGAGCGCCGCCGCGGCGCCGTCGCTGAACTGGAGCATGGCGAGCAGGGATTCGAGCTGCTGCGTCTCCTGGAGGTGGAGCGAGCAGAGCTCGACCGTGACCGCCAGCACCCGCGCCCCGGGCTCGGAGCGGACGATATGATAAGCGGTCCTCAGTGCCGAGACCGCCGCATAGCAGCCCATGAAGCCGACCAAAGTCCGCTCGACGCCCGGGATGCCGAGCTCGCGGGCGATGATCTGGTCGATGCCGGGCGCGACGAAGCCGGTGCAGCTCGCCACCACCAGATGGGTAATGCCGTCCAACTCGACCTGCTCGCTGAGCCTGGCGATCGCGGCCAAGGCCAGCTTCGGCGCCTCCTCGGCATAGCAGGTCATCCGCGTCGCCGTGGTCGGCGCGTCGCCATGATAGAAGCCGCCCGGCTGGTTGTGCATCCGCCCGCCGGGCGGGGGCAGCACCGACCAGCGATGCTCGATGCCGCTGCGGTCCGCCATCCGCATGAACAATTTGCGCAGGCGCGGATCCTCGACCTGGCCTTCCGCCCAGTCGATGAAGAGCCTGTGGACGTCATGTTCGGGAACGACGCCGGCCAGGGCGTTGATGAAGGCGCTTTTGTCACTCACGCAGAGGTCCTTTGCGGATCCGACGCCCCCGTCTCCTCAACGGCTATGCGCGCTTTAGGCTCCGAGGCAATAGGAGACTTGCCCAGGAAATCCGTCCCCCTTGAGGGGGAGGGAGTCATGCCGCCGGGCAGCGGTTCCAGCCGGGGCCGCGCACCACCCGCCCCGGCGTCGCGCCGGTCGGCTCGCCGTCGGCCAGCACCTGGCGGCCGTTGACGAAGACGTGGCGCATGCCGACCGCATAAGCGTGCGGCTCTTCGAAGGTGGCGCGGTCGGCGATGGCCGCCGGATCGAAGATGGCGAGATCGGCAAGGAAGCCCGCCCTGAGCGAGCCGCGCTCCGTGATGCCGAGATGCGCCGCCGGCATCGATGTCAGCCGGCGCACCGCCTCCTGGAGGCTGATCAGCCGCTCGTCGCGGACATAGCGGCCGAGCAGCCGCGCGAAATTGCCGTAGGTGCGCGGATGCGGCCGCGCATTGAGGAACAGGCCTTCGCTGGCGACGCTGGCCGCGTCCGAGCCGAAGCTCATCCAGGGCAAGGCGATTTCGCGGCGGACATTGTCCTCGCTCATCAGGAAATAGATGGTGCCGACCCGGCTGCCGTCCTCGACGACGAGATCCATCATCGTCTCCTCGGGGCTGGTGCCGCGCTCGCGCGCGACGTCGGCGAGCGTCCGCCCGGCGTAGCGGCGCAGCGCCGGATTGCGGAAGTCGGTGAACATCATGCCCGCAGCGCCGGCGCCGTGATAGAGATTCTCCCAGCCCACGCCGGGCCGCCGCATCTCCTCGGCGACGCGGGCGCGGATCGCGGGATCGCGCAGGCGTGCGATCCAGGCTTCGCGCCCGCCGGCCTGCACCCAGAGCGGCATCGAGGCGTCGAACCCGGTCGCGCCGGCGACATAAGTGTACATGTCGGCGGTGATCCTGAGCCCCGAGGCGCGCGCCGCCTCGATCCGCCGGATCACCTCGTCATAGCGCCCCCAATTGTCGCGCCCGCCCATCTTGAGATGGTAGATTTCGGCGGGCGCGCCCGAGCGGCGGGCGATCTCGATCAGCTCGTCGACCGATCGGAGGATGCGGTCGCCCTCCGAGCGCATATGGCTGATATACATGCCGCCGCAGCTGGCAGCCTCGCTGACCAGGGCGACCAATTCGTCGGTCTCGGCGAAGCTGCCGGGCGCGTAGATGAGCGAGCTTCCCACGCCCATCGCGCCTTCGTTCATCGCCTGGCGCACGAGAGCGCGCATCCGCGCGAGCTGGGCCGGGTCGGGATCGACATCGCCCTCGCCGAGCTCGTGAACGCGGACCGTCGCCGCGCCGACGAAGCTCGCCACGTTGGGGGCGATGCCGCGCCGCTCGAGATGCTCGAGATATTGGCCGAGGCTGGTCCAGGCGATCGGATAATGGATGTCGTCCTGCCGGGTGAGCTCGATACGCTTCATCTCGTCGTTGAGCGGGCCCATCGACCAGCCTTCGCCCATCACTTCGAGGGTGACGCCCTGGCGGATGTCGCTCTGGCTGCGGCCGTCCTGGATCAGGCTCTCATTGGCCCAGCTCAGCATGTTGATGAAGCCCGGCGCGACCGCGAGCCCGCGCGCGTCGATCTCGCGCCTTCCCCGTCCCGGCACCTCTCCCATAGCGGCGATGCGGTCGCCGCTGATCGCGACGTCGCCGCGATAGGGCGCGCCGCCGCTGCCGTCGTAGATCGTGCCGCCGCGGATGACGACGTCGTAGCGCGGCGCCGGCGGCGCCGCGCCGATCAGCAGCGCGGCCGCGAGCGCGAGAAGCCGCTTCACCGGCCGCCGCTCAGCGCCAGAGCGAGATCGTGGATATGGTCGATCGCGGCGTAGAAGCTCGCCGTAGGAATGCGCTCGTTGAGGCCATGCGCGAACATCTCGTCGGGGCGGATGAAGATGCCCGAGCTCGCCCAGGTGGGGATTCCGGCGCCGCGGTAGATGAGGCCGTCGGTGCCGCCCGATTCCAGGTACGGCGAGATGGCGACGCCCCGATAAAGGCGGTGGATCGAGGCGGCGATGGCGGCCTCGACCTCCGCGCGCGGCTCCGAGACCGCGCTCAGCTCGGGCGCCCCCATCGTCTCGACCCGCACCGCCGCGTTGCCGATCGCCGCGGCCAGAGCCAAACGGACCGTCTCGGGCTGGATGCCCGGAAAGATCCGGCAATTGACCACCGCCGAGGCGCGCTGCGGCAGCGCGTTCTGGGCGTGGCCGGCATCGAGCATGGTGGCGACGCAGGTCGTCCTGGTGGTGCCGACATATTCGGGGCTGCGGCGCAGCGCCTCGGCGGCCTCCTCATCCTGCGGGTTGGCGGCGAAGCGGGTCAGCATCGCCCCGGCCGCGCCCGGCACGATCCGGCCGAGCGTGCCGAGATACTGGCGGGTCAGCGCATTGGCCATGACCGGGAAGCGATATTGCTCGACCCTGAGCAGGGCTCGCGCCAGATCGTAGATCGCATTGTCGTCGCGCGGCCGGCTCGAATGGCCGCCGGGGTTGGTGATCGTCAGCCGGTAGCTGGCGAAGGTCTTCTCGGCGCCCTGGACGAGGTAGACGAGCGGCTGGCCGCCCGGCCCGATCATGCCGCCGCCGGCATCGGTGTTGATCGCATAACGGGCGCCGCGCACCCAGGGGTGGGCGGCGACCAGCCGGGTGGTGCCGAAGGTCGTCTCCTCGTCGCCGATGAAGGCGAAGACGAGGGGAGTGGCGGGCCGGTGATTGGCGGCGCGAATCCTCAGGATGGTCGAGATCATCGCGGTGACGCCGGTCTTGTTGTCGAGCACGCCGCGGCCGAAGAAGGTCCCGTTCTCCTCGACGAGGGCGAACGGGCTGCGCTGCCAATCCTCGGGCCGCGCGTCGACCACGTCCATATGGGCGGAAAAGAGGATCGGCGCCGCCGCCCAGCCGCTGCCCGGCACCCGCACCAGCAAGGCCGCCGTCTCCTCGTGCGGGATCACCACCATGTCCGCGTCGGCGACGCCGCCCGCGCGCAAGGTCCGCTGGATATAGGCGATCGTCGGCGGCACCTGGCCTTGGCCGGCGGCGGTGCGGAAGGAGACCAGCCGCTCGAGGATCTGCCGCGCCTGGCGCTGGTGCGGCGCGTCCTGCGCCGCGGCGGGGATGGCGGCGATGACCGCCAGGAACGCCAAAAGGATACGACGCAGCATAAGCCCCCTCCCCGTCATTCCCGCGAACGCGGGAATCCAGGCGGACTCTATGCGGTGCTCGGGAAAAGGGAAGAAGCTGGACTCCCGCTTTCGCGGGAGTGACGGAATCTCGTTACGGGTTCCGGAAGCAAGAAAAATGACGGGCGGCCTTTTGGGGGGACGCCGCCCGTCACTTCCCTAGCTCAATCCTGGCGGCCGTCGCGCATCCGCTCGGCGGCGGCGCGCATCTCGCGCGCGCCTTCGCGCATCCCTTCCGCGCCTTCGGTCATGCCTTGCGCCGCCTCGAGCAGATCCTCGTGGGTGACATTGCGGCCGCGGGCGCGCTCGCGGGCGATCACGGTCTCGCGATAGTTGCGGTCGCGGAACCGCGCCGCCTGCTGCTCCATGCGCTGGGCGCCCTGCTCCATGCCGGCGGCGCCGTGCTCCATGCCGCCGGCGCCGGCGCGCATCGAGGCGGCGATGGCCGGGCGCACGGCCAAAGCGGCGCGCTGCGCCTCGCGGACGGCCTGCGCGATCTGGACCTGGCTCACCTGCTGCACCCGCACCGCCTCGCGCACCTGGACCCGCGCTTGGGCGAGCGCCCGGCGGACTTCCTGGCCGACCCGGACGCGATCCTCGCGGCTGAGCCGGTCGAGCTCCGGCCCGGCCTCGCGCAAAGCCTCCTCGACCTCGCGCCCGATCTCGTCGGGATCGACCGACGCCAGCGCCGACGAGACGATCTGGGGAATCTGCGGGAGCACCTCGGCCAGCACTTCGTTGACCTCCGCCGAGACGTCGGGAAGCGCGGGCGGCGGCGCCGGCGGCTGCGGGACGCCGGGAATCGCGGGCGGGGACGGAATGATCCGCGGCGCGGCCGGTGCATGGGGGGCGCGGGGCGCCGTGGGCGCCTGGGCCGCCTGGACGAGCTGGACCGCGGCGACCGGTGCGGCGATGACGACGCACAGGATGGCGGCGATCTTCGTCCATGCGGACCCCCGCGGCCGCTCGCGCCGGTCCAGGATCGCCCGGATCCGCCGGCCGAGCGCGCTCTGCCTGGGCGCGATCGAATTGGCGGGGATCGCGCGGCCCGTGACCTGCGCCCAGGAGAGAAGGGTCTGGGCATAGCGGGCCGGCTCGACATGGGCGGCCGCCTCGCAATCCGCGGCCTCCTCGGCCTGCTGGACGATCTCGCGCTCGAGCAGCCAGACCAGGGGATTGAACCAGAACACCGCAGCGGCGATCCGGGTAGCGATCAGCGCCGGCCAGTCGCGCCGGGCGACGTGCGCCAGCTCGTGGGCCAGGATCGCGTCCGCCTCCTCGGGCTCGTCCAGCGTGTCGGGATCGATCAGGATCACCGGCCGCCGCCAGCCCCAGCTCAGCGGCGAGGGAACCGTGTCGGAGACCATCAGCCGCACCTTCTCATCGCCCCGCGCGCGATCGAACGCCGCCAGCCATTCAGGGCAGGTCACGGCGCGCGCGTCGCGCGTCCAGCGGCGCAGCATGAAGAGGCCCGCGAGCAGCCGCCCGGCGACCATCAGCAGGCCGCCCAGATAGATGAAGAGGACGAGCGGGGTCGGATCGTCCCAGATGGTCGGCGCCGCAGCCTCGGACGCCGCCGCCGCCGCCGCCGGCAGCGCGGCGAGCGGCAGCGACGGCCCGGGGACGTAGGCGAGATCGGCAACCGGCGCGATCGGCGCGGCGGCGGCGACGGCGGGCGAAGTGGCCTCTGGCGCCGCCCAGGCCTCGATCGGCAGCGCCGGCAGCGCCACCGCGATCAGCGGCAGCGCCAGCAGCATGGCCGCGCCGATCCGCAGCACCAGCGCCCGATCGGACGCGGCGCGCGAGCGCAGGACATAAGCGAGCGCCAGAGCGGCGCCTGCGATCAAGGCGGATTTCCAGGCCATCTGGACAAAGAAGGACACGTCCATCACTCACGCTCCCTGGCTTCATCGATCGCCTTCTGAAGGGCGTCGATCTCGTCGGTGGACAGGCTGCTGGTCAGCCCGAGCAAAGCGGTCGCGGCATTGGCCGCCGATCCGTCGAAGAAGGTCCGGACCATCTGCTTCATCGCCGATTCGCGGACCTTGGCGGGCTGCGGCACGCTTTGATAGACATAGGCCTGGTCGACCATATGATGCTTGATGACGCCGCGCGCCTCGAGCCGGGTCAAGAGGGTCCGCACCGCCGAATAAGACGGCGGGTCCTGCATCGCCGCGCGCAGCTCGGCCGCGGTGGCCTCGCCGGCGCTGCACAGCAATTCGAACAGCTCGCGTTCGCGTCTTGGAAGAGAATCGATCATCATGCTTTTCACCTGCTACACACGTAGCATGTCACATTTGTGGCAGGATGCAAGCGCTTTTCGTCGCGCCCCGCTTTCGTTTCGCCGCGGGAAGATGAAGTCGCGATGAATGAACGATCCCAAAGCCTATCGGTCGGGCACGCAGATCGGAGCCGGCGGCGACCTTCCGCTTGATCGCGCTTGGCCCCAAGTGCCGTCATGTACCCGCCGAAGCCTCATCAACCCAGTCCTGCAGGCGAATAGTCCGGCCGACAGCACTTGGCCGGTTTCGGCATTAGTCACGGTAAAGCTGGCGACGAGGCCCCCACTGATGCGCAAAGGATCGACGCCGATGAACGTCGCTATGTTCCTGGTGCGAATCAGGCTGCCACCCGACTGATCGACATAGACCCTCATGATATGAGGACGGACGCCGGCCGCATTCGGCGCCATCAGACTCTCGAGCCGAGCCGCGCGCGCGATCATGAGATTGCCCTGTGCGTCAGGCGTGGTGATCGCGCCTACGAACGTGTCGAACCGGGTGATAAGCGCCGTGATCCGCTCTCTTTCGGTCTTATGCGCATCCCCCTGCATGTCCGGGCGAGCCAGATATTGCACCGCGCGAAGCCGAATCAGGTAGAGTTGAGCCACGAGGCCTTCGATGCTGGCCGAATCGATGGCCCGGTTGCTCGGCGCGATGGTCGGCTCGGATCCAAGTATCGCCTGGTCGCCGAGCGACTCGGCCACGCCGCGCGCCAGCAGCTGTGAGGTAATGGCCGAGGTTGCGACGGTCGTGATGTTGACGTCCGAGCGAAGCGCGCCGAACAGCGCGGTCGCCACCTGGATGGGCACCGACAAGCCTCCAATGAGGTCGCTTCGGCTTTCGGTCTGAGCCGTCGTGAGCCACAGATCCCGAACGCGATCGGCGGGCAACTCGTCGAGGAACCGTGTGCAGATTGCAATCAGCTGGCCCCGGACGAAATCCACCACGCCAAGGTCGAACCCCTCCGTTCCGGCAAGTACCACGAAGCGAGCTGCGGTTGTGCCACCGGCCGTGGTTTCGACCTGTCTTCCGGTCGGCAGGCCGCAGGCGTTGCGCGGTGACTGCAATGACGCCGGTGCCTCGCCCGCGCGCGCAGGCAGCCCGTTGACTCGATCGCGAATCAGGCTCGAGACTCTGGAAACCGCCTGCGTGGAGAGCATCGAGGCTTCCAGCTGCCCCGCGCTGGCGTCGACTTCGGCCTTGCCCTCAAAGCTCGGGATGAGCGCCTTCAAACGGGTTGTGGTCGCCGCTTCGAGGGCGGTGCGCTCCTTGGTCAGCTCCGTATCGGCCTTGATGCGGTCGATCTCCTGCTGGCGCCTCTCGGCCTCGGTCTGGCCGGTCTGCGCCCAGAGCAGGTCGAGGCCTGGCCCGTTGGCAAGTCCGACTGTCACCAAAATGAAGGCCCACAGCCAAGCTTTCCGCTTCATGACGATATCCTTTCAGGCCGAGCAAGATGCTCGATTGAGCCTGCATATCTCGGGGCGGCCAGCACCCGCGTGATGCCCGTCACGTCTGTCGAAAAGGCTCAAACGCCCTCAGCGCGGGTATTTCGCGTCCATATGAGCGAGCGCATCGACGGTCAGCGCCTCGAGCACCGCCTCGTCGACGTCGCTCAATTTCTTGATGTAGAGGCAGCACTTGCCCGTCTTGTGCTTGCCGAGCCGCGCGAGCAGCGGCTCCTGCTCGGGGGCCTCGGTCAGGACGTAGAGCACCAGCTCGGCCTTGCGCGGCGAGAAGCCCAGCCGGCACATCACGCCTTCATGGCCGCTCTCATATTTGTAGTGATAGCTGCCGAAGCCGACGATGGTCGGACCCCACATCCGGGCCGGCTCGCCGGTTACCCGCTCCATCATCGCGCGGACCTTCTTTCCGTCCTCGCGCCGCTGCGGATTGGGGACAGCCTCGATGAAGTCGTCGACCGAAACGCCGGTCGCCTTGGTCTTGATCTCGGCCATCTGCCCCTCGCTCTTACCGGCGCCGATAGGTCCAGCTCATCGCATTCGACCCATCGAGCTTCGATATCGTCGCGACCATGGAGTCGCCGTCGCGACGATAGACGATCCGCTGCGGGAAATCATGGGCGGGATTTTCGAAGGTCGCGCCGGCGCCGTCGCGCGCGGTCAGCCGGAAGGCCACGGCAGCGCGGCCGCCGGGCTGGGCGAGATAGACCGGAACCCCGTCCGCGCCCGCCTGGAGGCGCAGGAATTCGAACTCGCGTAACCGGTCGCCACTGCCCGAGCGGCTGTAACCCAGCATCACGCCGCCGCGCGGCGCCGACCAGCTCTCCTCGGTCCAGCGCCCGCCCTCCTCGGTCGCCCAATGCCCGCTCATCCAGGCGAGATCGCCGACGCCCGCGGGCGGGGCCGTCTGGCCCATGAGCAGCAGCGCCAGCCCCGATATGATCGCTTTCTTCATCAGAAACCTCCCCGTCGCCATCGCTATGCCCGCGCCCGGCGGCGCTGTCTTGAACGGATGCGACAAAAGGCGTCTGATCCGTGCAGTGGATTATGCCGAACATCCCCCGCCGCCCGCGCTCGAGGGCCTCGTCAAGACGCGCTGGACGCTCGCCGGCGGCGGGACGGCCGGCGACTGGGTGGAGCAGCAGGCGGTGCCGGACGGCTGCGTCGAGATCATCCGCCGGACGGCGGGCCGCTCGCGCTGGGATGGCGACCAGCCGCCATGCTTCGCGGTCGGCCTGATCGAGCGGCCCGAGGCCTTCGAGATCAGCGGCGATTCACGCTTCGAGGGCGTCCGGCTCTGGCCCTGGGCCTGGCCGCTGGTCAGCGACACGCCGCTCGCTGCGCTTGCCGGCCGCTGGCTGCCGTTCGACGGCACTGCCGAAGTCCCGCCGAACCCCGGTCTCGCCGCGATCGGCCGCGCTATCGTCGGCGCCGCCAACGTCGAGGCGATGAGCCGGGCGACGGGGATGAGCCCGCGCACGCTGCAGCGCTGGTTCGCGCGCTACGTGGGGCTGCCGCCGCGCCGCTACGTGCGGCTGCTCCGCTTCCACAAGGCGTTCGAGCAGGTGCCCGCCCAGCCCTCGCTCGCCGATCACGCCGCCGCTTCCGGCTTCGCCGACCAGGCCCATATGGCCCGCGACTTCCGCGCGCTGGCCGGCGTCCCCGCGAAGCAGGCCCGCCGCGCCGCGAAAGGGCCCTTTCTGACCTAGCGCGCCGGGCGCCTGAACCGGTAGACCACGCGGTCGGTCCGTCCGCGGATCGCCGGGTCGAAGACGAGCTTCGTGTGATCGTCCTCCGGGTTCCTGAGCACGTTCGATTCGCCGACGAACTGGAAGCCCGCGCGCTCGAAATCGGCGCGGACCGTGGCCGGATCGATCCGGTGCAGCGCATCGACCACGGCGCGGGTGTCGCCGCCGGGATTGGCGACATGATCGATGACCAGAATCGTCCCGCCGGGCTTCAGCGACTGAAAGATCGTGCGCAGGAAGGCGTCCGGGTCCATGCGCGGAAAGCGGAAGCGTTCGCTCTGCCAATAGGTGTCGTGATAATTGAGATTGATCATCACGAAATCGAACGCGCGCTCGGGCAAAGCGAGGGCATTGGACGGCGCCGCGAACCAGGAGAAATTGGGAGTGCGCGCCTTGATCGCGTCCAGCCCCGCGCGCGACTCGGCGTTGAGGAAATTGGCGGGCTCCCAGGCGGTCGCGCTTCCCGTCGGCCCGACCGCGCGGCCCATGAGCTCGGCGAAATAGCCCGAGCCGGTGAACAGATCGAGCGCCCGGTCGCCGCGCCGCAAACCGCCGAAGGCGAGCACCTCGGCGGGCTTGCGGCCGGCATCGAGCGCGACCGCCGCTTCAGGCCGGCCCGGCGCCGAGACGGCGGCGGCGACGTCGGCGGGGGCCGCCAAAGCGGGGGCGAGCGGCAGGGCAAAAGCGGCGGCAAGCAGGAGCGCGCGTTTCAGCATCGGAAAATCCCCTCGAAAACCTGATGCGTCCGGATACCAGCCGGCGGCCCTTCGCCCAAGGAGTTTCGACCAGGCGCCCGCCGCCTTCGACCAACATTCACGGCGCGTTCACGCAGCCCCTCCGACCTTGCGCGCGGCTTTGGGGGGAGGCGCTCCTGCTCGACATCCTGACCTTGCTGGCTTTCTGGTCCGCCGCTCCGGCCGCGCCGCCGCCGGCCGCGCTCGGGCCCGAGCTGGCGGCGATCCGCGCCGCCGCGCGCGATCAGGGCAACCGGATCTGGCCCGGTTTCGGGGAGGCGCCGTTCGGTCTGCTGCTGCTCGAGCCCGGCGGCGAGACGCTGCTCTGCCGGCCGGAGGCGCCGCCCGGCTTCAGCGACGCGGGGCGGGACGCGGCGACCGGCTGCCCCCGGTTCGTGCGGCCGCGCGGCGCTCTGCCGGGCAATTGGCTGGCGGCGATGCCTTTGTTCGGCCCGCCGGCTACGATCGTGATGGGGACGCCGGCCGCGACCGGCCTCACGGGCCCGCGCTGGCGCTCGACCGTGCTCCACGAGCATGTCCACCAATGGCAGGCGGCGCTGCCGGACTATTATGCGCGCGTCGCCGCGCTCGATCTGGCCGGCGGCGACGAGACCGGCATGTGGATGCTCAACTTCGCTTTCCCTTATGCCGATCCGGCGGCCGCCGGCGCCCACGCCGCCGCCTCGCGCGCGCTCGCCGCCGCTCTGGCCGCGCGCGGCACGCCGGCCTTTCGCGCGCGGCTGGCCGATTATCTCGGGGCTCGGCGCGCCTTCGCTGCGGCGGCAGGGGCGCGCAACTGGCGCTATTTCGAGTTCCAGCTCTGGCAGGAGGGCGTCGCCCGCTGGACCGAGATCGCGATCTCGCGACTCTGGCCCGATCCGGCGATGCGGGCCGAAGCCGACGCCTATGAGCGCGAGATCCTCGCCGCGCTCGGTGCGCCGGACCTTGCCGGCCAGCAGCGCGTCGCCGTCTATCCGATGGGCGCGGGCGAGGCGATGCTGCTCGAAGCCTGCGGCCCGCGCTGGCGCGCCCTTTATCCGGCCGTGCTCTCGCTCGGCCCGCTCTTCGAGACCTGCGGCGCCTAGGCGGCGCGCGCCGCCGCCTGGCTCATCAGCACTCGCAGCGCCGCATGCGCCGACAGCGCCGCGCCTTCCTGCCAGTAGAGCACGTAGCTCAGATGCTCGCCGGCGAAGACGATCGGGCCTTCCGGGCGCTGAAGCTCGGCATAGCGCTCGCCGCGCCGATCGCCGAAATCGGGGTGGGTCGGGCCGACGCCCTCGGACCAGGGCGTCGCGCCCCAGGCGACCGTCACCGGCCTTTCGAGCAGCCGGGCCTTGCCCGGGTGCATGCGCTCGACCACCTCGCGGCAGAGGCGGAAGCGCTCCTCGTGGCTCATCGCGTTGAACGGCCCGATATGATCCCCGGTCCAGCCCGCGCAATAAGCGGCGACCAGGACGCCGCGGGCCGAATGCCAACGGCCCGACGGATAGAGCAGATTCTCATTGGCCTGGTCGGTCCAGCCGAGCCCGCCGTAAATCCCTTCCTCCTCCCAGAAGCGCGGGCTTTCGAAGGCAACTTTGACGCTCGGCAGATAGGGGATGTCGCGGATCGCCGCCTGCTTGGCCGGCGAGAAGTCGTTCGGAATCCGCTGCAGGAGGTTGAGCGGCAGCGTGCAGATGCAAAAGTCGGCGTCGAGCACGCGCTCGCCCGGGCCATGGTGGATGCGAACGCCAGCGCCGCTGCGGCGGATCGCGGTCACCGGGGCGCCGAGCCGGACCTGGCCGCGGACCTGCTCGTGCAAAGCGTGGGCGATCCGGTCCATGCCGCCGACCGGCTGCATCATCGGCGTCTGCTGGTCGAAAAACTCCTCGAAGACCAGGGGCAGCCCGGCGGCGCGGTTGCGCATCAGCTCGGCGAGCGAGAGCGGCGGCAGCGCCTGTGGGGACTGGTCGTAGCCGCCCGGCTCCCGGACATAGCCCGAGCG
Source organism: Allosphingosinicella sp. (assembly GCA_035994965.1). GTDB lineage: Bacteria > Pseudomonadota > Alphaproteobacteria > Sphingomonadales > Sphingomonadaceae > Allosphingosinicella. Next base: position 154,821 of record DASYKV010000024.1, read on the forward strand.
GCCCTGCGGCGCGTAATCGCCATTCTGCGCGAGCTCGCCGTAGAAGCCGAGGAACTGGCGCATCGCTTCCTTGTCGCCGCCCCGCAATTCGCCGTCGAGCGCGCCGCGGTCGATCGCCTTGGCGAGCAGCGAGGAAATCTGGCCGCGCATGTCGTTGATCATCTGCCGGTCGCTGAGCACGCGGCCGCCGAAATCCCATTTGGCCGAGCGGTTCGAATTGACCATCACCTCGATCGGCACGTTGAGGCTGCGCGCATAGCCGAGGATCGTGTGATGCTGCGACGGCAGCCGCGCCGCGCCCGCGTTGAAATAAAGCCCGTCGGAAAAGCCGCAGACCTGGTCCGGCCGCCCCGTCTGCACGATCCGGTCGCCGCCGCGGATCGTCCACACCCGGCCGGCGACCCGGTCGCGCGCCTCGAGCACGGTGACGTCCCAGCCGGCGCGCTTCAGCTCATAAGCCGAGACCAGCCCGGAGATGCCCGCGCCAAGGATCGCCACCTTGCGCCCGCGCCCCGATCCGCGCGGCAATTCGAACGGCGCGGCCGAGGCCGGCGGCGCGTTCAACAGGCCCATCGCCTCCATGCCGAGATAGACGGCGCTATAGCCGCCCACGGCGCCCAGGCGCTCGAGGAATCCGCGCCGCGTCAAAGCCATGGAAGCCTCCCCTTTGCCCCTACGGAGTTATCCCGGTGCCTCACCGCCGCTCCGCCATTGCCGGCGTCGCCGCGGTCACCTCGATCTCGACCAGCCAGCCCGGATCGACGAGGCCGGCGACCTGCATGGTCGAGCGCGCCGGCCGCATCGGCTGGGCCTCGGTCCCGAAAAACTCGCGATAGGCGGTCATCATGCCGGCGAAATCCATCCGCGCCTGCCCCGGCGGCGCGACCAGGAAGACGCGCATCATCACCACGTCGCGCAGGGAGAGATCGTGGCGGGCGAGCTGGGCCTCGATCTTGCGCAGCACCGAGCGCGTCTGGGTCGCCGTGTCGCCATAGCGCTGGACCGAGCCCGGCGGCGCGGCGGCGTCGGCCGGATCGGGCACGGTGCCGCTGACATAGACGAGCCGGCTATGTTGCGGCAGCTCGACCGAGGCCGAGATCGGCGAATCCGCCGGCCCGAGCCGGCGTACCTCCTGGCTATTGGCCTCCTGGGCGCTGGCGCTCGTCACGCCGAAGATGGCGGCGAGCAGGATCAGATGACGCATGGCGAATCCCCCCTGGAGGCCACGCTAATGCGATCGACGCCGCGCGTCATCCGCCGATTCGGCCAACCGCAGGCGACCGTCGACCAAGGCGATGGGCCGGCCTGCCCCTCGCGGCGCCGACCCTCGACGCGCAGCGCCAGGCCATGTCCCGGCCGCGGGCTTAACCTTGATTAAGCCTTCGTGGCACAATGCCTCAAGTTGCCGGCGAGTCACGCGCAGTTACCCAAAGCGTAGAGTCTCCCAAACGACTCTGCAGAATCCGATGAATAGGGGCCGCCGGTCCCAATAGGATCGCAGACAACTTGCCCATGACGGAGCCATAACGTAATTTAACTGGGCGACTCGACTCGCATGCAAAGGAGAGGAAAGATGGGAACGCCGCCCCGGAAACTCGAACCGCTCACCCGCGAGAAGCTGATCAAGCTGCTCGACCCCGGCCGCGTTTTCTATCGCGTCCCGCTTCGCGAGCACCTCGCCGAGGGCAATCCGGCGGAGCTGACCGCTCTCGCCGCGAGCCTCAAGGAAATACAGGCCGAATATAAGGATTTTGGCGGGCTCATCAAAGCCGTGGAGACGGCCGCGAAAAGAGCGGGCGGCTAAGGCCGTGGCGAAGCGGGGGAGGGACGAGGTCCCCGTCCGCTATGCCGGGCTCGACGATATCGTGAACCGGGTGCCGGTGAGCGTGGTCTGGGAGATCACGCTCGCCTGCGATCTCGCCTGCCAGCATTGCGGCTCGCGCGCCGGCCGCCGCCGCCGCGACGAGCTCAACACGGCCGAGGCGCTCGATCTGGTCGGGCAGATCGCCGAATTGGGCGCGCGCGACGTCGGCCTGATCGGCGGCGAGGCCTATCTGCGCAAGGACTGGCTCCAGATCGTCGCCGCGATCCGCGCCGCCGGCATGCAGTGCGACCTGCAGACCGGCGGCCGCAACCTGACCGACGAGCGGGTCGCGCGCGCCGCCGAGGCCGGCCTCTGCGGAGTCGGCATCTCGATCGACGGCATCGGCCCGCTCCACGACGAGCTGCGCGGCGTCCCGGGCTCGTTCGAGGCCGCGGTGGCGGCGCTTCGCCGGGTCAACGCCCATGGCCTGACCAGCGCGGTCAACACCCAGATCAACGCCCGCTCGCTGCCGCAATTGCGCGAGATCATGGACCTGATCATCGATGCCGGCGCGACCAACTGGCAGCTCGCCCTCACCGTCGCGATGGGCAATGCCGCCGACCGGCCCGAGCTTCTGCTCCAGCCCTGGCAGCTGCTCGAGCTGATGCCCCTGCTCGCCGAGCTCGCGGTCGAAGGACGAAGACGTGGCCTGTTCCTTCAGCCGGCCAGCAATATCGGCTATTTCGGGCCCTACGAATCCACCATCCGCAACATCCTCGACGACGAGATCCATTTCCACGGCTGCAATGCCGGCGACACGGTGATGGGGATCGAGGCGGACGGCACGATCAAGTCCTGCCCCGGCCTCGCCAATGCCTATGCCGGCGGCAATATCCGAGAGATGCGGCTCAAGCAGATCTGGGAGACGTCCGAGCCGATCGCCTTCAACCGCCGCCGCACGGTCGAGGATCTGTGGGGCTTTTGCCGCACCTGCTATTATGCCGAGACCTGCATGGCCGGCTGCACCTGGACCAGCCACGCCTTGATGGGCCGCCACGGCAACAACCCGATGTGCCATCACCGCGCGCTGGAGATGGACAAGAAGGGCCTGCGCGAGCGGCTGGTCAAGGTGAAGGACGCCGGCGGCCGCTCCTTCGACCATGGCGAGTTCGAGATCGTCGTCGAGCCCGCAGGGGCGCCGGCCGCCCGCCTGCCCGACCGCATCTCCATCCATGGCTGAGTCCGGCCGCATCCCCGTGCCGCTGCGCCTGTGCCGCGGCTGCCGCCAGTTCGTCCGCATCGACGGCCGCGCCGACTGCCTCCATTGCGGCGCCGATCTCGACGCCGGCGACGCCGCGCACGACGCCGCGCTCGCCGAGCTCCAACGCGCCAAGGCGGCGCTCAGGGCGGCGCTCGCCGAGCGTGGGATCGAAGCTCCGAAGGGGCTCTAGGGCGCCGCCGCCGGGCGGTAGGTGAAGTCATATTGCGCGGCCCAGGTCGCGCCGCCGTCATTGGTCTGCTCGACCAGCTGGCGGACCGCGCCGCCGGGCTGGCGCGAATAGGTCATCCGCGACCGCGTCCGGCCCTCGCCCGCGATCAGCACCATCGCCTCGCCCTCCAGCCCTCCCGAAAACTCGGCCCAGCTGTTCGCCGAATCGGCCCAGAGCTGGCGCCAGCGCCGCTCGCCGGGCCGCCAGCTGTTGAGGCTGCTCCCGCCGCCGCCCCGGAGCGGCATCCAGCTCTCGCGGATCACGCAATCGCCGTAGAGCCGCTCGATCAGGCTGTGCGCGACCAGCCGCTCGGTGCCCGTCGGATAGACGTCCCAGCGCCCCACCCAGAAATCGAACTGACGATGCTCGGCCGCGGCGCAGGCGGGCGGCGCCGCGGCGGTGGGCGCCTGGGCGGCGAGCGCGGCGAGGAGGACGAAGATCATTCCCGGACGCTGCCGCGCCGCCGGCCCGAGCGCATCAGCCTTTCGGCGAAGCGGCAGTTGCGTTCGACGGAAGGTTAGGAACCAGTCTGCCGGTAATATTGGTGCGCGAGGCGGACTTCGACGGCGGTATGGCCGCCCGCGCGATGCTCGCCGGCCGGGGTGGTGAAGATGACCAGCAGGGATTCGCTGCTGCCGTCGGCATCGACGCGGCGCTCGCCGCCGCCGGCGATCCTGAGCTCGCGGACGACGCGGTCCATCGGGTCGATCCGCTCGAAGCCTCTGCCCCCCTCGTAGCGCTCGGCGGCCGTTTGATAGGGGGCCATGTCGGCGAAGCCGGCGGCGGTCATCGTCCGCACCGCGCAGGAATGATAAGGCGACGCCTGCTCGATGGTCACATGGAAGCGCCCGGTCCGCCCCGCTATCTGCCAGCCCAGGCCGGGATCGTCGTGCAGGAAGCGGCGGACGTCGTCCCGGGACAGCGGCGAGGCGCGGTAGCGGGCCACGGCGCGCGCCGCCGCCGCGTCGTCCGGAAAGGCGCGCAGGCAGACCGCATCGTAGAGCGCGACCATTTCGGCGAGCTGCGCGGCCGGATCGGGCGGATTGACCAAAGCTTCATATTGCGCCGGCGCCGCGGCCGGAACGGCCGCCGCGAGGAACAGGCCCGTCAAGAATGTCACCGCCCGCATCGTCCGCCCTCTTCTCAGGTCATGAAGGCGGCATAGCCAATCAGCGATCCGGGGTCACGTCCAACCCGCCGCGCAGCATCAGCCAGCCCACCAAGGCCGCCCACAAAGCCTGCCCCGCATAGACGAGGATCGCGGCGTGGAGGTGCATGTCGATCCAGCCGCCCACCAGCAGCACGGCCGGCACGCCGCCGGCGAGCATGCCGAGCGCGGCGATCGGCCTGCTCGTCCGCCACAGGTCGAGCGACCAGAGCGCATAAGCGACGCCGACGGCGACGACGCCAAGCTTCGCCAGCGCCTGGTTCGCCTCCCAGGCGAGCACGAACAGGTCGCGGCTCACCGCCGGCTCGTGCGCCGCCAGCGCCGGGGCGATGAAGCCGTTGACCGTCGCAGCGCCGGTGCCGGCCGCCATGCCGACGGCGTAGGCGACCAGCCCGGCCAGCACCGCCGGCCGCCCCAGGCCCCGCCGCCGCGCGAAATGGGAAAAGCCGTAGAGCATCGCGCCGACCACCAGGATCATCACGCCATGGACGATGCCGATCATCGCGCCCGCGCGGTAGCTGGTCGGATGATGAGCCATTGCGAGCATGCTCGCCGCCGCCGCCGCGATCAGGACGATGCCCGCCGCCCGGTCCCCTTCGCGCGTCTCGGCTTGCGGCATCTTCACGCTCCTTATGGACATTTCAGGGCTGGCGGTGGAGACATTTGGCGGCCGCCGGGCGGGCGCGAAAGCGAAAAGGTCCGTTGGCGGACGAAAGCGGCGAAAAGTCCGGGAGCGAGGCGATGGCACGAGGGCAGGACCGGCGGGTGACCCGGACCAGAAAGGCGCTCGTCGATGCGTTCGGCCATCTCGTCCAGCACCGGCGCAGGGGCCGGATTCGCGTCGCCGAGATCGTCGCGCAGGCCAAGGTCGGCCGCTCCACCTTCTACGACCATTATTCGGGCACCGAGGAGATTTCGCTCGACGCTTTGTCGCGCCCCTTTGCCGTCCTCGCCGACGCCGCCGCCGGCCAGGGCGACGCCATGGCGCTCACCGGCCTCCTCGCCCATTTCTGGGAGAACCGCCAACGCGCCCGCGAGATGTTCGCCAGCGGCCGGATGCGGGAGAAAACGGCGCGCCTGCTCGCCCAAATGGTCGCCGAGAGGCTCGAAGCGGCGGACGTCCGCCCCGCCATCCCGCTTCCCCTCGCCTCGCTCCAGCTCGCCGAAGCGGCGCTCGCCCCAATCCTCGCCTGGATGCGCGGCGAGGCCGCGGCGACGCCCGAGGCGCTGGCGCGGAGCCTGTGCCGCAGCGGCGCGGCGCTCGCCGATGCCCTGGCGGATCGCTAGGCGGGCACTTCGAGTCCGCCGCGGGACCTGACGCGCAAGGGGCCGCGGCGGCGTCTCAAGCCCGCCGTCACGACCCCCGCCCCCGGCAGCGGCTATGGTCTCAGAGCGCGGCGAGGAAGGGCTTGCTCGGCGCGAAGAAATATTCCCCGCCCTTGAGCGTGACCGCGGCCTCGAAGTTGAACTTCTCGCGTCCCGCCGCCGCGTCGCCCCATTTCTTCGCCCAGCGCTGCGGCTCGCTCTTATGCTGCCCGATCAGCGAATCGTCGCCCGTATCCTTGCCGGTCGGGAGGTTGAGGACGTTGGTCGGGAAATTGGGATTGTCGACCCAGGTCCGCTGGATGAACTCGAACTGCTTCTCGATATTGGCCTGGTAGCACATGAACAGCAGGCCGCGGTCCGCAGCCGGGTTGGGATCGGTCTGCACCGCGTCGCAAATGTCGGGCATCGGCTTGCCGTAGGGGATGCCGCGCCTGGTGATCCGCCGCTTGCGCTCGTCCGCGAAGCTGGTGCTTGGCGTGGTGCCGCGCGGGTTGACCTTGCGGATGTGGGCGTGGGCCGGGCATTTGAAGCCGTCGGGATCGAGCGACTTGGCGGGAACCGACGACTTGTAGACGAAGTCGTTGGTATAAACCTGCCCCGCCTTCTCGAACGAGACCACCGGAGTGCCGTCCTCGAACCGGCCGACCGCCATCGCTCCCCCCTGCTCCTCGGGCAGCGGGACGGCGGCTTCGAGCGCATCCTCGCGCGCGTGGAACTCGCCGAAATTCTGGTGGAGCTTGCGATAGACGAGATAGGAGCCGTAGGCGTCGGCAGCGGTCGTGAACGGGTCCTTCTCGAGCAGCAGGTCGAGGCTGGCGCCCGGATCCCAGCCGGTGTCCGGATCGCCCTTGCCGTCGGCCTTGTACTTGTCGCGATCTTCCTTGGTGAAGAGCGGCTGGCTGATGCCGTCGAAATAGCCGAAATGCTCGATCGGCTCCGGGCTCGCCAGCGGCGTGCCGTCGCGGACGGTCCGGCGCAGCGCCCGGCCCTCGTCGACCAGCAGGATGTCGGCCAGCCCGGCGAGCTGGGCCTTGAGCAGCGAGACCTCGTTGAGCAGCCGCGTCTGATCCTGCGCCTGATCGTCGGCGAGCGAGACCATCGCGTGGATCGTCTTCTGGAAGCCCTGCTCCCATTTGCTCGGCTTGGGATCCTGGTTGTCGGTGTCGAACAGCTCCTGGATGAGGTTGCTCCCCTGGTGCTTCATGCCCTTGTTGAAGACCTTGCTCTTCAGCTTCGTCGGATCCAGGCCGAGAAAGCGATAGCCCTCCGCCGACAGGTAAAAGAGTATGACGAGGCCGCCGTCCCCGCCGGCGGCCGACTGCGCGCGCTGCGCCTGGGCGGTCAGAACGCGCGGCGCGATCTTGGTCCTGATCCAGCTTCGGACCTGGGCCTTGGGGCCGGTGAACTTGATGAAGACGTGGCGCGATTCGTTGCGGCCATGCGACTTCAGCGCGTTGCCTTGCAGATTCTCCAGCATCGTCTTGTACGTCGCCGACGTTATGTCGACCTGGTCGGCGGCTTTGGTCAGATCGATCGTCATTCTCATTCCCCTTTTTTCCGGCTCGATTCGTGCGAATCGATCGATGCGACAATCCGCGATCCGGCGGGGACCGAGTGTGACGGCGATCACAGTTGGAAAAGATTTCCGATCTTGCCTCGCCGCTCCGGCACCCCCATCTCCGCCCGACCCGCGTTGACGCCCGGCGCGACCCCGATTAACAATAGAACAAATCTGGAACAGCCTCACTCATGCTGACTCACATTCCGAAGCGAGGGCTTGCCCGATGCTGACCCACCTAAGCGTCCGCGGCGCGCGCGAGCACAATCTCAAGGATATCGACGTCGATATCCCGCGCGAGACACTGACCGTGATCACCGGCCTCTCGGGCTCGGGCAAATCCTCGCTCGCCTTCGACACCATCTATGCCGAGGGCCAGCGCCGCTACGTCGAGAGCCTGTCGGCCTATGCGCGCCAGTTCCTCGAGATGATGCAGAAGCCCGACGTCGACCATATCGACGGCCTCTCGCCGGCAATCTCGATCGAGCAGAAGACGACCAGCCGCAACCCGCGCTCCACGGTCGCCACGGTCACCGAAATCTACGATTACATGCGGCTCCTCTGGGCCCGCGTCGGCGTCCCCTACAGCCCCGCCACCGGCCTGCCCATCTCCGCCCAGACGGTCAGCCAGATGGTCGACCGGGTGATGGCGCTCCCCGAGGGCACCCGCCTGTTCCTGCTCGCCCCGGTCGTGCGCGGCCGCAAGGGCGAATATCGCAAGGAGCTTGCCGAATGGCAGAAGGCCGGCTTCACCCGGGTCCGCATCGACGGCGTGTTCCACGAGATCGAGGAGGCCCCGGCGCTCGAGAAGAATTTCAAGCACGATCTCGAAGTGGTGGTCGACCGGCTGGTCGTCCGCCCCGGCATCGAGACAAGGCTGGCGGATTCGCTGGAGCAGGCGCTGAAGCTCGCCGAGGGGCTGGTTTATCTCGATCCGGCAGACGCTCCGACACCCGGGGACAGCCTATTGGCTGTCCCCGCCACTGACGCCGAGGGTTCGGGGACAGCCAATAGGCTGTCCCCGGCGGTTCCGGCGGTTTTGCAGGACAACGCCCCTCCGGGCCGCATCACCTTCTCCGAGAAATTCGCCTGCCCGGTCTCGGGCTTCACCATCGCCGAGATCGAGCCGCGCCTGTTCAGCTTCAACGCGCCGCAAGGCGCCTGCCCCGGCTGCGACGGGCTCGGCGAGAAGCAGCTCTTCGATCCCGATCTGATCGTCCCCAACGAAGGGCTCAGCATCAAGAAAGGCGCGGTCGTCCCCTGGGCCCGCTCCAACCCGCCAAGCCCTTATTACATGCAGGTGCTCGGCAGCCTCGCCCGCGAGTTCGGCTTCGAGCTGGAGACGCCGTGGAAGGAGCTGCCCGAAGAGGTCCACGACATCATCCTTTACGGCACCAGGGGCCGCCCGGTGACGCTCCGCTTCATCGACGGCCGCAAGTCCTACGAGGTGAAGAAGCCCTTCGACGGCGTCATCGGCAATCTCAACCGCCGCATGCTGCAGACGGAATCCGCCTGGATGCGCGAGGAGCTCAGCAAATATCAGAGCGCCGCGCCCTGCGAGACCTGCCACGGCGCCCGCCTCCGCCCCGAGCCGCTCGCCGTCAAGATCGCCGGCGAGCATATCAGCCAGGCCACCGCGCGCTCGGTCCGCCACGCGCTCGCCTGGTTCTCCTCGCTCTCCGAAAAGCTCAACCCGACCCAGAACGAGATCGCCCGCGCCATCCTCAAGGAGATTAACGAGCGGCTCGGCTTCCTCAACAATGTCGGGCTCGATTATATCGACCTCAACCGCACCTCGGGCACGCTCTCGGGCGGCGAGAGCCAGCGCATCCGCCTCGCCAGCCAGATCGGCTCGGGCCTCTCCGGCGTCCTCTACGTCCTCGACGAGCCCTCGATCGGCCTCCACCAGCGCGACAACGAACGCCTGCTGGTCACGCTCCGCCGCCTGCGCGATCTCGGCAACACCGTCATCGTCGTCGAGCATGACGAGGACGCGATCAAGACCGCGGACTATGTCATCGACATGGGCCCCGGCGCCGGCGTCCATGGCGGCCACGTCGTCTGTCACGGCACCTATGACGAGCTGCTCGCCTGCGAGACCAGTCTCACCGCCGATTATCTCAGCGGCCGCCGCGAGGTCCCGGTCCCGGCCAAGCGCCGCAAGGGCACGGGCCGGAAGCTGACCCTCTCCGGCGCCACCGCCAACAACCTCAAGAACGTCACCGCGGCGATCCCCTTGGGCACGTTCACCTGCGTCACCGGCGTCTCCGGCTCGGGCAAATCGAGCTTCACCATCGACACGCTCTACGCCGCCGCCGCCCGCCACCTGAACGGCGCCCGCATCCAGGCCGGCCGCCACGACAAGCTCACCGGCCTCGAATATCTCGACAAGGTGATCGACATCGACCAGTCGCCGATCGGCCGCACCCCGCGCTCCAACCCCGCCACCTATACCGGCGCCTTCACCCAGATCCGCGACTGGTTCGCCGGCCTCCCCGAAAGCCAGGCGCGCGGCTACAAGCCCGGCCGCTTCAGCTTCAACGTCAAGGGCGGCCGCTGCGAGGCGTGCACCGGCGACGGCCTGCTCAAGATCGAGATGCACTTCCTCCCCGACGTCTACGTCACCTGCGACGTCTGCCACGGCGCCCGCTACAATCGCGAGACGCTCGAAGTGAAGTTCAAGGGCCGCAGCATCGCCGACGTGCTCGACATGACCGTCGAGGACGCAGTCGAGTTCTTCAAGGCCGTCCCCCCGATCCGCGAAAAGATGGCGATGCTGGCGGAAGTCGGCCTCGGCTATGTCAAGGTCGGCCAGCAAGCCACCACCCTCAGCGGCGGCGAAGCCCAGCGCGTC
>DASYKV010000025.1:0-15960 GCA_035994965.1 Allosphingosinicella sp.
ACTGCCCGACCAGCGCCGAGCCCGGCACTGGTCCTGGGCGTAAGCCGGCTGGTAGCCGACATGGCTCCCGCTGTTGCGCCTCAACTCCCGAGAGATAGTCGATGGCGGGCGATCCATAGCTGCAGCGATCTGCCGGAGCGAGCACCGTTCCTCAAGCGACAGCTGTTCGTAGCTCCGTCCCATGGCAACACCCTAAGCTGGTGTTGCACTTCGTTTGTGAACTCAGGGGACCCATGAACGCGGTCGCGCGAGCACAAGGCGAGGACGGTTCGCTTCACTCTAAACCATCGTGTTCATGGGTCCCGGCTTCCGCCGGGATGACTATGATGTTCCGTGAAAATCAATCGACGCTAATGGGTACGGACCCGGCGGGCCGCACGCGGCGGCTCAGCGCTCGACCCGTCCGAACACCAGGCCCGCATCGTCGGCGCGCGGCTGCGCCCCGACCGGCGCGGCGCGCCGTTCGGGCGCGGAGAGCTGGCGCACCACGTCCTCGAACGCGCCTTCGACCGCGACCTGCTGGCCCTCGAAGAAGACGTCGGTGAAGGCGCCGTTCGCCGAGCGGATATGGGTCACCAGATCGGGGTTGATCGCGACCTTGCCGCCACCGCCCTTTCTCATGACGAGAAACTTCGCCAATTTCATTCCCCTTGCGCGATCGGCCCTAAAGCAAAATCGTTAAACGAGGGTTTGCTTGCGCCAGCAATTGCGTGGAAACCCTCAGCGCGCCGGCGCGTCCTTCGCCGGGCCGGCGGCGAAGATGGCGGCGCGGTCCTTGCCGAGCTCGCGCATCGCCTCGGCTGCGGTCCAGCCCCAGGCGAGATGGGCGCCGAACATCACCGCGTCGCGCCGGGGCGGGTGCCGGGTCGCTGGCTCGAGCACGCCGAAGGCGGGGAGCCAGCCCATGTAGCTCGCCAGCCAGATGCCGCCGCCGGCGATCGATCCCGTGACCTTGTCGATCCTCGGATTGGCGGCGGCGATCAGCGCGCCGCAGGCGGCGCCGTAGGCGAAATGGGCGAGCAGGGTGAGGTCGGGCGCGATCGAGGCGGGCGGATCCAGCACCTCGTCGACGATCTCGCGCGGCGGCAAGGGATAGCGCTCCTTGCCCGGCAATCTCTTGTGCAGGTGGCGCATGGCCGAGGTCATCGCCATGGTCGCGACGAAGCCGGCAATCCCGCCGATCACGAGGCGCGCGGTCATGCCGAGCTCTTCGTCGTTCCTGCTCATCGCGTCACCATAGCGGGCCCGCGCGAGCCTGGAAGGGCGTAACGGAGCGGCGGCCACAATCTGTGGGCTCAGAGCTCCACGCCGCTCGCGATCGCCTCGAGCTTCTTCAGGCGCTCGCGAACGGCGGCGAGCTCGATGCGGACGCCGATCTCGTCCTCTGCCGCCTCGGCGGCGTCGGGGCCGACGCCGCGGCCGGCGAGCTCGAGCCTTTTATAGTCGAGCCAGCCTCGCCAGGCGCGGGAGGCGGCAAGAACGATCATGGCCGTGACGGCGAGCGCGGTGACGGCGAGGATGAGCGTTGCGGTCATCATGTCTTCCATTGCTGCTTCGGCCTCTTGCCAGCATCCGGCTCAGGGCGGGCGCGCCTTTCTGCGGAGGCGCTCCTGCCTTCGACGAACGAAGCGCGCGGCCCTCCTTCCTATTCGTATCTGAGCGCGAGGATCGGGTTTGCCCGCGCCACCTTGATCGCGTGCCCGGCGATGGTGCCGATGGCGATGACCAGCGCGAGCAGCCCGGCGAGCACGAACGGGGTGAGGCCGAGGTCGATGCGCACGTCGTAGCCGTCGAGCCAGGTCTTCATCGCGTAATAAGCGGCCGGCCAGGCGATCAGGTTGGCGATGATCACCGGCTTGGAGAATTGCCAGGCGAGCAGGCCGACGATGTCGCGGATGCGGGCGCCGAGCACCTTGCGGATGCCGATCTCCTTGGTCCGCCGCTCGGCGGTGAAGGCGGCGAGGCCGAACAGGCCGAGGCAGGCGACGATCACGGCGAGGATCGAGAAGCCGGCGAAGACCTGGGTCCGCGCGGTTTCCGCCTTGTAGAGCTCGACGATGACGTCCTCGCTGAAATCGGCCGAGAAAGGCGCGTCGGTGGCGATCCGCTTCCAGGCGCGCTCGACCGCTGCGCGAACCTCGCGCGGATCGGCATTTTCGTAGCGGACCAGCATGTAGGCGGGATCGGTCTCGCTGATCAGGAACATGATCGGATCGATCGGCTCGCGGATCGAGCGGAAGCGCGAATCCTGGACGAGGCCGATGATATGGATCGGCACGGTGCCATATTCCTCCAGCGCGAGGGCCGCGCGAAAGGACTTGCCGACGGCATCGGCCGGGTTGGCGAAGCCCAGCCGCCGCGCGGCGAGCTCGTTGATCACGACGTTGACGCCGCCGCGCGCGATCTGGGCGCGGATCGCCGCGGGCTCGTCGGGGGTGGGCAAGGTGGCGTCGTCCAACGGCCGGTTGCGGTCGAATGCCCGCCCGGCGAGCAGCCGGATGTTCATGGTCTGGAAGAAATTGTGGTCGATGGAGTAGATGCCGATGGTGACCGGCCGGGCCTGGCCCGGGACCACCACGCCGGTATTGTTGCTGTTCTGGGTGGCGACGCCGATCGTCGAGCGGGCGACCGAGGTCACGCCCGGAATCCGCTCGATCTCGCGCTGCAGGGTCGCCTGGAGCGGGATCAGCTGGCGCCGGTTGATGCCTTCGACCTGGAGCAGGCCGTCGCGGCGATAGCCGGGATCGGCATTGCGGGCATAAGAGGTCTGCGCCCACACCACGGCGGTGCAGATGATGAGGGCGATCGAGACCGCGAACTGAGCGACGACCAGGGCGTTGCGAAGCAGCCCGGAGCCGGTCGCCTCGGCCGACGATTTGTTGGCCTTGAGCACCTGGGCGGGCTTGAAGCGGCTCAGGTAGAAGGCCGGATAGAGGCCGCCCGCCGCGCCGACCAGGAGGGTCAAGGCGAGGATCGGCAGCAGCATGCCCTGCGCGCCGAAATAATGCATTTCGAGCGAGGCATCGAGGAAGTTGGAGAAAGCGGGCAGAAGCAGCTCGACCAGCGCCAAAGCGAGCAGCATGGCGATGCCCGCGATCAGCACCGATTCCGCAAGGAACTGGGTGATGAGCTGCCGACGGTTGGCGCCGAGCACTTTCCGCAAGGCGACCTCGCGGGCGCGCTGGCTGGCGCGGGCGGTGGCGAGATTGGTGAAGTTGACGCAGGCCATGCCGAGGATGAGGAAGGCGATGATCGCGAAGGTGACGATCGTCGTGATGTCGTTGCCGGGGCTCCAGGCGCCTTCCTGCGCCTTGCCGAGGTGGACGTCGCGGACGTTGACGAGCGCATAGTCGCTGAGCTCGGCCTGGTTGAAGACGGTGCCGCCGAAATTCTGGGGCGGGATATTGTCCCTTTCCCATTGCTGCATGCGCTCGTTGAGCGCGGCCGGATTGGTGCCGGGCCGCAAGGCGACATAGTTCCAGCCCGATTGCCAGCCCCATTGGCGCATGAATTCGGGCATCTCGGCATAATAGGAATTGGGATCGACGCGGATCAGCATCCCGAAGCGCATGTGCGAATCGAGCGGCAGGTCGCGGTGGACGGCGGTGACGCGATGGTCGACCTGGCGGCCGCGAAGCACGATGGTCAGCCGCTGGCCGATCGGGTTGGCGGTGCCGAACAGGCGCCGGGCCTCGGTCTCGGACAGGGTCACCGAGCCCGGGCTCTGCAGCGCGGTGCGCGCATCGCCCGAAGCGAGCGGCAGCCGGACCGTGTCGAAGAACGGGCCGTTGGTGTAGCCGACATTCTCCACGTTCAGCGCCTCGCCGCCGCGAAGCACGGTGGCGCCGCCGGCCTGCACGTAGACGCTGCTCTCGATCTCCGGGAAATAGGCCTTCAGCCGCTGGCCCGAGACGTAGGACGACATCTGCAGGTCGGTGCGCTCATGGGTCTGCGGGTCGGTATAATAGGTCTGGAACTGGTAGGTGTTCTCCGCATTGGGGAGCCAGTTGTCGTAGCTCGTCTCGTAGCGGACGTAGAGGAGCAGCATCAGGCAGGCGGCAAGCCCGATCGCGAGGCCGAACACGTTGATGAAGGCATAGGTCCGGTTCTTGGTCAGAGCCCTCACGCCAACGGTCAGATAATTGCGCCACATCTCTTTCGTTCCTCTTCGATTCTCCCCTCTCCCATTTGGGGAGAGGAGGGGCCCGCCGCGAAGCGGTGGGAGGGTGAGGGAGCGAACGCCGAGAACTGGACGCCCGCTTTCCCTCACCCAAGCCCTCTCCCAAATGGGAGAGGGCCTTAAGCTCACGCCGCGCGCCGGTGCTCGACCAGGATCCGGCCATCGAGCATGTTGACGACCCGGCCGGCATAATCGGCATGGGCGGGCGAATGGGTGACCATGACGATGGTCGAGCCTTCGGCGTTGAGCGCCTGCAGCATCTTCATCACCTCCTCGCCATGGGCCGTGTCGAGATTGCCGGTCGGCTCGTCGGCGAGGATCAATTTGGGTGATGCGACAAGGGCCCGGGCGACGGCGACACGCTGCTGCTGACCGCCGGACAATTGGGACGGCCGGTGCCTGGCGCGGTGGGCGATACCCACCTTGTCCATCACCTTGTCGACCCGGGTGCGCCGCTCCGCCGCGGGGACGTTGTGGTAGAGCAGCGCAAGCTCGATATTCTCGCGGACGCTAAGCTCGTCGACGAGATTGAAGGACTGGAAGATGAAGCCGATGTTCCGCTTGCGGAAATCGGCGAGCCGCGATTCCGAGAGCTTGGCGACCTCGGTGCCGTTGAACATGTAGGAGCCCGACGATGGGCTATCGAGCATGCCGATGACGTTGAGCAGGGTCGATTTGCCGCAACCCGACGGCCCCATGATCGCGACGAACTCGCCGTCGGCGACATCCAGGAAGATGCCGTCAAGCGCGGTCGTCTCGACCGTGTCGGTGCGGTAGACCCGCGAAACTTCACGCATGTTCAGCATCGAATTGCTCCTTCATTGCCCACTGATGGAGAGCCGGTCGCGCTCCTGGAAAGCCGTGTAAGACGAGGTGATGACGCGCTCGCCCGGATCGAGGCCGGAAAGCACTTCGACGAACTGCGGGTTGCGGCGGCCGAGCCGGACCTGGCGGCGGACCGCGCTCCGGCCGTCGGGCGAGACCACGAACACCCAATTGCCGCCGGTCGCCCCGTAGAAAGCGCCGTTGGGGACGAGCCGCGCCTGCGACGGCGCGCCGAGCGTCAGGCGGACCGGCACGGTCCGGCCGCGCTGCAGCTCCGCGGGCTCGGCCCCGGTGAACTGGAGGTCGATCTCGAACTGGCCGTTCCTCACCTGCGGATAGATCTTGCTGACCCGCATCCGGTAAGTGCGCCCGTTGATCTCGGCGTCGGCGACGAGGCCCTCGCTGACTCGCGCCAGGAAGAATTCGTCGACCTGGGCGCGCAATTTGTTGCGGCCGGCGCTGTCGATCTGGCCGAGGCGCTCGCCGCGGTTCAGCGACTGGCCGATCTGGATCGAGAAGGAGGTGAGCTGGCCGTCGACCGGCGCCCGAAGGTTGAGCGAGTCGAGGCTGGAGCGGGCGATGCCGAGGCTGGTGTTGAGCGCTCCGGACGATTCCCTCAACTGGGCGAGCTGGCTGGTCTGCAGCCTTTCGTCGTCGGCCTGCTGGCGGCGAAGCACGTCGGAGCGGCGGCGATTGGCCTCGTAGGTGTCGCGGCTGTCGGCGAAGCTGCGCCCGGAGACGAAGCCGCGGTCGGCGAGCGGGCGCTGCATCTCGTAATTGCGGCGCGCGGTCTGGGTGGCGAGATCGGCCTCGATCCGCGAGCGCTCGTTGGCGAGCCGCGACTGGTTCAACGCGAGCTCCTGGCTGCGCATCGAATTGATCTGCTGGATGACCTCGGTCTGGCGGGCGAGCACGTTCAATTGGAGGTCGGCATTGCTCATCACGGCCAGCAGCTGGCCGCGCTGCACGCGGGCGCCGTCCTCGACCAGGATGCGCTCGACCCGGCCGCCCTCGACCGCGTCGAGATAGACGGTGAGCGAAGGCTCGACCCGGGCGCTCAACGGCAGGAAATCGTCGAACCGGCCGTCGCTCACCGTCGAGATGGTGAGCCGGTCGGCGGGGACGGTCTGGCTGTTGGCGCCGGGCGCGAGGAAATAGAAGGTGAGGCCGGCGATAAGGAGGAGAGCGGCGCCGAGGCCGATCCTGACCCGGGTCGAGAACCGGCGCGACGCCACGGCGCGATCCATGCCGCCGCCGCTTTGCGGGCCTTCCGGTTCCTTCATCCGCACCACGCTCATTCAAATCCCCGTTTCAGAAAAAGCAGGCTGGCGGTGGCGGAGCGTCCGTTTCCGGACAGCTAGTGTCCGCCGCCGCACAGGCGCCCATCCTACGCAAGCGGCAGCGCCACGAACGTGAGAAAGCCGGTGGCGATAAAGCCGATGGCGAAGGCGAGTGTCTCGATCTTGCTGGCCATGGTCTTCACTCCTCAAACAGATTGATCCCTGTTGCCCGAAGCTTCGCAGGAACGGTGCCAGACGCGAGAAAGCGCGGATTTCCGCCGAATCCGCCTGGGCACGGGGTTGCGCCTGGCGCGCTTCGCCTGTCCGCGACCGCGCAAAGCTGTCCGCACGCGGACTCTGGCACGCTTCGTGATTGTCCATTATCGGACAAGGCAGGCGGGGAGAGTCAAAGTGGGTCAGCCAAGGCGCTTTGGGCGCTGCATCATAATCGACGACGATCCGGACATCGCTTTGTCCGCGCGCCTGCTGCTGCGCGACCTGTTCGACAACGTCTCCGCCTTCCAGGAGCCGAACGAGGCGCTCGCGGCGATGGAGAGCGAGCTTCCCGACGTCATCCTGCTCGACGCCAATTTCGGCCGCGGCGCGACCAACGCCGCCGAGGGCTTCCTCTGGCTCTCCGAAATATTGAAGCGCGACCCGCAGGCGGTGGTGGTGATGATCACCGCCCATGCCGGCATCGGCGTCGCGGTCGAGGCGATGAAGCGCGGCGCCACCGACTTCGTCTCCAAGCCCTGGTCGAACGAGCGGCTGCTCGCCACCGTCCGCACCGCCGCCGCCTTGCGCACCTCGCGCGCGGAGGTGGTGACCGAGCGGAAGAAGGTCGAGGCGATCGCCACGCCCGCCGGCGGCGGCGAGACGCCCTTGCTCGGCGATTCGCCGGCGATGGCGCGAATCTGGTCGCTGATCGAGCGCGCCGGGCCGACCGACGCCAACGTCCTCATCCTGGGCGAGAACGGCACCGGCAAGGAGCTGGTCGCGCGCGAGCTTCACCGCCGCTCGCGCCGGGCCGACCAGGTTTTGGTCTCGGTCGATCTCGGCGCCGTCTCCGACACACTCTTCGAAAGCGAGCTTTTCGGCCATGTGAAGGGCGCCTTCACCGACGCCCGCGCCGACCGGATCGGCCGGATGCAGGCGGCCGACGGTGGCACGCTCTTCCTCGACGAGATCGGCAACATGCCGCTCCACCTCCAGCCCAAATTGCTGACCGCATTGGAGCAGCGCCAGGTGATCCCGGTCGGCGCCAACAAGCCCGCCAAGATCGACATCCGCGTCATCGCCGCGACCAATTGCCCGCCGGACCAGCTCGCCGACGAAGGCCGCTTCCGCCAGGACCTGCTGTTCCGGCTCAACACGGTCGAGATCGACCTGCCGCCCTTGCGCGAGCGCCGCGAGGACATCCTCCCGCTCGCCGACCATTTCATCGCTTTCTACGCGAAGAAATACGGCAAGCCCGCGCGGGAGCTGCCCGGCGACGTCGCCGGCGCGCTCCAGGCCTATGACTGGCCCGGCAATGTCCGCGCGCTTCGCCACGCCTGCGAGCGCGCGGTGATCCTATCGGACGGCGCCCAATTCACCCAGGAGGATTTCTCGCTCTCCCGGGGCCTCGCTCCCTCCCGCGCGGCGCCGACCGCGCCCGCGCCGGCCGCAGCGCCGCGCGACGACCTCAACCTCGAGCGCGCCGAAAAGCAGATCGTTGAGGAGGCGCTCAAGAAGCATAGCTACAACATCTCGCTCGCCGCCGCCGAGCTCGGCCTGACCCGCGCCTCGCTCTACCGGCGGATGGAAAAGCATGGGCTGTGAGGTGAGAAGGGTGGAGTTGCCTCAGCCTAGAGCTCCCTCTCCCCGGCGGGGAGAGGGTTGGGGTGAGGGGGTTCGACGTCCGAGAATTTCCTCAGACACCGAACACCCCCTCCCGACCCTCCCCCTCGAGGGGGAGGGATTCTGATGCGCTTCCGCGACCGCTTCCTGCTCGGCCTCGCCTGGCGGCTGGGGCTGCTGCTGCTCATGGTCTTCGCCTTCGTCTCGGCCATGAACCGGGACGGTTTCAGCGCCGGCCGCCTGGTCGCCGGCCTCGCCGTCCTCGGCCCCGTGGCACTGCTCTGGCAGTATATCCAGCGCACAAACGTCGCGCTCGCCCGCTTCATCGACGCGATCCGCTTCGGCGACTTTTCCCAGGGCTTCGCCCAGCGCGACCAAGGCTCGGGCTTCGGCGATCTCAACCAGGTGCTCGACGAATCGATCAAGAAGCTCCGCGACGAGCGCCACAAATTGATCGACGCCAACCGCTTCTACGAAGCCGTGCTCGACGACGCCCCGACCGCCCTCCTCACCGTCGACGGCGACGGCAAGGTCGAGCTCGCCAACAAGGCCGCGCGCCGGCTGCTCATCCGCCACCAGGGCGTCCGGGTCGAGGATTTCCGCGAATATGGCGACGCCTTCGCCAAGGCGCTCGAGGGCGGCGCGGTCGGCCGCCCGCGCCTCGTGCCGCTGATCAGCGATGGCGTCGCCCAATCGATGCTGGTCAGCGCCGCTATCGTCCACCGGCTCGGCGGCCTCGTCCGGGTCGTCGCGGTGCAGCCGATCCAGGGCGAGTTGAACGCGATCGAGATCGCCGCCCAGTCCGACCTGATCCGGGTCCTCACCCACGAGATCATGAACTCGATGACCCCGGTCACCAGCCTCGCCCACAGCGCGGTCGATCTGATGCGCGCGGCCGATGCCGGCGACAACGGGGACGTCGCCGACGCGCGCATGGCGGTCGAGACGCTGGCCCGCCGCGCCGACGGGGTCATGCATTTCGTCGAGAGCTACCGCCAGATCAGCCGCGCTCCGGAAATCCGCCGCCGGCCGATCGACGCCGCCGCCTGGGGCCGCGAGCTCGAGAGCCTGTTCCGCGCCAGCGACCGCGCCAAGGGCATCGGCTTCACGCTCGACGCCGATGAGACTTTGACCTTCGAGGCCGATCCCGATCTGATGAGCCAGGTGCTGATCAACCTGATCCGCAATGCCGGCCAGGCGGCACGCGAGAGCAATGAGGAGCCGCACGTCTGGCTGAGCTTCGCGCGCACCCGCTCCGGCCGCGCCCAGATCGAGGTCGCGGACAATGGCGCCGGCGTCCCCGAGGCGATCCGGCAGGATGTCTTCCTGCCCTTCTTCACCACCAGGAAGGAAGGCACCGGAGTCGGCCTGAGCCTCGCCCGCCAGGTCGTCCTCGCCCATCGCGGCGCGATCAGCGTCGGCGACCGCAAGGGCGGCGGCGCCCTGTTCCGGATCGTGATCTAGGCAGTCAGCCGCGCCGCGACGCGCTCCGCCTGCGCGCGGATGTCCGGGACCGCGACGCTCTCCCAGAAGGTGCCGCGCGTCACCGGGCCGATCACCGACAGGGTGTCGCTCGTCGCGCCGTCGCGCCCGATCGCCCGGCACTGGCCGTCCACCTTGATGCCGATGCCGAGCGCGTCCTGCCGGATTCGCCCCGCGTCGAGTAAAGCGCCGAGCAAGGGCTCGCCGGCGCGGGCGATGTCGGTCTCGGGGCCGGTGCAATTGAGGATCCGCGCCACCCGCAGCGTCTCGACCGCCTCGGTGCCGCGCATCCGGAAGCGCACGCTGGCGCCGTCGGCGACGGGCTCCACCGACACCAATTTCCCCGCCGCCACGGCGAGCCGCGCCTCGGCCTGCATCGCCTCGATCCGCGCGCCGATGGCGGGCGCGATCTTGTGCCGGTGGACGTCCCACCAGGGCCGCAAATGCCTGAGGAAGCGACGGCGCTCTTCTTGGCTCGCCGCGCCCCAGATCGCCTGGGTGACGCTGCGCAGTTCGTGGACGGCGCTGCGCCAGCCCAGCTCCTCGCTGCGCGCCCGGACCCGCCGCAGCAAGGTCACGCAGGAGGCCGCCAGATCCTCGGCCGGCGCCACCATCGGCTCGCGCGGGCCGTGGGCGCGCGGCGCAAGGCCGCGCCGCGACAAAGCGACGATCCGGCCCCGAAAGCCGGTGGCGTCGAGGGTCAGCGCGACGTCGACGGCGGTGAGGCCGGTGCCGAGCAGAAGTACGACATCGCGCGCGCCCAATCCCTCAAGCCCGCCCGCCCAGGGGTCCTCGACCCAGGCCGCGCCCAAAGCCGCCGGATCGATCCCGCGTGGGCAGGCGGGACGGAAATTGCCGGGCGCCAGCACCATCGCGTCCGCCTCCAGCCAGCGGCCGTCGGCCAGCCGCACCGCCCCGCCGGCAAGGTCCACCGCCTCGCCGCACACCGCCTCGATCCCGGCCTCCGCGAGCAGGCCCTGGAGATAATCGCCATAGAGCATGCGTGGCGCGAAATCCTCCGCGCCGCCGCCGGCGCGGCCCGCGAACCAGCGGGTGAAATGGTCGGGATCGTCGGAAAAGGCGCTCATCCGCCGCGCCGGCACGTTGAGCAGATGCTCGGGCCGCTTCGTCCCGTAGGCGACGCCGCGCCCCGGCGCCGGCCCGCGCTCGATCAGGGCGACCTCGGCCCCATTGCGCTTCAGGTGCAGCGCCTGCAGCGCCCCCGATGCGCCCGCGCCGACCACGGCGATACGGCTCATGCCGCCTCGGTCTCCGCGACCTCGACCTTGTCGGCGAGGCTGAGCCCGTCGAGGATCCGCGCGGTCTCGTCGCGGACCATCAGCATGGCGCGGTGGAGCCGGCATTTGTCCTCGCTGATGCAATTGCGGCACTGCTCGTAGGCGAGCCGGCTGGCGCAGGGAAGCAGGCCGAGCGAGCCGCGCGTCAGCCGGACGATCTCGCCATAGCTGATCTTGGCCGGCGGCCTTGCCAGCCAATAGCCGCCCTCGCGCCCGCGCAACGTCTCGACCAGGCCGGCGCGGCGCATCTGCGAGAGGATCACGGTCAG
This sequence comes from Allosphingosinicella sp., assembly GCA_035994965.1. Lineage (GTDB taxonomy): Bacteria > Pseudomonadota > Alphaproteobacteria > Sphingomonadales > Sphingomonadaceae > Allosphingosinicella. The sequence continues at coordinate 11,174 of DASYKV010000025.1, forward strand.
GAATTTGGGCGGCAGATTCTGCGCCTGCGCGATCTCGCCGAGCTGGACCGGCCCCTCGCCATAACGGTCGGCGAGGTGGAGCAGCGCCCGGATTGTGTACCGCGTCCGTTGAGAAAGCATGGCGCCCCCATGAACGCGCGCTCGCGCGAACGCAACAATCCCCCTCGAATCAACCCCGTCTGGCAATCACCACGTGGGTGGCGGCCTCGCAGGCGGCATGCTCGCTGATCTCATAGCCGAGCGCGGGCAGATCGAGATCGGCGAACAGGGCCTCGCCCCGCCCGAGCAGGATCGGCGAGATCGCCACGTGCATCTCGTCGACCAGCCCGGCGCGCAGATATTGGCGGATCGTCGCCGCGCCGCCGCCCAGCCGCACATCCCGATCGCCGGCGGCCTCCTTCGCGCGATCGAGCGCCTCCTCGATGCCGCCGGTGACGAAGTGGAAGACGGTGCCGCCGTCCATCGCGAGCGGTTGCCGCGCATGATGGGTGAGGACGAAGACCGGCCCGTGATAGGGCGGGGTCTCGCCCCACCAGCCGCGCCAGCTTTCGTCGGGCCAGGGGCCGCGGACCGGCCCGAACATGTTCCGGCCCAGGATCCAGGCGCCGATATCGGCAAATCCGCGCGCCGCATGATCCTCGTCGACGCCTGTCGTCCCGTCGTCCTTGCCGTTCATGCGCCGGAAGGTCCGGGTCGGGAGGAACCATCGATGCAGCCCCTCGCCGCCCCGCCCCAGCGGCTGCTCCAGGCTCTGGTCCGCGCCGGCGCCATAGCCGTCGAGCGAGATTGAGAAAGCGTGGATTCGAAGCCTGGACATAATACGCCTCCGCGCCCTTCCCGACTCGGTTCGTCGCACCCATATTATGCGACGAAACGAGTCCTAATGCGTGATTTACCATATTGCATCCTGAACCAGATGAGCCACTATGGCTGGTGGCGCTTCACGGGGGGAGCCGCTAGTGGTTGTGGAGATGCCCGATGGCGGCCGCGGGTCGCCGAGCGGGGGTTGGCCTGCCCTGTGGATATCGGGGACAAGGCGAAATGAAGCCACACGCGCCCCTGCGAATCGCCTAGATGGGTCTTGTGGCCCACTGGAACGTTATTAGAACAAGGGGTAGAGTGATGGACCTGTCCGGCAGCAGCGAAGTGAGCCCGGCCGACGTGGCGACGAGCGTGACAGAGGCGAGCGTGACAAAGGCGCCTGGCAAGGCGAAGGGCGGCAGGGCGGCCGCCGACAATGATTCGCGCTCGGTGAAGCCGCTCGTCTATCCGGTCGAGGTCGATCACGGCCGCGACGCCCTGCTCACCGATTTCGGCAAGGACACGCTCCAGGACCGCTATCTGCTCCCCGGCGAATCCTATCAGGACCTGTTCGTCCGGGTCGCCTCGGCTTATGCCGACGACGCCGCCCACGCCCAGCGGCTCTACGATTATATCTCGAGGCTCTGGTTCATGCCGGCGACCCCCGTACTGTCGAACGGCGGCACCGGGCGCGGCCTGCCCATCTCCTGCTATCTCAACTCGGTCTCCGACAGCCTCGAGGGCATTGTCGGAACGTGGAATGAAAATGTGTGGCTCGCCGCGCGCGGCGGCGGCATCGGCACCTATTGGGGCAATGTCCGCGGCATCGGCGAGGCGGTCGGCCTCAACGGCAAGACCTCGGGCATCATCCCGTTCGTCCGGGTCATGGACAGCCTCACGCTGGCGATCAGTCAGGGCTCGCTGCGGCGCGGCTCGGCCGCCTGCTATCTCGACATCTCGCACCCCGAGATCGAGGAGTTCCTCGAGATCCGCAAGCCGTCGGGCGACTTCAACCGCAAGGCGCTCAATCTCCACCACGGCGTCCTCGTCACCGACGCCTTCATGGAGGCGGTGCGCGACGGCCGCGAATGGATGCTGCAAAGCCCCAAGGACGGCTCCGAGCGCGGCACGGTCGACGCCCGCTCGCTCTTCCAGAAATTGGTCGAGACCCGGCTCGCGACCGGCGAGCCCTACATCATCTTCATCGACAAGGTGAACCGGACGATGCCCAAGCATCACCGGGACCTGGGGCTCAAGGTCACCACCTCGAACCTGTGCTCGGAGATCACGCTGCCGACCGGCACCGACCATCTCGGCGCCGAGCGCACCGCGGTCTGCTGCCTCTCCAGCCTCAACCTCGAGACCTGGGACCAGTGGAACGGCGAGAAGATGTTCATCGAGGACGTGATGCGCTTCCTCGACAACGTCCTGCAGGATTATATCGACCGCGCCCCCGACGAGATGGCCCGCGCCCGCTATTCGGCCGAGCGCGAGCGCAGCGTCGGCCTCGGCGTGATGGGCTTCCACTCTTTCTTGCAGGCGCGCTCGATCCCGTTCGAGGGCGCGATGGCCAAGTCGTGGAACATGCGCATGTTCAAGCATATCCATGCCCAGGCCGCCGAAGCGAGCCTGATGCTGGCCAATGAGCGCGGGCCCTGCCCCGACGCGGCCGACATGGGCGTGATGGAGCGGTTCAGCTGCAAGATGGCGATCGCGCCGACCGCGTCCATCTCGATCATCTGCGGCGGCACCTCGGCCTGCATCGAGCCGATCCCGGCCAATATCTACACCCACAAGACGCTGTCGGGCTCGATCTCGATCCGCAACCCGCATCTCGAGCGGCTGCTGATCGCCAAGTCGAAGAACAGCGAGGGCATCTGGTCGACGATCCTCGAGCAGGGCGGGTCGGTCCAGCATCTCGATTTCCTCACGCCCGAGGAAAAGGACACCTTCAAGACCAGCTTCGAGATCGACCAGCGCTGGCTGATCGAGCTCGCCGCCGACCGCACGCCCTATATCGACCAGGCGACGAGCCTCAACCTGTTCATCCCGGCAGACGTCGACAAATGGGACCTGCTGATGCTCCATTACCGCGCCTGGGAGCTCGGCATCAAAAGCCTCTATTATCTGCGCTCCAAGTCGGTCCAGCGCGCCGGCTTCGCGGGCGGCGTCGAGGCCGACAACACGCCCGATCTGCGCGAGATCGAGCTACAGACGACCGACTATGACGAATGTCTCGCATGTCAGTGAACTAGTCCCTCTCCCTTCAGGGGAGAGGGAGGGGCCCGCGCCGAAGGCGTGGGAGGGTGAGGGACTTTAGCAATGCACATCGTCAACACGCTCAAATTCGCCATCGGCATCGCCGCCCTGCTGATCGCCCTCGTCGTGCTGGTGCGCTCGCGCGGCACGCGCGGCTTCAACCAGAGCCGGCAAATCGGCGCGCTCCTGCTGGTCGCCGGGGCCCTCTTCGTCGCCGTCGGCCTCGGCTTCGACGTCAAGAGCCTGTTCTGATGACCCGCAATCTCCTCCCCGGTCTTGCCCTGCTGTTCGTCTTCGCCCTGGCGGGCCTGATGATCGCGCGCCGGTCCGGCCGGGAGCTGGGAGCGCGCCCGGGCCGCGAGCTGGAGGCGGCGGGGCCGCGCGCGCGCGGCCGGCTCGTCATCGCCCTCATCGTCTTCCTCGCCGGGGCCGGCATGGTGATTGGCTTCCTCTGGCCGCGCAATCATAACGGCGAGCCGATCAACACCGTCACGAGCCGCTGGTGATGACCCGCCTGCGCGCCCCTTATGCCCTCGCGATGGTCGTTCTGCTCGCCGCCTGCGCGCGGCAGATTCCGGCGGCGGTCGCGGCCGGCGCGCCCGGCATATTGCGCGGCCTGTGGGACGGCTTCATCTTCCCCTGGGCCTGGGTCGCCTCCCTGTTCGTGCCCGAAGTCTCGATCTATGCGGTGCCCAACAATGGCGGCTGGTACGATTTCGGCTATTTCCTCGGCGTGGTCGTGTTCGGCGTCGGCGCCCGCAAGACCCGCATCGTCTACCGCACCGCCCGCACCCGCCGCCGGGGCGTGGTCGGCGCCAGGGTGATCCGGGACGATGAGGGATGAGCATGCCCTACCGCTTCAAGCTCAAGGCCTGGTATCGCCTGCTGCTCGTCATGTGGACGCTGCTGACGCTGCCCGTGGTCGGGTTCGTCATCGTCCTGGGCGAAGCCGCGGCGGACGCGCCGCCCAGGCTGGCGCGCCTGCTCGACATGTTCGGCGGCAGCTTCGCGCTGATGCGGCCGGACCCGCTGTCGATCGCTCTTTCGGCCTGGCTGTGGCTGCCGTTGGTCGCCGCGCCCTTCGGCCTCTTCGCACGCACTGATCAGGAGTGACCCAAATCCCTCTTCTCGACGCCCGCAAGACCCGCATTGTCCACCGCACTGCCCGCCCGGGCCGCGGGGGGCACGGTCGACGCGCGCTTCATCCGGGAGGATGAGGCATGAGCGGCCGGGACACACTCGATGGCGATCGCGGCGAGCCGGACGAAGTCTATCCGCCGGGAGAGCGTTATCAGCCGCACCCGCCAATCAACTGGCGGGCGCAGATTTTCACCATTGCCCTCACGATAGCCATCCTTGCTGTGCTCGACATTACCGGGCTCCGCGAGGTCTTGAACCGCTATGTGCCCAGCTGGGCCTGGGGCCTGATGCTCGTCGCCATCGGCCTGCTCGGGCTGCTCGGCATTCTGCGTTCGCGCGCAGGGGCCTCACGCGCCGGCGTAATCGTTTCAGGCTCTCTGCTGATGCTGTTGGGCGCCTACCTCTTCATTCATTTCCTGCCTTGATCCGGAGTAACCTCAATGCCCCTTCTCGAAGCCCGCGCCCAGTACAAGCCGTTCGAATATCCCTGGGCCTATGATTTCTGGAAGCGCCAGCAGCAGATCCACTGGATGCCGGAGGAGGTGCCGCTCGGCGAGGATTGCCGCGACTGGGCGCAGAAGCTGACC
>DASYKV010000026.1:0-13982 GCA_035994965.1 Allosphingosinicella sp.
ATGGCCGTGCGCGTCGATCAGGCCGGGGAGCAGGGTGCGGCCGCGCCCGTCGATCCGGAAGGCGGTGCGCGACGGCCGCCGGTCGCCGGCCTCGAACACTTGCCGCACCTTGCCGTCGTCGCCGATCCACATCGCCTGGAAGCGGTGGAGGCGCCCGTCCTCACGCAGGGTATAGCCGTTGACATTCTCCACGAGGATGTCGGCGGCGGCGGGAGCGGTGCCCAGCAGCAGGGCGGCGAGAAAGAGCAGGAGGCGGTTCATGGCCATGGCGATAAGCCCTGTTTGTCCCCGACGCCAGACGGTCCTTCGATACGCCATTTCGACAGGCTCAATGGCCACTCAGGACGAGCGGATCCCGGTAACTACGCTCCTCCGCTCATCCTGAGTAGGGACTGAGCGAAGTCGAAGGCCCGTATCGAAGGACCTCTTCCGTCACGCGGTAACTCTTCCTGTTCACGGGTCAGGAGGCGGGCCGTCCCAAGCTGACACGGACCACCGCATCGGGGCCCTGCGCAGGGCGATCGCGCTTCCCAACCGCGCACGCGCGGATCATAACCAAAGCCGGCAATCAGGCCGTCCCGGTGGAGTCGATTTGAGCGCGCCTTTCCGCTTTCCGCGTTTCTTCGTGACCACGCCCTCGCCTTGCCCCTACATCAAGGGCAAGACCGAGCGGAAGGTCTTCACTGAGCTCTCCGGCCCGCATGCCGGCGAGCTCAACGACGCGCTCGGGCGGATCGGCTTCAGGCGCAGCCAGAACGTCGCCTACCGCCCCTCCTGCCTCGATTGCTCGGCCTGCATCTCGGTCCGGGTCGTCGCCAGCGAGTTCCGCCCCAATTCCACCCAGCGCCGGGTCCTCAAGCGCAATGCCGACCTCGAGGTCACCGCCTGCAAGGCCTGGGCGACCGAGGAGCAATATGAGCTGCTCCGCCGCTATCTGCGCGCACGCCATCCCGACGGCGGCATGGTCGAGATGGACGAGCACGATTTCTCGGACATGGTCGAGCAGAGCCCGGTCAAGACCTATATCGTCGAATATCGCGAGCCGTCGGTGGACGGCGTGCCCGGCCGGCTGGTCGGCGCCTGCCTGACCGACCAGCAGGCCGACGGCCTCTCCATGATCTACTCCTTCTTCGAGCCCGACGAAGGCGGCCGCGCCGGGCTCGGCACCTACATCATCCTCGACCATATCGTCCGCGCCGGCCGCGCCGGCCTGCCCTACGTCTATCTCGGCTATTGGGTCGAGGAGGCCAAGCGCATGGCCTACAAATCCCGCTTCCGCCCGATCGAGCGGCTCGGCCCCGGCGGCTGGCGCCGCTTCGACCCGGAACAGCGGGAATTGCCGCTCGGCTGAACGCCCAAGGCGCTGTGGATAGACCGCATTTCGAGTCTTGCCGCTGTCACACGGGCCTGACATCAATGGTTCATTGACCGGGGGGATTCGCCCCGCCTTTCCGACGCCTCAAAAGCTCGGATCGCACCAACGCGTTGGGGGATTTTTCAATGTTCAGAACCAATCATCGCCTGTCCTACATCAACAGCATTCTGGACAATGCGAGCGGCACGCTTCTGACCGATCATTGGGGCACCTTCACCAACCCCGGCCGCTTTGCCGTGGGCGCCGCCCGGCCAGAGCCGACCGCCTTTACGCCGCTCGACAGCGACCCCGGTCCGGCCACCGACGCCGTCCCGACCGCAGGCACGATCGCGTTCACCGGCTTCAACGCGGACGACCCCGACAGCCTCGCCTTCGCGGCGCTGGACGACCTTGCCCCCGGCACCGTCATCATCTTCGACGACAATGAGTGGAACGGCACCGCCTTCAACACTGGCGAGGGCACCCTCACGCTCACGCTGACGAACGCCGTCGCGGCGGGCACGATCATCCGCATCGACAGTTCGAACACCGCCACGCCGACCACGTCGCACGGGACGATTGTCCGGTCGGGGAGCTTCGACCTCTCCGGCACCACCGAGTCGGTCTACGCCTATACGGGCACCTCGGCCGTCCCGACATTCCTGGCCGCGCTCGGCATCAGCGGGTTTACCGGCGCCACGACGACGGGGCTGCTCACCAATACCGGCCTGACGCTCGGCGCGACCGCGATCGACATTGGTGTGATCGACGCCGGCGCCGATATCGCCGCTTATGACGCAGCGCGCTCCGGCCAGCTCAGCTTCGCCGCTTATGCCTCGATCATCAACAATACCGCGAACTGGGTCACGCAGGACGCGGCCGGCTCGCAGGCCAATGACGGCACCAATCCGGACACGCCGTTCTCGGCGGTCGCGTTCACGCTCGCCAGCCCCGGCTCGCTCGCCATCAACGATGTCAGCCATGCCGAAGGCAATGCCGGTCCCACCGCCTACAGCTTTACCGTCACCCGCTCCGGCGGCAGCACCGGCGCGGTCGGCGCGACCTGGACCCTGGTCGCGCCGGGCGGGGCGGGCCTGGCCGATGCCGGCGATTTCGACGTCGCCCAGCTCTTTACCGGCTCGGTCGCCTTCGCCGACGGCCAGACCAGCCAGACGATCACGATCAACGTCAACGGCGACCTTACCGTCGAGGACCTCGAAACCTTCAACCTCGTCCTTTCGGCGGCGACCGGCGGCGCCACCATCGCCGACGCCACCGGCCTCGGCACGATCACCAACGACGACGTCGCGGCCGTCCCCGGCCAGCTTTCGATCGGCGACGTAACGCTTGCGGAGGGCGACAGCGGCACCACCGCCTTCACCTTTACCGTCACCCGCTCCCTCGGCGACGACGGCGCGGTCAGCGCGACCTGGACGCTGGACGCGCCCGGCGGCGCGAACCTCGCCGATTCGGTCGACTTCGCCCCGGGCCAGCCGACCTCGGGCACGGTCAGCTTCGCCGATGGCGAAACCAGCCAGACGATCACCATCCTCGTCCAGGGCGACGTCCTGGTGGAGACCGACGAGACCTTCCTCGTCACCCTCTCCGCGCCCACCGGCGGCGCGAGCCTGGGCAATGCCAACGGCACCGGCGCGATCACCAATGACGACGCCGCCGGCAGCCTGTCGATCGGCGACCGGACGCTGGCCGAGGGCGACAGCGGCACCACCGCCTTCAGCTTCACCGTCACCCGCTCCGGCGGCTCGGACGGCGCGGTCGGGGCGAGCTGGACGCTCGACGCCCCCGGCGGCGCGAACCTCGCCGATCTGATCGATTTCGCCTCTGGCCAGCCGACCAGCGGCACAATCAGCTTCGCCGACGGCGAGACCAGCCAGACCATCACCATCCTCGTCCAGGGCGACGTCACGTTCGAAGATACCGAGACCTTCCTCGTCACCCTCTCCGCCCCCACCGGCGGCGTCGCGCTGGGCAATGCGAACGGCACCGGCACGATCACGAACGACGATCCGGCGCCCGCCGGCACGCTCAGCGTCGACGATGTCAGCCACAGCGAGGGCGACACCGGCTCGACCACGACCTTCACCTTCACCGTCACCCGCTCGGCCGGCACCGCCGGCGCGATCACCGCCGACTGGACGATCAGCGCCCCGGGCGGCGCCGGCAATGCCAGCACCAGCGATTTCGTCGGGGGCTCGATCTTCTCCGGGCAAGTCGCCTTCGCCGACGGCGAGACCTCCAGGACGATCAGCATCGACGTCCAGGGCGACGTCGTGTTCGAGGCCGACGAGACCTTCACCGTCACGCTGTCCAACGTCACCGGCGGCGGCGGGATCGGCGACGGCACCGGCACCGGCACCATCGTCAACGACGACATCGCGCCGCCCGCGGGCAGCGTCAGCATCGCCGACGTCAGCATCGTCGAAGGCAATGCCGGCACCTCGATCCTCACCCTGACGCTGACCCGGATCGGCGGCACCGCCGCGTTCGACGTCAATTACGCCACCTCGAACGGCGGCATTCCCGGCCACGCCTCGGCCACCGCCGGCAGCGACTATGTCGCCGCCAGCGGCCTGGTCAGCTTCGCCGACGGCCAGAACACGGCCACGATCCAGATCACCATCAACGGCGACACGACGCCGGAGCTCAGCGAGGAGTTTACGGTGACGCTGTCGGGCGCCACCAACGGCGCCACGCTCAGCGACGCCACCGCCATCGCCACCATCGCCACCGACGACGTGCCGCCCGCCAGCACGCGCATCTTCGATGAGGATTTCACCGGCTTCACGGCCGGCGGCTTCGCCCCCAATCCGACCGCGACGCAGATCGATTCCGACATCTGGCGGGTCGTCGGCCTGAGCGACATCGCCAACCCCGCTTACGGCTTCACCGCGACCACCGGCGACTTCGCCCGCGGCACGATCGGCAGCAACGATCCGACCACGGCCGGCGTCTATTCGCCGACCTCCAATCCGGCGCTGGTCCTGCAGCCGACCGGCGCCGAGCTCGACGTCAACGGCTTCATCGAGGCGCGCATCGAGAATACGAGCGGAAGCACCGCGACCGGCTTCGACATCGCCTTCGACTGGGCCTATCGCAACAGCGGCGATCGCGCGAGCAGCCTGACCTTCTCTTATTCGACCGACGGCATCAATTTCACCGCCGTGCCCGCGGCGGCCTTTTCGACCCCCTCGACCGCCGGCGCCGCAACCAACATCTTCGCGCTGCAGAACGAGCTGGTCTCGCTGAGCGGCCTCTCGGTCGCGGCCGGGCAGTTCGTCTATCTGCGCTGGACCCACGTCAGCTCGGCGGGCAGCGGCAATCGCGACGAATTCGGCATCGACAACGTCACCGTCGACGCGACCGGCGGCGCCACCGGCCCGCTCGTCTCCGTCTCCGACGTCTCGGTCAACGAGGCGGCGGGCACGATGACCTTCACCGTCACCCGCGCCAACGCCGCGGCCGGCGCCTTCACCGTCGCTTATGCGACCGCCGACGGCACCGCGCTTGCCGGCAGCGATTATACCGCGACCAGCGGCACGCTCTCCTTCGCCGACAACCAGACCAGCGCGACGGTCACGGTGGCGATCAACAATGAGGGCATTCCCGAGCTCGACGAGACCCTCTTCCTCAACCTCTCGAACGCGACCGGCGCCACCATCGCCGACGGCCAGGGCGTCGGCACGATCGTCAACGACGACGGCACCCCGATCCAGGTTTCGATCAACGACGTCTCGATCGTCGAGGGCCAGAGCGGCACCTCGGTCCTGACCTTCACCGTCACCCGCACCGGCGGCACCGGCGCCTTCGACGTCAATTTCGAGACCACCGACGGCAGCGCCGTCGCGCCCGGCGACTATCTCGCCAACAGCGGCACGCTCAGCTTCGGCGTCGGCCAGAACAGCCAGACCATTTCGATCACCATCAATGGCGATCTCATTACCGAATCGAACGAGACCTTCCAGGTCCTGCTGTCCGGCGCGACCAACAACGCCATCATCGCCGACGGCGCCGGCACCGGCACGATCGTCAACGACGAGCCGACCTTCATCCACGACATCCAGGGCACGTCCTATTACAGCCCGATCCTCGCGGGCGACGGGATCAGCGCCTTCAACGTCGCCTCCACCACAGTCGTCACCGTGCGCGCGATCGTCACCGCGGTCGACAATGTCGGCCCGCGGCAGGGCTATTACCTCTCCGAGGAAATCACCGACTGGGACGGCAACAGCTACACCTCCGAGGGCATCTTCGTGATGACCCGCAACGATGCCAGCGTCGGCAGCGTCGTCTCGGGCGTCAGCGTCGGCGACCTCGTCCAGCTTTCCGCCAACGTGATGGAATATCAGTCGTTCAGCACGATGCCACGCACCGTGCTGGTCAATTCGACCGGCCTGCAGATCATCAGCACCGGCAATGCGCTGCCGACCGTCACTTTGACCAACATGCCCAATGCGGTGATGACGCTCGTCACCCCCGATTACACCGATTCCTCCGACGGCGTCGGCGATACGTTCGACGCCTCGGTCTACGCACTCTCTTATTTCGAGACGGTCGAGGGCATGCTCGTCACCATCCCCAACATGGTCGTCGCCGACGGCTTCGTGCAGACCTCGGGCGGCGATCCCTATCTCCAGGCCTATTCGCTCGACAGCGCCAATCCGGGCCAGATCAACGACCGCGGCGGCTATACCATCTCCGGCGATCCGCCGATCGGCCCGCCCGACACCGCCACCACCGGCGACGACACCCATAATGGCGGCCAGGTGCTCCACGACGGCGACATCAACCCCGACATCATCGAACTGGACTTCACCGATTTCGCGACCGCGCCGCCCACCGGCCTGCTGCAGAATGCGACGATGGGCGACCTGCTCGGCGACGTTACCGGAATCATCGATTTCGACTTCACCGACCGCAAGCTCTTCGTCACCTCGATGGAGCCGGGCGGCTTCGTCGACGCCGGCAATCCGGTGCAGGACGTGACCTTGCTCGGCGACGACAGCCGAAGCCTCACCGTCGCCACCTTCAACGTCGAGAATCTCGACCCCACGGACGGCGCCGCGCGCTTCACCGCGCTCGCCAACGCCATCGCCAACAACCTCAATGCGCCCGACATCATCTCGATCGAGGAGATGCAGGACAATAATGGCGCGGCCGCCGGCGACGGCAGCTCGCCCACCGGCACCGACGCCTCGACCACCTGGCAGATGCTGGTCGACGCGCTCAACCTCGCCACCGGCGCCCATTATCAGTGGGTCGACCAGGCGCCGGTCTACAATGCCGAGGGCGGCGAGCAGAGCGGCAACATCCGCGTCGGCTTCCTCTACAACACCGACCGGGTCCAGCTCGGCAATCTCGACGCCAACGCCACCCTCGCCGAGCGCCGCATGTACACCGACCGGATCGGCGACGGCGTTCGGGATGCGGGAGACCTCATCGCTTTCTCCGACAACATGCTCGGCGCCGAGATCAACACCACCGACTGGACGACGACGCGCAAATCGCTGCTCGGCGAGTTCACCTTCCACGGCAACACCGTCTACGTCACCGCCAATCACTGGCCGTCGAAGGGCGGCTCGGGCGAAATCTGGCAGCTCAACCAGAATCTCGGCGCCGGCCAGCCCGCCAACAGCGACTGGGCGCAGCGCAACGCGGTCGCCCAGGACGTCTATTCGATGCTGAACCTGATCGAGTCGGGCAACCCCAATGCCGGCATCGTCGCCGGCGGCGACTTCAACGATTTCTACTTCTACCGGCCGCTGACCACGGTCACCGGCTATACCAATGCCGACGGCAGCGCGCGGGTCGGCGGCGCCCGCTTCGAGAACCTCACCCTCACCCTGGAGGAGGCCGAGCGCTACACCTATACGTTCGACGGCCGCAGCCAGGCAATCGACCATATCATCGTCAACAGCCTGCTCGGCGACGTCGCCACCTACGACGTCGTCCACCTCAACACCGGCTACAATTCGAACGGCACCGGCCCCAACGCCAATCCGGCTTTGTCCGATCACGATCCGGGCCTGTCCTCCTATGACTATCGCAATTTCAACGAGCTGCTGAACGGCACCGGCGGCAATGACGGGATCAACGGCTTCGGCGGCAACGACCGAATCTTCACCTACGGCGGCAACGACACCCTGTTCGGCGGCACCGGCGCCGACCAGATGACCGGCGGCACGGGCGACGATTCCTATTTCGTCGACAATGCGGGCGATCAGGTGATCGAGCTTGCCGGCGAGGGCTATGACGCGCTCTACACGAGCGTCAGCTACACGCTGGCGGCGGGCACCTCGATCGAATGGCTGTCCGCGGATGCCGTGTTCGGCACCGGCGCGATCGACCTCACCGGCAACGAAATCGGCAACGTCGTGCTCGGCAACCAAGGCATCAACATCCTGGACGGCGGCGCGGGCGCGGACACGCTCGTCGGCTATGGCGGCAACGACGTCTATTATGTCGACAATGCGTCGGACGCGATCGTCGAAGCGGCGGGGGCCGGCTTCGATGTGGTCTATGCCAGCGTCAGCTACACGCTGACGGTGGGCGCAGAGGTCGAATGGCTGTCGACGAGCGCGGCCTATGGGACCGGAGCGATCAACCTTACCGGCAACGAATATGGCAACACCATTCTCGGCAATGAGGGCGCCAACATCCTGAACGGCGCCGGCGGCGCGGATCTGCTCGCCGGCTTTGGCGGCAACGACACCTATTTCCTCGATACGGCTGCCGACCTCGTCGCCGAGGGGGCCGGCGCCGGCTTCGATGCCATCTATACCAGCGCCAGCTATGTGCTCGGCGCCGGCGTCTCGGTGGAATGGCTGTCGGCGGATGCGGCCTACGGGACCGGATCGATCAACCTCACCGGCAACGAGCTCGCCAACATCATCCTCGGCAACAATGGCGCGAACATCCTCGACGGCGGCGGCGCGGGGGATCTGATCTACGGCTATGGCGGGGCCGACAGCTTCGCCTTCACGAGCGCGTTCTCCGGCGACAATGTCGATCTGATCGGCGATTTCGCCGGGGGCGTCGACAAAATCTGGCTCGACGACGCCATCTTCACCGCGCTCGGCGGCGGGCTCAACGCCAATGCGTTCGTGCTTGGCACGTCAGCCGCCGGTGCCGAGGATCGCATCATCTACAACAGCGCCAACGGCCAGCTCTTCTACGACGCCGACGGCACCGGGGGCGGCGCGCAAATCCTGTTCGCCGTGCTCACCAATCATGCCTCGCTCAGCGCGAGCGACTTCCAGGTGATCTGAACCGATCGCATTTTCCCCCTCCCGATGCCGGGAGGGGGATCAGCGGCGCGGCATGGTGCCCTGGCTCGTCTCGAGCGCCGGCCGCCCGACCGGCTGCGTCGCCGCCTGCGGCGTGCGCCGGTCCAGCGGCTCCAGCCAGCGCGCGACATCCGCGCCCATGAAGATTTGCGGCCGCGATGGCTGGACCTGGAGCTGCGCCTCCCAGCCCGCGATCAGGCCATTGGCCTCGGCGAAGGCGGCGCCCAGCGGCTGGGCTTTGCGCAAGGCATGGTTGATCATCGCATCGCCGAAGAAGGTCCAGTCATTCTCGGCGAGGCAGCCGAAGGACGACCGGTCGGACGAAGCGGCGGTGACGATGACGCTGCTGTCCGATCGCAGGCGGGGCACGAACACGCCCGAATAGCAGGCGCTGAGGATCAGCAGGCGGTTGCGAAGCCCGAGCTGGTCGAGCATCGCCGCCATCCGATTGGGCGAGATCGCGCCATAGCCATTGTCGCCGTCATTGTAATAGAGCCCGAACGGAGCGCCGTGGCTGGTCGTGTAGACGACCAGAACGTCCTCATCCTTGTCCATCAGCTCTGCGATTCGCGCCAAAGCGATGGCGAGCGTGCCCGGCGAGCCGCGCGGCAGCGCGCTCGGCGCGCTGCCGTCGGACCCGGCAAGCACGATCGTCCGGCCGAGCGCGCCGTAGCGGCGCCTGAGCACGTCGCCCGCGACCCGCGCCTCGCGCCCGAACACCGGGTCGCTGTCGAGCGCGATCGAGACGACATAGGCATCGACAATGCCCGGCCGCTGCGGCGCCAGCGCCCGGAGCGCGCGGTCGAGCTTGCGATGCTCCTCGAGCTCGGCCGCCGGCGCGCGGTCGCGCTCGATCTGGGTGCCGGCATCGGCCCGCGCCATGACCTCGCGCGGCGAAGCGCCGGTCACCAGCGGCGACTGTCCGCTGTGCCGCGGCGCCTGATAGGGTTGGGCCCCCGCCGGCCCCTTCTGCGTCGCCGCGGCGCCGGGGAGGATCAGCGCCAGCGCCGCGATCATTCTCAATGCCAGGTGCATAAGGCCCGCCCTCCGCTCGCGCCCAATTTCGCGTGCCGCCCTGCCCGGAGTCAAGGCGCTGGCCCCGCTCAGGCGGAGCCGGGGCGCGGTTGCAGGCGCCAGGCCAGGTAAAGGCCCGCCGCCAACAGCAGCGGAGCCGTGGCGAGGCCCGGGAAATAGCCGCCCGCGGCGATCGCCAGCGCGCCATGGGCGAGCGCATTGGCGATCTCGAGCACAGCCCAGAACCAGGCATAGATGCGCGCCGAGCGATGGCCAGGGCGAATCCGCGCGAAGTAGCACCACAGGCCAAAAACGATCAGCGCGATATTGCTGATTGCGAAGCCGAGCTGGCGGTCCAGGCCGAGCGCCTCGCTGACGGCCCGCGCCGGCGCCAGCACGTCGTAGAGATGCAGGCAATATTCCTCGATCGAATGCACGGCCTGCGCCGCGATCAGAAGGAGAAAGGCTAAGCGGGTGCGGCTATCCATCAAACGCCAATATCCCCACGCCTCGCGCCTCCCGTTCAATCTCACGCGCGCTCCCCGCAATCAATCCCCGAGAGACAAGGTGTCAAGCGCAACTTGACACGAGACACTCGGATCGCTATGTGCCTCGAGTGGAGATCGACAGCATCCGGCACAAGGCGCTCAGGGGCTTTGTCGAAAGCGGCAAGCCGAAAGGCCTCGACGCCAACGTCGCCGAACGCCTCCGCAAGATGATCGTCTATCTGGCGGCGATCGGGACGATCGAGGAACTGCATGTGCCGCCCAATTGGGGCGCGCACGCTCTGACCGGCGACCGCGCGGGCACATGGTCGCTGACGGTCACGAAAAACCCGCGGATGACGTTCCGCATCACCGAGGATGGCGCCGTCGCCGACCTGGATCTGGAGGATTATCACTGATGGCCATTCGCATCGCCTCCGCCTTCGCCGTGCATCCGGGCGATTGGCTGCGCACCGAGATCGTCGCGCCGCACGGCCTCAACGTCACCGAGGCCGCGCGCCATCTCGGCGTCACCCGCCAGGCGATGAGCAACCTCCTCAACGCCCGCGCCGGCCTGTCGGCGGACATGGCGATCCGCTTCGAGAAGGCGTTCGGGGCGAAGGCGGATACGTTGCTGCGGATGCAGACAGCCTATGAGCTGGCGCAGGCTCGGGCGAACGAAGGCAAGATCAGGGTCGAGAAGTTCAGCAAGGCCGCCTGAGCGGGCCTTGCCTAGCGCGGCCGGGAGATGGCAAAGTTGCCGGATTCGCGGGAGAGCGTGCGATGACCAGCCATCAGTCAGTCGATGACATCGAAGCCGACATCATCCGCATCGAGCGCGCCATCTTCGCGGTACAGGACGAGATTGCCGGGTGGAACGATGCCGCGATCGAGCTTTCGACCTCCGCCGCTATCGAGCGCGCCAACAATGCAGGGATGGGGCGCGGGTTAGGGGGCGCGCTGTTCGGCGCCAAGTATCGCGCGGGGGCACGCCGAGCCGCAGCCGGCAATAATGCTTCCCTGGCGCGCCAGGTCGCCGTCAAACGGGCGGAGATAGCGCGCACCAAGCAGGTGTTGAAGGCGCGGGAGCGCGACTTGCGTACAGACCTGCGCGAGCTCAAGCTCGATTTGAAGCGGGCTCACTCCCTCGCGCAAATGGAGGCGCGGCGTGAACGCGCCGCCCGCGCGGCCCCACCGCCACCGCCACCGCCACCGCCACCGCCGGCCGCACCAACGCCAGCGTCGGACGTGAAGAGCGAATTGCAGCGGCTGAAGCGGCTCCACCAGGAAGGTCAGCTCGACGCCCTGGCCTACGAGAAAGCGCGGATCGCCCTCATGGAAGCGCACCTGCGCGGATAAGCGCCAAGGCGGACGCCAATTAGCTCAGAACGTGTTTTCAACCGAATTCGAGCGCAGCCTGGGCGGAACGTACCAGTTCCATCAATAAACCCGCGCCTTGGGCTTGATATAGGCGATGTCGTCGGTGAGCGTATACTCATGCACCGGGCGGTAATCGATCTTCACCGCGCCGCCGCTCCCGCCCCAGCCGTCGAACCAGGCCGCACTGTGCTTCATCCAATTGGCGTCGTCGCGCTTGGGATGATCCTCGTGGGCGTGGGCGCCGCGGCTTTCCTTGCGGTTGACCGCGCCGGCGATGGTCACCGAGGCCTGGGCGATGAGATTGTCGAGCTCGAGCGTCTCGATCAGATCGGTGTTCCAGATCAGGCTTCGGTCGGTGACATTGATGTCGGCCATGCGCGCATAGGTCTTGGCGAGCCTGTCGACGCCCTCCCGCATCAATTCGTCGGTGCGGAAGACCGCGCAATGGGTCTGCATGTTGCGCTGCATCTCCACCCTGATCTCGGCCGTCGGCGAGCCGCCCTTGGCGAAACGGAACTTGTCGAGGCGGGCGAGGGCGAGGTCGGCGCCGTCCGCGGGCAGCGCGGCGTGCGCGGTGTCCGGCTTGATCGTCTCGGCGAGGCGCAGGCCCGCGGCGCGGCCGAAGACGACGAGATCGATCAGGCTGTTCGAGCCAAGCCGATTGGCGCCGTGGACCGAGACGCAGGCCGCCTCGCCGACCGCGAACAGGCCGGGCACGACGCTGTCGGGATCGCCGTCCTTGATGGTCACGACCTCGCCGTGGAAGTTGGTCGGGATGCCGCCCATATTGTAATGGACCGTCGGCGTGACCGGCAGCGGCTGGCGGGTCAGATCGACGCCCGCGAACACCTTGCCCGATTCGGTGATGCCCGGGAGCCGCTCGGCCAGGATCTCCGGCGCGATATGATCGAGGTGGAGGAAGATATGGTCCTTGTGCGGGCCGACGCCGCGGCCCTCGCGCATCTCGATCGCCATCGAGCGAGAGACGACGTCGCGGCTCGCCAGGTCCTTCGCTGACGGCGCATAGCGCTCCATGAAGCGCTCGCCCTCCGAATTGGTGAGGTAGCCGCCCTCGCCGCGCGCGCCTTCGGTGATCAGCACGCCCGCCCCGTAAATGCCGGTCGGGTGGAACTGGACGAACTCGCAATCCTGCAGCGGCAGGCCGGCGCGAAGTACCATGCCGCCGCCGTCGCCGGTGCAGGTGTGGGCCGAGGTCGCGGTGAAATAGCAGCGGCCGTAGCCGCCCGTCGCAAGCACGGTCGAATGCCCCCGGAAGCGGTGGATCGACCCGTCCTCCAGGCAGAGCGCGACCACGCCGCGGCACGCGCCCGAGGCGTCCATGATCAGGTCGAGCGCGAAATATTCGATGAAGAAATCGGCGTCGTAGCGCAGGCTCTGCTGGTAGAGCGCGTGCAGCATGGCATGGCCGGTGCGGTCGGCGGCGGCGCAGGTGCGCTGGGCGGGCGGCCCCTCGCCCATATTCTGCATCATGCCGCCGAAGGCGCGCTGGTAGATCTTGCCCTCGGCGGTGCGCGAGAAGGGCACGCCGGCATGCTCAAGCTCGTAGACCGCCGCCGGGGCTTCCCGCACCATATATTCGATCGCGTCCTGGTCGCCGAGCCAGTCCGACCCCTTGACCGTGTCGTACATGTGCCAGGTCCAGTGATCCGCGCCCATGTTGCCGAGCGAAGCGGAGATCCCGCCCTGCGCCGCCACCGTATGCGAGCGGGTCGGAAACACCTTGGTGATGCAGGCGGTCTTGAGCCCCCCCTGCGCCGCCCCCATCGCCGCGCGAAGCCCGGCCCCGCCGGCGCCGACGACGATCACGTCGTAGCTGTGATCGATGATCTTGTAGGCGGACTTGGCGGTCATGGCGGCCCCTGCGATGCGCTGCCCCGCTTTTAGGCCCGGCGCGGGAGGTTGCAAGGGCGGGGGTAAGCGGGGGAACACGGCCGCCAGGGGGCGGGCGCTCCGCGCCGGGGCGCGCGAGGATCAATACTTTATTCAGGCTTCACGAAGATTTCGGCTCAACAGTTTAAGTTGTCCCAAAGTAAGATCCAAGAAAAATTCGCCCCGGCAACCGCAATCATCTATGTTTCGGCAAGACTCGACTCGAATCGGGGCGGTCGAAAGGGGGCGGCGATGAGGCACGGCAGGAAGGCGGCGCTGGCGGCGGCGGCATTGGCGGCGGCGGCGGCCGCGGTGGCGAACGAGACGGTCACCTACACCTACGATGCGCGCGGGCGGCTGGTGAAGGTCGAGCGCGGCGGCACGGTCAACAACGGCGTCAAGGCCGACTACACATATGACAAGGGCGACAACCGCACCAACGTCAACGTGATCTCGCCCAAATGAGGCTGAGGCTGGCCCGGGCGCTCGTTGCCGCCGGCCTCGCCATGGCCGGCGCGGCCGCCTTGTCGCTCGCGACGCCGGCGCGGGCGCAGG
>DASYKV010000027.1:0-16189 GCA_035994965.1 Allosphingosinicella sp.
GATCCTGCCGGGCTTCGGCATGGTCAGCCAGATCATCGCGACGTTCAGCCGCAAGCCGGTCTTCGGCTATCTCGGCATGGCCTATGCCATGGTCGCGATCGGCGTGATCGGCTTCGTCGTCTGGGCCCACCACATGTTCACCGTCGGCATGGACGTGAACACCAAGATGTACTTCACCGCGGCGACGATGGTGATCGCGGTGCCGACCGGCATCAAGATTTTCTCGTGGATCGCCACCATGTGGGGCG
Source organism: Allosphingosinicella sp. (assembly GCA_035994965.1). Lineage (GTDB taxonomy): Bacteria > Pseudomonadota > Alphaproteobacteria > Sphingomonadales > Sphingomonadaceae > Allosphingosinicella. The sequence continues at coordinate 249 of DASYKV010000027.1, forward strand.
GCAGCCTCACCTTCGAGACTCCGATGCTGTGGGCGATCGGCTTCATCTTCATGTTCACGGTCGGCGGCGTGACCGGCGTCGTGCTCGCCAATGCGGGCGTCGATACGGTGATGCACGACACCTATTACGTGGTCGCCCACTTCCACTACGTGCTCAGCCTCGGCGCGGTCTTCTCGCTGTTCGCTGGCTGGCATTACTGGTTCGGGAAGATGTGGGGGAAGCAGTATAACGAGATCCTCGGCAAGCTCCATTTCTGGTTCTTCTTCATCGGCGTGAACATCCTGTTCTTCCCGATGCACTTCCTCGGCATGGAGGGGCAGCAGCGCCGCACGCCGAGCTATGCGGACGCGTTCGCGCCGGGGAACCATATCGCGACGATCGGCTATATCGTGATGGCGATCGGCATGGTCTTCTTCTTCATCAACGTCTTCTGGTCGCTGTTCGCCGGCAAGAAGGCGCCGGACAATCAATGGGGCGAAGGCGCGACAACGCTCGAATGGACGTTGTCGAGCCCGCCGCCCTACCACCAGTTCGAGACGCTGCCGAAGGTGGATTGACGGCGCAGCCGGCAATCCACCCTGAACTCGTTTCAGGCTCCATGTCCGGCTCTCCACGGCCGGCGCGAATGAAAAAATGGATGCTGAAACAAGTTCAGCATGACGGAATGAGAAAATGGCGACGCTGACGCAAAGCTATGCCCTCACCGCCGACTGGCGGGATTTCCTGGCGCTCACCAAGCCCAGGGTGATGACGCTCGTCGTCTTCACCGGGCTCGCCGGCCTGCTGGTCGCGCCGGTGAAGCTCCCCGCCGTGCTCGGCTTCACCGCGATCCTGTGCATCGCCTTGGGCGCGGGCGCCGCGGCGGCGCTCAACATGTGGTGGGAGTCGGACATCGACGCGCTGATGAAGCGCACCGCGTCGCGGCCGCTGCCCGCGGGCCGGATGGACCGCCAGACGGCGCTCCATTTCGGCGTCGGCCTGGCTTTCTTCTCGGTGGTGCTGATGGGCGTTGCGACCAACTGGCTCGCCGCTTCGATTCTCGCCGCCTCGATCCTGTTCTACGTCTTCGTCTACACGATCTGGCTGAAGCGGCGGACGCCGCAGAACATCGTCATCGGCGGCGCCGCCGGCGCCTTCCCGCCGGTGATCGGCTGGGCGGCGGCGACCGGCGACGTCGCCATGCTGCCGGCGCTTTTGTTCGCCCTGATCTTCCTGTGGACGCCGCCGCATTTCTGGGCGCTGTCGCTGTTCGTGCGCTCCGATTATGCCAAGGCCGGCGTGCCGATGCTGCCGGTGGTGGCCGGGGCGAAGGCGACCCGGATCCAGATCCTGCTCTACACCATCCCGATGACCGCCGCGGCGCTGGCGCCCTGGGCGCTCGGGCTCGCCGGGCCGGTCTATGGCGTGGCCGCCGCTTTGCTCAGCGCCTTTTTCCTCCTCCTCGCAGTCCGGGTCCTCGCCAGCCGCGCCGTCGAGCCGGCGGCGATGAAGGCGGAGAAGAGCTTGTTCGCTTTCTCGATCCTCTATCTGTTCGCCAGCTTCGGCGCGCTGGTGGCGGATCGCTGGATCGGCGCATGACTCCGGCCGAGCAGGACGAGGTCCGCCGCCGCCAGCGCAGCCGCGCCATCATCATGGCGGTGCTGCTCGGCGCCTTCGTCATCCTCGTTTATGCGATCAGCATCGCCAAGATGGGGATGAAGGGATGAGGCGGACGACGCGCACCGCCCTGCTGCTCGGCCTCCTCGTCTTCGGAATGACCGGCCTGGCCTTCGCCAGCGTGCCGCTCTACCGCGTCTTTTGCGAGCTGACCGGCTTTGCGGGCACGCCCCAGCGCGCCGAGGGCGGAACCGCGCCGGGCGCCATAGGCCGGACGATCGACATCCGCTTCGACGCCAATACGTCCGGCCTGCCCTGGCAATTCCGGCCGGTCGACGTGCGCCGCAGCGTGCCGATCGGCGCGCGCAACATCGCGCTCTACACCGCGCGCAACGAATCGCGGCACGCGGTGACCGGCCAGGCGACCTTCAACGTCACGCCGAGCCAGGCCGGCCGCTATTTCACCAAGATCCAGTGCTTCTGCTTCACCGAGCAGACGCTCGCGCCCGGGCAGGAGGTGCAGATGCCGGTGACCTTCTACGTCGACCCGGCGATCCTCGACGATCCCGACGCGCGCAACATCAGCGAGATCACCCTTTCCTACACCTTTTACCCGGTGGACCGGCGCCCGGACGGAAGCTAGACACCCCCAAGTTCCCCGGCGAAAGCCGGGGCCCAGACGAGCGCCGGGCTGGACCCCGGCCTTCGCCGGGGAACGCAGAGGAAGATGAGATGGCCGGATCGAAGACCCACCAATATCATATCGTCAATCCGAGCATCTGGCCGCTGATCGGCGCGATCTCGGCTCTGGCCTTCTTCGCCGGCATGGTGCTGTGGATGCACAGCAATGCGGCCGGCGCCTATGTGATCATCGCCGGCCTGATCGGCATCGCCTTCACCATGTTCAGCTGGTGGGCCGACGTCATCCGCGAGGCCCATGGCGGCGATCACACGCCGATCGTCCAGCTGCACCTGCGCTACGGAATGATCCTGTTCATCGCGTCCGAGGTGATGTTCTTCGTCGCCTGGTTCTGGGCCTTCTTCGCCTCGGCTCTGTTCCCCGCGGCAGCTCCCTCGGTCGGCGGCGTCTGGCCGCCCGAGGGCATGCACGTGCTCAACCCGTTCGGCTTCCCTTTGCTCAACACCCTGATCCTGCTTTGCTCGGGCTGCACCGTCACCTGGGCCCACCATGCCTTGATCAACGGCCATCGCGAGGGGCTGATCAAGGGCCTGTGGTGCACGATCGGGCTCGGCCTGCTGTTCACCTCGATCCAGGCCTATGAATATATGCACGCGCCCTTCATGTTCGTCGGCGACAATGCCAATATCTACGGCTCGACCTTCATGATGGCGACTGGCTTCCACGGCTTCCACGTCATCATCGGCACGATCTTCCTGATCGTCTGCCTGGTCCGCGCCTATAAGGGCCATTTCACGCCCAGGCAGCATTTCGGCTTCGAGGCGGCGGCCTGGTATTGGCATTTCGTCGACGTGGTCTGGCTGTTCCTGTTCCTGTGCATCTACGTCTGGGGCGGCTGGGGCGCGGTCTATCACTAAGGCCGGGACGGAACCCCCGTCATTCCAGCGAAAGCTGGAATCTCCTTGCCTTCCGGAAGGAGTGAGATTCCGGCTTTCGCCGGAATGACGAGATGATCGAGCCCGGCCCACATCCCGCCCTCGTCGCGCTCAAGGGCCTGTGCCCGCGCTGCGGCGCCAAGACCCTGTATTCGGGCCTCGCGTCCTTCGCGCCGAAATGCCGCGCCTGCGGGCTCGATTATTCCGGCTTCAACGTCGGCGACGGACCCGCGGCCTTCCTGATCTTCATCGTCGGCGGGCTGACCGTCGGCCTCGCCATCTGGCTCGAGCTCGGCGCCTCCCCGCCCTGGTGGCTGCACGTCCTCCTGTGGCTGCCCTTCGCCACCATCCTCACCATCGGCCTGCTGCGCCTCTCCAAGGGCCTGCTGCTCGCGCTCGAATATCGGCACCGCGCGCGCGAGGGCCGGATCGCGGACGAGGAATGAGGCGGCTGCCGCTCCTGCCGACGATCTTCGTCGCCGGGGCGGTGGCGGCGATGATCGCGCTCGGCATCTGGCAGCTCCAGCGCGCGGCCTGGAAGGAGCGGCTGCTCGCCGAATATGCTGGCGCCGCCGCGCTGCCCGTCGTCGATCTCGATCCGCTGCTCGACGGCGACGGCCCGGTGCCGCCGCTCTCCTTCCGCCGAGTGCTGATCAGCTGCGACGCGCGCGACGTCGCGCCCGACATCCACGCCGGGCGCAGCGCCGGCGACGTTCCGGGCCAGGTCTATGTAATCCCCTGCCGGCCAGGCGCGGCTGGCCTGGCCGGGCGGATCCGGGTCAATGCCGGCTGGGCGAACCGGCCCGACGCGGTTCGGCGGCTCTCGCTGGGCGGCATCGTCGCCGGCCATCTCGGCCCGGTCGAGGGCGACGGTCCGGTGACCCTGACCGCCGCCACCGCCTCCCCGCCGCTGGCGCCGAGCCAGCCGACCAGCATCGAGAATATCCCCAACAACCACATGCTCTACGCGCTGCAATGGTTCTTCTTCGCGATCGCCGCGGCGGTGATCTACGTGCTGGCGCTCAGGAAACGGAACGCGCCAAAGTTGCCGCCGGAGCCCTGAGCGCCTAAATCCGCTTTTCCCATGATGAAGCTCACCATCCTAGAGAGCGGCCTCAAGGTCGCCAGCCGGACGATGCCGGGCGTCGAGACGGTCGCGGTCGGCCTCCACGCCGAGGCGGGCTCACGCCACGAGCCGGCGCGGGTCAACGGCATCGCCCACCTCTTCGAGCATATGGTGTTCAAGGGCGCGGGCGGCCGCTCGGCGCGCGAGATCAGCGAAGCGATCGAGGATGTCGGCGGCGATCTCAACGCCTGTACCGAACGCGACGGCACCAGCTTCACCGCCGCCTTGCTCGCCGAGCATCTCCCGCTTGGGCTCGAGCTGCTCTCCGACATGGTGCTGAGGCCGCATTTCGATCCCGCCGACCTCGGCCGCGAGAAGGAGGTCGTGCTCCAGGAGCTGGGCGAGGCGCGCGACACGCCGAGCGACATCATCTTCGACGATCTGTGGATGGCCGCTTTCCCGGACCAGCCGCTCGGCCGCTCGATCCTCGGCGACGAGGCCAGCATCGCCGCCATCTCGGCCGACGATCTCGGCGACTGGCGCACCGGCCATTACCGCGCCGGCAGCCTCGCCTTGGTCGCCGCCGGCAAGGTCGACCATGATGCGCTGGTCGCGCTCGCCGAGACGCGCTTCGCCGGCCTGCCCGAGGGCGCGACCCCGGCGCCCGAGGCGGCGCGCTTCGCCGGCGGCGTCCGCGCCGGCGGCGCGCGGGCCGATCAGGCGCATCTCGCCGCGGCTTATTCGGCGCCGGCCCTGCTCGACGAGGATTTCCACGCCGCCCGCCTGTTCGCCGACATCGTCGGCGCCGGCGCTTCGTCGCGCCTGTTCCAGGCTGTGCGCGAGGAAAGGGGCCTGGCTTATTCGATCTGGGCCGCGCTCGCCGGCCACCGCGATTCGGGCCTCTTCTATTTCTACGCGGCGACGGCGCGGCGCGAGGCGGCGGCCGCCGCGGCTTTGATCGGCGAGGTGGTGGCCGAGACGGCGGCGACCGCCACGCCGCGCGAGCGCGACCGGGCGCTGGCCCAGGCCAAGGCCGGCCTCTTGATGTCGCTCGAATCCTCCTGGGGCCAGGCGGCCTATGTCGCGCGCCAGCTCGCCTTGCACGGCCGGCTGGTCGAGCCTTCGGAGCTGGTCGGCCAGCTCGAGGCGGTGACGCTCGACCAGATCCGCGCGGCGGGCGCGAAAATCCTCGCCGGCGCCAGAGCGAGCGCGACCATCGGCATGCCAGCGGCGCGGGCGGCGTGAAAATCCCTCTCCCTTTAGGGGAGAGGGAGGGGCCCGCCGCGAAGCGGTGGGAGGGTGAGGGCACGGCCGCCGAGCCTGTCCTCCTCCTTCCTTCCCTCGCCCCGACCCTCTCCCCAAATGGGAGAGGGAGCAGGCCGTGACTGTCTCCACCCTCCACACCCTCGTCGCCGAGCCCTGGGCCGATTACGGGCTGGTCGATTCCGGCCATGGCCGCAAGCTGGAGCGCTACGGCCGCTACCGGTTCATCCGGCCCGAGCCGCAGGCCTTGTGGGCGCCGGCCTCGGCGGAGTGGGATGCGGACGGGGAGTTCATTCCCGGCTCGGACGAGGAGGGCGGCGGCCGCTGGAGCTTCGCCCGGCCGGTGCCGCGCGAGGGCTGGGACCTGGCTTGGGAAGAGGTGAAATTCCGCGCGCAGGCGACGCCCTTTCGCCACCTCGCTTTCTTCCCCGACATGGCGCCGCAATGGGCGTGGATGCGCGAGCGGCTGGGTGAAGGATCGGAGGCGCTCAACCTGTTCGGCTATACCGGCGTCGGCACGCTGGCGATGGCGGCCAAGGGGGCTCGGCTCACCCATGTCGACGCCTCGAAGAAGTCGGTCGAGGCGGGCAAGGCCAATGCCGCGCTCTCCGGCATGGCCGATTTGCCCGTTCGCTGGCTGGTCGACGACGCCTCGAAGTTCGTCGCGCGCGAGGTCCGGCGCGGCCGGCGCTATGACGGCATCATCCTCGATCCGCCCAAATTCGGACGCGGCCCGGCGGGCGAGATCTGGCGGCTGGAGGAGGGCCTTCCCGGCCTGATCGCCGATTGCCGAAAGTTGCTCGACGCCGACAGCCGCTTCCTCGTCCTCACCGTCTATGCGGTGCGGATGTCGGCGCTGGCGGTCGGCGAGATGCTCAGCCAGGCGCTCGGCGATCTCGGCGGCAAGGTCGAATGCGGCGACATGGCGGTGCGGGAGGAAGCCCGCGGCCTGCTGCTGCCGACCGCGATCTTCGCGCGCTGGTCTAATCCCGGCTAGCGCGGATCGCGGCGCCGGCCGCGAAGGGCGCGCCGGCTACGAGCAGCAGCGACACCGCGCCAAGCAATTGCAGCGCCCCGCTCTCGTCGCCGCGCCCGACATAGCCGGCGCCGAAGATCAGCAAAGGCACCGCCAGCGGCAGCATCAGCAGGCCGGCGAGCGCGCCGCTTCGCCTCAGCCCCGCGGTCAAGGCGGCGACGCCGAGCGTCAAGGCGGCAAGGCCCGGCGTGCCGACGAGCAGCCCGAGCTCGAGCCGCGTCAGCACGTCACCCGGCAGCTTCATCAGCGCGGAGGCCGGGATCGCGGCGAGCATCAAAGGCGGGCCGAAGCTCAGCCAATGGCCGGCGAGCTTGGCGAGCGCGACACTTTCCTCGGCATGGCCGCGGAGGCTGAGCTGGTCGAGCACGCCCGAGGCGCGGTCGGGCTCGACCAGCCGGTCGACCGGAAGCAAGGCCGCGAGCAACGCCGCCATCCACAAGGCGCCGCCGCCAGTCCGCGCCAGCAAAGGTCCGTCCGGCCCGACCGCGAACGGGAACAGGGTCGCCACGAGCAGGAAAAAGATCAGCGGCAGCGCGAAGGCGCCGCCCGACGCGGCGAGGCGAAGCTCGCGAAAGATGAGGGCGGTCATCCCAGCATCACCGATTGCGCACCGGGCAGGCCGAGCGGCTGGTGGCTGGCGGCGAGGACCGCGCCGCCGGCCGCGCGGTGCGCCGCCATCGCCGCTTCGAGCCGCTTTTGCCCGTCGCCGTCGAGGCCGTTGGCGGGCTCGTCGAGCAGCCACAAGGGCGCGCCCGACGCCACCACCCGCGCCAGCGCGGCGCGCTTGCGCTGCCCCGTCGACAGGATTCGCACCGGCACGTTGGCGAGCGGGGCGAGGCCCATCGCCGCGATGCCGGGAGCCGCGTCGCCGACCCAGAAAGCGAGCGCGGCGCCGAGCCGCTGGCGCTCGTCGAGCGCGAGATGCTCGTCGGCAAGCGCCGCCTCGGCCCGTTCGACCGTGCCCGCGGCGGGCCGGAGCAGGCCGGCGGCAAGGCGGATCAGCGAGGATTTGCCGGCGCCGTTGGGGCCGCCGACCAGGGCCGCCCCGCCCGGCGCCAGCGCCAGGCCCAGCCCCTCGAACAAAAGCCGGCCGCCGCGAAGGCAGGCGACATCCGCGAGCGCGAGCAGGCTCACCCGGCCCCACCTTCCGGCGCGTCCTCGATCGCGTGCATGTCGGCGTCGGAGAAGCCGAAATGGTGGCCGATTTCGTGGACGATGACATGGGTGATGAGGTCCTCCAGGCCGACCCCGGTCTCCACCCATTCGTCGAGCAAGGGCAGGCGATAGAGATGGATCATCGGCGGCAGCTCGCCCGAGGCCCAGCTATTCTCCTCGCGCATCGAACGGCCCGAATAGAGGCCGGAAAGCTCGAACGGATCCTCGATGCCGAGTGCTTCCAGCACCTCGTCGTCGGCGAAATCCTCGATCCTGAGCACGACATTGGTCAGATGGCGGCGGAAGCGCTCAGGCAGGCGCGCGATCGCCGCGTCCGCGAGCCGCTCGATCGCCGCTGCGTCCGGCGCATAGGTTTGACCCGTCCCCATCGATAGGCGACATAGAGGCGGACAAGCGCAGGAGGAAGAGCCGTGGCGGTGCTGGGCGATGCGGAGCGGGACGAGGCGCTGGCCGGCCTGCCGGGTTGGACGTTCGATGGAGCGCGGAACGGCATCGCCAGGCGCTTCGTCTTCGCCGATTTCAGCGCCGCCTTCGCCTTCATGACCCGCGTCGCGCTCGCCGCCGAGAAGGCCGACCATCATCCCGAATGGTCGAACGTGTGGAACAAGGTCGACATATTGCTCTCGACCCACAGCGACGGCGGCGTCACCGAAAAGGATATCGCTCTGGCGGCCGAGATCGGGCGCATCGCCGCCTAGCTTGCCCTCCGCCCGCAGCCTGACTAGATGACCGCCTTCCAGTGCATGCGGAGCGGTGGCCGAGTGGTCGAAGGCGCTCGCCTGGAAAGTGAGTATACGCCAAAAGCGTATCGAGGGTTCGAATCCCTCCCGCTCCGCCATTTGCCCCCCAGCCGCCCGAAAAAGCAGTTGCGCCGCTTCCCGGCGCTGCCCTACGTAGCGGCGAGGAATGACGGCGGCGGCGGCCGCTTGCGCCTGCGGGCGCGGCTTTGATCCAGCGAGACGGAGAGATCATGGAACTTCAGCGTGGTGCGAATACGGCCATCGGCGCGGCCGATGTCGTGGTCGCGGTGGGCTATGCGGCGCCGGCGGGGACCGAGGCCGACGCCTCGGCCTATCTGCTGGCCGAGACTGGCAAGGTTCGCGGCGACCATGACATGGTGTTCTTCAACCAGGCCCTGGGCGGCGGCGATGCGGTCAGGTTCTCGCCGCAGACGGGCGCCGGCGGCACGTTCGAGGTCGCGCTCGGCAAGCTGCCGGCGGACGTGGCGAAGATCGTCTTCTGCGTGACCGTCGACAAGGGCAAGACGCTCGCCGCGCTCTCCAATGCCAGCATCGAGGTGAAGGACCAGGCGGGTGCCGCGCTCGCCTCCTACAAGCCCGAGCTGCAGGGCGCGAGCGAAGCGGCGATGACGTTCGGCGAGCTCTACAAGCGCAACAATGAATGGAAGTTCCGCGCCGTTGGCCAAGGCTTCAACGGCGGCCTCGGCCCGCTCGCCCGCTCGCTCGGAATCGACGTCGCCGACGAGCCCGCGCCCGCGCCGCCGCCGCCTCCCCCTCCTGCGGCCGCGGCGCCTCCTCCCCCGCCGCCGGCCGCCGCGCCGATCAGCCTCTCCAAGGTCAGCCTGGAGAAGAAGGGCCAGGCGATCAGCCTCGAGAAGAAGGGGTCGAGCTTCGGCGAGATCGTCGTCAACCTCAACTGGACGCGCGGCAAGAAGAGCTTCTTCGGCGGCGGCACCGCGATCGATTTGGATCTCGGCTGCCTGGTCGAGATGTCGGACGGCCAGAAGGGCGTCGTCCAGGCGCTCGGCCGCCAGTTCGGCGCCTTCCGCGATCCACCCTTCATCCAGCTCGACGGCGACGACCGCACCGGCGACGTCAGCAAGGGCGAGACGATGCGGATCAACGGCGCCGAATGGCAGTGGATCAAGCGCATCGCCATCTTCGCCAACATCTATGACGGAGTCCCCAATTGGCAGGCGACCGACGGCGTCGTCACCGTGACCATGCCCGATCAGCCGCCGATCGAGGTCCGCATGACCGAGGGCCGCAACAACCAGCGCCTGTGCGGCGTGGTCATGCTGGAGAATGTCGGCGGAACGCTGAAGGCGACCCGGATCGTCGAATATTATCGCGACCAGAGCGAGCTCGACCGCGCCCATGATTGGGGCATGCGCTGGGTCGCGGGCAGCAAGGACTAGTAGGTTTCACAAGGGGAAAATCGGGTGATCCGCAAATATTATACGGGTTCGTTGCTGTTTACGGCCGTCTGCCTCGCTCTCGCGGCGTGGCTCGGCTGGTCGACGACCGGGACGGTGGCCGGCACGCTCGGCGTCGTCTGGATCGTGCTCATCCTGGGCGTGCTCGAAGTCTCGCTGTCGTTCGACAATGCGGTGGTCAACGCGACCGTGCTCGAGGATATGGAGCCGATCTGGCGCAAGCGCTTCCTGACCTGGGGCATGGTCATCGCCGTGTTCGGCATGCGCATCGTCTTCCCGCTCGTCATCGTCGCGGTCGCGGCCGGGCTCGGCCCGGTCGAAACGGTCAAGCTCGCGGCGACCAACCCGGAAGAATATGAGCGCATCATCACCGCCGCGCATGTCGGCATTTCGGGCTTCGGCGGCGCCTTCCTCGCCATGGTCGGACTCAAATTCTTCTTCGATCAGGACAAAGAGGATCACTGGATCGAGATCATCGAGAAACGGCTGAGCCGCTTCGCCTCGGTCGAGGCGCTGGAGATAGGGCTCGTCCTGATCGCGCTGGTCGGGATGTCCTATCTGCTGCCGCACGAAGAGGGGCCGACCCTGATCCTGTCCGGAATTTTCGGCCTGCTCGCCTTCATCCTGGTCGAGGCGATCAATTCGCTGCTCGAGCCCGAGGACGAGGTCACCCACGCGGTCACCGGTACGGTGGTGCGTTCGGGCCTGGCGGGCTTCCTTTATCTCAACATGCTCGATTCCGCTTTCTCGTTCGACGGGGTGATCGGGGCGTTCGCGCTCTCGAACAACATCTTCGTGATCGCGCTCGGCCTCGGCATCGGCGCGATGTTCGTGCGCTCGATGACGATCATGCTCGTCGATCGGGGCACGCTCGCCCAATATCGCTATCTGGAGCATGGCGCGTTCTGGGCGATCCTCGCGCTGGCCGCGATCATGCTGATCTCGGCACGCTACGAGGTGCCGGAGGCGGTGACCGGGCTGATCGGCGCGGTGCTGATCGGCGCCTCGCTCTACTGGTCGATCCGCCACAACCGCCGCCATCCAAAAGACGTAGACTCGAAGCAGGACACGGCCCCGACCGCCTGAGCGGCCGGGCGACAGCAAGCAGGAGAAGAAGATGTCGATCAGTATTGCGAAGGGCGGCAATGTCAGCCTGTCGAAAGAAGCGCCGGGACTCACCAAGATCCTGATCGGCCTGGGCTGGGACACCCGCGCCACCGACGGCGCCGATTTCGATCTCGACGCCAGCGCCTTCCTGCTCAACGAGGGCGGCAAGGTCCGCGGCGACCACGATTTCATCTTCTACAACCAGCTCAAATCCTCGGACGGCTCGGTCGAGCATACCGGCGACAATTTGACTGGCGAGGGCGAGGGCGACGACGAGGCGATCAAGGTCGACCTCAGCCGGGTGCCCGCCGACATTCAGAAGATCGCGGTCGCCGCCACCATCCACGACGCCGACAACCGCAAGCAGAATTTCGGCATGGTCCAGAACGCCTTCATCCGCATCGTCAACGATTCGGACAATAAGGAGATCGCCCGCTACGACCTCAGCGAGGATTATTCGACCGAGACGGCGCTGATCTTCGGCGAGGTCTACCGCCACGGCGCCGAATGGAAGTTCCGCGCCGTCGGCCAGGGCTTCCAGGGCGGGCTCGCCCCGCTCGCGCGCAATTTCGGCGTCAACGCCAGCTAGCAGACGGGAGCTTCTCCGTGACGGTTTCACTCACCAAGGGCGGCAATGTCAGCCTGAGCAAGGAAGCGCCCGACATGCGCACGATGCGCATTGGGCTCGGCTGGGACATGCGCGTCACCGACGGCGCCGCGTTCGATCTCGACGCATCCGTGTTCGTGCTCGGCGAGGACGGCAAGATCCGCAACACGTCGGACTTCGTCTTCTTCAACAATCTGACGGGCGGCGATGGCGCGGTCGTCCACCAGGGCGACAATCTGACCGGCCAGGGCGAGGGCGACGACGAGGTCATCGTCGTCACCCTCGACCGGCTCCCCGCCAACGTCGCCAAGATCAGCTTCGCCGCGACCATCTACGAAGCGGATCAAAGGCGGCAGAATTTCGGCATGGTGCAGAACGCCTTCATCAGGGTGGTCAACGGCGAGGGCGGCAAGGAGGTCGCGCGCTACGACCTCAGCGAGGACGCCTCGACCGAGACCGCGATGATCTTCGGCGAGCTCTACCGCCACGGGGGGGAATGGAAGTTCAAGGCGATCGGCCAGGGCTTCGGCGGCGGCCTCGGCCCGCTCGCCCGCTCGTTCGGCGTCAGCGTCTGAGCGGCGCGGCCGGGGCCATGGCTGAGCTCGTCCCCGGCCAGCGCGTCCCGATCCTCGGCGGGTCGCTCAGCTTGCGCCTCGAAGGGCCCAGGCTCGACAGCCTCGCGCGCGAGCTCGGCGCGACCCTGGTGGCGCTCGATGCGGCGCGGCGGGTCTCGCAGGCCTTCGCCCCGCTCGACATCGGCGCGCGCGAGCTCAGGCCCGGAACCGGCTACGGCACCGACGGCGCGCTCACCGTCGAGCTGGCCGGGCTTCCGGCCGAGGTCGAACGGCTGCTGCTCGTCCTCCACATCAGGAGCGGCGTCGGCTCCGGCCTCACCTTCCGCGATTTCGGGCTGATCGGCGTCGATCTCGGGCAAAGCCGCTTCCGGCTCGATTGCGCGGACCGCGGCGAGGCGGCCCTGGTCATGGTCGAGATCTACCGGCGGGGGACGGAATGGCGGCTGTGCGCGAGCGGCCAGGGCTTCACCGGCGGCATGGCCGCGCTCAACACCGCGCTCGGCCTCGATCTGCCGGTCCCCGTCCCCGCCCGCCAGGACCGGCCCGGGCCCGATCATCGCGGCGACGACCGGCGGCCGCCGCCCGGCAGCTCCTTTTCGGGGAGCGGCTTCGCCGTCGATGCGAGCCATGTCCTCACCAATTTCCACGTCATCGACGGCGCGCGGACGGTCGAGGTCGCAAGCGACAAATTGACCGCGCCGGCCGAGATCGTCTTCTCCGATCCGCGCAACGACATCGCCTTGCTCCGGATCGACCGGACTCTCGCCGCCTCCGCCCGCTTCCGCGACCCCGCCGAAGTGCATCTCGGCGAGGACATCATGGTCCTGGGCTTCCCCCTGCAGGGCCTGCTCGGCTCGGGGCCGCAGGCGACGGCGGGCAACATCTCGGCGCTGTGCGGGATCGGCAACGACACCAGCGTCGTCCAGTTCAGCGCGCCGATCGCGAGCGGAAACAGCGGCGGGCCGATCCTCGACCAGTCGGGCCTGGTGGTCGGCATCGTCCACGCATCGCTTAACGTCGAGCGCGTCCGCGAGGGCGGCAGCAATGCCGAGAACATCAATTTCGGAGTCAAGGGCGCGCTCGTCCGCGCTTTCCTCGGCACGGTCGGAATCGAGGCGCAGCTCGGCGGCGCCGGCGCGGCGCGCGGCCGGGCCGACATCGTCCGCGAGGCGCGGTCCTACATCTACCGGATCAAGTGCGAGGCCTGAGCGGGGGCTCGACTGCCTCGTTCAATGATTCTGGCGACTTGGCGCCTCCCTCACGCTACAGCGCGCGGCTGATATGAGCAGCGCCGCCGTCACGCCGCCCGCAACGGGCCCCGTCGCCATCCCCTTGCCGGGCGGGACGCTGCATCTCGACGTCGCGCGCAGCCTGAGGCCGCTCGATCAGCTCTGCGCCTTCGCGGTGCGGCGCAATGCGCGGCGCTCCTTCCTGATCGTCTCGAAATTGCTCGGCCGGCACCTGCCCGTGCGCCCGTCGGCGATGCGCGCGGCGGCTCGGGATTTGGCCGGGCTGATTCCGGCGGACCTGCCCGGGCCGATGCTGGCGATCGGCCTTGCCGAGACCGCAGTCTGCCTCGGCCAGAGCGTGCACGAGGAGCTGGTCCGGCTCGGGCGCGAGGCCGCCTTCGTCCATTCCACGCGCCAGCAGGGCGACCATCCCCTGCTCTGCCGCTTCGACGAGCCGCACAGCCATGCCGCCAGCCACCTCATCTACCGGCCCCGCAATGTCGATCTGGGCGCGGTCCGCTCGCTGGTGCTGGTCGACGACGAGGTCTCGACCGGGACCACGCTCGCCAATCTCGCGCGGGCGCTGACCGCGATGCTGCCCGGGGTCGAGCGGATCGTGGCCGTCTCGCTCACCGACTGGTCCGGCGGCTCGGACTGGCTGGCGCGGCTGCCGAGGCCCGCCGACAGCGTCAGCCTGCTCAATGGATCGCTTCGCTGGCAGGCCGGGCAGGCGCCCACGGACGCCGAACCCGCCCCTCTCGCCGCCCACGCCTTCGGAATCATGCCCGAAGTGGATTTCGGCCGGCTCGGCGCCACCGGCCCGTTCGTACTGCCCGAGGTGCCCAACCTCGCACCCGGCGCGAAGCTGCGCATCGTCGGGACCGGCGAATTCACCTATCCGCCTTTCCTCCTCGCCGAGCGGCTGGAGCAAGAGGGCCATGACGTCGTCGTCCAGGCGGCGTCGCGCAGCCCGGTGCGGGTCGGCGGGCCGATTGCCTCGGCGCTGCGCTTTCGCGACAATTACGGGGCGGGCGTCGCCAATTATCTCTACAATGCCGCCGCGGGCGACGGCCGCCGCACGATCATCTGTCACGAAACCCCGCCAGGAAGCGTGGACCCGGAGCTGGTCGACGCCTTGGACGCGACAATCCTCTTTTTCGAAGGGGAGCGGCCGTGCGCGCGATAGTCCTGGTCGATCTCGACGACACCTTGTTCCAGACCCTGCGCAAATGCCCGCCCGACGTGCCGGAAGCCGCGCTGACGGCGCTTGGCTTCGGCCGCGACGGCGGCGCGCTCGGCTTCGCGACGCCGCGCCAGTCGGCCTTCCTGTCATGGCTCGGCGAGGCCGCCCTGGTCGTGCCAGTCACCGGCCGCAGCCACGACGCGCTGAGCCGCGTCCGCATCGCCTATGGCGCCGCGATCTGCGCCCATGGCGGCGTCATCCTCGACGAAGAGGGCGCGGTCGATGCGGACTGGGCCGCGCAGATCGCCGCGCGCGCGGCGCCGCACAAGCCGATGCTCGCCGCTCTGGCGGAGGCGGCGCAGGGGAGCAGGGTGACGGTGCGAATCCTCGCCGAGGGCGGCACCGACCTCTATCTGCTGCTCAAGGACCCCGAGGGCGACGAGACCCTGCTCGATCCCCTGCTCGACCGGGTCGCGCCAATGGTGCCCGGCGACTGGACGATCCACCGCAACGGCAACAATGCCGCCTTGATGCCGCCTTTCCTCGGCAAGGCCCATGCGGTGCGCGCGCTGCTGCGGCGCCTGAGGTCGCTTCATCCCGACGCGCCGGTGATCGGGATCGGCGACAGCCTGTCGGACGCGCCCTATATGGCCCTGTGCGACTATGCGATGATGCCGGCGGGCTCGCAGCTGAGCAAGGCGACGCTGGAGGCTTTATGATCGCAGCGCTCGAACCCGCATTCGCGCCCTTTTCGGGCAGCTACGATCCGGACGACGTCCAATTCCTGATGAGGCCGGCCGCGCTCGCGCCGACCGACGTCGCGGCCAAGGAGCGGCTGATCCAGAGCGGCGCGCGCCATTATTCCGAGATGATCCCGCAGGAGAATGTCCCGGGCGAAGCCTATCTGGCGCTCTACCGCGACGCGCTGGCCCGCAACGGCGCCCGCCTGGCCCGCGACGTCACCGACCTCGCCGGTGCGCTCGCCGAAAGGCGGCCGCGGGTCGTCATCGCCTCGCTGGCGCGGGCGGGCACGCCGATCGGCGTGCTGCTGCGCCGCGCGCTGCGCCGGATGGGAGTCGCCGCCGCCCATTATTCGCTCAGCATCATCCGCGACCGCGGCATCGACCGCGAGGCGCTCCGCCAGATCGCCGGGCGCCACGATCCGCAAGACATCGTGTTCGTCGACGGCTGGACCGGCAAAGGCGCCATCGCTGCCGAATTGCGCTCCAGCCTGGCCGGCTCGTCACCCTATCTCGCGGTGGTCGCCGACCCCGCCGGCCAGGCCGACCTCGCCGCGACGAGCGAGGATTATCTGATCCCGTCCGGCATCCTGGGCGCGATCGTCTCGGGCC
>DASYKV010000028.1:0-19941 GCA_035994965.1 Allosphingosinicella sp.
GGGGGTGGGGGGTGGGGGGGGCCCCCCCCCCACCCCCCAATCCCAAAACCCTAACCCCGACGAGAAAGCCATGGGACCGGTGAAGCGCTCGATCATGATCGCGGGCCACGCGACCTCGATCAGCCTGGAGCCGGTCTTCTGGGCGGCGCTGCGCGATGCGGCAGCGGCGGAGCGGCTGCCGCTCAACGCGCTCGTGGCCAGGCTGGACGCCGAGCGCATCGCCGCGCCGGACCCGCCAAACCTCGCCAGCGCGATCCGGGTCTGGCTGTTCGAACGCGGGAGGCAATGATGACCGTCGAGCTCAACCACTCGATCATCTGGTGCTCGGATAAGGCGCGCTCGTCGGCCTTCATGACCGAGATTCTCGGCCTGCCGCCGGCGCGGACCTTCTACCATTTCCTGGTCGTCGACCTCGACAACAAGGTGTCGCTCGATTTCTACCAGAAGGACGGCCCGGTCGCGCCGCAGCATTATGCCTTCCTCGTCGGCGAGGCGGAGTTCGACGCTTCATTCGCGCGAATCGAAGAGCGGGGTCTGACCTATTGGGCCGACCCCGCCCGCTCGAAGCCGGCCGAGATCAACACTCATGACGGCGGCCGCGGCGTCTATTTCGAGGACCCGGACGGCCATTTGCTCGAGCTGATCACGCGGCCTTACGGGAGCGGCAGCGGGTAATTTTCCTCCCCTCGATTTCGAGGGGAGGAAAAGGAGGCTAACGCCCGAGCAGCACCCTTGCCTGCGTGGCGATCTGGGCGAGCATCGGGGCGGTGGTGACGGACGCGGTGCGCGCCCGCTCGACCGTGCGGCGGAACTGCTCGATGCGCGGGCCCTGGCTCGCCACCCATTTGTCGACCACCGCCTTTGGATCGTCCGACTTGCGCCGCTCCATGAACTCCAGCCGCAATTGCTCGAAGTCGCGGGCAAGGCCGGCGGTCAGCAGCCGCTCCCACTGGTCGCGCGCCTGGAAATTGTTGGCGGCATGCTGGGCCCAGTCGAGCCCCAGCGCCTCGCCCAATTTGGTGTAGGCGCGGGTCAGCTGGATCTCGTCGACCTTGAGCTTCTGGCCGAGCACGGCGAGCCCGACCGCGCCGTTCATCTCGAACAGCCGCACGATCCGGCGCGCGATCGCCTCGGGCGCGCCCATCGAGTCCAATTCGGCGCGCAGGCTGCCAGCTTCCGCGCGCGTCTCGGGCCGCAGCAGATCGTCGACCATCGCCTCCAATTTCTCGAGACCCGGCGTCAGCAAGGCGACGATCTCGCCCGGCGCCACGTCCGGCGAGGTGCAGCGGAGCAGGTCGGCGATGTGCATCTGGAGGCCCGTCGAGGCCTGCTCGAACAAAGCGAGCCGGCACTGCTCGGGGATGTCGGCCTCGTCGAGCTCGGTCCACAAAGCCTCCATGTGGAATAGCCGCTCGGCGGCGAGGAAGGCGGCGGCGGCCTGGCCGAAGGCGGCGCCCTCCTCCTCGGTCAGGGCGAAGGGCGCGATGATGCCGAGCCGGTTGACGAAGCGGTTGGCGACCTTGGTGGCGATGATCTCCTTCTTCAGGCGATGGGCGCGGATCGCATCGCCGTGCCGCTCGCGCATCGCGGCCGGGAAGGCGTTGCACAATTCGGGGACGAGCGTCGGATCGTCGGTGAACCTGGCCATCTCGATCGCGGTCTGAAGCCGCATCTTGGCGGTCGACAGCAGCACCGCCAGCTCGGGCCGGGTCAGGCCGAGATTCTGCTGGCCGCGGCGGAGCAGCTCCTCATTGCTGTCGAGCCCCTCGACGGCGCGGTTCAGCTTGCCGCTCTCCTCGAGGATCTCGATCACCCGGACCAGTTGCGGCAGCGCCCGGGCGCCGCCGCGCTCGGCGATCGACAGCGCAAGCGTCTGCAGGCGATTGTCCTCGAGCACGATCTCGCCGACCTCCTCGGTCATCTCGGCGAGCAGGCCGTTGCGCTCCTCGAAGCCGAGCCTGCCTTCGGTCATCTCCCGGTTGAGCGGGATCTTGATGTTGACCTCATTGTCCGAGCAATCGACGCCCGCTGAATTGTCGATGAAGTCGGTGTTGATGCGCCCGCCTTGCCGGCTGAACTCGATCCGCGCCGCCTGGGTGATGCCGAGATTGGCGCCCTCGCCGATCGCCTTGACCTTGAGATCGGCGGCGTTGACCCGGATCGCGTCGTTGCCGGGATCGCCGACTTCGGCGTGGCTCTCGCTCCTGGCCTTCACGTAGGTGCCGATGCCGCCGAACCACAGGAGGTCGACCTGGGCCAGGAGAATGAAGGTGATCAAGGCTGCGGGCTCGATCTGCTCGGCCTCGATGCCGAGCATGGCGCGAACCTCCGCGCTGAGCGGGATCGATTTCTGGCTGCGCGGGAAGACTCCGCCACCCTTCGAGATCAGGCTCTTGTCGTAGTCGGCCCAGGACGAGCGCGCGAGGCCGAACATCCGCTTGCGCTCCTTCCAGCTCCTGGCCGGATCGGGATCGGGATCGAGGAAGATGTGGCGGTGGTCGAAGGCCGCGACCAGCTTCAGCGCCTTGGACAAAAGCATGCCGTTGCCGAACACGTCGCCCGACATGTCGCCGACGCCGGCGACCCGGATCGGCTGCTTCTGGACGTCGATGCCCAGCTCGCGGAAATGGCGCTGGACCGAGACCCAGGCGCCCCTGGCGGTGATCCCCATCGCCTTGTGGTCGTAGCCGTTGGAGCCGCCGCTGGCGAAGGCGTCGCCGAGCCAGAAGCCGCGCTCGATCGCGATCGCGTTGGCGACGTCGGAGAAGGTCGCCGTGCCCTTGTCGGCGGCGACGACGAAATAGGGATCCTCGGCGTCGCGGATGGCGACGCCCTGGGGGTGGACCACCTTCGACCCGACGATATTGTCGGTGACCGAAAGCAGAGCGCGGATGAAGACCCGGTAGGATTCGGTCCCTTCGGCGAACCAGGCGTCGCGGTTGGCGGCGGGCGGCAATTGCTTGGCGTAGAAGCCGCCCTTGGCGCCCGTCGGCACGATCACCGCATTCTTGACCACCTGCGCCTTCATCAGGCCGAGCACCTCGGTGCGGAAATCGTCGCGCCGGTCGGACCATCTGAGGCCGCCGCGGGCGATCGGGCCGCCGCGCAGGTGGATGCCCTCGATGCGTGGCGAATAGACCCAGATCTCGCGCCACGGCACCGGCGCCGGAAGGCCGGGCACGGACGCCGAATCGAGCTTGAAGGCGAGCGCCTCGCGACCCGACGGCGCGAAGGCGTTGGTGCGCAAAGTCGCCGCGATGACACCGCGGATCCGGCGCAGGATCCGGTCCTCGTCGATCGCCGCGACATTGGCGAGGCCCTTGTCGATCTTCTTCTCCGCCGCCTTGACCGCCTCGTCGCGCGGCTCCGCCGCCGCCGGATCGTGCATCGCGTCGAACAAGGCGATCAGGCCCTTGGTGACCTCCGGCGCCCGGCGCAGCGCGTCGACGACGGTGACCAAAGAATAAGCAAGGCCGGTCTGGCGCAGATAGCGGAACCAGGCGCGGAACAGCATCACCTCGCGCGGCTCGAGCCTGGCCGAGACGATGAGCTGGTTGAACGGGTCGTTCTCGCCCTTGCCCTCGAGCACGTCGGCGACCGCCCGCTCGACCAGAGCGGCGCGCTTCAGCACCGCCGAGGCATCGCCATTGCCCGGCATCTGCAGATCGAAATCGTGGACGTAGCCGGTGGCGCCGGCGCGGCCGACCGGGGTCGGCACCTCGTCGAGCACCCGGAAGCCGAAATTCTCGAACACCGGCACCGCTTCGGACAGCGGGATGATCGCGCCCATCCGGTAGGTCTTGAGGTGGAGCCGGTCGTCGGCGTCGCTGTCGCGGCGGAACAGGCGAACGTCGCGCGCGCCTGTATCCTCGAGGCCCGACAGGCAGACCACGTCCCTGGCCGCGTCCTGGGGGCCGGTGCGGATTCGATAGCCTTCGGGGAATTGGTCGAGATAGGTGAGCGCGAGCCTGGTGGCGCGCCCCGCCCCGACGATCCCGCCAAGCGCCTCCTCGACGCTCGGCACCCAGCCGCGCACCATCTCGTCGAGCCTCTTGTCGAGCGCCTTGACGTCGGGCGTCGGCCTCTTGGCGTCGATGTTGAGGGTGTAGCGGACCAAAGCGAGATCGCCGTCGCCAAGGTCGACCGACCAGTTGGTGATCTTGCCGTCGGCCGCCTGCTCGATCATCTCGCCGATCGCGACCCGGCGCCTGGTGGTGAGCTCGTCGCGCGGCAGCCAGACGAAGGCGAACAAATGGCCGAGCAGGATCGAGCGGACCAGGAGCAGGGTCGGCCGCGGCCGGTCGGCCAATGAGATTGCGGTGGCGGCGAGCTGCTTGACCGCCTCGGGCCGCAAATTGATGAGCAGGTCGCGCGGCAGCGAGGCGATGGCGTGGCGCAGCGCCTTGCCGCTATGGCCGCTCGGCTCGAAGCCGAACGACGTCTCGAGCGCCGCGAGCTGGCGGCGAAGCACCGGCACCTCCTCGATCGGCACGGTCAGCGCCTGGCTGGTCCACAGGCCGGCATGGACGCCGATGCCGGTGATCTCGCCTTCTTCCCTGAGCGGCACGACGACGAGGTCGAGCGGCACCCGGCGATGGACGGGCGAGCGCAGATCGGCCTTGGCCATGAGCGGCTCCTGGCCGCCCTCGACGAAATAGCGGATCGCGCCTTCGCAGCCGCCCTCGTCGGTCGGATCGTCGGTAAGCTTCATGATGCCGAGCCGCTTGGACGGCTTCTCGCCCGGCCGCTCGACCTCGTAGCCGAGCAGGGTCATCGCGCCGTCGGCGAGCCAGTGGAGCAGCGCCTTGCCCTCGTCGTCGGCGACGGTTTCGGCCTGCGCGTGCAGATTGGCCTGCATCGCGCGCCAGTCGGTGACCGCGGCGCGGACGTCCTCGAGCACCTTGCGCAATTCGGCGACCAGCTCGGCGCGGCCCTTGGCGTCGGCGCGGTCGACCTCGATATACATGAGCGATTCGCGCCGCTCCCTGTCGTCGCACAGCGCCTCGACCTCGATCAGCGCGCCCTTCTCGTCGCGCCTGACGCAGACCACCGGGTGGAGCAGGCGATGGATGATGAGGCCGCGCGCCGCGATCGCCTGGGCGACCGAATCGACCAGGAAGGGCATGTCGTCATTGGCGATGCCGATCCGCATCCGGCGGTGGCCGAGGCTGGTGCCGGTCGATTCGAGCCGGACCGAGGCGATTCCGGGCAAGCGGCGGCCGGCGCAGCCCGCGAGGAAGGCGGCGGCGGCGCGGCAATCCTCCGTGCTGAAATCGTCCAGCTCCCCGGGCAGTGCGCCTCCGCACAAAGAGGTGGCGAGATTGTCCAACAGGCGCTGGTGAGCGGCTTCCCCCGCTACCATGCTGTCCGCTTTCATAAAGTCCGCTCCCGGGATTCAGGCGTCGCGCGCCCGGCTGTGCGGGCGCCTATAGACCCGGCCCCGCAGTGGCGGCAAGGCCAAGGCCCGTACCCGGCGCGCGCCGTCACTCGACGGTGATCTGTCCATTCATGCCGAACGCGGAATGGAGCGTGTGGGTGCATTTCAGTCGATAGGTCCCGCGCGCCGGCGTCAGGCGGATGTCGACGCTATGATGGCCCGGCACCTCGACGGCGCCGCGGCGGACCGGGCCCGAGACGTCGGCGGCGGCGGCGAAGAATTGCGGGGCCGAGAAATTGTGGCCGCCGCCGCCCTCGTTGACGAGGTGGAGCACCATCGGCCGGCCGGCGGCAAGCGTGATCGCGCTCGGGCTGAAATCGAAATTGCCGAGGCGCACCTCGACGACGGCCGGCGCCCCCTGCGCGGCATGGCCGGCGGCGGGCAGAACGAAAAGAAGAACGAGGGCAAAAGACCGCATGGTCCGACTCCTGTCGAAACCCCCGCTACGGCGGTCATAGCGATTTGGGGGACAGTTACTAGTAACTGTCCCCGTCGCGGCGGTGAAAGCTAGGCTGCGCTCTTGCGGATCGCGCGTTCGACCAGGCTCTGATCCGAGACCGGGGCGACGATGTCGAAGCCGTTGGCGTCGCGGCGGGCGACGAGGAGGACGAACTCGTCCTCGCCAGCCACATCCATCTGGACCCGGGCGAGCGGCGCCGCCGAGTGGAGCGCGGCGCGGATTTCTGCCCATTGGTCGGGCCTGGCGGCGGGGCGGCGATGGGCGCGCTCGGCGGCGACGACGCCCTTGAGCCCGCCCTCATGCGCCTCGATCAGGGCGGCGAGCGTGCCGGCGGCGATTCCTTCGCGCTTGGCCCAGCTCAAGGCGGCGGCGAATTCGGTGAGCCGGGCTTTGTCGTAATGGACTCCGAAGACGAGCTTGGCGACCGGCGTCATCGGCGCCCGCGCCTGCGCCTTGAGGCCGGCATCGTCGAGCAATTCGGCGTAATCGTCGGGCGCGGCCTCCGCGGCCAGCGCGAAATCATAGGCGAAGCCGAGCGCGCGGTAGAGCGCCGCGCGGCTGCGCGCGTCGCAGGCGGCGGCCTCGGCGGCGCTGTCGCGGGCGGCCGAGAGCCGGTCGCCGAGGCCGTCGTCGGGCCACAGGCTGAGCGTCGCCTTGTCGAGCGGCTCGGCGAGGTCGTCGGTCACCACCGCTTCGACATAATTGGAATTGGGGCCGTCGGCCCAGGCCGGCGATTCGGCGCCGTTCAGCAAGGCGAGCGGCGCGGGAGCGGCGGCAAGCGCGCGGCCGACCTCGCCGGCGATCTCCGAGGCGGTCTCGCTGTCGGCGATCTCCTTCCAGTTGATCACCCCGTAGATGAAGTCGATCCCCTGCCCGTCCGATGACAAAGGCATGAGGATGCCGCGGTAGAGCGTGTTGTGCCCGCGCATGCCGACGAACTCGGCCTCGAAGCCGATCGGCGCGCGATTGGCGATGATCTGGAGATAATGGTCGGTCAGCCGCGACAGCAGCGAGCGTCCCGGCACCTCGCTGATATGGCGGATGGCGCCGTCGAGCGCGCATTCGACGCGCAGCGCGCGGCCGAGAAAGGCGATTTCGGGATCTTCCGGATTGCCGGAGAAATCGAGCAGCACGCTGTGCGGGCCGAAATCGCCGATCGTCTGCGGATCGACGTCCTGGATCGACGGGTAAGGACGCCCCGCCAGCAGCGAGACCCAGTAATTATAGGCGCGGACGTGCATGCGGCGCTCGTCGACGCCGATCTCGGGCGGGCGCTCGATGGCGGGTTCCTCCTCGGGCGCGGCCGACAGCGCCGCTTCGTCCTCGAACCCCCGGGAAATTTCCATATGATCCGCGTCCTTGGCAGCACTCTTCGGAGGGGAGAATGCGCCCGACGTGGTTGAGATATGGTTAAGCGCGCCTTGGGGATAAGCTGCGGCTTATGCGGGGCGACGAAGAAGTAAGGTGGTGCCGCTTAGGTGACTCGAACACCTGACCCCATCATTACGAATGATGTGCTCTACCAGCTGAGCTAAAGCGGCGCTCCTGGAAAGGCGGCGGCTCTATCAGCGGGCCGGGGCGATGACAAGCGAGGTCGCGCTCAATGCGCGGGCTCGTCGTGGCTCGCCTCCCCTTCCTCCGGCGGACGCGGGACGGGGGTGCGCAGATAGGATTTGAAGCAGACCCGGTCGAGCCTGACCTCGCCTTCGAGCACCGCGATGCGGACGCCGCCGGGATGGTGAACGGCGGTGCCGATATTGGCCAATGTCCAGCTTTGCCTCGGCTCGCGCCAGCGCAGGGTCCGGCCGCGGTCGCCGCGCCCCATCGAATCGGGCACGGCGACGCGCATCGCGCCGGCGCCGGCGCTGTCGCCGGTCAGCACGACATGGGTGTAGCTGCCCGTCCCGCCGGGCAGCGCCAATATTTCGGTCCCCGCCGGGATCGCGGCCGCGCCGAACGGCACGAAGGAACGCCCGTCGGGCGCGAGGATCAGGAAGGCGGATGGCTCGGCGCAGGCGAAAGCGGGCGCATCGTCCATCGCCCGGTCGAGCTCGGGCCCGACCACCGCGCAGGCGGCGAGCGGCGTGGCGCAAAGGATCGCGGCGATGCCCCGGCTGATCCGCATGATTGTCCCCCTTCGCCGACCCTGTTGGGCCGACCATAAGGCAAAGCGGAACCGACGGGAAGAAAGCCTCAGCGGCGGTTGTCGCCCTGGGGGCCGAAATGGCCCTTGGCGATCGGCTTGCGGTCGGCCTCGATGACCATCTCCAGGGTCGCCGGATGGAGCGGCGTCGCGAACTGGAAGCCGGTGCGGCCGTCCTCGGCCCAGATCACGCGGCTGTTCTGCGGCTCGAGGCCGGGCAGCTTCAGCCAGACGTTGGCGCCGGTCTCGAGCACGAGCTCGGTCTCCGCCATGAAGCCGTCGGTCGACAGGTTCATCACCTCGGCATCGACGATTCTCGCGCCCGGATCGCGCAGCCGCGCCGCCAGGTTGACGATCCGGCGCTCGGCCTGACGGCCTTCGACGACGGGGAGGATTGCCAATTGTGCCCTGCTCACGAAAACACCCTTTTGAAAGAGAGGCTTTGTTATGCACGCGGATTGGCTAAACAAGGATTAAGCGCTTTCGGAAGCCATGCCGGAACCGATGCGCGGCCATGGACGATCTGCAGCCCGAATTTCCCCCGGAGATAATGTGAACCCTAAAATCTGGATCGCCGCCGCGCTGATTTCTCTATCGGGTTGTACGCAGGCGCCGCAGGCGCCCACCGGGCCGGTCCCGCCGGCGGTGGAGGCCGGCGCCTTGCGCGGCGCCGCGACCGATCCCCGCGTCGCCCGCTTCTACGCCGCCCGCCAGTGGCGGCCCGCCTGGACGGCCGAGGCCGAGGCCGCGCTCAGGGCGGCGATCGGCGAGGCCGACAGGCATGGGCTGAAGTCCGGCGATTTTCTGGCGCCGCTCGCCCGCGCCCGCACCCCCGAAGCGCGCGAGGCCGCCCTGAGCCTCGCCGCGCTCGCTTATGGCGAGGCGCTCGCCCGCGGCCGGGTCGATCCTTCGCAGACCGAGCGGATCTACGAGATTCCGCGCCCCAATCCCGACCTTTCCGCCGGTCTCGAAGAGGCGCTCGGCGGCGACCTCGGCCGCTGGCTCAATGGCCTGGCGCCGCAGGATGCCGATTATCGCGCCCTTTCCAGGGCCTATGTCGCGGCCAGCCGCGAGGTCGCCGCGGCGCGCGGCCGGGCGCCGGCCGAGCTCAGCGACCGGGTCCGGACGCTCGCCGTCAACCTGGAGCGCCGCCGCTGGCTGGAGCGCAATTCCGCGCCGACCCGGATCGACGTCAACACCGCCTCGACCATGCTCGTCTACTGGCGCGACGGCCGGGTCCGCGACACGCGCCGGGTCGTCGTCGGCTCGGCCGGCGAGCGCGCGACGCCGAGCCTCGCCACGCCGATGTTCCAGCTCGTCGCCAATCCAACCTGGACCGTGCCGAAATCGATCGGGATGAGCGCGGGCTACATGGCCCGCAACCGCATCATCCTGCGCAACGGGCGCCGGGTCCAGCCTTCCGGCCCGCACAACGCGCTCGGCCTGGTCAAGTTCGACCTGCGCAACGGCCACGCAATCTATCTGCACGACACGCCGTCCAAATCGCTCTTCCAGCGCGACGAGCGCCACGCCAGCCATGGCTGCGTGCGGGTCCACGACGCGCTCGCCTTCGCCGAGATCATCGCCCGGGACAGCGGCATCTTCGACCAATGGCAGCGCGCCCAGCGGCCGCCCCGGCCCGACGCGGAGGGCGAAAGGCGCTACGTCCAGCGCTGGCTGCCGCTGCAGCGCGAGATCCCGGTCCGGCTGCTCTACCATACGGCCTATGTCGAGAATGGCCGGGTGGTGATCGTCCGCGACGTCTACGGCCGCGACGCCCGCGTCGCCGCGGCGCTCGGCATCGGCCCGCCCGTGCCGCCGCCCGCCGCCCCGCCGGGGCCGGCCGATGTCGGGCCCTGAGGCTTCGGCCTGGAGCCTCGTTATGAAGTGGCTGCTCTGCGCCGCGACCGCCCTGCTCGCCTCGCCGGCCATGGCCCAGCATGACGGCCATGGCGAAACGGCGCAGGCGCAGGATCATGGCGCCCACCAGGCTTCATCGGCCCCGGAGCCGTCCGGGGATTTGATCGTCGAGCATCGATTGAGCGGCGCGCTCGGCCGCTATCCGATCTCCCGCGAAGCCTCCGGCACCGCCTGGCAGCCCGACGCCTCGGGCGGCCATGGCCGCCATTATGTCTCCGGCGACTGGATCCTGATGGGCCATGCCGTGCTGAACGGCGTCTACGACTGGCAGCAGGGGCCGCGCGGCGACGAGCAGGTCTTCATCTCCGGCATGGTGATGGGCGTCGCCCGCACCGGCTTCGGCAACGGCAGGCTGCAGCTGAGGGCGATGCTGAGCCCCGAGCCGCTCAACGGGCGCCGCGGCTATCCCCTCCACCTCGCCGCCGGCGAGACCGCCGACGGCGCGACGCTGCTGATCGACCGCCAGCATCCGCACGATTTCTTCATGGAGCTGTCGGCGAGCTACAGCCGCGACATCGGCGGCGACGCCAGCCTGTTCGTCTATGCCGGCCTGCCCGGCGAGCCCGCCTTCGGCCCGCCCGCCTTCATGCACCGCGCCTCGATCATGGCTTCGCCCGAGGCGCCGATCACCCATCATTGGCTCGATTCGACCCATATCAGCTTCGGCGTGGTCACCGCCGGCTTCGTGCTTGGCGATCTCAAGATCGAAGGGTCGCGCTTCAACGGCCGCGAGCCCGATCATCGCCGCTGGAACATCGAGACGGCGCCACTCGATTCGACGGCGGTGCGCCTGTCCTGGAACCCGAATGCGCATCTCGCGCTGCAGGCGAGCTGGGCGCGGCTGATCGCGCCCGAGCAGCTCGAGCCGAACGAGACTTCGACCCGCTGGTCGGCGAGCGCGATCTACACCGGGGATATCGCCATGTATACCAAGTGGTCGGTGACCTTGGCCTGGGGCAATCGCGACGGCGCCGAAGCGGTCGCGCTCGAAGGCGCCATCGCGTTCGACAATTGGACGATCTTCGGCCGCGCCGAGATCGCCGAGAATGACGAGCTGACCTTCGCCGGCGGTCATCACGGCCCCCGCTACACCGTCGGCAAGGCCTCGCTCGGCGCGCTCCGCGAGTTCGAAATCGGCGGCGGCGTCCGGCTCGGGCTCGGCGCGCTCTATGCGATGAACTTCGTTCCCTCCGCTCTGGAGGCGCTCTATGCGGGAGATCCGGACGGGGCGATGCTCTTCATCCGCCTGCGGATCGAATAGCCCGCCGCCGCCGCAGCCACGCCGTCAGGCCGAGCCGGCTCGGCAGCATGACGATGCCGGCGATGCTCATGACCAATGCCAGAGCGGTCGCGACGACCAGCAGCCAGGTGTTGAAATTGGCATGGCCGCCCCAATCCATGATGTGCAGCCCCCAGAGGAAATCGTAGGTCCGCCACAGGGTCGAGCGCCGCGCGGTCACGGCGCCGGTATCGGCGGCGACGTAGATGGAACGGCCCTCGCCATCCTCGAAATCGACCCGCCAGGCCGGCAGCGCGCCGCGATATTCGCTGTCATTGGCGTCGATCCGGGTCACCCGCGCCGCGCGCAGATCGCCCGCATGGTCGGCCTCGGCGATCCGCGCCGCCAGCGTCAGCGGGATCGGCGACAGGCGGCGGCTCGTGGCGAGATCGTAGAGGACCGGCCGCGCGCCATGGCCGCCGACCAGGGCTGCGGGCCGCCCGTCGACTCGGCTGATCTCGACGGTCTCGGCCCGCGCCAGCCCGGCCGCCTCGAGCCGCGCCAAGCCGGCGGCGGCCTCGCCGATCGGCACCGGCGCCGGCGCGGTTCCGGCCATCGCGTGCTCGCTCCTGACCTTCTCGATCGGGAACCAGGCGAAGAACAGGCCGCTTGCGAACCAGAACAGGATCTGGATCGCCATCAGCAGCGCCAGCCATTTGTGGATCTTCGCCCAGATGCCCCCGCTTGTCGCCATGGCGCTCCCCCTTGCCGGCCGCTATTGTGCGCGCGATGAAGCTCACCCTCTACGATTATTACCGCTCCTCGGCGAGCTACCGAGTCCGGATCGCGCTCAATCTCAAGGGCGCGGACCATGAACGGGTGCCGGTCAACCTGCTCGACGGCGAGCAGAGGGACGATGCCTATCGCGCCCGCAACCCGCAGGGCTTCGTGCCGATGCTGGAGGCGGACGGCGAGCGACTCACCCAGAGCCTCGCCATCATCTTCTGGCTCGACGCTCGGTTTCCGGCGCGGCCGCTGCGGCCGGACGACCCCCATGTGCTTGCGCTGGCGCTGACGATCGCCGCCGATATCCACCCGGTCAACAATCTGCGCGTGATGAAGCACCTCGCCCGGCTCGGCATCGGCCAGGAGGCGCGCGACGATTGGTATCGCCACTGGATCCGCGAAGGCTTCGACGCGCTCGAGGCGCTCGCCGCGCCCCGCGCCGGCCGCTTCCTGGCCGGCGACGTGGTCACTTTGGCGGACGTCTGCCTGGTCCCGCAAATGTACAATGCGCGGCGCTTCGAGGTCGACCTTTCGCCTTACCCGATCCTGGTGCGCGCCGACGCCGCGGCGGCCGCGCTCGACGCCTTCGCCGCCGCCCATCCCGACAGGGTCGCGCCGGCGCCCGCAAACGGCTAGAAGGACCCCCAATTCGGGAGAATCTCCATGGGACGTGTCGAAGCGATCGCGAATAGCTATGCCGAGGCGCAGGCGCTCGCGACGGTGGAAATCCCCTCGCTCAAGGGCAAGGTGAGCGAGGAGGAATGGAAGGTCCGGGTCGATCTGGCCGCCGCCTACCGGCTGGTCGCGCATTATGGCTGGGACGATCTCATCTTCACGCACCTTTCGGCGCGCGTGCCCGGGCCGGAGCATCATTTCCTGCTCAATCCCTACAACCTGATGTTCGAGGAGGTCACCGCCTCCTCGCTGGTCAAGGTCGACATGCAGGGCAATCCGGTCGATCCGACGCCGTTCATCACCAATGCCGCGGGCTTCACCATCCATTCGGCGCTGCACATGGCGCGCGAGGATGCCCAGGCGGTGATCCACCTGCATACGCCCGACGGCCAGGCGGTCTCCGCCCATCATGAGGGCCTGATGCCTTTGACCCAGACCGCGATGCTGATCCGCGACGAGATCGCCTATCACGATTATGAAGGCGTCGCCGTCGACCTCGACGAGCGCGAGCGGCTGATCGCCGATATCGGCGACAAGGGCGCGATGATCCTGAGGAACCACGGCACGCTGGCCGTGGGCGAAAGCGTCGGCGAGGCGTTCATTCGAATCTATTTCCTGGAGCGCGCCTGCGAGGCGCAGATCAAGGCGCTGTCGGCCGGCGACGCCAATCTCAGCAACCCGCCCCAGGGCTCGCCCGAGCTCACCGCGGAGATGGGCAAGGTCGGCCTCAGGATGGCCGCCAATCTGCTGGCGTGGCCCGCGCTGCTGAGGAAGGCGTACCGCCTCGACCCGGGCTTCGCGACCTAAGGGGTTGGTCGGGCTCTGCGGCGCAAGGTGATCACGACACGCCGGTCGCGGACGCCGTCGCCGTCTTCGGCGCGCGTTTCGGCGGCCGCTTCGCCCCAGCTGATGGTCGTAATTCGATCGGCCGCGACGCCACGCTCGGTCAGGTAGGCGGCCGCCGCCTCCGCGCGTCGGCCGGCGAGCTCGATATTGGCCGCCTCGGTGCCTCGGCGGTCGGCGTGGCCCTCAATGAAGACCTCGAGCCTTGAATTGGCGGTCATCTGCCTGGCGACGCCTTCGACCGTCTCCCGCGCGGCGGGCGTCAAGGCCGCTTCGCCGGACTCGAAATCCAGTCTCGCACCGGTCCGAGACGCCGAGCCCGCGCCGCCGATGAATGCGGCACTCCGGCGCCGGTCGTCCAGCAACGCGCCTGCGATCAGCCCGAAGACCTCTCCCACCCCGGCCGACCGGGCCGCGGCGGGCAGCGGGGATCGCCCGGGCATATGATGAAGCGCTCGCGCGGACCGGACTGGGCCGGCGGTTCGGCCTGCCCGCCGGCGGCGAGGGCGAGGACCAGCAACTGGATCATCGCTTATGTCTACGGCCTCCGCTCCGCCCCCGCAACGATTCCGCTGGCTGGCCGGCCGACTGGATCAGAGCTTCGCGACCTAGGCTTGCTTTTACGGAAAAGCCGGATTATCCGGACATCGATTGCGCAGGCCAATGGGCAATCGCCGAATCATGATGAGGGAACCGGTGAAGACGGTCTCGGCCAAAGAGGTTGCGAGCAAGTTCGGCTTCTACACGGATGAGGCGATGCTTCATCCGGTCGGCATCCAGCGCCACGGGACGACCCGCGTGGTGATGCTCTCGCTCAAGGAATATGAGCGCCTCCTGCGCCGCGATCGCGAGGTTCTTCTCGTGAAGGATCTCGACGATGAAACGCTCGACGCCATTCTTAACGCCGAAATCCCTGAAGAATCCCGGCGGCTCGACTATCTCATGGACGATCCCGAGGCCGACTGACGTCCTCTCCTATGTCTATCTGTGGCACCGCGAAGCGCAGGCGGGGCGAGACGAAGGCAGCAAGAACGGCCGGTCGTTATCGTCGTGGCCACGGAAAAGCGACCGCACGGCACTCAGCTTCTCGTCGTCCCCGTCACGACTCGCGCGCCCCGCACCGGCGACAGCGCGGTCGAGATCCCTGCGCGCGTCCGCCAGCATATCGGCCTGGGCGACGAGCGATGCTGGATCGTCGCGGACGAGGTCAACAGCTTCACTTGGCCGGGGCCCGACATCCGCCCGATGCTCCAGGGCCGCGACGTCAGCCCACGCTATGGCGCGATTCCCGGTCGCCTGTTCGATCAGGTGCGGGAGAGGCTTGAACGGGCGGCACGGACGGGGCGGATGAAAGTCACCAAGCGGACGGAATAGCCGATCAGCCCACCCAATCCTTCCTCAGCCGCTTCGCCGCGACGAAATAGATCGCCGCGCTCAGCAAATAGAAGCCAAGCCCGTAGAGGATCGAATATTGCAGCGAATCCATGCCGTGGGCGGCCTTCATCCGGTCCGACAGCCAGCCGAGGAAATAGATTCCGAAGGCGATGCCGATCAGATTGTTGATGAAGAGGAAGCTCGCCGAGGCGGTGGCGCGGATCGCGGGCTGGACGATGTGCTGGACCGCGGAGATGACCGGGCCGAGCCAGGCCAGAGCGGTCATCTGGCCGAGCGCGAACAAAGCCCAGGCGACCCACAGGTTCGGCGCGAACAGGCCCAGGGCGAAAGCGGGCGCGGTGACCAGGAAGCAGCAGGCCGGGATCAGCGCGTAGATTGCGGGCCGGGCTGGGCCGAGCCGGTCGCCGAGCCAGCCGCCGAGCCAGGTGCCGGCGACTCCGCCGACCAGCACGATCGAGCCGTAGAACCAGGCGACGTCGCCCTGCGCCAGGTGGAAGCTGCGCTCGAAGAAGCTCGGCAGCCAGAAGATCAGGCCATAGCCGAGGATCGAGCCGGAGGCGGCGCCGAAGGAGAGCAGCCAGAAGCTCGGATTGGCGGCAAGCGTCCTGCCGGCCGCCAGGAAAGGCGGCGCCGGCGGCACGGCCTCGCCCTCGGCCCGGTCGAGGCCGCCGCGCTTCGGCTCGCGGATCAAAGTCCAGACCAGCAAAGCGGTGGGCAGGCCGGCGAGGCCGACGATCAGGAAGGCGGCGCGCCAGGACAGGTGGGTGGTCAGCCAGCCGCCGAAGAAGATGCCGAGCGCCGACCCGATCGGGATGCCGAGCGAGAAGAAGGCCAAAGCCCGCGCCCGCCGCGACCTCGGGTAGAAATCGGCGATCAGCGAATAAGAAGGCGCGATCCCGCCGGCCTCGCCGAAGGCCACGCCCATGCGCGCGAGGACCAGCTGCGCATAGCTCTGCGCCAGCCCGCAGGCCGCGGTGAACAGGCTCCACAGGCCGATCGCGGCCGCGATGATCGGGACTCGCGCGCGGCGGTCGGCGAGCCAGGCGATCGGGATGGCGATGGCCGCGTAGAAGATGCCGAAGACGACCCCGAGCACGCTCAAGGCGGTGTCGCTGAGCGCGAACTCGGCCTTGATCGACGGCGCCAGGATGCCGATGATCTGCCGGTCGACGAAGTTGAAGATGTAGGCGAGGAGCAGGACGAGGAGGACGCGCCCGCCCGGGCCTGCCCCCTCGCTCCCGCTCCCGCCTGCGCCCCGCATCAGCGGAAGTTGAACCCGAAGCTCAGGAAGACCTGGCGCGGATTGCCGTAGAAGGCGGTGGCGACGCCTTCCCGGCCGAGGCTGGCAATGGGATTGCCGCCCGGCGTCAGCGTCGGCACGCCGGTGGTCGGATTGGTGACCAGGAACTGATAGCCCGACGTGATATATTGCTCGTCCAGGATGTTCTTGGCGTGGAGGCCGATCGTGTAGCGATTGTCGGCGCTGGTCCAGACCAGATGCGCGTCCCACAAAGCATAGCCGGGCTGATCGAGATAGGGGCTCGGAGTCTCGAACTGGAAGGTCTTGCTCCGGTAGGAGAGCGTGGTGCTCACCGACAGATCGCCGCCCATGACCGGGGTGGTGTAATCGAGCGTGCCCGAGAGCGTCCATTTCGGCGTGTTCTGGATGCGCCGGAAATCGGCCACGTCGACCGGGCCCTGACCCGGAATGTTGGTGATGAACTCGTCATATTGGGCATCGAGATAGCCCAATGTCCCGGAGAAGTTGAGCCGCGAGCCATTGGTCGCGCGGAGCAGGTTGGCGAACACCTCCACCTCGACGCCCTTGAAGGTGGCGGCGCCGGCATTGGTGGTCACGCCGACGAAGGTGGGAATGTTGTTGATCACCGCGCCGACCGAGCCAGGCACCTGGACGTCGGTATAATCGGCATAGAAAGCGGCGATGGCGAGGCGAAGCCTGCGGTCGAACAGATTGGCCTTGTAGCCGATCTCGTAGCTGGTCACCCGCTCGGGATCGAACAGGAAGTAATCGTAGATCTCACTTGGCTCGCGGGTGCCGCTGTTGTTGAGATCGGGCGCGGCAGTGGAGAGGCCGCGCGGGTCGAAGCCGCCGCCCTTGAAGCCCCGCGACCAGCTCGCATAGACGGTGTTGTTGTCGTCGGGCCGGAAGCTGATCGACGCGCGCGGGGTGAATTCGGTGAAGGTCGCCTCGCCCTGGAAGTTTGAGGTCAAGGCACCGAGCTGGACGCCGTTGCCGCCGAGCGCGGGCGACGGGCCGTTGAGATAATTGGCGCGGATCACGGTCGCCCGGCGCTGGTCGTGCGTGTAGCGGCCGCCGAGCGAGAGCTGGACCCGGGGCGCGATGTCATAGGTGAAGTCGCCGAACAAAGCCCAGGTCTCGGTGTCGACGTCGCCGAAGGTCGAGGCGGTGAGGCCGGGCAGCCCCACCGGATTGGTGGTGGCGAGGACCACGTCGAACACGTTGTTGGCGTTGGCGTCGAGATAATAGGCCCCCATCACGCCGCCGATCGGGCCGGCCTGGAAGATCAGCTGGAATTCGTTGGAGAATTGCTTGTTGCGGTAGATCGCCGGAACGTCGACGTCGGCGGCCGGCAGCGAATCGAAGTCGATCGGGGCGTGGCTGACGTCCTGGCGATAGGCCATGATGTTGCGCAGGGTCACGTCGCCGAGCCTCAATTCCGCGCGGAACGCGCCGCCATAGGCCTCGACGTGCTGGCGGGGCGAATTGAGCCCGGCCCGGGTGTCGTAGACGTCGTTGAGGACCGGCGCGCCGCTGAGCAGCCCTGGGATCAGCCGGTGGCCGTTGCGCGGATCCGAATTGTCGTTGCTGTAGTCGCCGGTGAAGCGGAGGAAGATGTTCGAGGCCGGCTCGAGCTCGACCGTGCCGCGCGCCGCCCAGACGTCGCGATTGTAATTTTCTAGGTCGTTGTTGAGATTCTCGCCGAAGCCGCCGCGGGTCAGCCGCGCCGCCGAGGCGCCGATCCGGACCTGGTCGGAAATCGGCGTGCTCCCCGAGACGATCAGGTCGACCTGCTCGTCGGTGCCGACATTGGCGCGGACGCTGAAGGTCGGGTCGGTGCTGAGCCGGCGGGTGACGTATTTGATCGCGCCGCCGATCGTGTTGCGGCCGTAGAGCGTGCCCTGGGGCCCGCGCAGCACCTCGATCCGCTCGACGTCGTAGATGTCGAGCACCGCGGCCTGCGGTCGGTTCAGATAGACGTCGTCGAGATAGAGGCCGACGCCCGCCTCGAAGCCGGCGACCGGATCCTGCTGGCCGACGCCGCGGACGAAGGCGGTCAGGGTGGTGTTGGTGCCGCGCGAATATTCGAGCGTGACGTTCGGCGTGGTGTCGTTGAGATCGGTGATGTCGGTCGCGCCCTGGCGCTCAAGCGCCTCGCCCGAGAAAGCGGTGACCGCGATCGGCACGTTCTGCAGGCTTTCCTCGCGGCGCCGGGCGGTGACGAAGATCTCCGTCTCGTCCTGCGCCGGAGCGGCCTCGTCGGCGACGGGCGCAGGATCGTCCTGGGCGAAAGCGGGGGTGGCGGAAGCGGCGAACGCGGCCAGAGCGGTGCCGAGCATCAGGCGGTGGTTGAGCTTCAGGGTCATGATGTGTCTCCTCATGAATTCGTGTCGTGGGTGGTGCGGGCCATGGACAGCCGGTCCGCGAAATCCTTCAGGATGGCGTTGAAATGGTCGGGCTCCTCGAGGTGCGGGGCGTGGCCGGAGCGCTCGAAGCGGACGGCGCGGGCCTGGGGCAAAGCCTCGACGAGATGGTCGGCGGTGTCGGCGCCGTAGAGCGAGCTCTGGGCGCCGTGGACGATGAGTGTGGGATGCTGGATCCTGTCGAGCAGAGCGCGGACGTCCTGGCGGATCAGCGAATGCCACACCGAGGCCATGGCCTCGGCGTCGTTGCGGGCGAATTCAAGGCTCGCCCAATCGGCGAGCTTGCGCATTTCGGGCGCCAGCGGCTGGGCGAAGATCGCCTGGCCGGCGCTCAGCGCGAAGGTCTCGAAATCGTCCCTGATCGCGATCGAGCGCGCCTCGCAGGCCTCGGGCGAGAGGCCAAGATCCCATTCGGCGTCGTTCTTCACCCGCGCGGTCATGTCGACCACCACCGCGCCGGCGAAGCGCGACGCGGCGGGCCCGGCCAGCACGTGCCACAGGATCGTCGCGCCAAGCGACCAGCCGACTCCGATCGCGCCTTGGAGGTCGAGCGCGCCGGCGAGCTCGGCGACGTCGGCCGCCATCCGCTCGACGCTCGGCGCGGGCATGTCCTCGGCGGTGGACGAGCCATGGCCGCGCAGGTCGATGGCGATGATCCGGAAATCTTCGGCGAGCCCGGCCTGGCCCTGGAAGAAGCCGCCATGCGCCATCAGCCCGTGCAGCAGCACGATCGGCGTGCCGCCGCCGCTATCGCGATAGGCGATTCGCGTCCCGTCCGATGCCGTGAAAGCCTGCAAAACCCCTCCCCAAAAGCCACGCGCGCCCCTGTTCGGGGTTCTACGGCTCAAGGCGTCCTTTGGCCGAAACTGAAACTTGAGTCAATATTCAAGTTATCGGTTTGCGACGATCCGGCGGATGTAATACTTTATAGCGTGGTCGCCCGTTTTGCCCTGCTCTGCATCCTCGCGTTCGGCCTTTGGAGCGAGCCGTCCTCGGGCCGCCCGTGCCGGGCGGCGCCGACTCCCGCCGCCTGCCGCGCCGGCCCGCCCGTCGACGAAAATCCGCCGGGCGCGGCGCCTCTCCTGCGGCCGACGCATACGGCGGTCTGCGCCTACGATCTTACCGTTTTGTACCGGCGCCTGATGCCTCTTCACCGCGCGCCCGACGAATTGGAGCGTCGAATATGTGGAGCGGCTGCTCGGCATGCCGCCGATGCAACTCGGGAGTCATTCCGGCGCAGGCCGGGATGTGGATTCACATTCGAAGTGCAACAGGTGATTGGAGAGTGCCTCGACTGGGGTTTGGAAGTCGAGGCATTTTCGTGGCGTGTGGTTGTAGGCGCTGGCGAGGGCGTTGAGTTGGCCGCCTGAGAGGCTGTC
>DASYKV010000029.1:0-41618 GCA_035994965.1 Allosphingosinicella sp.
GGGGGGCGATGAGCGCCGCCATCAGCGACCGCGCCAAAATCCGGCGGGGATCGACGCGGCGGGGCGCGCGCGCGCCTGCCAAGCGCAAGACGCCCGCCAAGCGGCAATCCTCGGCCAGCCGGGCGTTGGCGACCATCCCGATCGCCCCGGCCACGCTCCGGCGCATGGGAAATTGGATGCTGGGGATCGCGTTGGTGGGCGGGCTCGTCGCGGGCGTCATCGCGATGAAGCTGCCGCAGATGATCGGCATCGAGATCGGCGAGGCGATCGGCCGCGCGGGCTTCGCCGTCCGCAATGTCGAGATCGTCGGCCGGCAGAAGGCCGATCGCGATATCGTCTATGATGTCGCGATGGAGCAGCAGTCGCGCGCCATGCCGCTGGTCGATCTGGAGGGCACGCGGGCGAAGCTGATGCAGCTCGGCTGGATCGCCGATGCGCGGGTGTCGCGGCGGCTGCCCGATACGCTGGTCGTCGACATCGTCGAGCGCAAACCTGCCGCCATTTGGCAATTTCAGCACCGGCTGTCGCTGATCGACAAGGACGGAACGGTGATCGCCCCCGTCGACGATGCCGCCATGCCGGATCTGCCGATCGTGATCGGGCCGGGCGCGAACCGGCAGGCGACCGAGCTGACCACGCTGCTTGAGGCCGCGCCCTCGCTCAAACCGATGCTGGCCGGGGCGACCTGGATCGGATCGCGGCGCTGGGATCTGCGCTTTCAATCCGGCGAGACGCTGGCGCTGCCGGAAGGGCCCAAGGCGGCCGCGGCGGCGCTGGCCTATTTCGCCAAGCAGGACGCCGAGGTGCGGCTGCTGGGACAGGGATTCGTCCGCTTCGATCTGCGCGATCCGAAGAAGATGGTGGTGAGGGTTTCGAAGGAGCCGGGGCGGCAGGTCGCCGATCCCGACACCAAGAGCATCTAGGGGGCTTGGGGCTATGGCGCACGGCAAGAACGAGCGACTCATCACGGCGCTCGATATCGGTTCCTCCAAGGTTTCGGCGCTGATCGCCCATGCGCCCGAGGATGGCGAGCTTGTCGTGCTCGGCACCGGGCAGCGCGAGAGCAGGGGCGTGCGGCGCGGCTATATCGCGGACATGGAGCGCACCGAGGGCGCGATCCGCGAGGCGATGGAGCAGGCCGAGCGGATCGCCGGCACGAATATCGAGGATGTCTGGGTGAGCTTCTCGTCAGGGGGGCTGGTGAGCGACGTCGCTTCGGTCGAGGTCGACATGGGTGGGCACCGCATCGAGCAGCAGGACATCGACGAACTGCTCGCGGCGGGACGCAACTCGATCGATCCCGAGGGCCGGATGGTGCTCCACGCGCAGCCGACGCTCTACACGCTCGATGGCTTGCAGGGCGTGAAGACGCCGCTCGGGCTCCATGCCGATCGGCTGGGCGTCGACATCCATGTCGTCGCGGCCGAGGCGTCGCCGGTTCGGAACCTCGACCTGTGCGTGCGCAGCGCCCATCTCGCGGTGAAGGCGATCGTGGCGTCGCCGATCGCGACCGGGATGGCCTGCCTCTCCGACGAGGAACGCGAACTGGGCGTCGCGCTCGTCGAGATGGGGGCGGGCGTGACGAACGTCTCGCTGTTCGCCGGAGGGCTGCTCGTGGGCCTTACCTCGATCCCGATGGGTGCGGCGGATATCACGGACGATATCGCCTCTGCCTTCGGCACGCGGCGGACGCAGGCCGAGCGGATGAAATGCTTCCACGGCTCGGCGACGACTTCGCCGCGCGACAATCACGACATGATCGAAGTCGCCCCGCTGTCGGGTGAGCAGGACGGGGCCGAGCCCGCGCGGATCACGCGGGCGCAGCTTATCGCGGTCATCCGCCAGCGGCTCGAACATTGGATGGGCGAGATCGCGGGCGCGCTGAAGGATCTGGGTTTCAGCGGCCCGGTGGGTCGCCAGGTGGTGCTGACGGGCGGCGGCGCGGAGCTCAAGGGCATCGCGGACTATGCGCAGGGCGTGCTGGGCCGGGCAGTGCGGGTCGGCCGGCCGCGCGGCCTTGCGGGGCTACCCGAGGCGCATTCCGGCCCCGCTTTCGCGACGCTGGCGGGCCTCGTTCAGTTCGCGGCATCCAACCCGTTGGATTTGCGCCAGATTACAGATCACAGCCAGATCATTCACAAGCCATCGGCGGTCAATATGGTGCAGCGACTGATGGCCGCTTTCAAGGGCGGCTACTGAATGCGCAGGAAAAACGACTCGGGATTAACTTTTTGCGTGCGTCGCGGAATCGCTTCGTGCAAGATTCGCTTCGCGGGGTGCGTCGGCCATGTGGGCCATCGGGGAGATTTGCTATGACGATCGAGTTCATGCGGCCGGAAGTCGATGAATTGAAACCACGAATCAGCGTGATCGGCGTCGGCGGCGCGGGCGGCAACGCCATCGCCAATATGATCGCCTCCGATGTGCAGGGTGTCGACTTCATCGTCGCGAACACGGACGCCCAGGCGCTCAACCATTCGACCGCCGAACAGCGCATCCAGCTCGGCCTCAAGATAACCCAAGGTTTGGGCGCGGGTTCGCGGCCGGAGATCGGCCGCGCGGCCGCCGAGGAGACGCTCGAGCAGATCGAAAAGGCGCTCGATGGCGCGCATATGTGCTTCATCGCGGCCGGCATGGGCGGCGGCACCGGCACCGGCGCGGCCCCGGTGATCGCCAAGGCGGCGCGGGATCGGGGGATCCTGACCGTCGGCGTCGTCACCAAGCCGTTCAGCTTCGAGGGCAACCGCCGCGGCAAGGCCGCCGATGCGGGCATCGAGGAACTGCAGAAGCATGTCGATACGCTGATCGTCATCCCCAACCAGAACCTCTTCCGGATCGCCAATCCGAACACGACCTTCAAGGAAGCGTTCCAGATGGCGGACGAGGAGCTTCAGCAGGGCGTTCGCGGCATCACCGACCTCATGGTCATGCCCGGCCTGATCAATCTCGATTTCGCCGACGTCCGCTCGGTCATGTCCGAAATGGGCAAGGCGATGATGGGCACCGGCGAAGCCGGCGGCGACAACAGAGCGATCGAGGCGGCCGAGCAGGCGATCGCCAATCCGCTCCTCGACGGCGTCAGCATGAAAGGCGCCAAGGGCGTGATCATCTCGATCACCGGCGGCGAGGACATGCGGCTGATGGAGGTCGACGAGGCCGCCAATCATATCCGCGAGCTCGTCGATCCCGACGCCAACATCATCTGGGGCTCGGCCTTCAACAACGATCTCGACGGCAAGATCCGCGTCAGCGTGGTCGCCACCGGCATCGGCGCCGAGGAGATCGTGCCCATGCCGCAGCCGGCCAAGGTCTTCGCCTTCCCGGCCGCGCGCACCACTGAGACCTACCGCGCCGAGCCCACTGCTGCCGCGACGGCGGCGCCGATCACCCTGACCCCGCCCGAGGAGATGGAGACGACGGCCGAGACCATGACGACGGAGACGGAAACCACGGACGAGACCGAGATGACTCTCGACGAGACCATGGCCGCCACCGACGGCGAGGAGGAATTGCTGCTCGACACCGCCGAGATGACCGAGGAGATTCCGACCGGCGAGACCGCCGATCTGCCGCCGACGGGCACCCGCTCCTGGCTGACCAGCGAGGAGACCACGGCCGAAGAAACGACGCCCGAGCCGCGCACGGCCGGCACCTTGTTCGAGCGCATGTCGAGCATCGCCCGCGGCGCCCAGAAGGCTCAGGTCCCCGAGGAGGAAGCGGAGGAGACCCCGCGCCTGCGCACCGGCACCCGCGACCCGCTCGACATCCCCCGATTCCTCAACCGGCAGAATAATCAATAGGCAAAAAACCTCCCCGGACGGGGAGGGGGACCGTGCGAAGCACGGTGGAGGGGTCGACGGAGTCTGAGCCGGCCCCACCACCAGGGCGCTTCGCGCCGCGGTCCCCCTCCCCGTTCCGGGGAGGACCTTTTTCTTTTCATCGCCCCACAACACCGCCTGACCGCAGGATCGTACTTCTGCTCATTGCGGGTACAGGCCGGGCACGATCTATCCTCAACCCCATGATTTCACGGACGATGCGGGTTATGAACCGCGGCTTGCTGCTGCTGGCGACGGGCAGTGCCTTGACGACGGGCGCGTTGGCGCAGGACCGGACGGGCCTGCCGCCGGGCGCGGTCGTGCAGCCGCTGGACCAAAGCGGCGGCGCCGGCGCCGAATTGCGGCGCAACCTGACCGCGCTCGCCCTCAATCCGCGCAGCGTCACCGCCTTGAACGGCGCCGGCCGCGCCGCGCTCGAATTGGGCGACGCCGACGCCGCTTTGAGCTTCTTCGCCCGCGCCAGCGAGGCCGAGCCGCGCAACCCGCGCGCCCGCGCCGGCATGGCCCAGGCCCTCGTCCATCTCGAGCGCGCCGGCGATGCCATGCCCTTGTTCTCCGAGGCGATCGCGCTCGGCGCGCCCGAGACCGAGATCGCGGCCGACCGCGGCCTGGCCTGGGATTCGCTCGGCCAGCCGGCGCGCGCCCAGGCCGATTATGCTTTGTCTCTGCGCCGCGAGGACGATCCGGAGGTCCGCCGCCGCATGGCGCTGTCGCTTGCGATCAGCGGCCGCCGCGACGAGGCGCTGAGCATCATCGGCGGCCAGATCAGGAACCGCGACCGTGCCGCTCTGCGCACCCAGGCGTTCATCCTGGCGCTGACCGGCGACGCCGCCGGCGCCGACCGGACGGCGCGGGATTCGATGCCGGCGGGCGCCGACGCGCTCGCTCCCTATCTCGGCCGGCTGGCGAGCCTGAGCCCGCAGCAAAAGGCGCTCGCCGTCCATTTCGGCCATTTCCCGAGCGACGGCCGGGCCGTCGGCTACGCTCAGGCCGATACCGCCGCCGATCCCGGCGCGCTCGCCCTTGCCCAGGGAACGGCGCCGATGGGCGGGCCTCCGCCGTTCGATACCGGTGCCGGCCGCCGCCGCCCGGGCGATAGCGGGCCGCCGCTGGCCAGCCAGATCCGCCGCCCGTCCACCCCCGTCCAGGCGCAATCGCGCCGGACAGTGCAGATCGCCGAGCTCCAGACAAGGCGCGCCCAGCAACGCCCGGCGCCCGGCGGCCCGGCGCCGGCCTGGGCCGAGCCGGTGCTCGACGAAGGGCAGCCGCAGAGCCGCAGCCAGCCCCAGCGCCGGCCGCCGAGCGAAGCGCCGGCCTGGGCGGATCCGGTGCTCGACGAGCGCCAGAGCCCGGGCTTCACCCTGGTGCCGCAAGGCAGGCCGCTCGGCACCCCGACTCCTCAGCCGGAGCCCGAGGCGCCCGCCCAGGATTTCAGCAGCGTCACGGCTTTCGTGAATTCGCTGCCGGCCGACGATGAGGTGGCGCCGCCGGTCGAGGTTGCGCGGCCGGTCCGCTCCGCCCCGGCGCGGACCCGCACGGCCACCGCGCGCCCGACGCCCACGCCGACACGCGCTAGCCGCACGCGCGCGCCGGCCAATCCGAGCCGGGTCTGGGTGCAATTGGCGATCGGCGACAGGGCCGCCCTGGTCTATCAATTTGGCGCCTTCCGCCGGCAGGCCCCGGCCCTGCTCGGCGGCCGCGCCGCCTACATGTCGCCATTGAACGCGACCAACCGCCTCCTCGTCGGCCCGTTCGCCAGCGACGCCGCGGCGCGCGCCTTCGTCAGCCAATTGGCGCGGAGCAATGTCCAGGCCTATCCCTGGACAAGCGAGGCGGGCCAGGAGATAGACGCGCTGCAAGGCGCCAATGACTCCCGCACCCCCACAAGAACCGCCCAGGAAACACGCCAGCCCGCAAGCTCCCGCTCCGCGCGGGGCCGCGCCGGCCGCGAGCAGCCCGCCGCCACGACCTCCCGTTCCGGCCGCTCAAGCCGCTCCGCCCAGCGCCAGCAGCAGCCCGCCGCCACCTCCTCGCGCTCGGGCCGTTCCACCCAGCAGCAGCCCGCCGCCGGCACCCGCTCCGGCCGGGCAGCCCGCGCCCAGGCCGCGGCCGTCGTCGCCAAGAAGGACCCCCCCGCCCCCGCTCGCGCATCTCGCGGCCGATCCGCGCAGCAGCAGGGGACGACGACACGCAGAAGGCGATCGAACTAATCGCGGGCCCCGCGACGCCTTCCAGCGCGACCGCGACCGGATCATCCATTCGATCCCGTTCCGCCGCCTCCGCCACAAGACCCAGGTCTTCGTCGCGCCCGACGGCGACCATTTCCGGGTCCGCCTCACCCACAGCCTCGAAGTCGCGCAGATCGGCCGCACCATGGCCCGCGCGCTCGGCCTCAACGAGGATCTGACCGAGGCGCTCTGCCTCGCCCACGATATCGGCCATCCGCCCTTCGGCCATGCCGGCGAGGACGCGCTGCAGGCGGCGATGCGGGAGGCCGGCGGCTTCGACCACAACGCCCATACGATCCGGCTGCTGACCCGGCTCGAAAGCCCCTATCCGCTTTTTCAGGGGCTGAACCTCAGCTGGGAGACGCTGGAGGGTCTGGCCAAGCATAACGGCCCGATCGCGGACCCGCCCTGGGCGCTCGCCGAAGCGGACGCCGCCTGGCCGCTCGATCTGCCGCGCTGGCCGGGCCTCGAGGCGCAGGTGGCGGCGATCGCCGACGACATCGCCTATGACAATCACGACATAGACGACGGCCTGCGCGCGGGCCTGTTCACGCTCGAGGAGCTGCTCGAAGTGCCACTGGCGGCGCGGGTCTGGGCGTCGGTCCGCGACCGTTATCCCGAC
Source organism: Allosphingosinicella sp. (assembly GCA_035994965.1). GTDB lineage: Bacteria > Pseudomonadota > Alphaproteobacteria > Sphingomonadales > Sphingomonadaceae > Allosphingosinicella. Next base: position 6,690 of record DASYKV010000029.1, read on the forward strand.
GTCGCCGAAGCGCGGCTGGTGCCCGAGCTGGTCCGCGACCTGATCGGCCTGATGGTCAACGACGTCCTCGCCGAGACAAGGCGCCGGGCCGGGGGCCTGGCCGATATCGAGGCGGTGCGCGCCGCCGGCCGCCCGCTCGCCGGCTTCTCGGACGCGCTGGCGGCGGAGGAGAAGGCGCTCAAGGCCTTCCTCCACGCCCGCATGTACGACGCGCCCGAGGTCCAGGCGGTGCGCGAGCAGGCGCAGGCGATCCTCGCCGCTTTGTTCGCCGCCTATCGCGCCGCTCCGGGCCTGCTGCCCGCCGAATGGCGCCCGCTCGTCCGCGACCCGGTGGTGGTGGCGCGCACGATCTGCGATTTCATGGCGGGGATGACCGATCGCTATGCGGTGCGCCGGTATCAGGCGCTGATCGGCCCGGTCACCCTGCCCGAGGGCTTTTGAGGAGGGCGCGCATGGCAAGCACGGGCTATTCGGGCACGCCGCTGGCGAGGAAGCTCAGCCTCAAGGACGGCCAGCGCGCCTGGTTCGAGGACATGCCGGCCAGCGTCCGCGCCGAGATCGACGCCGGCGGCTTCGCGCTCAACCTCCTGACCGCGCCGGTCGGCCCGATCGACGCCGCCCATGTCTTCGTGCGCCGCCGGGCCGCGCTCGCCGACGCGATCCGCCGCCTGCTGCCGCTGCTCGCGCCGGCCGGCCAGCTCTGGATATCCTGGCCGAAAAAGGCGTCGAAAGTCCCGACCGACATCACCGAGGACGTGATCCGCGACATCGCCCTCCCCACCGGCCTGGTCGACGTCAAGGTCTGCGCCGTCGACGACATCTGGTCCGGCCTCAAGCTGGTGATCAGGAAGGAGCTTCGGGGCTAGCTCCGCAGCGCCCGCGCCATGTCGGCGAGCCACGCCTTCATCGTCCTGTCGTGCCCCAGGATCAGCGTCGAGACGAAGCGGAACAGGACATTGCGCACGAAGCCATGCTCCTCGATCCGCACCAGCGTCCCATCGGCGGCCGGCGCCAGCGCGACGATCCAATAACCGCCGAACGGCAGCCCGGGATCGTCGATCGTCGACCTGAACCGCGTCCCGGGCGCCTCCTCGGCCAGGCGGAAGGCGAGGCGGCCGTCCTTGCCATGCTCGACGAAGCGCACCTCCCCTCCGTCCCGGCCAAGGATCTCGACCCGCTCGAGGCCGCCGCGCCACTCGGGATAGACCTCGACCGCGCGGACCATCGCCGCCACCTGCGCCGGCGGCGCCGGCATCTCGGCCTCGGCCGCCGCGACATGGTCGCGCGGCAGCAGCGCCCCGGCCAGGCAGACCAGAAGCACCAGCCCCGCCAGACCCCCCGCGATCCAGATCGGCCACCACGGCATCAGCCTGTCCCCTCCCGCCATGCCCGCGCCGCCGCGGCGAGCAGGCCGAGCCCGTCGACCGCCCGCCGCCGCTCCTCGGTTCCCATGCCGCCGAGCACGGCCGCCAGCCGCGCCGGATCGAGCACCGAGCCCGCGGCCAGCGCCGCGCGCCCGCTTGCCGTCAGCCCCACCAGCCGCCGCCGCGCGTCGCCGGGATCGGCGTCCAGCGCCAGCATGCCCTGCTCCGCCAGCCGGGCCAGCGCCGCCGACAGGGTCGAGGCCGCGACACCCAGGTGCCGCGCCAGCCGCGCCGGGCTGCTTCCCGCCGGATCGTCGACATGGGCGAGGATGCTCGCGTCGCGCGCGGTCAGCCCGGTCGGCGATTCGGCGCGCGAGCGGTGCTCGACATGGCAGGCGAGATAGATTTGCGGATAGAAGCGGATCACCGCGAGGACGTCGGGGTCGGTCATGCCCTCCTTGTGCTGGCGGAAAAATGGTTCGTCAAAACGAAGGAAATGACGAAGCCTATTGCGAACAACTCGCATTATCGTTTATTCCCGCCAACATGATCGTTTGTGTCTGCAACGCGATTCGGGAAAGCGACGTGCGGGCGGCGGCGCGCGCCGGCGCTGCTTGTCCGACCAGCGCCTATCGCGCGCGGGGCGCCAAGCCGCGCTGCGGCCAATGCTTCTCCTTCGCCCGCGAGATCATCGCCGCCGAGCGCGCCACCGCCTGACCAGTTCACTGAGTGCCGTCATTCCCGCGAAAGCGGGAATGACGAGATGTTGTCGGTGCTTCGCATTCGCATCTGAAACTGTCCCGTCGGCTGTTGCGACTGCATGCCGTTCTCAGCTAATTTTCCGCAGTTTTCCGCCATTTTTTGAGTGCCTTTTGCCGGCTTGCACGTTATAGGCGCGGCCAAAGGAGACCCGACATGAAGGGCGACGAACAGGTCCTGCAGCTGCTCAACGAGACGCTGAAGAACGAGCTGACCGCGATCAACCAATATTGGCTCCATTATCGGATGCTCGACAATTGGGGCGTGAAGCGGCTCGCCGAGCATGAGCGGCACGAATCGATCGACGAGATGAAGCATGCCGACCGCTGCTCCGAGCGCATCCTCTTCCTCGAAGGCCTGCCCAATTTCCAGATGCTCGGGCGGCTGCGCATCGGCGAGACCGTCGAGGAGATCTTGCGCGCCGATCTCGAGCTCGAGCACGAGGCGGTCGCCCAGCTCCGCGGCGCGGTCGCCCATTGCGAGCAGGTCCGCGACTTCGTCAGCCGCGACCTCTTCCGCGACATCCTCGCCGCCGAGGAGGACCATATCGACTTCCTCGAAACCCAGTTCGAGATGATCGAGCGGATGGGCCTCGAAAATTACATCCAGCTGCAGAGCAAGCCCGCGGCGGACTGAGCCCCGCCCCTCGCCCCGCCGGCAACCCCGTGACGGCGGTCACGGGCGATCGCCCGCGACCGGCCTAGACTCGCGCATGAAGCCGGGAAGGACTTCGCCTCGGCCAATGTTCGAGCGCTTCCCGACCGAGGCCGAGGGAGGGAAACGCCATGCTCAAGATCGCGCGGAAATTCGTCGAACAGGTAAGGGCGGCGGAGTCGCCAAAAGACCTCTACGAACCGATTCAGAACGCCATCACCCTGGAGCTGGCGACCATCCCGCCTTATCTGTGCGCGCTCTTCACGCTGAAGTCCGGCGCCGATCCCGAGTTCCGGCGGATCCTCAGGGCGATCGCCAAGGACGAGATGCTGCATCTCGCCATCATGGGCAATCTGATGATCGCCCTGAAGGGCGTTCCGGAAATTATCGCGGCGGCCAGGGCCGTCGAATACCCCCGCAGGCTGCCGATGAATGTCGGCAATTCCGTCGTTGTGACCCTGGAAAAATGCTCGGTCGCTCAGGCCCGGGACGTGTTCATGAAGATCGAGGAACCGGAAGACCCGCTCGTCTTCGAGGCGTTGGCGGCGGTCGATTATGCGACGATCGGCGAATTCTATCGGGCTCTCGTCGCCAGGATCGAAGCTTTGGGAGATGCCGAATTCGATACGAACGTCAGCAAGCAAGTTTCGATGGGCGGCTTCGGCGTCACGGTGGCGCCGATCACGAACGTCAAGACCGCCAGGGATGCGATCCTCGACTTCATCGTCCAGCAGGGCGAGGGCACGACCACCTCGCCGCAGGACAAGCAGGGCAAGTTCGCCCATTATTACCGCTTCCAGCAAATCGTGAAGGGCAGGAAGCTGAAGTCCATCCCGACCGCTCCCTTCTGGTCCTTCTCGGGCGACGATCTGACGCTCGATCCCGCCCAGGTCTGGGACATGGACGGCAATCCCAAGGCCGCCCAATATCCCGCGGGCGACGCCGCCCGGACAGCGGTCGATGCGTTCAACGCCCTCTATTCCTCGATGATAGACAGCCTCGACGCCGCCTTTAAGGGAGATCCCGCGATGCTGGACAACGCCATTAAGGCAATGACGGACATGCCCGGCGCGGCGGCAACGGTTCTCGCCATCCCATCGCGTTGGGGCACGGGGACCCAGGCAGGCCTCCCCTTCGAATATGGGCCCTAGCCGGCGCGCTCATAGGCCATCTTCCGCGGCACGATCGCGGTTCCGGCGAAAGCCGGCGCGCCCCCGGCGAAAGCCGTCCGCCTTGCATTTTCCCCCGATCGCGCCCACTTGGGAACCTGCTTCGGTCGCAAAGACGGTCTTCGGCGCTTTGCGGCACCTTCTTCCTTCTCTCCGTGCCCCGGCATATCGGGCGTGCCATCTCGGCCCGCCTGCACAAAAGGAAGACCAATATGCCCATCGGCAAAGTGAAATTCTTCAACACCCAAAAAGGCTTCGGCTTCATCCAGCCCGAGGACGGCGGCAACGACGCCTTCGTCCACATCAGCGCCGTCGAGCGCGCCGGCATGAACAGCCTGGTCCAGGATCAGCGCGTCTCCTACGAGCTCGAGACCGACCAGCGCGGCAAGACCAGCGCCGTCAAGCTCGAGAACGCCTAACCTTTTCCCTCTCGCTCCGGCCCGTCCGGAGCGGGAGGGCAATCGGCCGGCGCCTGTTCGCGCCCGCCCCATCGAGGACGGCCAATGTCCGCCACGCAGAAATTCTATTGCGACCGCGCCGCCCAGGCCCGCCGCGACGCCGACGCCGCCGGCCTCGACAATGTCCGCGACCGCCATCTGCGCGCCGCCGCCGCCTGGGACGTAATGGCCGCCCGCCTGCTGCGCACCGAGAAGATGCGCGCGGAGACCGAAGTCCGGAAAGCCGCCGAGCGCGAGGCCGGGGACGTCGAGACTCTGGGCTAGGCAGTCAGCCCGGCGCGGCGACGGTCCATTCACGGCAACCGATGGACGCGTTCCCCGGCGAAAGCCGGGGTCCAGCGGCACGGTCGGCAGAACTGGGCCCGGCCTTCGCCGGGGAACGATGCGCGGCTCAGCCCTGGCTGGCGCTGGGAAAGTCGCGGAGGCGAGGGTCCATCTCCATGAGCTCTTCGTTCACGCAGTGCGAACGCCCGTAGGAAAGGCGGCCGTCGCTGGAGATGGTCTCGGTCCAGCACGGCTCGTCGGGCGCCGCCCGGTCCGGCCCCGCGCGGGCGACGCGGGCATCCGTGCGCCGCGCCAGCAGCAGCAGGGCGACGGCAACCGGTGCAAGGCCGATGACGAGGGCAAGCCAATCCGACACGCGGCCACGATATCAGGCCGAAGCCCCGCCGCAAATCGGATGGACGCGGGGCATGGGCGTCATTCCAGCGAAAGCTGGAATCTCTTTGCCTCTAGACGCCACCGTTGGAAGAAAGCGGGATTCCAGATTTCGCCGGAATGACGGGAAGAGCTTCGATCTTCGCGTCTTTGCGTCTTTGCGTGAATCCCATTCAGTTGAAATGTAGGATTATGTTTGGTTCAAGCTCGCCGATGAGCCCGCCACCACAAACCTGCCACCACCAAAGGTTCGCCGGCCCGCGCGGAGGGGAAGTTTTTTGGCCCAGGGAAGCTGAAACTTATGAAACTTCCGCGCCGCGCGGGGGCGATTCACCCCGGACGTGGCATCAACTTCGTCTACTTCCGCGGCCTTGTGCGCCCACCGCGATCCTCTATCCTCGCGACCTCCATCCGGGAGGGGGACCCCGATGACCGATATTGCCGCTCCCGACACCGCGCCAGCCGGCCGCATCGCCACGCTCGACCTCGTCCGCGGCGTCGCCGTCATGGGCATCTTGGCGATGAACATCGTCGCCTTCGCAATGCCCGAGGCCGCTTATGTGAACCCGACGGCCTATGGCAATGAGGGGCCGGCCGACCTCGCCTCCTGGGCGTTCAGCTTCGTCTTCGTCGACGGCAAGATGCGCGGCCTCTTCTCCTTCCTGTTCGGCGCCTCGATCCTGCTCGTCATCCAGCGCGCGGAGGCGTCCGGCCGCTCGCCGGCCGGAGTCCACTACAGCCGCATGGCGGTTCTGCTCGTCCTTGGAATGGTCCATTTCTACCTGATCTGGTGGGGCGACATCCTCACCCTCTACGCGCCGATCGGCATGCTCGCTTTCTTCTTCCACCGCATTCGGACCAGCCGGCTGGTTGTGATCGCGCTCTTCCTCCTCCTCTTCCAGTTCCTGTTCTTCGCGATGTTCGCGTGGCAGGCGCAGATGATGGCGGCGGCGGCCGCCGCGCCGGGCGCAAGCCGGGAGGCCGTTCAGGGCTGGGTGGACATGCAGCATGGCTTCGCCCGCTACGCGCCCGAGGAATTGCGAGCCCTGCTCGATCTCTACCGCGGCGGCTATGCCGGCCAGGTTCACGTCCGGACCACCGAGATGCTGTTCAACCCGCTCAACGGCCTGTGGCAGTTCGGCGGCGAGACGCTCGCCTACATGCTGCTCGGCATGGCGGCGCTGAAATCGGGCTTCCTGACCGGCGCCTGGGCGGATCGGAGCTATCGGCGGGTTCTCATCCTCGGCTTCGGCATCGGCGTTCCCGCTTATGCGGCGCTCGCCTGGTGGATCATCCGCGACGATTTCTCGGTCCAGACCCTGATCGCGGGGTGGATCGCCGCCACCGTCCCGCTGCGGCCGCTGATGATCGGCGCGACCGCCGCCTTGGTCATCCTGCTGACCCGGAAAGACGGCCGGCTCACCCACCGGATCGCCGCCGCCGGCCGCGCCGCCTTCACCAATTATCTCGGCACCTCGATCCTGATGACGGCGCTCTTCTACGGCTTCGGCCTGGGCCTCTACGGCCATCTTTCGCGGATCGAATTGTGGATCCCGGTGATCGCGGCCTGGGCGCTGATGCTGCTCTGGTCGAAGCCCTGGCTCGACCGCTTCCGCTACGGGCCGTTCGAATGGCTGTGGCGCTCGCTTTCGCGCCGCCGGCTCGAGCCGATGCGCAAGGAGCCTGAATCTAGCCCTGGGTGACGGGGGTGAAGGCGAGGAGCCGGTCGATCGGCGCGGCCGGGACGATCCTGTACGTTTCGACATCCTCGTCGAGCGCCGGCAGGCGGTGACCGTCGGGCGTGAAGGAGGTCGAGCGCCAGCCGGTCCGGCGATCGCCCTCCCAGCGGCTGCAGATCACCTGGCCCTCGGCGGCGAGCAGGACGACCCGGAACAGGATCGGAACCATGTCGTCGCCCTCGTGCGCCGGCGCGCCCGGTATCTCGTAGAGCGTGGCGTTGGCGATCGGATCGGAGCAGTCGGCGTCGCGCGCGCGCCGGCCGTTCGCCCTGAGGCCGACCGCATAGCGGTGCGAGAGCATCTCGAAGCCGATTTCGGGATTGTCGAGCCGGGTCGCCGACGAGCCGTAGGTGTCGATCACCCGCCAGCCGGCCGGCGCGAAGTCCGAAAGCGGGCGCGACGACAGGATGCCGACGCTGCGGTTGCTGCCCTCGGCGATGCTGAAATAATGGGTGTCCGCGCCAGCCGCGCGCAGGGCCGCATTCGGATCGGCGCCGCCTTGGTCCCAGCCCGGCACATGCTCGCCGGCCGTGTAATAATGGGTCCGCATCTGGCCGACCATGGCCTGGAGGTCCGCGAACGCTCCCTCCGGATTGCCGGGATCGGGCTGCGCCGGCGCCGCGGCCGGCACCGCCAGCAGGAGCAGCAACAGGCTCGAAATCGCGCGCATCTCAGATCCTCCAACCGGCCGACTATGCCGCCGGGGAGGCGATTGGGGAAGGGCCGGCTAGAGCCGCCCGAATTCCTGGTTGCTCGGCCCCTTGCCGAAGGAGGAGCGGCGGACGACCCGGGGGTTGGTCTCCGCCTCGAGCAGGTCGAGCGTGTTCGAATAGGTCGGCCGCAGCCGCGCCACCTGCGGCAGGACGTTATCGGGGAAGAAGCCCGCCTCGACCGCGCGCCTGGCGATCTCCTCGATCTCCTCGGCCAGCGCCGCCAGCGGCTCGGCGCCGAACTGGCGCGCCTCGGCCTTCAGCGTGTGGGCGGGGAGGACGAAGCCGGCGGCGTCGCCGCGCCGCATCGCATCCTCGATCCGGGCGACCGCTTTCTCGCCATCCTCGCGGAAATAGCCGAGAATGCGCACGAAGCTCGCCCCCAATTCGGTGCGCATCTGCGCGAATTTGGTCCAGTCGACGAGGTCGTCCACGGCCTGTTCCCCTGTGAGGCAGCAAATTTCCCTGTACGCCCGAGCCGTAAACAGGCCGTTACGCATTCGCCCGGAAACGCCGCAGGCAGCGGATCATCCGCTCTCCCTGGGCCGGGGACAGTTGCTCGTAACTGTCCCCATTCCGGATCACCCGCTCTGATAGGGGTTTTTCGACGCCCGGGCCTGAAGGCGCACCGGCACCGCGCCGAAGCCGAGCTCCTTGCGGATGCCGTTGGTCAGGTAACGCAAATAGGTGTCGGGCAGCTGATCGACCCGGGTCCCGAACAGGACGAAGCTCGGCGGCCGCGTGTTGACTTGGGTGATGTATCTGAGCTTGATCCTTTTGCCGCCGGGCGCCGGCGGCGGGTTCTTCTCGACGGCGTCCTCGAACCAGCGGTTGAGCTGGCCGGTCGTCACCCGCTTCGACCAGGTCTCGCGGATCTCGAAGGCGGCGGCGAGCAATTGGTCGATGCCCTTGCCGGTCTTGCCCGACACGGTGAGCAAAGGCACGCCGCGCGCCTGGCTGAGGCCCTCGTCGAGCGCCGCCTTGATGCCGTTGAACAGCGCGCTCGGCCCTTCGGCCACGTCCCATTTGTTGATCGCGACGAGCAGCGCCCGGCCCTCCTGCAGGACATTGTCGGCAATCTTGAGATCCTGGACCTCGAGCCCGCGCGTGCCGTCGAGCAGAAGCACGACGACCTCGGCGAAGTCGATCGCCCGGCGGGCGTCGGCGACCGACAGCTTTTCCAATTTGTCGTCGACCTTGGCCTTCTTGCGCATGCCGGCGGTGTCGATCAGGCGGACGGGGCGGACCTGCCCGTCCGGCGCCTTCCATTCCCAGTCGACGGCGATCGAATCGCGGGTGATCCCCGCTTCGGGGCCGGTGATCAGCCGCTCCTCGCTGAGGATTCGGTTGATGAGCGTCGATTTGCCCGCATTGGGCCGGCCGACGATGGCGAGCTTAAGCGTCGGATCGGCCTCGGGATCCTCGTCCGCTTCGGGCTCGTCGCGCTCGATATGCGGGCGCAGATGCTCGAACAGGTCGACCACGCCCTCGCCATGCTCGGCGCTCATCGCGATCGCCTCGCCGAGGCCGAGCGCCCAGGCCTCGAGGATTCCGGCCTCGCCGGATTTGCCCTCGGCCTTGTTGGCGGCGAGGATGACGGGAGTCGCCTCCGAGCGCAGCCAGCGGGCGATCTCCTCGTCCTGCGGAGTCACGCCGACCCGGGCATCGATCATGAACAAGGCGACGTCGGCCTCGCGCACCGCCGCGCTGGTCTGCGCCCGCATCCGCCCGGGCAGGCTCATCGGATCCTCGTCCTCATAGCCGGCGGTATCGATCACCCGGAAATCGAGCCCGAGCAGATGCGCCTCGCCCTCGCGCCGGTCGCGGGTCACGCCCGGCCGGTCGTCGACGAGCGCGAGCTTGCGCCCGACCAGCCGGTTGAACAGGGTGGACTTGCCGACATTGGGCCGGCCGACGATTGCGACGATGGGCAGGGGCATGAGGTCCGCTGCCCTGCCGGTTTACCTCCAGGCGGTCAACCGGCCCTCGTCGTCGAGGACGATCAGCGTGTTGTTCGAGACGATCGGCGGCAGCGAGATCGAGGTGCCGTGCTCGACGGTCGTCTGGACCGTGCCGTCGGTCGGCGAGGCGAAGACGATATTACCCCTCGAGCTGGTGAGCACCAGCCGGTTGCCGGCGAGCACCGGCCCGCGCCAGTAGATCGGATCCCGGCCCGGCTCGACCCGGCCGGTGGTGCGACCCGCCTGGACGTCGGCGTTGGTCAGCGAATGCGTCTCCGGCGCGCGCCGGAAGCCCGGCAGCTGCGAGATCCAGCGAATCCGCCCCGACGAGCGCGCGACCGCGAGCAATTGCGCCTTGTCGGTGACCACGAACACCCAGTCGCCCGCCACCCAGGGCGTCGACAGGCCGCCGATGTTGATCTCCCAGGCGCGCTGGCCGGTGATCAGCTCGATCGCGACCATGCGGCCGCCCTGGCCGATCGCGAAGACGCGGCCATTGTCGATCACCGGATCGGCGTCGATGTCGGAAAGCTGGCCGACCGTGGTCGAGATGCCGGTCCGCGCCAGCGCGTCCTGCCACACGACATTGCCGTTCTCGTAGCGATAGGCGGTCAATTCGCCCGACGAATAGCCGGCGACGAGCGTCGACTGGGCGAAAGCTGGGGCGGCGCTGCCGAACACGCCGGCGAGCTCGAACGAGCCCGCGCCCTGCCAGCGCAGCTCGCCATTCTGGGCGTTCAGCGCGTAGAGCTGGCTGTCGCCGCTCAGCATGTAGACGGTATCGCCGGCGACCGTCGGGGCGCCGCGCAGCGGGCCGCCGGGCTTGGCGATCCACAATTGGTTGCCGGTCGCGGCGTCGAGCGCCGCGGCGTCGCCGGCGCCGTTGGTGACGTAGATGCGGCCGCCGTCATAGGTCACGCCGCCGCCGAACAGCGCCTCGGGCGGGCTGTTCTCGCCGCGCACCTGATGCATCCAGATTTCGGCGCCGGTCTCGATGTTGAACGCGCGCACCCGGGCGAGCGTGTCGATCGTGTAGACCCGGCCGTCGGCGGCCACCGGCTCGGAGACCAGGCGGGTGCGGAAGCTGTTGCCGTTGCCGATCGAGACGCTCCACGCCTGGCGCGGCGAATCGCCCAACGCGACATGGTACATCGTTTTCGACGCGTTGCCGCCCGGCTGCGCCCAATCCGTATTGACGGTCGGCGCCGGCACGGTGACCGGGATCGCGGCGAGCAGGGGATCGGCCTCGATCTGGTTCTCGGTGCCGAGCACACGGATTCGGTTGCCGACGGTCGGGGTGCCCGGGCGGTCGCCGCGGCCGAAGATTCCGCATCCGGAAAGCAGGCTGATTGCGGTCAGGGCGAGTACAATACGCTTCATCGGGCTTTTTCCCTCGTTGCGGGAGCGGGTGCGGGCGGCGCGGCGGGCGCCGCCGGACGGGTCGGGGCCGCGTTGCGCGCGGCCGGATCGGCATTGATGTCGAAGCCGAGCGAGGCGGCCATGTGGCCGGCGCGCGCCTTGATCGGCTCGGGCACATTGTCCTGGCGCGCGATGCGCACGAAGATCGGGCCGGCGAGATCGGGCCGGTTCATGTTCAGATGAGCGACTCCGACCATCTCGCCGGCGGCGCCGAGCCAGGCGCTGCCGGATTCGGCCAGCGGGCCGAGCCGGCGGATCACCTCCTGCGGCGGCAACCGGTCGAATTCGAGCGCGGTGCGGCGGATCTGGGCGGCCTGGCGATAGGTCTCGTCGAACGACTGATCGTCGGCGATGGCGCGCAATGTGGCGATGGCGGCGGTCACGTTGCCGGCCCGCGTCTCGGTGTTGGCGCGGGTGAACAAAGCGGCGGCGCGATAGCCTTCGCCGTCGTTCTGGGCGAGCGCGGCGATCTTGGGCGCGGCGGCGGCGGCACGGTTGCCGTCGATGTCGCCGAGCGCCTCGAGCAGAGTCTCGCCCGCGCTCTCGCGCGCGGACGCCTGCTTGCCCGTCCACCAGATCCAGCCGGCGACGGCGGCGAGCAGCAGCACGACGGCGCCGATGATCAGCCAGCCGTAGCGCGCGACGAAGCTGTTGACCCGCTCCTTGCGGAGCTCGTCATCGACTTCTTTCAGGAATGTCTCACCGTCGTTCGGCTTGAGCGCCAACTTATATTCTCCATTGCGGGGAGCCTGCGCATGGCTTGGGCCGCCCTCCAGATACACCTTCTCCGCCCCGCCGATACCCGGCAGGCGCGCGCCCCAAGCGCTCCTTACCTAGGCCCCGCGCGAAACGGAAGGCCCGCATTTTGCCCTGGAGGGATCGCTGAGACGGTTAGGAGGAGTCACCGTTTCGCGAAAAACGATGAGTCGGCGATGCCTCGCATCGCTTTTGTCGACTCGCAGCCATCCTCGCTGTCATAAAGGCGACGGCGGCAATTCCGCCGCCCAAGAGGAGATGCGATGAATATTACCGACCTGTGCATCATGCTGGCGGCGATGTTCGCCTTTGCGACTTTGATCCTCAAGGTCGTCGAGGTGTCGCGCTCAAAGTAGCACCGGGCGGGGCTGGGCTGACACCCAGCCCCAAACGATTCGGGCCCCCGCCGCTGACACGACGAGGGCCCATGAAGGAGAACGATGAAGTTTACCGACCGCGCAGATATACACCGCGCGGCTCACCAATTCAATAACGACCCGTCACTTCTTCCCCCGGTAGACCTGCTCCTCGGTCGGGAAGGCGCGGCTCTTGACGTCCTCGGCATAGGCGGCGGCGGCGGCGCTGATCTCCGAGGCGAGATCGCCGAAGCGCTTGACGAAGCGCGGCGTGCGCTCGAACATCCCCATCATGTCCTCGGTGACGAGGATCTGGCCATCGCACGAGGCCGAGGCGCCGATGCCGATGGTCGGGCAGGCGACGGCCTTGGTCGCCTCGGCCGCGATCTCCTCCATCACCCCTTCGATGACCAGGGCGAAGCAGCCCGCCTCGGCGACCGCTTTGGCGTCGGCGATCACCTTCTTCGCCTCGGCATCGTCGCGGCCGCGGGCGCGGTAGCCGCCGAGCGCGTTGACCGCCTGCGGGGTCAGTCCGACATGGCCGATCACCGGAATGCCGCGCGCCGCCAGAAAGGCGATTGTCTCGGCCATTGCCACGCCGCCCTCGAGCTTGACCGCCGCCGCGCCGGTCTCCTTCAGCACCCGCGCCGCATTGCGGAACGCCTGCGCCGGGCTCTCCTCATAGGAGCCGAACGGCATGTCGACCGCGACCAGCGCGTGCCAGGAGCCGCGCACCACCGCGGCGCCGTGCGCGCACATCATCTCGAGGCTGACCGGGATGGTCGAGGGCAGGCCGTAAATCACCTGGCCGAGGCTGTCGCCGACAAGAAGAAGGTCACAATGAGGATCGAGCAATTGCGCCATCCGCATCGTGTAGGCGGTGAGCGCGACGATCGGCTCCTTGCCCTTGCGGGCGAGGATGGCGGGCGCGGTGACCCGCTTGCCTGGCGCCGGCGTCGGCGTGGCGCGGCTGGTGGCGGTGTCGATCGTGTAGGTGGACATACGCCCGGTTTAGCGGATTGTTGCGGCGCGGCAAAGCTCCCCGACAAACGCCGCGAAAGGCTCCCCTGCCGCGACAAGCGAGACGATCGCCGAGCCGCAGATTACCCCGGCGGCGCCGGCCGCGAGCGCGGCGCGGACATGGGCGGGCCTGGAGATGCCGAAGCCGAAGATTGCGGGCGGCGCGCCGGCCTCGCGCAAGGCGGCAAGCATCGCTTCATGGTCGAAGCGCACGGCCTCGTCGGCTCCGGTCACGCCTGCCCGCGCCACGCAATACGTATAGCCGCCGCCGAGCCGGGCGATGCCGGCGAGCCGCTCGGGCGGCGTGTTGGCGGCGGCGATGAGCACCGGCTCGACGCCATGCGCCCGCGCCGCGGCGGCAAAGGGCGCGGCCTCGAGGAGGGGAACGTCGGCGACCAACACGCTGTCCACGCCCGCCGCCGCCGCGCGCCGGTAGAAATCGTCCCGCCCCCGCGCCAGGACCAGATTGGCGTAGGTGAGGATGCCGACCGGCACGGCGGGATGGCGCGCCCGGAAGGCGGCGAGCACGGCGAAGCAGCCGGCCGGCGTCGCACCCGCCGCCAGCGCCCTGACCGCCGCCGCCTGGATCACCGGCCCGTCGGCGATCGGATCGGAGAAGGGGATGCCGACCTCGATCATGTCGGCGCCTGCGGCCACCAGCGCGTCGAGGATGCCGGCGCTGGCGTCCAGCCCCGGGTCGCCGAGCATGACGAAGGCGCCGAACACGCCCTCGCCTTTCGCGAACATGGCCTGGTAGCGGCTCATTCCGGCAGCTCCAGCAGGCGTTGCGCCTGCTCCATGTCCTTGTCGCCGCGGCCCGACAGGCCGACGACCAGCACCTCCGCCTCGTCCGCGAGCTTCAGCGCATGAGCCAGAGCATGGGCCGATTCGAAGGCGCAGATGATGCCCTCCCTGCGCGCCAGCAGGGCGAAGGCCGCCAGCGCCTCTGCGTCGGTGGCGCCGACATATTCGGCGCGGCCGCTGTCCTTGAGGCAGGCGTGCTCGGGCCCGACCGCGGGATAATCGAGGCCCGCCGACACCGACCAGCTCTCGGCGATCTGCCCGTCCTCGTCCTGCAGCACATAGGTCTCGGCGCCGTGCAGCACGCCTGGCCGGCCGCGCAGCAGGGTCGCGCCATGCTCGGCGCCGTCGAGGCCCTTGCCCGCCGCCTCGACGCCGATCAGCCGCACATTCGCATCCCCGATGAAGTCCGCGAACAGGCCGATCGCGTTGGAGCCGCCGCCGACGCAGGCGATCGCCGCGTCCGGCAGCCTCCCCTCCTCAGCCAGGATCTGCGCGCGCGCCTCGCGGCCGATCACGCGCTGATAGTCGCGAACGATGGTCGGGAATGGATGCGGCCCGGCGACGGTGCCGAGCAGATAATGGGTGTCGGCGAAGCTCGCGGTCCAGTCGCGCAGCGCCTCGTTGATCGCGTCCTTCAGCCCCTGCCCGCCCGACGCGACCGGGATCACCTCCGCGCCCATCAGCCGCATCCGGAAGACGTTGAGCTGCTGCCGCGCCACATCGCGCGTGCCCATGTAGATGCGCGTCTCGAAGCCGAACAAAGCGCCGGCGAGCGCGGTCGCCACGCCGTGCTGACCCGCGCCCGTCTCCGCGATCAGCCGGGTCTTGCCCATGCGCCGGGCGAGCATGGCCTGGCCGAGCACCTGGTTGGTCTTGTGGGCGCCGCCGTGGAGTAGGTCCTCGCGCTTGAGGTAGATGCGCGCCTTGCCGGCGCCGAGGTTGCGGCAGCGGGTGAGCGGCGTCGGCCGCCCGGCATATTTGGTGAGCAAGTCGCCCAGCTCCGCCTGGAACGCCGAATCCGCCTGCGCCTCGAGGAACGCCGCCTCGAGCTGCTCCAGCGCCGGCACCAGGATTTCGGGCACATAGACCCCCCCATAAGCGCCGAATCGGCCGCTCATGCGCATGCGCGCACCTCGGGCCTCAGCGCCTCGAAGAAGGCACCAAGCTTTGCGTGGTCCTTGCGCCCCGGCGCCGCCTCGACGCCGGAGCAGATGTCGAGCGCCCAGGCCCCGACCCGGGACGCTGCGCGCGCATTGCCGGGATCGAGCCCACCGGCAAGCAAAGCGGTGCCGAGCTCGGGACGGCCCCGCACCCGCTCCCAATCGAAGGCGCATCCGGTCCCGCCCGAGCGGCTGCCCACCTGCGTGTCGAACAAGGTCCGGTCGGCGCCGAGCCTCGGCTCGGGCACGTCGCGCCCGACCGGGCCCGCCGCCCAGATTTCGGTCGCTGCAGGAAGCAGTGCGCGCAGACCGCGAATATAGGTCGCATCCTCCTCGCCATGGAGCTGGACCGCGCTCAGCCCGAGCGCCCGCGCCGAGAGCGCGACCTCCATCAGCTTCTCGTTGCGGAACACGCCGACGAGGCTCGCCCCGAATATGCCGGCCGCCTGTTCCCGCGTCACCGCTCGGGGTGTGCCCGGGACCATGACCAGGCCGACATGGGTGGCGCCACTGGCGATTGCGGCCGTGGCATCGGCGGCATTGGTGACGCCGCACACCTTGACCCGCCCGAAGGCCAGCGCCCGCGCCGCCTCGGCCGGCCGCTCGGCGCGCATCAGGGCGGTGCCGATCAAGAAGGCGTCGGCAAAAGGCGCGAGCCGCTCGACGTTGGCGCGCGAACCGATGCCCGATTCTGCGACGACCAGCCGGTCGCGCGGCACGAGGGGCGCGAGCCGCTCGGTGACGGCGAGATCGACCTCAAGCGTGCGGAGGTCCCGATTGTTGATGCCGATAAGCCGCGCGCCGAGCGCCACCGCGCGCCGAACCTCGCTCTCGTCATGCGCCTCGACGAGCACGTCCATGCCGAGCCGCCCGGCCGCCGCCATCACGGCCCGCGCCTCGTCGTCGCCGAGCACCGACAGCATCGCCAGCACCGCGTCGGCGCCGTGGCGCCGCGCCTCGGCGACTTGGCGGGGATCGACGATGAAGTCCTTGGCCAGGACTGGCCCGTCATAGGCCCGCCGGACCGCCGCCAGATCCGCCAGCGCGCCGCCGAAAAACGGCCCGTCGGTGAGCACGCTGACCGCATCGGCGACCCCGGCATAGGCCGCGGCCTGCGCCGCCGGATCGGCGCCCGGCCGGATCGCGCCGGCCGAGGGCGAGGCCTTCTTCACCTCCATGACGAAGCGCGCGCCGGGCCGGGCCAGCGCCGCCGTCAGGCTGAGCCGGGTCGGGGCGGCCCCGGCCATCGGGTCGGCGCCGCCGAGCCGCGCGGCGACGTCGATCCGCTTGCGCGCGACGATCGCGCCGAGAATGCCGCCGGGATCAGCCATTGCTGATCTCGACCAGCGCCTTGAGGCAGCGCAGCGGCCGGCCCGAGGCGAGCGCCTCCAGCGCCCGCTCGACGCCCTGCTTGAGGCTCTCGGCCTTGCCAGCGGTCAGCAGCAAAGCACCGGCGTTGAGCGCCACCGCGCGCCGCTCGGCGCTCGTCCCGAAGCCCATCAGCAGAGCCTTCAGCCGCTCGCCATTCTCCTCCGGGCCGCCACCCTGCAGCGTCGCCAGCGGCGCGCGCTCGAAGCCGACATCCTCGGGAGCGATGGTCAGCCGCTCGAAGCGGCCCTCGTCGAGGCGGATCGCCTGGGTCTCGTCGTGCAGCGCGATCTCGTCGAGGCCGCCGCCATGGACGACCATCGCCCGCTCGACGCCGAGCGCCGCCAGGGTCGCGGCGACGGGCTCCAGCAGCCGCGCCTCGGCGACTCCGAGCAATTGAACCGGCGGCTCGGCGGGATTCACGCAGGGGCCGAGGATGTTCATGATCGTGCGGATCTTGAGCGCGCGGCGAACCGGCCCGGCATAAGCGAGGCCGGGATGATAAGCGGGCGCGAACAGGAAGCAGATCCCGATCTCGTCGAGCGCGCGCCGCGACGTTTGCGCGGGCACGTCCAGCTTGACGCCGAGCGCCTCCAGCACGTCAGCCGAGCCGCAGCGCGACGTCACCGAGCGATTGCCGTGCTTGGCCACGGGCAGCCCCGCCGCCGCGGCGACGAAGGCGACCGCGGTCGACAGGTTGATCGTCCCGGAACCGTCGCCGCCGGTGCCGCAAGAATCGGCGAAGAGATAAGGCGGCCGCTCGAAATCCCGGTCGGCGGCGCGGAGCGCACGGGCGCCGCCGATCAGCTCGTCCTTGGTCTCGCCCTTGATCTTGAGCGCGACCAGCAAGGCGGCGATCGCGGGATCGTCGAGCCGCCCCTCGACCAGAGCCTCGAACAGGCTCCTCGTTTCGTCCTGGGTGAGATCACTGCCAGCATAGAGCCGGGCCAGCGCGTCTTCGGCCGTATCGGCGATGGGCGGCACCGCCTCGGCGGCGGCCAGATTTGTCATGTACATTGGAAATTCCTGCGATCGATGGACAAAGAAAAAGCCCGCCGGGAGCGGCGGGCCTTTGCGGTCTTCAGGTTTGGATCGAGAGGATCCTCACCATCGATGCAGGCGCGCCGCGTCGGTCATATGGGTCCACCAATGCCAGGCATGCGACGCCGGCGCCGGAACGGCGCGGCAGGGGCAGGACGGGATGGCTTGGTTGGTCATCGCGCTCTTAGCATCCCGACAAGCGGGCTCCGCGTCAACCCGTTTGACGATGTCGACCATTGAGTCATCCCGGCGAAGGCCGGGACCCATGAACACTGAAGGTCGCGATCAAGCGCTGCCGCGGCGATCATTTCGAATGGCGCGGTGTTCATGGGTCCGGGCCTGCGCCGGAATGATTCGGGGGCGCATCGCCCTCTGCCTATTTGACGATCGTCAGCCCGGCCTTGCCCTCGCGCCGCGTCACCGCGGTGGTGACGTCGTCGCCGGAGCGGGACAGGCGAAGATCGAGCCGGGCGCCGGCCAAGCGGACGTCGCGCAGGGTGAGATCGTCGAGGAAGGCGGGGAGCCCCGGGTGGACGAGGCGGACGCCGCCGCTGGCATGATCGAGCTCGAGCCCGGTCGCGGCGGCGACGAGGGCGAAGGGCGCGGCGGCCGCCCAGGCCTGGGGCGAGCAGGCGACCGGATAGGAGGTCGGCCCGCGCTTGCGGCGCCGCGAGAAGCCGCAGAACAATTCGGGCAGGCGCCGGAATTCGTCATAGACCGCGGCCTCGGCGAGCCCCTGGAAAATCTGCAGCACCTCCTTCTTGTGGCCGTAGCGGGCCAGGCCCATGGCGATCAGCGCATTGTCGTGCGGCCAGACCGAGCCGTTATGATAGGACATCGGATTGTAGCGCGCCTGGCCCGCCGCGATCGTGCGCACGCCCCAGCCCGAGAAGAAGCTCTTGCCGGTCAGCAATCGCGCCAGCCGCGCCGCGCGCTCGGGGCTGGCGATGCCGGCGAACAGGGCATGGCCGGCATTGGAGGAAAGGACGCGGCAGGGCTGCTTGCGGCCGTCCAGCGCCAAGGCGTAGCAGCCGAGATCGTCGAGCCAGAACAGGTCCTCGAAGCGCTGGCGCAGCGCCTCGGCCTGGCGCTCATAGCCCTGCGCATCCTCCCCCAGCGCGCGCGCCATCTCCGCGGCCGCGCGTTTGGCCGCGAACACATAGGCCTGGACCTCGCAGAGCGCGATCGGCCCTTCGGCGGCGCGGCCGTCGGCGTGGAAGATCGAATCGAAGCTGTCCTTCCAGCCCTGATTGGCGAGGCCCTTGTCGGTCATCCGCGCATATTCGACGAAGCCGTCGCCGTCGGGATCGCCAGCGCCGTCGATCCAGGCCAAAGCCGCCTTGATGTTGGGCCAGATCGCCCGGATCGTCTCGATATCGCCCGAACGCTTCAGATATTGGCCCGCCAGCATGACGAAGAGCGGGGTCGCGTCGACCGAGCCGTAATAGAGGCGGAACGGCACCTCGCCCAGCCGCGCCATCTCGCCGCCGCGGGTCTCGTGGAGGATCTTGCCGGGCTCCGCGTCCGCCGCCTCGTCCGTCTCGGTCGCCTGGGTCGCCGCCAGGGTCGTCAGCACGCCCTTGGCGATCTCGGGCGCCGCCCACAGCAATTCCATCGCGGTGACGATGCCGTCGCGGCCGAAGATCGTCGAATACCAGGGGATGCCGGCATAAGGATAAAGCCCCCAGGCCGTATCGGTCAGCAGCATGTCGATGTCCGACGCGGCCCGGTCGACCACGGTGTTGAACAATTCGTTGGCGCTGGTGACGCTCGCCCGGGTCTTCAGGCGCTCGCCGGAGGCGCGGCGGACCTTGCGATAGGCGCTCAGCATGTGCGCCGGCTCGGCCTCGGGCGCGGCGCCGGGCTCGGTCAGGGTGCAGACCATCTTGACCACCACGCTCACCCGCTCATTGGCGTCGAGGTCCATCTCCCAGCGCGCGTGGCGGTCGCTGAGGTCGTCCGGCGCCGGATCGAAATGGAGCGTCGTTGTGCGCTCCACCGCATCGAGGCCGAGATAGGAGAAGCGCACGCTGCGCCCGTCGAGCCGCTCGACCTTCAGCGTCCCGCGCCGCGCCCGCCGCTCGCCGCGCACTTCGAACAGATCGGCGAAATCGGCGGCGAAGGCGAGGTCGAGCGGGATCGTCCGCCCCACGGGGCCGAAGCCGCGCACCCTGATCCGCTCGTAGCAGACGGTGCCGCACAGGAACTTGACGCGGCTGGCATGGATCGAATCGCGTTGCAGCCAGACCCTGCCGTCGTCGTCGTGGAAATCGGCATTGGCGAGATCGACGACCATCGCGCCATTGTCGTCGAGCACCACCGAGCCGAGCAGCAGCGGGCTGAGGCCGCCGATCTTCAGGCTCAGGCCGGAAAGGAAGCGCGTGTCCTGAAAATAGAGGCCGTCCGGAGCGCCCTCGCCGCCGCGGCAATCGCCCTGCTTGTCGAACACGCCGAACAGATCGTCATGCTTCAGAGTCCGCAGCGTCCGGTCGACGAGCGACTTGGTCGCCTCGATATGATAGCTTTCCGGCGCCGGCGCGGGCTCCTGCGCCGTCCAGTCGGCGGGCTTGGCGATTTCGTTCATGCCGTCATGCGGCCCGGGTCAGCGTCTTTCCGAACATTGCGGGCTTATCCGCCCCAATCAGGCCCTCGTACAGCCCGACATAGTCGCGGGCCATGCGATCGGCGGTGAAGCGTTGCTCGAACGCGGCGCGGACGCCGGCGCGCGGCAGATGCGCCGCCGCGGCCACCGCCGCCACCGCCTCGTCGATGCTTTCGACCAGGAAGCCGCTGCGGCGGGGTTCGATCACCTCGCTTGTCGAGCCGCACGGCCAGGCGATGACCGGAGTCCCCGCCGCCATCGCCTCGATCATGACCAGGCCGAAGGGCTCGGGCCAGTCGATCGGGAAGAGCAGGGCGCGCGCGCCGCCGAGGAAGGCGGGCTTGTCGGCATCGCCGATCTCGCCGACGAACTCGATCGCGGGATCGTCGAGCAAAGGCGCGATCACCTCGGCGAAATAGGCGCGGTCGGCATGGTCGACCTTGGCCGCGATCTTCAGCTTCATGCCCGCCCTTTTGGCGATCTCGATCGCCCGGTCGGGCCGCTTTTCGGGCGAGATCCGGCCGATGAAGGCGAGATAGTCGCCGCCGGACGGGGCGAAGGGGATCAGCTCCGCCGGCAGGCCGTGATGGACGGTGCCCGCGAACAAGGCGTCGGGGATGGGCCGGCGCTGGTCGTCGGAGATCGAGACCAGGGGCATTTCGCGGAAGGTGCGGAAGGCGGGCTGGAAATCGGGCAGGTCCTGGCGCCCGTGCAGGGTGGTCAGGCTCTTGCCGGCGAGGTGGCGGAAGGTGGGGAAATGGAGGAAATCGATGTGGAAATGGAGGATGTCGTAGCGGTCCGCCTCGCTCAGCACGCGATCGAGCATGGCGAGCAGGCTGGCGGTGTGGTCGTTGATCCCGGCGAGCCTCAGCCCGGTCCCCGCACCCGCCACCAGCCGCGCCGAGCTCTTCGAATCGCCGCTCGCATAGAGGGTGACGTCGTGGCCGAGATCGACCAAAGCCTCGGTCAGCCACCAGATCACCCGCTCGGTGCCGCCATAGAGCTTGGGAGGCACCGCTTCGGCGAGCGGCGCGATCTGGGCGATACGCATGAACATTTACTCCGGAGTTCGGGGGACAACGATGCTGCACCGCAGCAGGTTCCCGCGCGACCGCAAGCCGCCTCGTGCGTTGGGGAGGCGCGATGACCCAAATGAGCTTCCTCGACGCCGCCGGCCTGCCCGAAGGCCTTGCCTGTCGGCCCGATTTCCTGTCCGCCGCCGAGGAGGTCGCGCTGGCGGGGCGGATCGCCGCCCTTCCCTTCAAGCCGTTCGAGTTCCAGGGCTTCCTCGGCAAGCGCGAAACGGTGTCGTTCGGCTGGTCCTACCGCTTCGACGGCTCCGGTCTCGCGCAGGCCGAGCCGATCCCGGAGTGGCTGCTTCCCGTCCGCGCGCGGGCCGCGGCCTTCGCCGGCCTCGCCCCCGACGCGCTCGAGCAGGCCTTGCTGATCCGCTATTGCGAAGGCGCTGGCCTCGGCTGGCACCGCGACCGGCCGGTGTTCGACGCGGTGATCGGCCTCTCTTTGCTCGCGCCCGCGCCGCTGCGCTTCCGCCGCAAGCAGGGGCCGAAATGGGAGCGCTTCACGCTGAGCGTCGAGCCGCGCTCGATCTACGCGCTCGGCGGCCCGGCCCGCACCGAATGGGAGCACAGCATCCCGCCCGTCGCGGCCCTGCGCTACGCGATCACGTTCCGCAGCATGAAGCGCTAGGAATTACCGGTAGAAGATGTGGGCGCCGATGCGGCTGGTGCGCGCGAGGCGGCGGCCCCAGCCCGGCGAGACGTAATTGGCGTGGTACCACAAGACGCTGGTCGGCAGCAGCCGGGTCGTGCCGGCCAGAGCGACGCGGGCGACGGCGACGGCCCGGCGCCAGGCGTGGGAGCCGCGGTCGGCGGCGGGGATGATGCCGCCGTGCACGAAGGAGAATTGCGAGCGCTGGACGACGACGCCGCACAAGGTCGGCGGATAGCGGCCCGACGAGGCCCGGTTCATCACCACCTCGGCGACCGCGAGCTGGCCCTCGATCGATTCGCCGCGCGCCTCGAAATAGACGGCGTTGGCGAGGCAATCCTCCTCGGCTCCGCGAGTCTCGGCCGCGGCCAGCGCCTCGACCTCGGCCTCGAGCGAGCGCGGCGTTGGGGCGGCGACTCCGGCGAGGCCGGTCATATGCTCGCCAAGCGCGCCGGAGAAAGCGGCGACGGACGGCGTGTCGCCGTTGAGGCCGAGCGCGCTGACCGGCGGATTCGCGATGCCGTGATTGGCGAAGGAGGCGTCCGCAGCGGCGGCGGCCGGAGCGCTGGCCAGGGCCGCGAAAAGCAAGGCGGTCGCGGCGACGGCCGCGGCACGAAACAATCGGATCATATTGTAATCTGGCTACATTTGGCGGTGCGGCCGAAGCCGTTCCGTCTTGCTCTGGCCACCGGCAAATACCCCCGCCGCTGGCGCCCGCTCGTTCAAATCACTCGCCTTCACCTGCGCAGGTCGGGTTAACGAAGCAACAGCGACGGCGCGATGCGGCGGCGAGCTGGGCAGGCGACGGGACGAGTTGCGGAACGAACGCCTCATCATTAGGCCACGGGCACACATGATGAGAGCCTGATTCACGCCCACGTCGAAACGCCGCGCGTTTCGCCGAGGACGATCAGGCTCAGAGGAGCGCGAATCCAATGGCCTATTGGCTGATGAAATCCGAGCCGCACGTCTACAGCTGGGACGATCTCGTCCGCGACGGCGCCACCGACTGGGACGGCGTCCGCAACAACGCCGCCCGCCTCCACCTGCGCGCGATGACGCCCGGCGACGAGGCCTTCTTCTACCATAGCGGCGAGGAGCGCGCCGTCGTCGGCATCATGGCGATCGCCGGCGCGGGCAAGCCCGACGGCGAGGACGGCGCCTGGGTCAAGGTCCCGGTCGCGCCGGTGCGCAAGCTTAGCCATGCCGTCACCCTCGCCGCGATAAAGGCGGAGCCGAAGCTCGCCGCGATGGAGCTGGTCCGCCAGTCCCGCCTCTCGGTCTCGCCGGTGCGCGACGAGGAATGGGCCTTGGTCCTGGAGATGGCCGGTGCTTAAGAGGCTGCTGCTGATCCTCGCGCTCGCCGCCCCGGCCGCGGCGCCGGCGCAGCCGCCCGGCTGGCGCCTCACGCCAGACGGCTACGGCCCGGTCCGCATCGGCATGACCCGCGCCCAGGTCTCCTCGGCCCTCTCGACCCGGCTCGAGGGCGACGCGATCGAGGATGAGGAGGCCTGTATCGAGATGGCGGCCGCCACTGGCTATAGCGGCCTCTATTTCATGTTCGAGCAAGGCCGGCTCAGCCGCATCTCGGCGACCGAGCCAAGCCAGGCGACCACCACGCTCGGCGTCGGCATCGGCGCCACCGCAGAGCGCGTCCGCCGCGCCTACGGCCCCGGCGTTCGCTCCGAGACCCACGAATATCTCGGCCGCCCGGCCGAATATCTGACCTTCTGGAGGCGCGGCAGCGCCCACGGCATCCGTTTCGAGACGGACAGCGACCGGCGGGTGACGGCGATCCATGTGGGCGGGTCTTCGATCCGCTATGTCGAGGGGTGCGCGTAGGGCCGCCGGGAACGCCGGAAGTTTCATAAGTTTCAGGTCCCCCGGGCGAAAAAACTTCGGGTTTCCCGGGCGCGACGGACGAGTGGCGCAAGTGGCACGACTGGCACGAGAGTCACATGGATTCGCGGGGAGTGCTCCCCCGGGGGGATGCCTGGGACGGGGGCGGAAACGCCGCGCGCAAAGATCGGGGCCAAAATAAGTTGAGGAAGTTGAGGCTTGCCAAGAGCCCCTCCTTTTCCGCCCGAATGCGCCCGGCCATGGCCGACAGACGCCCCGCCGCTCGCGGATCGCCTTTGCGAAAGGTTCCGAAGTAGCCAGGACAGGCATGGCGGGCTCCTTGAGGTGGGGTGAGTCGGCCGCATTGTGCCTCGGGAGCGGGGGTGTAGGAAAATGGTTTGTTCTTGGTTCGTACATAAACTTGTGACGCGACCTTGCACCTGTGGTATGATGCGGTTTAGCGGTGGCTATGACGATGCGGGCGACTGAACGTCGGTTCTTTCAGCATGCAGGACGAGGGCGAGCATGGCCAAGACCTTGCAGGGACCGAACAAGGATTTCGCCCTACACACTATTGGCTGGCAGGCCTTCCAGGACCTTTCGGCGAGTATCGCCGAGGCCGAATATGTTCGAACGGTTATGCGCGTCGCCAATCGTCCGACGAGGGCCGCGACGGCTTTTTTTATGGTGTGCCGGATGAGCCGTTCGCTATGGGGGACGGCCGCCAGACGACGATCCAGTGCAAGCATTTTTCTAATTCTCAAGATAAGCTCACGCCGGGCAAGCTCGTCAATGAATTCAAATCGATAACGAAACTCGTTACCACCGGTCGCGCCCATGGCTATGTCCTGACCAGGAACGCCAATGTGACAGAAGCTCATCGCAAGGCGATCGTCGCTGAGCTGGAAAAATGCGGCGTGACTCAGCCCTACATCCACGGTCGCGAGCGGATCGTGGCCAAGATTCTTGAACACCATAAGGTGAGGTCGCTGGTGCCGCGCGTCTACGGCTTGGGCGATCTCAGCTGGATCAAAGATGACCAAGCGCTCGAGCAGGCCAAGTCGATCATCGACTCCATGGGCGACGATTTGGCTTGCTACGTGCCGACAAAAGCGCATCGCGATGCCGTCAGCGCGCTCGACAAACACAGGGTTGTCCTATTGCTCGGTGATCCCGCCGTAGGCAAGTCACGATAGCGGCTGCTCTCTCGATCGCCGAAACGTGCCAAGTCATTTACGTACGCAACCCGGAGGAATTCGTCTCCAGCTGGGACCCCGATATTCCTGATAGACTGTTCTGGATCGACGACGCCTTTGGCTCAATTCAATATGCGCCGGAACTGTCCGAGCGCTGGAACAAGGTCTTCCAAACAATGAAGGCGGCTGTGAAACGCAAAAACCGTTTCATCCTGACGTCGCGAAGCTACATTTGGCGCCAGACCCGCGCCGACCTCAAAACCTCCGCTTTCCCGCCATTGACCGATGGTCGAGTAGTCGTGGACGTGGAGGCGCTCACGCAGGCTGAAAAGGAGCGCATTCTCTACAACCACCTGAAATTTGGAAAGCAGCCGCGGAGCTTTCTGTTATGGCTTCGTCCCCCATCTCGATGCGGTTGTTGCGTCTCCGTTTTTTCGCCCGGAGATCGCTTCCTAGACGCCCCCTCCGCTCATGCGGCCCATACCTCCCGGATCACCTAGCGTCACCTCCACCAATTCGTCGTCCTGGATATAGGCGATCGCCTGTTCCAGCGTCATTCGCTTCGGCGCATCCACAATCCGTCATGCCGGACTTGATCCGGCATCCATCTTCTTCGCGCCTTTGTGTCTTCGCGTGAGCCAAAGGGCTGCTGGAGAAAGATACCCGCTCCGGGCAGATAATGAATGTGGGTTGCGCGGGATGGGTGGGCCCGTCACGGGACCATTGTCCCATGACGTCAGTCCTGTCCGCTGTGCGGCAGGCTGGCCGGCGGAAGCCGGCTCTTCGCGCTGCTTAGGCGGCGCGTTTCGCGCCGGCCCTTCGACAGGCTCAGGACAGGCGGCGCTGCGCTCGGCGGCTACGCGGCTTCGGCCTTGCGGCTTGCCCGCTTGCGCTCGTGCGGATCCAGGTGCCTTTTCCTGATCCGGATCACCTTGGGCGTCACCTCGACCAGTTCGTCGTCCTGGATATAGGCGATCGCCTGTTCCAGCGTCATTCGCCTGGGCGGGGTCAGGCGGATCGAGTCTTCCTTTGGGCCGGAGGCGCGGAAGTTGGTGAGCTGGCGGGCCTTCAGCGCATTGACCTCGAGGTCCTGGGGCTTGGCGTTCTCGCCGATGACCATGCCTTCGTAGAGCTTGTCGCCTGGCGCGATGAACAGGAGGCCGCGCTCCTCGATCATGTTGAGCGCGTAGGCGACCGCCTCGCCGACGCCCATCGCGATCAGGACGCCGTTCTGCCGGCCCTGGATCGGGCCCTTATAGGGGCCGTATTTCTCGAACAGGCGATTCATGATGCCGGTGCCGCGCGTGTCGGAGAGGAACTCGCCATGATAGCCGATCAGGCCGCGCGATGGGGCGGAGAAGGTCAGGCGCGTCTTGCCGCCGCCCGACGGGCGCATGTCGGTGAGCTCGCCCTTGCGCTGCGCCATCTTCTCGACGACCGTGCCCGAATGCTCGTCGTCGACGTCGATGACGCAGGTCTCATAGGGCTCCTCGCGGCCCTTGGGGCCGTCGCGAAAGAGGACGCGCGGGCGGCTGATCGAGAGCTCGAAGCCCTCGCGCCGCATCGTCTCGATGAGCACGCCCAATTGGAGCTCGCCGCGGCCGGCAACCTCGAACGCATCCTTCTCGCGGCTCTCGGTCAGCCGGATCGCGACATTGCCCTCGGCCTCGCGCTCGAGCCGGTCGCGGATGACGCGGCTCTGCACCTTGTCGCCGTCGCGGCCCGCATAGGGGCTGTCGTTGACCGAGAAGCTCATCGCCAGGGTCGGCGGGTCGATCTTCTGGGCGTGGAGCGGCTCGGTGACCCCGGGCTCGACGATCGAGTTGGAGACGGTCGCCTTGGTCAGGCCGGCGATTGCGACGATGTCGCCCGCATTGGCCTCCTCGACCGCGACCCGCTCGAGGCCGCGAAAGGCCATGATCTTGGTGGCGCGGCCCTCCTCGACGATGTTGCCCTCGTCGTCCAGGGACTTGATCGGCATGTTGACGGTGAGCTTGCCGCTGGAGATGCGGCCGGTCAGCACGCGGCCGACGAAATTGTCGCGGTCGAGCAGGGTGACGAGCATCTTGAACGGGCCGTCCGGATCGCAATCGGGCGGCGGGATATGGCTGACGATGGTCTCGAACATCGGCTCGAGCGTGCCCGAGCGGACGTCGTCAGTCAGCCCCGCATAGCCGTTGCGGCCCGAGGCGTAGAGGGTCGGGAAATCGAGCTGCTCGTCGCTGGCGTCGAGGCTGAGGAAGAGCTCGAACACCTCGTCCAAAACTTCGGCCGGGCGCGCGTCGGGCCGGTCGATCTTGTTGACGACGACGATCGGCCTGAGGCCCAGCGCGAGCGCCTTGCCGGTGACGAACTTGGTCTGCGGCATCGGCCCCTCGGCGGCGTCGACGAGCAGGATGACTCCGTCGACCATCGAGAGGATGCGCTCGACCTCGGCGCCGAAATCGGCGTGGCCGGGCGTGTCGACGATGTTGATGTGGGTGGTGGTGCCGTCATGCTCCCATTCGACCGAGGTGCATTTGGCCAGGATGGTGATCCCGCGCTCCTTCTCGAGGTCGTTCGAATCCATCGCCCTTTCCTCCACGCGCTGGTTGTCGCGGAAGGTGCCGGATTGGCGGAACAGCTGGTCGACAAGGGTCGTCTTGCCGTGATCGACGTGGGCGATGATCGCCACGTTGCGAAGGCTCATCTCGGTAACTCGCGAAAAAGGAGGAAAGGCTCGGCGGTGATATAGGGCTTATGCTGCAGTGCAGCAAGAGCGCGGAAAGCCGAAGTCGACCGGCAGCGCCGGCGCCGTGGACCGATGCGCTCGCTTGCGTGCCGTCGGGCCGGCCGGCCGGCGGACGCGGGGCGCGCGCCGCTCGGGCAAGGCAAGGAAAGCGCTGGGCATGCCGCAGCCTTAAGCAGACGGCGGCACTTTTTGGAAGCCCAAGCGGGCGCTCAGGCGTAGACCAGGCTCGTCATGCCCTCCTCTTTCGGATCCTCGCCGAAGCGATTGGGCCCCGGATCGCCGTCGCTGACGTAGAAATAGAGCAGGATGAAGCCGCCGACGAGCGGCAGCAGGCCCCAGAGCAGGTTCCAGCCCGACCGGCCGGTGTCGTGCAGCCGCCGGACCGTCACCGCGATCCCGGGAATGAAGCAGACCAGCGCGAACAGCCCCGCGAGGGCCAAGAAGGGGTTCAGCGCCGCCATCATCAGGCTCTCCGTCGAGGCCGTGACATAAAGGAGAATGACGAGCAGGCCGACGGCGGCGGCGACCAGCCACTGCATCAGCGCGAACATCCAATATTCCTTGCGCTGCGACCGGCCGGAAAATTCGGCGTAACGGTAGAGCGGCATCAGCATCCAGTCCATGATCTCTCTCCCCCGAAAGATTTCCCCACCTGCCTGGGTGGTCGGATGGCGCATGAATAGACCGGCCCGCGCCGAGTCGCCGTGATCGCCGTCACGCGAGGCGACGCGGCGGCGACGGGCTTCCGCGGCGGCGGGGAAATGGGGCTGGCGGCGGCTGTTCCCGGCAAGGCCGGGAGGCGTCAGGCGAAGATGCCGCCGTCCACATCCACGCCTTTCGGATCGGGACCGAAGCGGTTGGGCCCGGAATCGCCGTCGCTGACGTAGAAATAGAGCAGGATGAAGCCGCCGACGAGCGGCAGCAGGCCCCAGAGCAGGTTCCAGCCCGACCGGTCGGTGTCGTGCAGCCGCCGGACCGTGACCGCCAGGCCGGGAATGAGCGTGACGAGGCCGTACAGGCAGGCGAGATAGACCAGAGGCATGAGATAGGTGTCCATCTGGCTCTGGCTCATGTCCGCAAGATAGCCGACCACGAAGGCCAGGCCGACGCACAGGCCGACCAGGACGTTGAGCAGATAGAACAGCCAATATTCCTTGCGCCGCGAACGCC
The DNA here is from genome assembly GCA_035994965.1 of Allosphingosinicella sp. GTDB lineage: Bacteria > Pseudomonadota > Alphaproteobacteria > Sphingomonadales > Sphingomonadaceae > Allosphingosinicella. Next base: position 35,351 of record DASYKV010000029.1, read on the forward strand.
CGGTGAATTCGGCGTAGCGGCGCAGCGGCATCAGCATCCAGTGCATGATTTCTCCCCCCGAAGACTGGCGGCCCTTTGTCCGCCGGTTCGGAGAAGAGCGCAAGGGCGGCGGCCGGCGCCGCTCGGCGCGCTCAGCGCGCTCAGCGCGCGACGCGCTCCAGGATCTCGACGCCGCGGGCGAGCGCGCGGCGCTCGGAATCGGCGAGCTTGTGGAGGCGGCCGATGAGGGCATGGACCCGGCGCTCGCCGCCGCCGACGAGGAGCTGGCTGCCTTCCTGGGTGGCCATGATCCGGACGCTGCGGCGGTCGCGCGGCTCGACGACCCGGGTGACGAGGCCGCGGTCGACGAGCGCGTCGACGATCCGGCTCATCGTCGGCGGGCGAACCTGCTCGGCCTCGGCGAGCTCGGCCAGCGAGACCGGCCCTTCGACGACGATATAAGAGAGCGCCGACAGGCGCGGCGCGGAAAGGCCGCTGCCGTCATCCTCGCGGCGGAGCGTGCGAAGCAGCCGGATCGACGCCGAATGGAGCCGTGCGGCAACGTCGCGAGTCTGGCCTTCCCCCACCTGGGCCTCCAATTAGCATTGCTAATGATTGTGCTTCTCGAATTGTTAGCACGGACCTGTGGATAAGTCGACGGGCGCAAGCGCCTGCAATCCCTCCCAATTTGGGACGGACTGCGGCTTTTACGGGTAAGCGGGCCGCGATTTTTGCCCGAATCATCCATAGGCCCGCGCCCGAGTCGCGGTCCGCCCGTCGTTCCAGCGAAAGCTGGAATCTCGCTTCACCTTGCAGCCGGCGTAAAAGACAAAGAGATTCAAGCTTTCGCTGGAATGACGGCTCCTTACGAATGACGGCGGTCCTCACGGATGCAGCCACCAGCGCAAGGCATAGCCGACCGCGCCGACGGCGAGCACGCCCGCCGCCCACAGGCCCACGAACCAGGCGAGGCGCTTCCACAGCGGACCTTGCCTCTCCTCGCGCACTGCACATCCTTTCCTTTTGTCTGCGCCCGCCATAGCCACTAAGCTCCGCGCGATGAAGAACGGCTCCTTCCTTGCGCGGCTCGGCTATGCGCTTGCCGGGGTGCGCATGGTCTGGCGGCGCGAGAAGAGCTTTCGCATGCATTGCGGCTTCGCCCTGCTCGCGGTCGCGGTCGCCGCCCTGCTTCAGGTCAGCCTGGTCTGGTGGGCGATCGGCGCCCTGTGCATCGCGCTCGTCCTGGCGGTCGAGATGGTCAACGCCGCGCTCGAATATCTGATCGACCGGCTCCATCCCGAGATCCACGACGAGATCAAGTACGCCAAGGACGCCGCCGCGGGCGCGGTGCTGCTCGCCAATGTCGGCATGGCCAGCGTCGGCTGCCTGATCATCCTGGGCTGGTGGCTGGGTCACCAGTGACGGGAACAGTCGCTTTTCCGCGCATCGATTGAAAATTCGCGCCGCGGCGGGGAATAGTCACCGTCCCCTTCTCCGCAAGGAAAAGGGCGGCGCCCTGGGGGGGGAAGAGCGCCGCCCTTGCCGCGGGACGTCAGAGGATGACGTCGGCCTGCAGCATCAGAATATTGGCCTGGATGGTGAAGCCGGCGATGCCGTCGGCGAGGAAGAAATTGCCGCTCCGGCTATAGGCGCAATTGCCGCCGGCCTGCTGCTTCCACGACGTGATCGCCTGATGCCTCATCGAAACCCCCTTCGTCTGGCCGATTCCCCACAGGCGCCGCGCGCGACTGGACGCCGGCAGCACGGCGTAGAAAGACATGGTTTCAGACAAGACACAACCTGCGATTCTTACTGTATCTGTACTTTGGACGATTCAAATTAGATTATTAGCCATCTTCTTGTGATCTTGAAACTATTTCGCACCTGACGTCCGATTCGGGACTTTTGGACGCATAAAGGGGATCGCCGGCGCCGCGATTTTACCGGCGCGAAACCAAAACTGGCGCCCCCGGAGTCGCGGCTTTGCCGGTCCGTCGCGGCCATCACCGCAATCGTCGCGGGCCCCTCGCCGCTGCCGCCCGGCCTGCCTAGCCCTCTGCCGACACCAGCACAGGGAGCCCATGCCATGGCCGACCGCGATCCCGTGACCTACAACCCGCTCGAGACGATCATGTCGATCGGCACGGGCCTGTGGACCTCGCGCGCCTTGTGGGCCGCCTGCCGGCTCAGGGTCGCCGACGCGATCGGCGAGGCGCCGCGAAGCGCCGAGGCGATCGCCGCGCAGGTCGGCGCCAACCCGGAGATGCTGCGCCGCCTGCTCAACGCATTGTCGGTCGCCAACATCTTCGCCTGCAACAAGGACGGCCTGTTCGCGCACGGCGCGCTCTCGCCTTATCTGGCGAGCGACCATCCGGCCTCGCAGCGCGCCTTCATCGAATCGGTGTTCGGCGGCGAGCATTATGCCGCCTGGGGCGCGATCGAGCAGAGCCTGACGACCGGCGTTACCGCCTTCGACGCGCATCATGGCGAGCCGCTCTTCGATTATTTCGGCAAGCATCCCGATTCGGCGATTTTGTTCAGCGAGGCGATGACCTCGACCACCCAGATCATGGAGGCGGGCCTGCTCGGCGCGCACAGGCTCGAGCCGTTCGCGCTCGCCGTCGATATCGGCGGCAGCCGCGGCACCCTGCTCGCCGGCCTGCTCGCCCAGCAGCCCGAGGCGCGCGGCATCCTCTTCGACCTGCCCGAGATCGTCGCGCCGCGCCGCGAGAGCCTCGCCGGCAGCCGGATCGCGCCGGTGGCCGGCAATTTCTTCGAGAGCGTCCCCGCCGGCGGCGACCTCTATCTGCTGAAGTTCATCCTCCACGACTGGACCGACGAGCAGTGCGCATTGATCCTCGCCAACATCCGCGCCGCGATCGCCCCGGGCGGCCGCCTCGCCATCTTCGAGAACGTCCTGCCGGAAAGAGTCGCGCCGCACCCCGGCTATCTGATGGACCTCAACATGATGGCGATGACCGGCGGCCGCGAACGCAAGGCCTCGGAGTTCGAGGCGCTGCTCGCCAGGGCCGGCTTCTTCATGGACAAGGTGATCCAGACCCCGAACTTCCTGTCGATCATCGAGGCGGAGGCGGTCTGACGCAAATGATCGCCGTCCGAGCCGAAGTTGTGGTATGAGGGGCGTACAGTTCATCATGCGTTGAGACTGATATCGGAACAGAAGAGACGTTTGGTCGGCGGGAGGGGGTCATGGACGTTTCAATCGCCTATCAAGGCGGCGGAGCCAAAGTTCTCGAACTGATGGCGGCGGCGAAGGGCTGCGTGGAGGTTGAGAGCAAGCGAAAGGACTTCAAGGTCATCAGGGTCTCGGGCGCCTCGGCGGGAGCGATCGCCGCCGCAATGCACGCGACGGGCTGCGACATAGACGCAATTGCGGCAAAGTCGGAAACGCTCAAGAAGCTGGTCGCGAGCCGCTTCGATCCGCGGCGTTTGAAGAGATGGCGTATCGCCTATCGTCTCGCGTGGGGGAACTCCATCTTCGACGAGGAAGATCTTCATGCGGTGATCCTGCAATTGTTCTCCCTTGGCGGCGTGGACGCCAGCAGGCCGATCAGGAATCTGGTCTGCAAGGACATGGAATTGCGAATTCTGAGGTCCGACATCCACTCTCACGAGCCGCTGACCGCGACCGAAACGTCCGACACGCTGCTCATCGACGCGCTGGTCGATTCTTGCGCGATCCCGTTCGCGTTCCGCGTGCCCCGGCCCGGAACGAACGCTCATCTTCTCGATGGCGGCCTCTTCCAGAACCTGCCGGCCCGGGAGGCGCTGAAAGGATTGAAGCCGGGGCAGGAGGCGCTCGGCATCTCCTTCCAGAGCAACCCGGGGACCCGCGTGGAGCATGCATCGCTGGGCCGCTACGCCGCGGCCATCCTGGAAAGCCTGCTGAACGAACGGCTGCGCGACGCGACGACTCAGATCAAGGAAGCAAACATCATCCCGCTTCCCAACAAGCGAGGCACTTTCAATTTCGCCGATATATTCGAAGGGGATTTCTTCAAGAAATTTCGGGATGGAGTAGAAGGATTCACGATCGCGGTGGCGCGCTGGATCCAGGATACCAAAGTATATAACGAGCCGGACTGGTTCTCAGATCATCCAACCGATATTGCCGAGCAGGCGCGTCGGACAAATGAGGAAATACTTTCGTTTCTGCATAAGACAGGTGATTATAAGTTCAAAGCAGAGTTCATCCACCACGAGGTATTTTTTAATTCAAGCTTGGATAAGAACCTTCCCGATATCTACAATTTACATACCAGGCTGACCGGAAACGACAATCCCGGCCTTCAGTTCATTCGATCCTGGTTCTATGCTTCGCCCGCCGGCGCCCTGAAGCGCGCGACCGTCGTGGTGAAGGACGCGAAAGGGCGGCGCCGCACCGTGATGCTGCTGCCGATTCGCCATCCAGCGCCGGAGCGGCTGCGTTCGGTCTTGATCTGTCTCGACCGGCCCTTGCAGCCGGGCGAGACCATCACCATCCTGAAGTCAGAGCAAAGCTTCCAGGGCATGGCGGACTATATTCGCGACGGGATAAGCGAAGAGACGCTGGGGCTCGGACCAGGCAAATTTGCCAAAGAACTGAAGATCACCGTGCATTTTCCGGAAGCGGAGAAGCCGCGATACGTCCGAGACGCCTCGCCCGACATCCCGGCCGAACGGCGCAGGATCGACGAGGAGGATGGGCGGCAATTGCCGACGAAGACGAAGAGGCATGCCGGGACTCAGCCGGGCTGGATTTCCGAGGTGAGCATCGCCAAGCCCAAGACGATTTCCGATGAACCTCTTTTCATTAAGGTGGTTTATGATAAGGGAAGTGGATGAGCATGTTAGTGAGAATCAAGATGTCCGGCACACAATACGCCTAAAGCGGCCTGCGGCTGCTTGACGCCCTTGGACGGGCTCGCGGCCCGGGTGAGAGAATCGATTTTGCCGACCCGCCAAGGCTGGCTGCCGGCTTTCGAATCGCAGGTCAATCGCGGACGGAGGGCACTGTCGTCGCGTTGAAATGATGGCCGCAGGGCCGCATTGCCGTCCCCTTTCCGGACATTCCGGGCCACGCCGCTCAGTGATAGCCGCGCTCGCCGACCTTGCCGCGGAACACCCAATAGGACCAGGCGGTGTAGGCGAGGATGACCGGGACCAGGACGAGCGCGCCGACCAGCATGAAGGCCTGGCTCGAATGCGGCGCGGCGGCCTGCCAGATGGTGACCCGGCCCGGGATCACGTCGGGCCAGATCGAGATTGCGAGCCCGGCGAGGGTCAGCGCGAACATGGCCAGCGCGGCCGCGAAGGGCAGCCAGTCCCGCCGCCCGCGCCTGATCCCGTGCCAGGCGGCGAGCGCGGCGCCGCCGAACAGGAAGGGCATGAGCGCGGTCACGGCCAGGCCCGGCCACTGGAACCAGCGCTGATGATATTGCGCCTCGAGGAAAGGCGTCGCCAGGCTCACCGCGGCGATCGCGAGCAGGAAGGCGGGGAGCAGCCAGATGGCGTGGCGCCGCGCGCGGGCATTGAGCTCCGCTTCCGTCTTCCAGATCAGCCAGCAGGCGCCGAGCAAAGCGTAAGCGACGACCAGGCTCGCGCCGGTGAGCAGGCTGAACGGGGTCAGCCACTCCCACCAGCCGCCGGCATAAGCGCGGCCCTCGACGGTGATGCCCTGGAGCAAAGCGCCGAGCGTGATCCCCTGCGCGAAGGTCGCGACCAGCGAGCCGAGGCAGAAGCCCAGATCCCAGAACTTGCGGTGCCCGGGATCGCGCCAGCGATATTCGAAGGCGACACCGCGGAAGACGAGCCCGAGCAGCATCGCGATCAACGGCGCGTAGAGCGCCGGCAATACGATCGCATAAGCGAGCGGGAAGGCGGCCATCAGCCCGCCGCCGCCGAGCACCAGCCAGGTCTCGTTGCCGTCCCATACCGGCGCGACCGTATTCATCGCCTGGTCGCGCTCCCGGCCGACCGGAAACAGTGGGAAGAGGATGCCGATGCCGAGATCGAATCCGTCCATCACGACATACATCGCCACCGCGAAGGCGATGATGACGGCCCAGACGATCGCGAGGTCCATCAGCCCTCCTCCTCGCGCCCGACCGACTGCGCCGGGGTGATGCCCGCGCTGCGGATCGGCCCTTCCTCAGGCTCGGGAGCGCCGGGCGCGGGCGCGTGGCCCATCAGCTTCAAGATGTAGAGCGCGCCTGCGGCGAAGGTGATGAAATAGACGATGACGAAGGCGATGAGCGATCCGCTCACGCCCGGAGTCGCGATCGGCGAG
>DASYKV010000030.1:0-10189 GCA_035994965.1 Allosphingosinicella sp.
GTTCGCCGACGCGCAGGCGATGCTCGACCGGATCATCGCCGAGCACTGGCTGACGGTGCGCGGCCGTGTCGGCTTGTGGCGCTGCCGCCGCGAGGAGGACGATGTGTTCGTCCTCGCCGGCAATGACGAAACCCGCCTCCCCTTCCTTCGCCAGCAGGTGAAGAAGCGCGAGGGCCGGGCCAATATGTGCCTTGCCGACTTCATCGATCCCGAGGGCGAGGACTGGATCGGCGGCTTCGCGGTCGCCGTCCACGGCATCGATCCGCACCTCGCCCGCTTCAAGGCGGACAATGATGATTATTCGGACATTCTGCTGAAGGCGCTCGCCGACCGGCTTGCCGAGGCCTTTGCCGAGCGGCTGCACGGCCATGTCCGCGAGAGCGTCTGGGGCTATGCAGGCGTCGAGCATCTCACCAATGCCGAGCTGATCCGCGAGCGCTACGAGGGCATCCGCCCCGCGCCGGGCTATCCCGCCTGCCCCGATCACAGCCTCAAGCCCGCTCTGTTCAAGATGCTCGGCGGCGAGCCCGCCGGCGTGACCCTGACCGAAAGCTTCGCGATGCTGCCGGCGTCGGCCGTGTCGGGCTTCTATTTCGGCCACCGCGACAGCCAATATTTCGGAGTCGCCCGGATCGGCCGCGACCAGCTCGAGGATTACGCCGCCCGCCGCGAGGTTCCGATCGAGGAAGCGGAGCGCTGGCTGCGGCCGAATTTGGACTGACTTTCCAGTGAAAAGGGCGTAGACAGTGTCCGAAAGGGGACGAGTCATGGCCATCTTCTCTTCCTACAAGCTCCCTCTGCTGGCGGCGACCGCGCTCGTGGCGCCGACCGTCGCGATGGCGCAGGACACCGGCACCCGGATCATCGTGACCGGCGCGATGCAGGAGACCGGCACCCACGTCACCGTCGTCGGCGCGATGCAGGAGACGGGCACGCACGTCACCGTGGTCGGGGCGATGCAGGAGACCGGCAGCCACGTCACCGTCGTCGGCGCGGCGCAGGAGACCGGCTCGCACGTCACCGTCATCGGTGCCGCCGGGGCCGGCGCCCAGACCGGCGAGGACCCCTCCGACGCCGCCATTCCGGCTTTGCCGGTCGTCTACGAGGATGACGCCGCCGCGCCGGCATCGACCTCGACCGCGACCGCCGACAAGGCCCCCGCGCCAGCGACTCCGGCCGGCCGCTAGCGAACGAGCGGGGGACAGTTTCTAAACTGTCCCCCTCACCTCGGCCAAATACCGGGGAACGAGTCAGGGCCTCGGCCGGGCCCTGACTTCGGCGGCATCCTCCCAGCGCAGCAGGCTGGCCAGCTGGCTGGCTGCCATGATCGAGCGCGTGTCGCCGTCGCCGACGGTCAGCGCGATATGGCTTGAATCGAACGCATCGAGCGCGAGATCGAAGCTGCGCCAGCGCCCGTCGACATAGGCCAGCACCCAGCTGTGCGGCATGAAAACGTTGCTGACGCCGTGATAGCGCACGCGCGAATAGACGATGCCGCTGGCGACCTTGGTCGGGATCCCCGCCGCCCGGCCCAGGGCCGCGAGCAGCACCGCCGCCTCCGTGCAGTCGCCGGTACGGCGCGACAGCGTCTCAACCGCCGAGAAATGGCCGGCGAAATCGATGTCGAGGAGATAGGGCCGCGCCCGCTCGAGCAGCACCTCCATCTTATGCGCCTCGGACGTGGGCATCGCCGCGACCGGCGCAGCGATGGCGAGGAGCCGGGGATCGTCGCTCTGCATCCAGAGCGTCGGCCGCCGGGCGTCGGCGAGGCTCGCCGCATCGGTGGCGAGGCCCGGCCCGCATGTGGGGCAGATGTCGACGACCGCCCCGCCCGGCTGCGCCGTCACCCGTTGCTCGCCGGTCTGCGGAAGCGCGAATTCGATCCCGTCCTTGAAGGCGAAGCGGTAGCGGATATGGCCGCGCACCGCGAGATCGGACATCCGGAAGGGCGAGCGCATCATCGCGTTGCGAAGCAGCGAATAAGGCGGGTGCGGCCTCAGCGCGGTCTCGCGGTCGGTGACCCGCATGGTGATGCTGGTGCCGAACATCGGCTGGCTGACCGCCAGGATGCGGTGCTCGCGGTCGAGCAGGACACGGGCCACCGCGCGCAACTCGGCGCCCTCGTAGCGCTTGCGAAGCACCGCGATCCGCCCCTCCGGATCGGCCGCGGCGCCGGGCGCTGGGGACGCGGCCTCGATGGTGACTCGCTCCACGACCATCGCGCCGACGTTGAAATTCTGGAATTCGAGCGGCGGCATCGTCGCCGGGTCCCAGGCCGCGAGCAGCCCCTCGCCGCCGTCGAAGCGGACTCGCGGCGGAAGCGCGATCCGCGCCGGCCGCCGCTCGCCCTGCGCGTGGCGGACGAGCTCTGCCACGTCGGCGCCGATCCGCGCCTCGACCCGCGACCAGGCCGTGCCCATCTGCATATAGTCGTCGATCGAGACCGGGCGGCCGTCGCCGTCCAGCCTGGTCACCGTCCGCTCGACGATCCGGCGCGGCGGATCGTGATATTCCTGCAGCCTGATCTCGCTGGAATCGACGATCTCGCGCCCCTGCGGCCCGGCGAGCACCTCGCGCGAGGCATGGCCGAGCACGTCGCCATTCTCGGCGACGATCGCGTACCAGATCGCGGCGGGCCCGACCGGCTGCGCGGCGGCGGGCGCGGCGAGCAGAAGCAGCATCAGGACCCACCGCGTACGCATCACGCCAACCCTCCCGTCATTCCAGCGCAAGCTGGAATCTCCTTGCCTTATCAAGTGCCGGAGAAGGAAGCGAGATTCGAGCTTTCGCTGGAATGACGGGGCGGTGGAAGCTTTGGCATCCGCGTCGTCCCATCCCGGGCCACGCTCCCGGTTAACCCCGTTCACGCCTCGACAGCGGCCCGTACACGGCTCAGATCGCGGCGATGAACCGCACCTATTGCATCCTGCTCGCTCTGGCCTGCATCGTCGTTTTCGCCGCGCCGCTGCCGGCGCAGACCGGCAATTCGGGCGTTGCCCCGTTCACCGTCCAGGAGACCGGCGAGGCCTATGACGATCTCAGCCAGGCGGTCGCAGCGATCGGCGGCGGCAACGGCACCATCATGATCGCGCCCGGCACCTACCGGATGTGCGCGGTGCAGAATGAAGGCCGCGTCGCCTATGTCGCGCGCGAGCCCGGCAGCGTCGTCTTCGACGGCGTCGCCTGCGAGGGCAAGGCGGCCCTGGTGCTCGGCGGCGCCTCGGCGCGGGTCGAGGGCCTCACCTTCCAGAACATCCGGGTCGAGGATTCGAACGGCGCCGGCATCCGCCTCGAGGCGGGCGACCTGCTGGTGCGCGAATCCCTGTTCCGCGACGGCGAGAACGGAATCCTCGTCGCCAACGATGGTCGCGGCACGATCCGCGTCGACCAGTCGACCTTCTCAGGGCTCGGCGGCTGCCCCGAGGACGGCGGCTGCTCGCACTCCATCTACAATAGCGGCACCGGCCCCCTGATCGTCACCCGCACCCGCTTCGAGCGCGGCACCGGCGGCCATTATCTGAAGAGCCGCGGGGCGCGCATCGAAGTCAGCGATTCGAGCTTCGACGACAGCGCCGGCACCGCGACCAACTACATGATCGACCTCTCCAACGGCGCCACCGGCACGATCGCGCGCAACACCTTCGTCCAGGGCGCGAACAAGGAGAATTACAGCGCCTTCATCATGGTCGCGCCCGAAGGCACCGAGCATAGCTCGGCGGGCCTTGCCATCACCGACAACGAGGCGGGGCTCGTCCCGGGCCTCACCCGCCGCACCTCCTTCGTCGCCGACGAAAGCGGCCAGCCAATCACCATCGAGAATAATCGCCTCGACCCCCAGATCGCCCGCTTCGAGCGGCGCTGACGAAACAATCCAGACGGTATCCGCAACGTACTGGAATTGTCAGGTGCGGACTGCTCCGGCAGTCCGCACCTGTCCCGCCTGACCCTCAACGCCCGGCGCGCAGCAGGCCGCGCATCCACTCATCGATTTCGACGTCGACGACCAGGTGGATGCGGTCGCTCGCGCCGCGATTGGCGGCGGCGTGCGGATCGAGCAGGCGCAGATACCATGTTTCCCCCGGCGCCATCGCCACCGCGCGGCCGTTCAGCAGGAAGGTCGTCTCGTCATTGGTGAGGATGGGCACGTGCAGCCGCGCCCGGCCGCCGGCGGCGTCGAGATCGGGATCGCAATGCTCCAGGATCGCCGCGCCGGGCGCCAGACGCATCAGCCGCGCCCCGCGCAACGGGCATTCGAAGCGCCGAAGCGCCGCCCGGATTTGGGGCAGGCGATCGAGCAGCACCGTGTCGTCAAACGCCGTCTGCCCCGGATTGGGGAAGCCCATCCGCAGCCTGTGCGTCTCTCCCGCCGGCGCGCGCAGCGGCGCCACCGACCAGTCGCCCTCGTAATTCTGGCGGACGAGATGGGGGATCCAATCGTCCTCGACGAGCGCGTCGAGATCGGCAGCGAGCCCAGCCGCGTCGAACGCCATGGGCAGCTTCAGGCGATCGGGCAGGTCGCTTTCCAATTGTTGCGTCATCATGTCCGCGATAGGCTCCGCCGCGATCCTACCCGCCGAAGCGAGGGCTGAACAGTTGACCGATCCGGCCCCGCTCGACCGCTTCCGCATTTTGCTCGCCGGCGACGAGGCGCTGCAGGACGAATTCGCCGCGCACGAGGCGGGGCCGGCGTTCGTCGAGGCGGCGCTTGCTTTGGCCGGCCGCCACGGCATCGCGCTCGATGCCGGCGATCTCGCCCCGTTCATGGCGTCCGACCCGCTCGGCCTGTGGCGGCTCGATCCGCCTGCGCTCCGAAGCGTGTCCTGGCCGTCGCGGGAATGGCTGCCGTTCCAGATCGCCGCCTCCCGTGACGGGTCGCTCGGCATCGATTGGGCCCATTTCGCCGGCGCCGCCCCGGGGCCGTCCTTCTTCGCCAATGCCGTCCGGCGCGCGCTCGCCAGGCCGCTCAACCGGCTGCTCCGCTGCCGCACCGGGCTCGACGATTTCATCGATCGCGCGCCGGGCGACCCGCGCGCGCCAGACGGCCTCATCTTCCACATGTCGCGTTGCGGCTCGACCCTGGTCGGGCGGATGCTCGCGGCAATGCCCGGGACCAGCCTCGTTTCGGAAGCGGCGCCGCTCGATGGGATCGTGCATCTCGCCTGGCGCGCGGATTGGCCCGAGGCGCGCCGGATCGCGGCGCTGCGGGCGATGGTCGGTGCGCTCGGCCGCCGCCATGCGGGGCGCTACATCGTCAAGCTGAACGCCTGGCACGCTCTGGCCCTGCCGCTGTTCCGGGCGGCCTTCCCGGACGTGCCCTGGCTGTTCCTCTACCGCGACCCGGCCGAGATCCTCGCCTCCCAAATGGCGGAGCGCGGGACCGAGCTGACGCCCGAGCTCGTGCCCTCGCGGCTCTACGGGATCGAGAACGGGACCGACTATCCGGCGGAGGTCTATTGCGCGCTGGTGCTCGAGCGGATCGGCGCGGCCGCGCTTGCTCAGCGAGAGGCGGGCGGCGGCCTGTTCGTCGACCATGCCGAGCTGCCCGGCGCGGTCGCCGGCGCGATCCTTCCCCATTTCGGAATCGTGCCCGACGAGGCCAAGGGGGCGGCGATGGCGCCGATCGCCGGGCGCGACGCCAAGCATCCGGCCAGGCCGTTCACCCTCCGGACGGCCGCGATCGACCCCAAGGTCCGCGCCGCCGCCGACGCCCACCTTGCCGCCACCCATGCCGGGCTGAAGGCCGTGCATGGCCGGCAAAGCCTGCTATAGGCGCCCGCTCATGCGCCGCCTCGCCTTTTTGCTCCTCGCCTTTCTCGCGCTGCTGGCGCCCGGCGGCCCGGCGCCCGCCCAGTTCGCCCGCCCCGGCGGCAATCATATGACCGTGAGCCTGGTGGCGGAGAATGCGGTGGTCGCGCCGGGCTCGACGGTCACCCTGGCCTTGGTGATGCGGCCCCAGCCCGGCTGGCACGGCTATTGGCGCAATCCGGGCGAGGCCGGCGCCGCGCCCCGGGTCCAGTGGCGCCTGCCCGAGGGCTGGACCGCCGGCGCGCTCCAATATCCGGTGCCGCACCGGCTGATCGCGTCGGGCGTGATGAACTATGTGTTCGAGAGCGGCCATGCCCTGCTGGTCGCCTTGCGCGTGCCCGAGGGCACCGAGCCCGGAGTCGCCTTTCCGGTCGACGCGCGCATCGACTATCTCGTCTGCACGCTCGAATTGTGCGTGCCCGAGACCGCCAACGTCACGGTCGAGCTGAGGACGGGGAGCCCTGGCGCCCGCAACCCGGCCTTCGACGGCTATCGCCGGGCGCTGCCCCGGCCGATGGCGGAGGCGGCGCGGTTCGAAGTGACCGGCGGCAGGCTCCGCCTCGCCATTCCGCTTGCCGCCGGCGCGGCGCTCGACGACGCCTATTTCTTCCCCGCCACCAGCGACGCGCTTCTTTATGGCCAGCCCGAATCGATCTCGCGCAGCGGTGACCTGCTCATCGTCGAGGGCGCGGCCGGCCCGCGCGCGGGCGCGCTTGCAGCGATCGAAGGGGTGATCCAGCTGGGGCCGGGCGCCGGCCTGTCGCTGACCGCGCGGCCCGGTCCGGTCCCGGCCGCTGGCACGCCGGTGGCGACGCGCGGCGACCCGGCCGCCGAAGGCCCGGGCTTCCTCCTCGCCCTGCTCGGCGCCCTGCTCGGCGGGCTGATCCTCAACGTCATGCCCTGCGTCTTCCCCATACTCAGCCTCAAGGCGCTCAACCTCGCCCGCGTCGGCGAGACCCAGAAAGGGGCGCGGCGCGAGGCGCTCGCTTATGGCGCGGGCGTGATCTCCGTCTGCCTCGCTCTGGGCGGGCTGCTGCTGATCCTGCGCGCTGGCGGGGCGATGGTCGGCTGGGCGTTCCAGCTTCAGGACCCCCGGGTGATCCTGCTGCTGCTGCTCCTCGTCACCGCCATCGCGTTGAACCTGGCCGGCCTGTTCCGGCTGCCCATGCTGACCGGCGGCGGCAGGCTGGCCGCGCGCGGCGGCCTGGCCGGCGCCTTCTTCACCGGCGCGTTGGCCGCCTTCATCGCCACGCCCTGCACCGGCCCGTTCATGGGCGCGGCGCTGGGCGCGGCGCTCGTCCTGCCGTGGGTCCAGGCGCTGGCCCTGTTCGCCGGGCTCGGGCTTGGCCTCGCCCTTCCCTTCCTCGCGCTCGGCTTCATCCCCGCCTTGCGCCGCCGCCTGCCGAAACCCGGCAAATGGATGGCGACGCTTCAGCGCGTGCTCTCCGTGCCGATGTTCCTGACCGCGCTCGCCCTCGCCTGGATTCTCGGCCGCCAGACCGGCGTCGACGGCATGACCCTTGGCCTTGCCGGCGCCTTGACGCTTGGCGTTGCGCTCTGGTGGATCGGGCGCGGCGGCCGGCTGCTCGCCTGGGCGCTGATCCTGATCGCGGCGGCCGGGCCGATGCTGCTCATCCGGCCGACGCCGCCGGAGCAGCGAGCGCTCGAAAGTCCGCTCGCGGCCGAGCCGTTCAGCGAAGCGCGCCTCGCCCAATATCGAGGCGCGGGCACCCCGGTCTTCGTCTATTTCACCGCCGACTGGTGCCTGACCTGCAAGGTCAACGAGCGCGGCGCTCTCGCCAGCGGCGCGGTCGCCGAGCATTTCCGCGCCCGGGGCGTCAAGGTGCTGGTCGGCGACTGGACGCTGGGCGACGCCGCCATCGGCCGCTTCCTCGAGAGCCAGGGCCGCTCGGGCGTGCCGCTTTATCTCTATTACCCGCCGAACGGCCCGCCGCTGGTCCTGCCGCAGATCCTGACGGTGGGCGGGCTGACGGCGCTCGGCGCCTGAAATTTCCTTCCCAGCATTTGCTGGGGAGGAACTAGGGTCGCCGCTCCCACACTTTCTGCCCGCCGACATAGGTTTCCAGCACCTGGGTCTCGCGGATCGCCTGCTGGCCGTGGATCTGGAAGATGTCGCGGTCGATGAAGATGAAATCGGCCATCCGCCCCGGCTCCAATGTGCCGAGCCGGTCCTCGGCGAAGCCGGCGAAGGCGGCGCCGCGGGTGAAGGCGGCGAAGGCCTGCTCCATCGACAGGCGCTGCTCGGGAAGCCAGCCGCCCGGCGGTTGCCCCCCTGCATCCTCGCGGGTCACCGCGGCGGCGAGGCCGGGAAAGGGATTGGGGCTTTCGACCGGAAAGTCCGAGCCGAAGGCGAGCGGCACATTGTTGTTGAGCATCGAGCGCCAGGCATAAGCGCCCTGCAGCCGCTCGATCCCCATCCTGGCTTCGGCCATCAGCCGGTCGCTGGTCTGGTGGGTGGGCTGCATCGAGGCAATGATCGAGTTGCGGCCGAAGCGCGGCAGATCGGCGGGATCGACGATCTGGGCATGCTCGATCCGCCAGCGCCGGTCGCCGGTATAGGTCAGGGCCAGCTCCTCGATCGAGCCAAGCAATTGGGCATTGGCCTCGTCGCCGATGGCGTGGACGGCGACCTGGAAATTGTCCATCGCCGCCCGGCTCATCATGTTCTTGAGCGCGGTGTCGTCGACCAAAGGCAGGCCGCGCTGGCCGGGCGCGTCGCGATAGGGCGCCTTCAGCCAGGCGCCGCGCGACCCCAAGGCGCCGTCGAGATAGAGCTTCACGCCGACCATCCTCAAATGCCCGTCATAGAGCCAGGGCGTCGGCCCGGTGCCGGCGACGGCGAGGAGATTGTCGATGCCCGAGGCGTAAGAGAGGATCCGGACGCGCAGCCGGTTGGCGTCGCCGGCGCGGCGCATCACCGCCCAATCCTCGGCGCTCGTCCCCATGTCGGCGACGCTGGTGATGCCGAAGGAGAGCAGCAGCTCCTGCGAGCGCGCCAGCGCCCGGTCGCGCTGGCTCGGGACGGGCGGCGGCACGGCGCGCTCCATCAGGCTCATCGCCGCGTCGACGAAGATGCCCGAAGGATTGCGCCCGGTCCGCTCGATCCGCCCGCCCGCAGGCGCCTGGGTGGCGGCATTGATATTGGCCTCGCGCATCGCCAGGCCGTTGGCCCAGCCGGCATGGCCGTCGACGCGCTCGAGCCAGACCGGCCGGTCGGCGACCGCGGCGTCGAGATCGGCGCTGGTGGGGAAACGCCCGAGCCGCCAGCGCTCCTGGTTCCAGCCGCGGCCGACGATCCAGCGCGGGGAGGGATTGGCGGCGGCATAGTCCCTGATCCGCGCCTGCGCCTCCTGGAGGCTGTTGGTGTCGGAAAGATCGATGAGCAAGGCGCCCATGCCGAGGCCCATGACATGGCCGTGGGCGTCGAAAATGCCTGGAATGAGCGTCCGTCCGGCACCGTCGATCCGGTAGCGCGCGCGTGGCCGGCGGTCGCCGGGCTCGAACAATTGCCTGACCTTGCCGTCGTCGCCGACCCACATCGCGTTGAAGCGGAACAGCCGCCCGTCCTCGCGCATCGTATAGCCGTTGACGTTCTCGACCAGCACGTCGGCCGAAGCGGGGGCCGCGCCCAGCAGCAGGGCGGCGAGGAAGAGGAGGATGCGTTTCATGGGTGCGGCGATAAGGCCAGTTTGCGCGCCGCGCCAGATGGCAAGGGGACGGTTACCTAAGTGTCCCCGTGACAGTTAGGTAACTGTCACCGTGCACGCCGGCGCCTGCAGGCGGGCACGGCGTGCCGAAAGTAACTGTCCCCGCCCCGTTCCGGCGCGCCCCGCGGTGACAGTTACCTAAGTGTCCCGGTGACAGTTACCTAAGTGTCCCTGTGACAGTTAGGTAACTGTCACCATCCAGCGGCGCCAGATGCAGAGGGCGCGTATGCGCAGGCGAGGGGCGGTTGCTTTCACACGCCGGCGCCTGCAGGCGGGCACGGCGTTCCGAAAGTAACTGTCCCCACCCCGTCCCGGCGTGGCACGGAGGCCCGAGCGGGGCCCGGCCGGGCGCAAGCGCCCTTCCCAAGGACGCCCGCGCGGATCATAAAGATCGCGGCAATCATGCCGTCCGGTGGAGTCGAGTTGAGCGCACCTTTCCGCTTCCCGCGTTTCTTCGTGACGACGCCCTCGCCTTGCCCGTACATCAAGGGCAAGACCGAGCGGTAGGTGTTCACCGAGCTCAGCGGCCCGCACGCCGGCGAGCTCAACGACGCGCTCGGGCGGATCGGCTTCCGGCGCAGCCAGAACGTCGCCTACCGCCCTTCCTGCCTCGATTGCTCGGCCTGCATCTCGGTGCGGGTCGTCGCCGGCGAGTT
>DASYKV010000031.1:0-30138 GCA_035994965.1 Allosphingosinicella sp.
TAAAGTTTCGAATCCCGGACATGACCAATTGCAGCGCCACGCTGCCCCCGCCCGAGCCGCAGCCGGCCACCAGGATGCGGGCGTCCGACATGGCCCCGACGTCAAAGAGCGGCTCGATCCGGGCAAACAGATTCTCAACCACCGGCCTGCTCCTCTTCCCATTTCCCGGTCGTTTTCCAGACGGCCAGATTCGCCAGCCAATGGCGCGCCAGGCGCAGGACGTACGAAACGTCATGCTGTCCCGGATTCCAAAGCTCCATCGCGCCAAAGATGCACAAGGAGCCATCCTGCCACCGGTGCGGGCAATCTTCCGGCACCGGATCCGCGCAAACGATCGGGGAAACGCTGGGATATCCATGAGGCAATCGGATCGTCAGGCGAATGCTCTGCTCAACCCCTTCCTCGCGAAAGTGTATTTCCAGTTCCTGATCGTCGGTGATCGACGTCGAGTACCACTCCTTCTGCAACTGGAGCTGCTCGAATTCTCGCGCCAGCCTGGCCGGCTGGATGTCGGGCATGAATGAGGAGAGCGGCACGAGGCACGCCATGCGATGGCCGCTTCGCTCGACGATGAAGGCCTCGCCATTTTGAGCGACCCGATCGAGAACTTCGCCGGGGGCGCCGCGAAGCTCCATCATCGAGAGGGGCTGGAAGTTCAGTGGCATGGTCTAATGCGCTATCTGGGCGCCGGGCCATTTGCCCGTGGCCATCCAGACTTCATATTTCGAAAGCCATTTCGCAGCCCGCATGAGGACCGTGGTCAGTGTGTGCTGGCCGGGATTCCACATCGAGTGGTGGATGTAGCAAATCTTGCCGTCATTGAACCTGTGCGGCGAGTTGGCCTGGATGGTCGGCTGACGGACCACGACGCTCGGCTGGACATAGGGATAGCTGTCGGGAAATGTGATCGCCAAGGTGTAGATGCGATTTTGCGAGGTCTGCATCGCGGCCAGGACGTAGAGGCTCCCATTCGCGGTCGGGTGCGACTCGACGTACGAGAATTGGCTCTGCGCCTCGGCGATTTCTCTACGGACGCGCGCGAGATCCATGGCCCCCTCCATATTCTCCGCCCAGGTCTTCGCGCATGGTCAGGGGCTTCCGCCCGAGCTCCGCGGCGCCCTTTCCCTGTGCTCTGATTTCGCCGTTGGGCAGAATCTCGATCGGCGTGTCTTCCTCTGATTCGAGGATTTGTTCGAGTTCCCAAATAGTTGGTTTTGCCATCACCTTCTCCCTGGGGCGGTTATAGCATGACTGTGGTAACTGCACAACTGCACAGTTGTGCTAGTCCTGGAATATTGCCGCAGTTGTGTCGCGAGCTGGCATCGTCGATTGAATGCCGGGCCCGAATTTGGGCGACATCTTGTCAGCGCGTTCAGGCAGGGGGCGAAACCATCAAGAGCGGCGGCGACGTGTCGCATGTCCAGCGTGATCCATCGCGTCCGCATCGTGGGGGTCTATCATGGAAGGCTCCTTTCGTGGGGAGCCCGGTCCCGGTCCAAATGATTCAGTTCTGAATGCGCAGGAGCGGCAAGCTATTTGAAACGCCTCATTCCCAGGAGGGCATGGCCGTGCCGTCCCAGGTTCGTGCAGGATTTCGGATTGAGGGTGAATGTTGCTTCTGATCGATTTTCATAGGGAGTTGATGATATAATCATTAAAACGGCATAGGGATCAATCGAGTGGTTTCTATACGATTTTAATGATGCTACAGGCAAAACGCCATGAGAACCAATCTACGAACGCTTGGCCCGAATGAGGCAAAGCTCGTCCTGGCCCTACGAGAGGAGGGTCAGGAAATCGTCAGCGCAGGTGAAATCATCGAGCGCCTGGGCTCCGAGACAACAGGGCGAAACGTCATCCAGACTTTGCTGCGCAAGGCGTGGCTGACCCGTCTCAAACCGGGCCGTTACCTCCTCCTGCCACCCGAGCATGGCCCGGAACAGCTTGGAGAGAACAATGCCCTCGCTTTGGCCGCGTCGGTGATTGAGCCATCCTATGTCGGCTGGTGGTCCGCTGCCTCCTATCACGGCTTCACCACGCAAAAGCCGATGACGGTCACCGTCGCAACCACCCGCCAGCTGGCTCCGAGGGTGTTGGAAGGCACTGACGTGCGCTTCGTCACGGTGACAAAGCGTAAATTCTTCGGCTATCGACGCTACGACCTCTACGGACGCGGCGTCACCTTGTCCGACCCGGCAAAAACCATTGCGGATTGTGTCGACCGACCCGAGCTTTGCGGCGGTCCGGCCGAGCTTGCGCGGATCATCTTCGGCGCTTCGAGCGCGGTCGATGCGGACGCCGTCCTCACGGCAGCGAAGAGGATGGGCTCCACCGCGCTGCTGCAGCGCCTGGGATATTTGATGGATCTGGCCGATTGGCCGCTCGCCCCGGACCAGCGCAGGGATTTGCACGAAGCCATCAACCCTACAGCGAGAACCACGCTTGGGCGAAAGCTGCGCAAGGAGGGGGATGTCGGCTACGTCGCCGAATGGGGCCTGTTCGTGCACGCCAGGGAGGCCGAGTTGCTCGCCGATGTTCCCAGGCGCGTTGGGGCGCATTGATGCTCGACGCAAAGCAACTGCGTCAGGTCGCGGCCCGCTCAGGCGCACGCGACATGTCGCAAATCGAGATAGACGTCATCTTGACGCTGCTGCTCCAGCTGTTCCACGAACGCGGCCTGACTGAACACCTCGCCTTCAAGGGCGGCACGATGTTGCGCAAAATGGTGTTTGGACCGCGTGGACGCCTGTCGACCGACCTCGATTTCACGCTGCGCGGCGACCTCGAGCGCGACGACGTGATGCTGATGATGCTGGACGCACTCGATACGCCTTACCAGGGTCTCGACTTCCGCTTCGACCGGAACAAGGACTGGTACACGACCGAGGAAGGGTTCTCGGCCAACCCAGTCTGCAGCCACGCCGCCAACGCGGCTGGGGTCAAGATCAAGCTCCAGGTGAGCACCCGCGAAAAGCCGTTCATGCCCGTGGCGGCGGTTCCGCAGCTCAAGCAGGATTACTTTAACTTCCTGCCCTTCCCCCCGGCGGACATCCCTTCCCTCGCGATGGAAGAGATCATTGCCGAGAAAATCCGCGCAGCGAGCCAACGGACAAAGGTTCGAGACCTCCACGATCTCGCCGAGATCGCGAAGCGCCCGCTCAACCACGACCTCGTCCGCGGCTTGGCGACCCTGAAGCTCTGGAACAGTGGCGGCCCCGGCCTTGACTATGGCCGGCTCTCCGATCGTATCGACAATGGCGATTATGACGTCGAGGACCTGCGCAACCTGTTGCGCAAGGACCAAGCCCCGGACATCGACCTACTGAAGCGCGGGGTGAAGGATGGATTCCGCTTCCTGCGCGACTTGTCCGCCGCGGAAGCCGCGCTGGCGGCCGACAGTCGGGGAGCGTTGCACGCGGACGCCCTCAACCTCGTCCAGGACTTAGCCGGGGGATGATCGGTGCCTTGATGAAATGCTCGGCCGGCCCCGCCACTGTTCCAAAGCTCCAGGTGACCCGTCGCCGCCCGCGCCGCCACTTCCACCGGTCCATCGACGATGAAGCCGGCAGAGTGCCGTTCGATCTTCGCCACGCTGATATTGTGCGTCGCCGCAATGAGGCGGACGGGGAGACGCTGTCAATCTCGGCGTGCGTTTGCGAACTCTATCCTTCCACACCCTTACCTCGCGATAAGGCGCAAATCTGCCACGCGTGTGGAGCGGAGCACTGCGTAAAACGCCTCACCCCGGCTAACGAAGGCCCACGAAAGCTTTATCATTGTGTGGGGAAACTTGTGGGAGGGCGCTGTCGGCCACTGCCCAAAACCCGCCAAAAAGCGCCCATTTTCGCTTGACGCTGGTGACCCCTACGGGACTCGAACCCGTGTTTTCGCCGTGAGAGGGCGACGTCCTAGACCGCTAGACG
Organism: Allosphingosinicella sp.; assembly: GCA_035994965.1. Lineage (GTDB taxonomy): Bacteria > Pseudomonadota > Alphaproteobacteria > Sphingomonadales > Sphingomonadaceae > Allosphingosinicella. The sequence continues at coordinate 3,924 of DASYKV010000031.1, forward strand.
AAGGGGCCGCTTGCGCTGCGGCGACCGCGCATATGGGGGAGGGCGGCCTGCTGTCAAGGAACGAGGGGGCGGCCATCGCGGCCGCCCCCTGAAAAGCGCTTATCTTTCCGCCTCGCCTTCGCCCTCGGCGGGGGCGTCGCCCTCGCCCGGATCCTCGGGGTCGCCCGCCGCGGCGTCGCCGGCGGGCTTCTCGCCGCCGGCGCCGGCCGCTTCATTGCCAGCGGGCTCGGGGGCGTTGGTCTCAGGCGCGGCGGCGGGCTTGGCGCCGCCTTCGGCCGAATTGCCGGCCGGCGCCGGCGCGGCGGTGTTGGCGGACGAATTGTTGGCCGTGCCGCGATTGCAGCCGGCGAGCGCGAGCAGGGCGACGGTGGCCACGGAGGTGGTCAGAAGCTTCATGGAGGAATCCCTTGAGATGAATGGCGGCCGAACCTAGCCGAGGCCGGGGGCGGAAGGAAGGGGGGAGGATTCGCCCCGAGCGGCGGGAGCAATGGCGGCTTTATCGCGCGGTGAAGCTGTGCTTAGATGAAGGCGAGGCGCAGGAAGGGGGATGGCTCTATGGCAAGATGGCTGCCCAGCTTCCGGCGCTCGCCGCCGCCTGCCGCCGTAGCCGTCGCCGCAGCCGCCGATCCGAAGGGCGCGGCGCCGCTAGCATCGGCCGCGCGCAGCGGCTTCCGGATCGAAAGCTGGTCCCGCACCCATGAGGGGCGCGTGCGAAGCCACAATGAGGACAGCTATGTCGCCCGCGACGGCGAGGGCCTGTGGGCGGTCGCCGACGGCATGGGCGGCCATGAAGGCGGCGAATGGGCGTCGGGCCGGATCGTTCGCGAGCTCGCCGGGATCGAGACCGGCAAGGGATTCGAGGCCAGCTGCGAGGCAGCCGGGCAGGCGATCCTCGCCGCCAACCGCCAGATCCTGGCCGAGGGCAAGAAGCGCGGCAAGCGCATGGGCTCGACCCTGGTCATGCTGATCGTCGAGGGGCCGCGCTACGCGATCTTGTGGGCCGGCGACAGCCGCGCCTATCTGATGCGCGGCGGCAAGCTCGTCCAGCTCAGCCGCGACCATACCCAGGTCCAGGAGATGGTCGCGCGCGGGCTGATGACTCCGGAGCAGGCGCTCGGCCACCCGATGGGGCACATCCTGTCGCGCGCAGTCGGCGTCCAGAAGGAGGTCGAGATCGACCGCGCCGACGGCGAGGTCCAGTCGGGCGACATCTTCCTGCTGTGCAGCGACGGCCTGCACGGCGTCGTCGACGACTCCGAGATAGCGGGCCATTTCGCGCGCGAGGCGCCGGAGCGCGCGCTCGATCAGCTCGTCGAGCTGACCCTGGCGAACGGAGCGCCGGACAATGTCACCGGAATCGCTGTCTGGGCCAGCGATCCGACCCTTCTCTCCTTTGCGGATGCCAAGCCATGAGCGACGAGAAAGACAAGGAAGCGCCCGGCACGCCGGAAACGCCCGAAGGCGGCGAGGAGCGCACGGTGTTCATGCCGGGCGGCTTCACATTGCCGCCGGCGGCAGGGCAGGAAGCCGCGATCCCGCCGCCCGAGCCCGAGCCCGCGCCGCCGCCCGCCCCAGAGCCCGAGCCGGTCGCCGAGGCGGCGCCGCCTCCGGAGGCAGCCGTGGAGACACCGCCGCCTCCGGAGCCAGTCGCGGAGACGCCGCCTCCGGAGCCGGTCGTCGAAGCCCCGGCCGCCCCGCCGTCCGAGCCGCCACCGCCTCCGCCCAGCGCCGCGCCGGCCTTCGTCCCGCACAAGGACGCGGTCGGAATCAAGGTCGGCGACTGCCTCAACCACATCTTCCAGGTCGATCGCTTCCTCGCCCGCGGCGGCATGGGGGAGGTGTATATCGGCTGCAACGTCAACACCGACGAGAAGGTCGCGATCAAGGTGATGCTACCGGCGCTCGCCAGCGACGAGAAGGTGATCGCGATGTTCCGCAAGGAAGCGCGAACGCTGACCAAGCTCAACCATCCGGCCCTTGTCCAGTATCGCGTGCTCGCCCAGGAGCCGAATCTCCACGTCCTCTACATCGTCACCGACTTCATCGAGGGCACCAACCTCGGCGCCGCCCTGGGCACGATCAAGCCGGGGCCGGACGAGCTGGCCGGCCTGCTCAGGCGGCTGGCCTCGGGCCTCGCCGCGGCCCATGCGCTCGGCGCCATCCACCGCGACATGTCGCCCGACAACGTCATCCTCGAAAATGACGACATCCACGAAGCCACGATCATCGATTTCGGAATCGCCAAGGATCTGGATTCGAGCTCGGCGACGATCGTCGGCGACGGCTTTGCGGGCAAATTGAACTATGTCGCGCCCGAGCAGCTCGGCGATTTCGGCCGCGAGGTCGGCCCGTGGACCGACGTCTACAGCCTCGGCCTCGTCATCCTCGCCGTCGCGCAGGGGAAGAATGTCGACATGTCGGGCTCGCTTGTCGACGCCATCGACAAGCGCCGCAAGGGGCCGGACATTTCGGCGATCCCGGACAATTTGCGGCCGCTCGTCCATGCCATGCTTCGGCCCGACCCCAAGGAGCGGCCGCGCTCGATGGCGGATGTGCTTTCGATGCTCGAAGGCGCGCGCATCCCGTCGCCGACGACGGTCCGCGCCGAGGTGATCCAGGAGGCGGCCCAGCCCGCGCCGGCCGAGGAGTATCAGGACTATTACGAGGAGACCGTCGAGGGCGGCAGCTCGAAACCTCTGCTGATCGTGCTCGCCGTGCTGCTCGCTCTGGCCGCCGTGCTCGCGGTGATCTGGTACGTCACCGACGGCACCTTCGGTCTCGGCGGCAACAGCAGCGACGTCGAGACCAGCAGCGGAACCCAGGGGAGCCAGGTTCCGCCGACTGCCACGGGCTCCCCGGCCGTGCTCGCCCGCTCGACGATCGATTCGGTGATTCCCCAGGTGCCGTGCACCTGGCTCGACGTCGCCGAGGTTCGGGACGGCCCGCCGGTCACCGTCGCGATGCGCGGCGTCGCCGGCAATGGCGGCGACGCCAGCCGACTGCTCGGCGAGGCGCTGACCGACGCCCGCTTGAGCGACGTCCGCCTCGATTTCGGCGACGTCGCCCAGATCATCCCGGCGGGATGCACCGCGCTCAACAGCTACCGGCAGATCCGAAGCACCGAGCCGCGCCGGATGGCGACCACGCAGACCCGCTTCGAGGCGGCGCCGCGCGGCGACGGCGTGCTTTCGGCACCGGCCCTGGTCGACCTCAACCTCGGCGGCACGAGCCAGGATTTCGCTTTGCTCGGAATCCAGCCGACGGGCGAGATCACCATGATCCTCGATGGCCGCGGCGCCTTCCAGACCGCGCTCGCCAATCCGCAGGGCGGGATCGCAGACCTCGGCAACAATCGCTACCGGCTGACGATCTCCACCACCCATATCGGCTGGTCTGGCCTCATGTTCGTCACCGGCCGCGGACCGTTCGACGTCTCGCTGATGACCGCCGAGGTCGACTCGCGCAATCCCGACTGGCAGCGCCAGTTCCGCAGCATGGCCAGCGCCAATGGCTGGCGCGCCGAGATGGTCTGGTACCAGACCGTGGACCAGCAGCCGGGTTGAGTTTCGCTTAGCTCAGGCCGTCGCGCAGCTGGCGCTCATAGGCCTTTCGGAACTCCTTCGAGAAGACCTCCATGAAGGCCTCGTCGGATTCCTTCTTCACCGCCACGAACTCGCGCTCGTAGTTGCGCCACAGAGCGGCGTCGCGAGCCCCCGGAAGGATACGGGCGAGCAGGCCGATATTCTCGGCGCGGCGGCGGATCGAGCCGGGCGAGAAGCGATCGAGCGTCGAGCGCAACGCGCCGGGGATGGCGCGCAGGGTCGCCACCTGGTGCGACTGGAGGTCGAGATAGGCATCCTCAACCGCCTTGTCGGCGTCCATGAAGCCGTCCTGCGGCGGCATGAGCAGCTGCGCCAGTGCCTGCTCCGGCGAGCGCGCGAACTTGATCGGATTGTTGCCTTCGAGCTGGAGGCCGGTCATCTCGGCGCCCATTTGCGCCTTGGCCCGCGCCCGCGCCTCGACCATCACGAGCAGCCCGGCGACCAGCCGCTTCAGCAGGCTGCCGGCCTTCTGCAGAAGCTCGGGCGAGCGCTCGACGCTGCCCTCGGCGACCGCGGCGGCGTCGAGCATCGCCGCGACCAGCCTGTCGACCGTCGCCGCATCGCCGCCGGTGACCGGCGCGGCCTCGGCATCCTTGACTCCGAAAAGGCCGCGCTCGCGGTCGATCGCATTGATGTCGGCGAGCGAATCCCACATCACCGTGACATTGTCGGGGACCGGCGCATGCGGCGCCTCGGCGGCCGGCGTCTCGGCGGCGGCCGGCGCGGCGTCCGGGATCGGCCCGCTCGGGTGGAAGGTGATCTCGTTTTCGGGCGTGACCGGCTCGGGCTCGGGCAGGACCTCCCCCTCGACCGAGACGACGACCTCATATTGGCCGATGCGGATGAGATCGCCGGCCGTTATCGGCCGCTCGGTGATCCGCTCCGGGGCGTCGTTGACGAAGGTGCCGTTGGTGCTGATGTCCTTGAGCAGGAAGGCATCGCCCTCGCGGCGGATCTCGCAATGGCGCGAGGAGATGGCGTTGCGGGGATCGGGCAGATACCAGTTGCAGTTGCGCGAGCGGCCGATGACCGCGTTCGGCCCGTCCATCATATATTGCGCCGCGACGCCCTCCTGGAGCGCGTCCGCGTTGCGGATGGTGAGTATCAGGATCATTCGGCGATCATATCCCGGGGCTATGCCGGTCAGCCTAGCAAGCTCCTCCCTGACCGACAACCGCGCGCCTTGCCGCACTTGTGGCCATAAGCTACAAAAAAAGGTCCGTTTCGAGAGGAAATCCCATGCGCAAGCTCGCCCTTTCCCTGCTGGCCTGCGGCGCCGTCTCGCTGCCCTTCGCGGCCGGAGCGCAGGACGATCCGCCGACCAGCGCCGAGGATTATGTCTGCGCCTTCGCCGGCACTTGCGACGAGGAAGCGGCCGACGAGACCGCGACGCCGCAGGGCCGGCCCCGCATCTCGGCGACGCGCGGCTTCTCGCTCGGCACGCCGCCCAGCACGCGCCGCCCCGGCAGCACGACGCCGCAGCGCCGCGGCGCGCGCAGCGTCGCGGGCCGCCGCCCCGCGGCCGCCGCCGGGCAGCGGGTCAATCTGCGCCTCGCCTTCGAGACTGGCTCGGCCCGGCTGACCCCGGCGGCCACCGAGCAGGCGCGGGTCTTCGGCCGCGCCCTGATGCTGCCTCAGCTCGCCAACATGCGCTTCCGGATCGAGGGCCATACCGACGCGGTCGGCAGCCGCGCCGGCAACGTCGCGCTGTCGCAGCGCCGCGCCCAGAGCGTCGCCGATTTCCTGATCGCGATGGGCGTGCCCCGCGCCCGGCTCGACGTGCGCGGCTACGGCCCCGACCGGCCGCTGCCCGGCACCGGCGGCGCCAGCGCCCAGAATCGCCGCGTAGAGGCGGTGCGGGTCTCCTAGGCGGGCACCGGCGCGCCCGCCAGCTCGCGCGCGACCAATTCGGCCAGCTCCATCGCCTGGGCGGGATTCAGGCGCGGGTCGCAATGGCTGTGGTAGCGGTCGGCGAGGTCGGTCTCGGTCAGCATGTCGCCGCCGCCCGTGCATTCGGTGACGTCGCGGCCGGTCATCTCGATATGCACGCCGACGCCCGCCACGTCCGCCGCCCGAGTCGCCGCGAAGAAGCCTTCGAGCTCCGCCAATATGTGCTCCAGCGGGCGGGTCTTGGTGCCCGCGGCGGTGCGCAAGGTGTTGCCGTGCATCGGATCGCAGGCCCAGAGCACCGGCCGCCCGGCGGCGCGGACCCCAGCCAGCAGGGGCGGCAGCAGGTCTTTCACCCGATCATGCCCCATCCGGCTGATCAGGGTGATCCGGCCGGGCTGGCCGAGCGGGTCGATCCGGTCGAGCAGGTCGAGCAAAATCGCCGGATTGAGGTCCGGCCCGCATTTGATCCCGATCGGATTGTGGAGGCCGCGGACGAACTCGACATGCGCGGAGCCGGGGAAGAAGGTGCGCTGCCCGACCCAGAGGAAATGGGCCGAGCCCGCGAAGAAGCGGCCGCAATCCGCGTCGCGGCGGACCAGGGCCTGCTCGAAGGGGAGAAGAAGCGCCTCGTGGCTGGTGTGGAAGGCGCTGCCGTCCGCCGCCGCGAGCGTCTCGATATGGCTGAGCGTCGCCGCCGCCTGGGCATAAGCGCGGAACATGCGCTCGGGGTCGGGACGGCGCCCCGCCGCCTCGAAGCCGATCTGGTTGACGATGTCGCCGCGATAGGCGGGAAGGGCGCCGCCGCCTTGCAATTCGAGGGCCGCCGAGCGCGGCTTGGCGAACTGGCCGGCCAGCCGCCCGAGCCGGATCACGGGCAGGCCCGATGCCGCGCCGAGCCTTCGCGCCATGGCCGCGATCAGGCCGAACGTGCCGGCAATGTTGGCGGCTGAGAATTCCGCGAAGCTCTCCGCGCAATCGCCGCCCTGGAGCAGGAAGGCGCGCCCCGCCTGCGCCTCGGCCAGCATCGCGCGCAACGCGTCGATCTCGCGCGGCCGCACCAAGGACGGATAGGCCTCGAGCTCGCGCGTCGCCGCGGCCAGAGCGCCGGCGTCGGGATAATCCGGTTGCTGCCGCGCGTCATAGGCGCGCCAGCTGTCGGGGGTCCAAATCATGGTGCCACCCTCGCGTATCGACTGGGTCCGCGCAAGTCACGTTCAGGCAGGGGCAGGGAGATGGCGATACTTGGTCTTTAGTGCCGCAGGTCATAAGATAAGCCGAGTGAGTTGGGGAGGCGAGTCGAATTCCGGAGGCGTTTTGCAAGATGCGAAAAGATATCGGTGATGAAGGATCTTCAAGAACGGGGGCTTCCGATCAACTTCGCTCTCATCAGTTGTCGTATCTCCAGGATAAAGAGCATATCTGGATGATCGTGCGCTGGGTGGCGGGCGCCTCAATAGCTGCCACCGCCCTGCCTTATGTATTGCCTTCTCAGTGGGGCCGCGACCCGCCGATCATAGGCGGATTTGTGATGATGATCGGTGGACTAATCGGTATTTTCATCGAGGGTAGCGAATCCAGCAAGAAGTGGAAGTAAGCCCGCCAAGAGATGTCGGATGACTTGCTGCAATCCCTCTACGACGAGCGCAAGAAAAACGACGGCAGGAATATTTGGCTTGCGCTCGCCGTTATCCCGATCGTGGCCGTCGTCCTATTCTCGACGGATATTGGAAACCGTATCCTGGCGATCAGACCGCCGGCACGTTAAGCTCCCGCGCGGCTTGGCGCAGGCGGTTCTGAACCGCCGGGTCGTTCTGGAAAACGCCAAGGGCGGAGCGCAACGCCTCGCTCGCCCCGCGCGGATCGTTAAGCACCATGCGCGAACGCATCAGCATGATCCAGCGGTTGGCGTCGCGCGGATTGGCCCTGAGGCGCGCGGCGAGACGCTCGACCATCTCGCGGCCCATCGCGTCCTGCTGGGTCGGAGTCATCGTGCCCGCCGAGCGCAGCTGCTCGGGCGTCGGGCCGGGGATGGCGGCGGTGGCGGTCGACGGCGGCGGCGCGGCCGGCGCGGCCGGCAGGCGCCCGGTCAGGTCGATATTGTTGCGCTGGGCGATCGCGACCAAAGCCGAGCGCACCTGCTGCGGCCAGACCTCGCCGGCGGGCGCGTCGCGCAGCAAGGCGAGAAGATCGTCGACCGCGCCGCGATGGTCGCCGCGCTCGTTCCTGATCGTGGCGAGATAGAAGCGCGCCTGCGGATTGCCCGGCTGCAGCGTCAGCGCGCGCCGGAAAAGCTGGTCGGCTTCGGGCGGCGGCGGCCGATTGGCGCTGGTCGCTCCGATCAGGACCATCTCGGCCAGATAGGCGGTGTAATCGGCGTTGCGCGGCTGAAGCTCCATCGCCCGCCGGAAGGCCTGGGTCGCGTCGGCAAAGCGCTCCATGGCGCGATAGGCCATTCCGAGCAGGAACCAGCCCTCATGATCGTCGGGATTCTCGCGCACCCGCTGCATCAGGCGCGCCATCATCGCCTCGACCTGGGCGGCGTCCTGCGGTGCCGCCGCCGTGGCATTGGCCGCCGCCGCCGCATTTCCCGCCGGCGCCGCCTCGCCGCGCCGGAAGAACAGCGAATAGGATAAGGCCGCCGCGGCGACCATAGCCGCCAGAACGAGGGCGATCGTGGCCGGCGCGGGCCGGCGGTCCTTGGGTGCGGGTCCTGCCATCCCCCGGATCAATACCGCAAAAAAGCCAACGTCAAGTCTGGCGTCGCTGCGAGTCTCTGTTAGAGTGTCCGATGCTTAAATGACTGCGCGTTTCGGGGGAGCTGCGTTCGGGTGTCGGCCGCCTACAAGATCGCGATCGTCGGGTCCGGCCCGGCCGGGCTGAGCGCCGCCGGCCGCGCGGCGCAGCTCGGCCTGAGCCATGTCCTGCTCGAGAAGACCGACCACCTCTCCGACACGATCTACAAATATCAGAAGGGCAAGCACGTCATGGCGACGCCGAGCCAGCTCGTGCTGCGCTCGGACATGGACTTCGAGGCGGGCAAGCGCGAGAAGGTGCTCGGCACCTGGGACCAGCAGGCCGCCGAGCGCAAGGTCGAGGTCAAGCTCAACGCCGAGGTCAAGGCGATCGCGGGCGAGAAGGGCAATTTCACCCTGACGCTGACCAATGGCGAGACGGTCGCGGCAGAGAACGTCATCCTGTCGATCGGAACGCAGGGCAATCCCAACAAGATGCGCTGCGAGGGCGGCGATCTGCCCCACATTCAATATCAGCTCGACGATCCCGGCGAATATGTCGACGAGCATATCATGGTGATCGGCTCAGGCGATGCCGGCATCGAGAACGCGCTCGGCCTCGCCGCCGATCCGGCGCAGGCCAATGTCGTCTCGATCATGAACCGAAGCGCCGAATTCGCCCGCGCCAAGCAGGCCAATGTCGATCTGCTGACGGAGGCCGGCAATGCCGGCAAGATCAACATCTTGTGCGAGACCACGCCGGCCCGAATCGCGCCGGGCTTCCTCTACATGGAAACCCGCGACGGCGAGCAGAAGATCAAGTGCGACCGGATCATCGCCCGCATGGGCTCCTCGCCGCCGCGCAAGTTCGTGGAAGGCTGCGGCATCGAATTTTCCAGCGAGGACAAGGACGCCTATCCGACCCTGTCGCCGCAATTCGAGACGACCAAGCCGGGCGTCTACGTGATCGGCGCGCTCGCCGGCTATCCCCTGATCAAGCATTGCATGAACCAGGGCTATGACGTCATCGAGTTCATCAACGGCAATGTCGATCTGAAGCCCGCCGACGAGCCGATCCTGGAAAAGAAGTTCGCGGTCCTGCCGGGCGCGCGGACGGTCACCGAATGGCTCGCCTTCCTCAGGCGCCGGGTGACGATCCTCAACGAGCTCTCGATGCTGCAGATGCGCGAGTTCATGCTCGATTCCGAGCCGCGCGCCTATCGCGCCGGCGAGATCGTGTTCGAGCGCAACGAGCCCGGCGCGTCCCTGTTCGCGGTCGCCGACGGCTCGCTCCTGGTCGAGCTCGACGCCAAGGATCCGTCGAAGACGGTGCCGATCGCGCGCGGCTCGATCGTCGGCGAGGTCGGCCTGATCTCGGGCCGCAAGCGCAACGCCACCGTGCGCACCGCCGAGGGCGCGATCGTGATTGAGATCCCGCGCAGCGCTGCGCTCAAGCTGATCGCGACCAACAGCGCGGCCAAGCGCGAGATCACCCGAATTGCCACCGAGCGGATGCTGCTCGGCCTGGTCGGCTCGGCCGGCCCGGGCGAGCTGGACGAGCTGCTCGAAACCGCCGAGATCCAAGAGATCCGCGCCGGCAACACGATCATCAACGAGGGCGACGAAGGCTATGACGTCTTCATCATCCGCCAGGGCTCGATGACCGTCGAGAAGGCGATCGGCGGCAAGCCGATCTTCCTTCGCTACCTTCCCGCCGGCGCCTATGTCGGCGAGATGGCTTTGATCGACGGCGGCCGCCGCACCGCCACCGTGCGCGCCGCGATCAAGTCCGAGGTGATCAAGCTCAACGGCGATGCCTTCCGCAAGCTGCTCGCGTCCAAGCCCGATCTGCTCGAGAAGATGAAGGACGAGATGGCGGTGCGCCAGCAGACGATCAGCTTCGTCGAGGCGCGCAAGGACGGCTTCGGCGGCGTCGTCGACATGTACAGCTCGGTCGCCGGCTTCCTGGTCTCGGAGGGGATTGGCGAGGCGACGGACGTCCTGCTCATCGACGAGAAGCTCTGCGTCGGCTGCGACAATTGCGAGAAAGCCTGCGCCGACAGCCACGAGGGCCTCTCCCGCCTCAACCGCGAGGCCGGGCGCACCTTCGCCCATCTCCACGTGCCGACCAGCTGCCGGCATTGCGAGCATCCTCATTGCATGGCCGATTGTCCTCCCAATGCGATCAACCGCGGGCAGGACGGCGAGGTCTATATCAACGACACCTGCATCGGCTGCGGCAATTGCCAGCGCAACTGCCCCTATGGCGTGATCCGCATGGCCAAGCCGCCGCCGAAGAAGCCGAGCCTCTTCGCCTGGCTGTTCTTCGGCAAGGGTCCGGGCCCCGGCGAGCCCGACCACGAATGGACCGACGGCAGGGTCAGTTCGGAGACTCCAAAAAAAGCGATCAAATGCGACATGTGTTCTGGTATCGGGGGTGGGCCGGCCTGCGTTCGCGCCTGTCCGACCGGTGCCGCGATCCGGGTTTCTCCGGAAGAATTCCTCAGCGTGACGAGGATGGGTGAGGGGGGCTGATCGAGGGTGGCAAGCAGGGGGGCTCAAAGGACGCAATTGGGGGACGGGACGGCTCATGAGAGCTTCCTGCGCTATCGCCGCTATCGCTGGTTCAAGATCGCCGCGGCCCTCTCGTTCCTTCTGGTCGTCATCTACCTGATCGTCGACGTCCACCCGCGCCACAATGGCGGGTCGTGGCTCGGCTACACGCTCGGCACGATCGGCGTCGGCCTGATCCTGTGGCTCGCCATGCTCGGCATCCGCAAGCGGGCGATGACCCGCGGCCGCTGGTCGCTCAAGGCCTGGACCTCGGCCCATGTCTATCTCGGCCTCGCTCTGGTCTTCTTCGGCACGCTCCACACCGGCTTCCAGTTCGGCTGGAACGTCCACACACTCGCTTATGTGCTGATGATGCTGGTCATCCTGTCCGGCGTCTACGGCATCGGGGTCTACGCTCTGCTTCCGCAAGGCCTTTCCGACAGCCGCTCCGAGATGACCGGGCCGCAGATGATCGAGGCGGTGGGCAGCCTCGACAAGCAGATCCAGATCTCCGCCCAGCCCTTGTCCGACGAGGACAGCGCGATCGTGCTCGGCTCGTTAGGCGAGGACCCGTTCGGCCACGGCGTCTGGAGCCGGCTGTCGGGGTCGCACCGGCGCTGCGGCAACATGCGCGCGCTCGAGATCATGCGCGCGCGCCACGACGACAGCGCCGGCAAGGAGGAGCAGGCGATCGAGCAGGTGCTCCAGCTGCTCGAGAAGAAAGCGGCGGCGCTGCAGCGGCTGCGCGGCTATATCAGGCGGCGGGCCTTGCTCGAAGTGTGGCTGTTCGTGCACATTCCGCTGACCTTCGTGCTTATCGCCGCGCTGACCGCGCATATCATCAGCGTCTTCTTCTACTGGTAGGGGGGTAAGCGATTATGGCCTTCCTCCTCAGGAGCATCAGCCGAAGCGCCGACGGGCGCGAGATCGTCCGCACCTCGAAGGTCAGCGACGATCTCCTCAAGGTCGGCCGCGATCCCGAATGCGACATCCGCCTCAACGACCTCGCCGTCGCGCTCCACCATGCGACGATCGAGCAGGTCTCGGCGACGCGGGTCGGCGTCTCCGCCGAAATGGGCATGTCGCTCGAGCTCGACGGCAGCAACACCCAGTTCGGCCAGATCGACCTCGCCATCGGCGGCACGGTCAAGATCGGCCCCTTCCTGCTTCGGATCATGCCGCCGGAGCTTGGCGGCGAGGACGTGCCGATCGTCATCCAGCGCGCCGATGCCGGGGCGGTCACCGACAAGTTCGACACCCGCCGCTTCGCGCTGCAGAGCGTGATGCCCGGCAAGAGGCTGATGGCCTGGACGCTGACCCTCATCGTGCTCGCCATCTTCCTGGTCTGGCCAATCATGTCCTTCTACCAGAATCGCGACCAGGCCGACCGCACCGCCGGCGGCTTCCATGCCGACAGCCTGTGGAGCAGCGGCGCGCTCTCGCAAAGCCACGCCGCCCTCGGGTCGAACTGCCAGGCCTGCCACGTCCGGCCGTTCGAGCCGGTGCGCGACGCCGCCTGCGCGGCCTGCCATGTCAACATCCACGACCATGCCGACCTCGCCCGGATGCAGCGCGCGACTCCGCAGCTCGGCGGCTTCAGGCGCCTGCAGCAGTCGGTCGGCAATCTTTTCGGCCAGACTCCGGGCCGCTGCGTCGAATGCCATACCGAGCATGAGGGGCCGCAGGCGATGGTGCCGACGCCGCAGCAATTCTGCGCCGATTGCCACACCGACCTGCGCGGGCGGCTGCCCGACACCAGGCTCGGAAGCGCGTCGGATTTCGGCACCGCCCATCCCGAATTCCAGCCGGTCGTGCTGATCCAGTGGAATGGCGACGTGCCGCAATTCGCGCGGGTGCCGCTGAACCAGCGGCCGCGCGAGGAGAGCAACCTCAAATTCCCGCACGCTCTGCACCTCGGTTCGCTCGGCGGCGCGGCCAATGCGGCGAGGGCGAACGGGATCGGCGCCCGCCTCCAATGCGCCTCCTGCCACACGCCGACCGCGGACGGCGCCCGCTTCGAGCGGGTCGACATGGAGCGCAATTGCGGGTCCTGCCACAGCCTCTCCTTCGACGAGATCGGCGGCACGATCAGGCGCCTAAGGCACGGCTCGCCCGAGCAGGTGATCGCCGACATACGCGGCCTCTACCGCGCCGGCGGCCCGGCCTTCCCGCCCGAGCTCAACCCCGGCGCGCGCGGCCGGCCGGGCGACGCCAACCAGATCCGCGCCGCGGTCCAGTTCGCCCGCGCCCGGGCCGGCACCGCCGAGCGCGGCGAACGCGCGATCCGCGCCATCTTCTCGGCCCCGCGCGGCACCTGCTTCGAATGCCACACTATCGTCGCGCCGCCCCCGGGCACGCTCAACTACCGAATCCGGCCGATCCAGTTCACGAGGCTCGCGAACGGGGCCGAGATCGGCCGCTATGTCGATCATGGCTGGTTCGATCACCGCGCCCACCAGATCGTGCAGCGGCCCGGCCAGCGCCGCGAGGAGGGCTCGGCCGCCTGCCTCAGCTGCCACACCGGCGCGCAGACCTCCCAAGCCTCGAACGATCTGCTGTTGCCGGACCTGCAGAGCTGCCGCGCCTGCCATCGCGGCGAGCATCCCGATTCCACCCAATTCGTGCCGTCGACTTGCGCCATGTGCCACGATTATCACATGGACCAGGGCGTTCCGGCGGGCCTGCTTCGCCAGCGCGCGCGCGGGGAGCGGCGGGAGCCGAGCGTGGCAAGGCCGCCGCCGTCGGCGAGCCGCGGGCAACGCTGATGCTCGTCGCCCAGATCACCGATATCCACCTGGGGTTCGATCCGGACAATCCCGACGAGTTCAATCGCCAGCGGCTCGACCGGACCCTGGCTACGCTGAAGGCGCTGACGCCGCTGCCGGACCTGCTGCTCGTTACCGGCGATATCGCCGACAATGGCGAGGACAGGGTCTCCTACGGACGGTTCCGCGACGCCATCGCCGGCCTGCCCTTCCCGGTCCGTCCGGCGATGGGCAATCATGACAGCCGCGACGCCTTTCTCGAAATCTTCCCCGACACGCCGCTCGTCGACGGCTATATCCAATATGCGATCGAGGATTTCCCGGTCCGCATACTCGTCCTCGACACGCTCGAGACCGGGCGGCACGGTGGCGGCTATGACGACGTCCGCGCGGCCTGGCTGGAGGGGCGGCTGGCCGAGGCGCCGGGGCGGCCGACCCTGCTCGTCCTCCATCATCCGCCGATCGAGACCGGCCTCTCCTGGATGACCGAGAATCCCGGGGCGGAGTGGGTCGTGCGGCTGCGCCCGATCGTCGAGGCGAATCCCAATATCGTCGCGATGATTACCGGCCATCTCCACCGCCCGCTGGTGACGCGCTGGGCGGGCACCGTGCTCGCCGTCTGCCCGTCGACGGCGCCGCAGGTCGCGCTCGACATGGAGAGGATGGATCCCGAAATCCCCGACGACCGGCCGATGATCGTCGCCGATCGCCCCTATTTCGCGCTCCATTACTGGAACGGCCGCGAGCTCATCACCCATTTCGACACGGCCGAGGAGCATGAGGTCCTCGCCCGCTACATCCCCCGCCGCCAAGGCCTGATCCGCATGCTCAACAAGGAGCGAGGGATAGAATAAGGGGATGGGCGGAAAGAGGCTGACGCCGGTTGCGCGGCGGCTTCGGAAAGAACCCACCGACGCGGAAACGCTGCTTTGGTCGCGGTTGCGACGGCGTCAGCTTAGGCACAGCTTCACCAAGCAGTTTCCGATCGGGAATGCGGTGGGGGATTTCGCGTGTCGGCGCGCGAAGCTGATCATCGAGCTCGACGGCGGCCAGCACGATCTTGCGGCAGACGCGGATGCCGAGCGGACGCGAATGATCGAGGCGCACGGCTACAGGGTCGTTCGGTACTGGAACAGTGACGTGATGGAGAATCTGGATGGCGTCCTCGAGGGTATCCTACGCCATCTGCGCATCGCGCTGGGGAGGGGGAATTACCGTGCCACCCAATCCTCCATCGTGCCGGTGTCGCTCACCTGATAGGGGAAGCGGCGGCTGTTGAGGTAGAGGCGCTCCATCTCGCTGCGGGTGAAGGGGCGCGAGCCCAATCGGCCGAAGACGGCGATCTGGCCGCCGGTCTCGTCGACGGCGCGGTCGCGGTCGAGGCCCTTGGCCACGGCCAGAGCGGCGGACGGCGTCCGCGCCCAGGCGATCAGCTGGGGCACCGGCCGCGGCGAGAAGCCGTAGAAATTGGGCTGGGTCTCCGGGCTGAACAATTGCAGCACCTTCATCCCGTTTCGCCCGTCGGCGACATAGGCGAAGAGCGAGGCGTTGGTCGAGGCGACGGTCACGTCCTGAGTGTCCGGTGTGTCGCCATTCCAGAAGCCGGCGGGGATCCGCCAATGCTCGGTCGGCTGCTCGGGCCGGGTGATGTTGAGGATGATCAGTCCGTCGCGGCCGGCCGCGACATAAGCATAGGTCCGGGCCAGATAGACCCGGCGCGCGTCGGCGAGGCGCACGGTCGCGGAGGGCACCGCGCGCGGTGCCCCGAGGTCGGTGACGTCGAACAGCTTCAGCCCCTCGGCGTCGGTCACCCACAGATAGCGGAATTGCAGCGCCGAGGCGCGGGCGTCACTGAGCGGGATGGTGACGACGTGGCGCGGGTGGAGCGGGTCATCGAGATCGATCACGACCAGGCCGGCGGTTGCGGCGATATAGGCGTAATGGCCGGCGAGCGTGACGTGGCGGGCGCCGGCGAGCACCCCGTTCTCGTTCCAGGTCACGGCGCGGCTGAGACGGTTGTTGCGCGCCTCGCCGTCGGCGAGCGTGTTGACGTTGACGAGGTAGAGGCCTTCCTCGAAATCGGTGACCACCGCATAATTGTAGATCGGGTGGAAGCGCTGCTCCTGATTCTCCTCGAGCAGGGTGACGGTGCGGCCGTCGGAGCGGGTGAGCGGGGTCGCCGCCATCGCCTCGTTGCGGTCGGGGCGGATCGGCTGGTTGGTTGGCAGCGCCATGCAGGTCGCGTTGCGCGACGAGACATGGGTATCCTGGCCGAGCGGCGAGACCGGCGCCGAGACGATTCGCTCGGAAAAGCCCTTATTGGCGATCGAGGCGATGTCGTAGACCCTGAAGCCGCCGGACCCTTGCGCGACGAACATATATTCGCCGCGATTCTGCAGGCAGCCGACCCGGCCCGGCGTGCCCTCGACGACATTGGCGAAGCGCTCATTGGCATGGGTCTCGCCGGAGAGGCGGGCATCGAAGGTGCGGCCGCGGGTCCAGTTGATCAGCTCGCGCCGGTTGCGGTCGACGTGCAGCCGATAGAAATCGGGATAGGCGAAGCGCTGCAGATAGGAGCCGATCACCGCCTGCGGCTCGTCCCATTCGGTAACCCTGACCGCCTCGAAGCCGCCCTCCAGCCCGATCCAGCTGTGCATGCCGACGAAGTTGACGAAGTTGGTCCCCTGGAGGAGCAGCTGCGCCATGATCGCATTGTTGTCGTTGGCCTGGCTGACGTGGCAGTCGCTGCATTGCTTGGTCTCGGTGGTGCGGACCGTGTGCGGGAAATGCGGCGCGAAGGCCTGGCTCGAAAAGCCGGCGGCGGAGATCGGCGGCTGCTGGACGTAGATTCGCTCGCGGTTGATGTTGGTCGAGGAGAGGACCAGCGCCGAGGTCGAGCGGATCGGCGCGATGATATTGCCCTTGCTGGTCTGGTGCCGGCCGAGCTGGAACATGTCCTCGCGCGCGACCTGCGGATTGTAGGTCGCGAAATTGCGGGTCTCCTCGCCCTCATAATGGTGGACGCTGGTGCGCCAATTCGCCTCGATCGGCAGGTGGCAGCCGCCGCAGCTCGTCGTCCAGCTGAGGTGGCAGGTGAAGCAGGCCATCTCGTTCATCGGATGGGCAAGCTCGTCCTCGGGCACGCCCGGGCCGAACCGGTAGCGGCCGGTCTCGGCGCCGCTCCTGGCCATCAGCTTCGAGCGGGACGAGCGGATATTGAAGCAGGGGCCGGGGCGGGCGGTCTGGGTGTCGGTGTCGCAATCGGGCAGTTCGCGATTGGCGCTGTCATGGACCTGGCTGACCACCCAGGAGAGGCTCGGATCGACGATCGAGCGCTGGATCAGGACGCGCTGGCCGACCGTGCAGCGTACGTCGCTCACCTCCTCGCGCGCGAGCTCGCAATCCATCCATTCGAAGCGCCTGCGCCCATCCTCGTTGCGGATCACCTCCAAATTGGTGCCGTGGGTAGGGGCCGCGGGACCGGTGGTGCGCAGATTGGCATATTGGCCGGGCACGCCGTGGCAGTCGCGGCAGCCGATCTCGATCGCATTGGCGACCTCGCCGTAGATGAAGCCGTTGCCGTGCGAATCCTGGCTGAAGTGGCAATCGGCGCATTGCATGCCGCGCTCGGCGTGGATGTCCATCATGTGGACGGCGCGGCCGGGATTGCGGCCGGCGGGCTGGAACTGGCCCGGCGTCGTCGACAGGTTCTGCGGCGAGGGCGGGCCTTCGATGATCCGGCCCTGGCTATCCAGCAGATTGCCCTCGCGGTCGCGGCGGAAGATGCCGCGGAAGTTCCAGCCATGGCCGTGATAGTCGGCGAACTGGGTGTGGCGGGCGAGCGGGTTCACCCGGTCGAACACCTCGCGCAGGAAATCGGGATTGCCCCACAGGCCGCGCGGCGCCGCCGCCTCCGGGTTGCGCTCGAGCACGGCGTGGACCTCGGCGGCGGTCGGATAATGCTGGTTGCGGAACAGCGCCTCCTCCTCCGGCGTGCGCGCGGGCAGGCGGTTCTCCGGGCCCGGCCACATCAAATCGGCGTCCGATTCATAATCCCACATCGTGTAGCCGAGATAGGAGTTCAGGAAGATGTTGGGCTGGTGCATGTGGCAGGTCATGCATTGCGAGGTCGGAATCGCCCGGGTGAAGGCGTGGCGGATCGGGTGGCCGCGCTCGCCGACCGCGGCGTGGTTGGAATCGGCGGGCGCATGGCTGGTCGCCGCCTCGCCGCCATGCTCCGCTTCCGCCGCCTGGCCCGGGCGGTGCTGGCCCTGGCGCAGGGGGGCGATGGTCGGATCGACCGTCGCCGTCTGCCCGTCGCGGCCATATTGGGAATAGGTCATCGAATGCCTGGGCTCGCGGTCGTTGGCGTAGATGACGTGACAGCCGGCGCAGCCCGAATGGCGGTAATCGCCCTGCTGGTCGTTGGTGCCCATGAACCACATGTAGGGGTCGTTGAGGCGGGTCTTGTGGATGTTGAGCACCGGAATGGCGACCCGAAGGCCAGTGCCTGGGCCGCGATTTGACTGGCGCAGATCGGGGCGGCCCGGCTCCTCCAGCCGCTGGATCGAACCGGTGGGATTGGGCAGGCCGATCTCGGCGAACTGGGTCGAGACGTTGCGGCCGCCGCGCTCGAACACGCGGAAGACGTCGGCCGGCGGAATGACGTGCCAGGTCGGCAACGGATAAAGGCCCGCGAGCACGCCGCGCGCGCGCTGCTGCGGGGTCAGGCCGCCGGGCGCCACCGGCGAGGCGATCATCGCCGGCTCGCCGGCGCGCGTATAGGCCTCGCCGGTGATGTAGTTCTTGAAGGGCAATATGCCGTTATTATAGGCCGCGCCCCCCCACAGCATCGCGCCCGACGACATCAGCGAGCGCTCGGCCGCCTCGATCACCTCGATATGGCAGGCGCCGCAGCTCTCGCGCGCGACCCGATAGTCGCTGGGGTTGGTGAAGCGGATGAACTCGGGCGATTCCCGGTTGAGCAATGTGTAGGTGCGGGCCGGGTTGGCGCTCGACGGGAAATGCCAGGCGCCTTCGTAGCGCGGCAGGACATGGGCCCGGTCGCGCGCGGCGGTGTAGCGTGGATCGTCATGCGACAGGCTGGAATCGCCGCTGATTCGGGGGTTGCCGCCATGGCAGTCGACGCAGCCGAGGATGACCGCCGGCGAGCGGTGCATGTTCGGGGCGTCGGTCTGAACGTGGCAGGACAGGCAGCCGCTTTCGCGCGCGACCCCGCTCTTGGCGTCGGCATCGGCCTGATTCTGGGTCCGCGGGGCGGGCGCGGCCCGGACCAGGCTGTAATCGCGCACCTTGGCCTTCTCGCCCTCCGACGCGCCGACCGACGAGGCGCCGATCAGGCTCGCGGCCGCCAGCGCCGCCGCCATCATCGCCATGCGTCCAAGATCGGCGATGCGCATCACCCCCTCAATAGCTCACGATGGCGTTGAACAGGACGGAATAATAGACCCCGTCGCGGTCCTGATTGGTGAACAGGTCGCGAAAGCCGGTGCCCGCATGGAGCGCCGCGGCGGAGAGCCGGAAGACGACGTTCTGGGTGGCGAGCGGCCGCCAGATCGCCGCCGCCGAAACGTCGAAGCCGATGTCGCGCCGGATCGTTCCCTGCATCCTGAGCGCCTCAAGCACCTCGGTCCTGTGGAACCACAAATGGTTGACGTTGGCCGAGACGCGCAATTGCGGGGTGATGTCGAAATCGGCGCCGACGCCGAGCAGCATCGTGCCGGGATTGGCGAAGTTGGACTGGCCCTGCTCCTTGGAGGAGCGAAGCGAGTTCAGGATGCCGTTGCGGCCGTTGATGCCGACCGCCCGGGCGCCGCCGGCGAAGGGGATGGTCTGGCGGATCCAGTAGCTGGTGTCGGCCCCGGCGAAGATCGGATTCTCGAAGATCGCGTCGAAGCCGCGCTCGACAGTGTCGTAGGGGTCGCCGTCGCCGCTGGCGAACAGGGCGGCGCCGCGGATCCGGATCCAGTCCATGTCGTAGCTCGGCTCGGCGGCGAGGAAGAAGCTTTGCAGCCGCGCCGAGCGGCCGGTGAAGACATTGTTGCGGTCCGAGCCGAGCAGCGCATAAGCCGAGGTGGTGAGGTTGATCCGCCCGATCCGGCCGTCGGTGGAATAGCCGAGATAGATGGCGTCGTAATTGCGCGCGCGCAGGTTTCCGAACAAGGCCGGGCGGACTGGGAAGCCGTTATCGTCGACTTCGATCTCGCCGCGCTCGCGGTTGATGTTCCAGGTCGCGCTGACCTGGCTGGTGATGCCGACGAAGGGGAAATCCTGGCGGAACAGATTGGCGTGCAGGATCCAGTCGTCGCGCGGCGTCTGCAGGATGTTGTTGAGGCCCGAATTGGTGTCCTTCTCGAGCCGCCAGGCCGCGATCAGATTATATTGGAAGCGATTGTTGTCGCGATTGCCGAATAGGCGCACGCCGAGCTGCTGGTCCTGGAACAGGAAGCCGCGGAAATCGAAGTTGAACGGCTGGATGCCGACCCGGACTGAATCGAAGTCGAATCGGTCGGACGTGTTGCGGATATGGTAATCGACGAAGGCTTCCTGGACGCCGAGCGCGTAATCGACGCGGTCGGTCCCTTCCGACGGCTCGACGAAGACGACGCGGCGCTCGCCGACGTCGACATAATTGACGTTGAAGGCCAAAGTCAGCCGATATTCGATATGCGGCGGCAGGAAGGCGGTGCTGCCCTTGATCAAAGCGACGCTGGCGATGAAGGTCTGCGAGAGGACCAGGCTGTGATTTTCGCCGAACACGTCGTTATTGCCTGGCTGGTCGGTGGTCTGGACGCCGACCGGGATCGGGAAGGAGCGAGGCTCGATCACCGTGTCCGAGACAAGGTTGGCGACGAATTCCCAATCATGGCCGGTCAGGCCAAGCAGGCGGTGGGCGCGGCAGCCGAACGTGTCGGGGCGCTCGCCCTCGTGATTAGGGATGCAGATCGGCCGGTCGCCCTTGAGCGCATTCTGGTTGTAGGGATCGTACCAGCGCGAGCGGACGATGTTGAGCGTGTCGGCCAGCCGCCAGCGATCGGGCACCGCGACATGCTCGGCCGGGAAGGCCTCGGGCGCCGGCATCCGGATCGCGCCCGGATTATATTGATTCACCGGATCGGGAAGATCGTGCTGCGGCACGCCCGGGCGGCGGCGGTCCTGGATCAACTCCTCCTCCGAGGGCGTCGGCGGCCGCGCGGCGGGCTCCTCGGCGGGCAGGGGCTCGGTGGCCTGGCCCTGCGCGCCGAAAGCGGGCGCCTCGGCCGGCGGCGCGGCGCTCTGGAGGGCGAGCAGCAGCGAGTCATCCCGGCGAAGGCCGGGACCCATGAACTCGGACTGCGCAAGAACGCCAAGGCTGATGTTCATGGGTCCCGGATCAAGTCCGGGATGACTCAGGAGGGGGCTCGGAGAAACGGGCCCGCCCGCCGACGCCATCAGCGACAGGAGGGCGGCCGCGACCGTCATTTCCCCTGGCAGACATTCTGCTCGTTCGTGCCGATGAACGGGTTGAACGGGCAGTTGACCCAGCGCAGCCTGACGCCGCCGCCGGACGCGCCGGCGACCGGCACGACGATCTGGTCGGAGCGGATGGCGGCGGGCGCGTTGCCGACCGTGCCGATCCTGAGGCCGCCATTGTGCAGGCCCAGGAAGCTGATCATGTCGTCCTGGTCGATGCCGTCGCCCGAGACTCCGACGCCGCCGATCAGGGTGTTGCCGCGATAGATCGGCACCGAGCCGGGGAAGATCTGGATGCCGTTGGCGAGCCGGCCCGGCCGTGGGCCCTGCGTGCATTGCGCGAGGGTGTCGCCGACACCCGTCAGGATGAAGACGACATGCTGGAGGACCTGATCGAGGATCAGCGCCGACTGGAGCCCGGTCGAGAAGGGGTTGAACTCGGCGATCGGCCGCGAGAAGGCGCCGGGCGGGCGGCCGAGCTCACCGTCCGGGAAATAGGGCCGCGACGCGTTGCCGAGACCGCGGTCGGAAATGGCGAACTGGCCGGTCAGAGCGGTCGGATCGTTGAAGAAGGCGCGCGCCTGCGGGACGTAGTTGCGCACGTCCGGGCCGCCCAGCACCGACGCGTTGCCGGCGAGCTCGGCGGCGGCGTGGGCGGCCGAGAAGAAGACCGCGGTCCGCGCTTTCTGCAGCGACACGTCGGTGCCGAAGATCGGCGCGTCGGGCGAGCGCACGATGCCGAGCGCCCGGCCGTTCAGATCGACGACAGAGATCGTCACCTGGGCGCGGCTGTCGAGCGGGCGGCGGATCTGGGCGCGGGCGGCGGCCATGACCTTGAACGCTTCCTCGAGGATGGCGCGGACCTCGGCGGCGGAGAGCGCCTGGCCGGAGGGATCGGTGCCGGGGATGACCGGATAGCGGTTGGCGCCGGCGCCGTCGGTGAGGACATAAGCGTCGGGATTGGCGAAATCGGCGCCGGCGGGGCGGATGCCCGACGCCTCGGTGCCGTAGGCCGTGCCGGGAATGATGACGGCCGCCGCATAGCCGTTGACCGCGATCAGCATGCCGTCAGCCGGGGCCAGAGCGGGCGCGGGGCCGGCGGTGCGCAGATCGGCGATTGTGGCGTCGCTGTAGCGCAGGCTGGTGCCGTCGACGGTGACCCGGTCGGCCTGGATGTCGGCGCTGGCGGCGAAGCCCTGGGTCGCGGCGAGCGCGATCGCCTCTTCGTCGTCCCGGTCGATATCCTGGATTTCTGGATCGGCGCCATAGACGCCGTCGGCCATCACCCCG
The DNA here is from genome assembly GCA_035994965.1 of Allosphingosinicella sp. Classification (GTDB taxonomy): domain Bacteria; phylum Pseudomonadota; class Alphaproteobacteria; order Sphingomonadales; family Sphingomonadaceae; genus Allosphingosinicella. The sequence continues at coordinate 26,229 of DASYKV010000031.1, forward strand.
ACGCCGCCCACGACGACTCCGCTCTTGTAGAGCGGGAAGCCTCCCGGATCGGCGGCGAGGCCGAGCGGCGAGCGCTTCGGGCCGATCAGGGCGGCGGCGCCCGGCGCGCCGAAGCGACTCGACAGGTCCGAGCAGGGCAGCTGGCTGAACTGGACGCCGAATAGGGGCCCGCTCTCAAGGCCGCGGGCGGCGGCCGACGGCGGGAAATGCTCCTGGACGATCTGGCTCGCGGTCCGGGTCGAGAAAGCATTGCCGCTCGACGACAGATAGGCGCCGGTGATCGCCTTCGAGATCGCCCCGGCGACGGCGCCGCCGGGGACGACCCGGCCCTGCAGATCGTGGTTGATGCCGCTCGGCGAGGGCGGCACCGCCAAATTGGTGTTGGCGCCGGTCATCTGATAGGCGGCGAGCACGTTGCCGACCCGGTCGACGACCACGATCGTGCCCGGCCGGCCGCGCGCTTTCGCCTCGGCGACGGCCTGGGCGAGGATCTGCTGCACCTCCGCGACTGTCAGCGCGACCGCCGCCGGGTCCACGAACAGGCGCGCCGCCGTGGGCGGGGTCGGGCCGGGCGTTGGGCCGGCATTGCTGCCGCCACCGCCGCCGCAGGAGGCGGCGAGCAAAGCGGCGATGGCGATGCAGGAGGTGGCGGTACGCGTCATCTTTACTACTATCTCAATCGTCTGATCGCGGCCGCGGCGCGGCCGAGGCTCGCCCTGAATCCCCCCGGATCATAGGCATTGGGGTCGCGGACCGCGCGATAGGCGCTGTTGATGTCGACCCGGATCGCGTTCGCCGCCGCCACCGAGACGCGATCGCGGCTGACCAGCGATGAGAGCAGGGTGTCGGTCGCCATCACCGCCTGGACGCTGCCCGCATAATCGGTGAAGCGGTCGCGGATCGCCTCGGTGGTGATCGTGTCGATGATCGCGAAGGTGGTATCGGCGCTCATCGCTGCGGACGAGAAGGCGTCGATCAGCTGCTCGACGGTGTTCGAGAGCCGCTCCGCCGCCGGAATGGCGGCGCCGCGGCCGGTCGCCATGGCGAGGTGGAAGGCGCGGCTCTCGCGGTCGAACCGCGCCGCCAGGGCGGGCGCGACCACTCGTGCCGCCGCCGACAGCATGATCATGTTCTCGTCATTGTAGGGCGGCATGCCCGACGGGATCGGGCGGCCCGGATTGCTGGTGGCGTTCGGCCGGTAGCGGGGATCGTCCGAAATCTGCCGGTGGCAGCTATGGCAGTCGAAGAAATAGAATTCGGGGAAGATGCCCTCGGTGCCGCGGTTCGATGCGAACAGGCCGAGTGATCGCTTCAGCGCGATCGCCTGGCCGACCGCCCAGATCTGGGTGCCGTCGAGGACCCGCTTGCGGCTGCGATAATCGTCGTCGATCGTGTAATGCTGCTGAAGCGTCGAGAAGAGGTCGAGCTCGAAGCTGATCCGCGGGTGGCCGGCGGCCATGATCCGGTGATTGACGAACTGGCCGTCGCGGGCGCTGCCGTAATGGCAGTCGAGGCAGCGCTCGGCGCGGACGCGGGGATTGTCGAGCGGGACGAGGCCGTTGCGGATGTTCGCGGCATGGCTGCCGCCGACCGTATAATGGCTCGACAGCCAGCCGCCGGCGGGCCCGTGGCAGCTTTCGCAGCCGACGCCGTCGGTGGTCTGGAAGCGGACGCCGCGCGCCCCGCCCGGGGTGGCGTGGCAGCCAAGGCACATCGGCGCGCCGGTCGCCTCGCCGAGGCCGAGCCGCTCGGCGATGGCGCGCGAGCGGGGCTCGCGAAGCACCGCGAAGGCGCGGCTGTGCGCGCCCGCGGCGGTCGCCGGATCCTGCCAGAGCATGACCTCGTCCTGGCGGATGCGGGGGCCGTCGCCATTGCTTCGGCCGTGGCAGGTGGTGCCGCCGCAGGTCGCCACGCCGACATAATTGGCGCTGCCGCCGGTCTGCTGGACCGCCTGCGCGCCGGCCGTGGGCATCAGCAAAACGAGCAACGCCAAAGCGGCCAGACAGGCAGCGCCCAGACCGATCGCGATGTTGCGGCTGCCCCCCAAATTGTCCTCCATGCCGCCTTGTGGTTCGGCCAAAGAAGTCGGTCCCAACTATGGGCCGGATGCCTTATCCATGCAAGCCGCAAAGACGGCCCGCAAGGCCCTGATGACAGCCGAAACAAAGCCCGGTAGGGTGGCGGAAACGGGGGCGACGACGCGCCGGCGGGCGGCCGGCCGCGCACCGATCCCGGACGAACCACGACCGGAGCCCAGCGCATGACCAAAGCCTCGGACCTGTTCATTCAGTGCCTCGAAGAGGAAGGCGTCGAATATGTGTTCGGCGTGCCGGGCGAGGAGAATCTGGATTTCCTCGACAGCCTGTCGCGCTCGACAAGCATCAAGCTGATCCTGACCCGCCACGAGCAGGGCGCCGGCTTCATGGCCGCGACCTATGGCCGCCATACCGGCAAGACCGGCGTCTGCGTCGCCACTTTGGGGCCGGGCGCGACCAATTTCGTGACCGCCGCCGCTTATGCCCAATTGGGCGGCATGCCGATCCTGATGATCACCGGCCAGAAGCCGATCAAGAAATCGAAGCAGGGCCGCTTCCAGATCCTCGACGTCGTCGACATGATGGGTCCGATCACCAAATACACCCACCAGCTCGCCTCGGCCGACAATATCCCGAGCCGGGTGCGCGAGGCCTTCCGCCTCGCCGAGGAGGAGAAGCCGGGCGCCACCCATATCGAATTTCCCGAGGATATCGCCGAGGAGAAGACGGACTCCGTCCCCTTGAAGCGAAGCCACGTCCGCCGCCCCCATGCCGACGAGAAATCGATCCGCGCCGCCGTCACCCGGATCGAGACGGCGAAAGCGCCGGTGCTGGTGATCGGCGCCGGCGCCAACCGCAAGATGACCAGCCGGATGCTGCTCCAGCTGATCGAGAAGACCGGCATCCCGTTCATCACCACCCAATTGGGCAAGGGCGTGATCGACGAGGCGCACCCGAAATTCCTCGGCTGCGCGGCCCTTTCGGCGGGCGATTTCGTCCACCGCTCGATCGCGGCCGCCGACCTCATCGTCAATATCGGCCACGACGTGATCGAGAAGCCGCCCTTCTTCATGCAGCAGGGCGGTACCGAGGTGATCCACATCTCGACCAACACCGCCTCGGTCGATCCGGTCTATTTCCCGCAGATCGAAGTGATCGGCGATATCGCCAACGCGATCTGGCAGATCAAGGAGGACATCGTCCCCTCGGCGACCTGGAATTGCGAGCGCATGCTGAAGGCGCGCGCCGCCGAGGTCGCGCACACCGCCAGCCTGTGCGGCGACGAGCGCTTTCCCATCTTCCCGCCCTGCCTGGTCGAGCGGGTCCGCGAGGCGATGCCGGGCGACGGCATCATCTGCCTCGACAATGGCGTCTACAAGATCTGGTTCGCGCGCAATTATGCGGCGCGCGCGCCCAACACGGTGCTGCTCGACAATGCGCTGGCGACGATGGGCGCGGGGCTCCCCTCGGCGATGGCGTCGGCGATGGTCTATCCCGGCCGCAAGGTGATGGCGATCTGCGGCGACGGCGGCTTCATGATGAACAGCCAGGAGATGGAGACCTCGGTCCGGCTCGGGCTGAACATCACCATCCTGATCCTGCGGGACGATGCCTATGGCATGATCCGCTGGAAGCAGGCCAATATGGGTTTTGCTGATTTTGGGCTGACCTACGGCAATCCGGATTTCGTCAAATATGCCGAAAGCTACGGCGCGATCGGCCACCGCGTCGAGAGCGCCGCGGATCTGCCGGTCCTGCTCAAGGAGTGCCTGAGCACGCCCGGCGTCCACCTGATCGACTGTCCGATCGACTATTCCGAGAACGACCACATCCTGAACAAGGAAATCAAGGAGCTGAGCGCGAAGCTATGAACG
>DASYKV010000032.1:0-80305 GCA_035994965.1 Allosphingosinicella sp.
AATCTGATCATCGCGCTCAACCTCACCGCCGCCTTCCACACCACCCGGCTCGCCGTGCCCTCGATGCGCGCCAAAGGCTGGGGCCGGATCATCAGCACCGCCTCGGCCCACAGCCTCGTCGCCAGCCCGAACAAATCGGCCTATGTCGCGGCCAAGCACGGCATTGCCGGCTTCACCAAGACGGTGGCGCTGGAGACCGCGACCGACGGCATCACCGTCAATTGCATCAGCCCGGGCTACGTCTGGACCACGCTCGTCGAGGGCCAGATCCCCGACCAGATGGCATCGCGCCACCTCACCCGCGAGCAGGTGATGAACGACGTCCTGCTCGCCGCCCAGCCGACCAAGAAGTTCGTCACCGTCGACCAGGTTGCCGCCTTGGCGCTCTTCCTGTGCCGCGACGAGGCGGCCTCGATCACGGGGGCGAACCTCAGCATGGACGGCGGCTGGACGGCGGCTTGAGGCGGCCCGTTGCGGGTAGCGAATACGGACCCTAGAAGACGCTATGGCCCGCCTCCCCTCGTTCCTGCTCCTGTTCGCGGCGGCGCTCGCCCCCGGCACCGCCGCCGCGCGCGAGGAGGTGGTCCCGGCCAGCGCCGGCTCCGACTGGCGCGCCGCCGCCACCGAGCATGACCGGGGCCGCCTGCGCCACTGGCGCGACGCCTGGGTCGACGCGCTGGCCCAGGTCAATGGCGGCGCCAATGCGGCCGAGATCGCGCGCGGCGGCGCCCTGTTCGAGCCCGACGCCGCTCTGCCCGGCGCCGAGCCGCCGCCCGGCGATTATGATTGCCGGACGATCAAGCTGGGGCGGGCGCAGCGGTCCACGCTCGATTACGTCGCCTATCCGGCCTTCCGCTGCCGGATCGCGCGCGAGGCCGGCCGGCTCCATTTCACCAAATTGACCGGCTCGCAGCGCCAAGCCGGGACCATCTTCCCCGACAATGGCCGGCGCATGATCTTCCTTGGCACGTTGATGCTCGGCGACGAGACCCGCGCCTTGCGCTACGGCCGCGACCGCGAGCGCGACCTGATCGGCGTGGTCGAGCGGGTCGGCCCGGACCGCTGGCGGATCGCCTTCCCCCGTCCTTATTACGAATCCCTGCTCGACGTGATCGAGCTCGTGCCCCGCTGACAGGAAGACCATGAGATGCGACGCAAAATCCTCGCCGCCTTGCTGCTGGCGTCGGCCATGAGCACGGCGGCGCCCGCGCAGGACCGCGCGCTCGGCCAGGCGATCCAGGGCGACATGCCCGCGCTGATGACTTTGTACCGCGATCTCCACGCCAATCCCGAGCTCAGCATGCAGGAGACGCGCAGCGCCGGGCTGATGGCGGCCGAGGCGCGCCGGCTGGGCTTCACCGTCACCACCGGCGTCGGCGGCACCGGAGTCGTCGCGGTGATGGCGAACGGGCCGGGCCCGGTGCTGATGCTTCGCGCCGACATGGACGCCTTGCCGGTCGAGGAGGAAACCGGCCTCGCCTTCGCCAGCCGGCTACGCGGGCGCACCCGCGAAGGGCTCGAGACCGGGATCATGCACGCCTGCGGCCACGACACCCATATGGCCGCCTGGGTCGGCACCGCGCGGCGGATGGCGGCCTTGCGCTCGCGATGGTCGGGCACTCTGATCATGGTCGCCCAGCCCGGCGAGGAAACCAGCCAGGGCGCCAAGGCGATGCTCGAGGACGGCCTGTTCACGCGCTTCCCCCAGCCGACCCACGCCATCGCCTTCCACGACAGAGCGACGCTCCCCGCGGGCGTCATCGGCTATTCGAACGGGCCGGCCCTGGCCAATGTCGACAGCGTCGACATGGTCGTTCGCGGCGTCGGCGGCCATGGCGCGGCGCCGCACACGACGCGCGACCCGATCGTGCTGGCGAGCCGAATCGTCACCTCGCTGCAGACCCTGGTCAGCCGCGAGCTCGACCCGCTCGATTCGGCCGTCGTCACCGTCGGCAGCTTCCAGGCCGGCACCAAGCACAACATCATCTCCGACGAGGCGCGGCTCTTGATCACCGTGCGCAGCTACACGCCGCAGGTTCGCCGCATGCTGCTCGACGGCATTGCCAGGATCGCGCGCGGCGAGGCGATCGCGGCCGGCATGCCCGAGGACAAAATGCCGACCGTCACGGTCCGCGAGGCCGAGGCGACGCCGGCGACGGTCAACACGTCGGCGCTGACCGCAAGCACCATGGCCCGCTTCCGCGCCCATTTCGGCGAGGCCCGCGTCCAGCAGACCCGGCCGGTCATGGCCGGCGAGGATTTCGGCCGCTTCCTGGTCGCCGAGCCGCGGCTCGAAAGCCTGATCTTCTGGGTCGGCGGCGTCCCCCAGGCGCGCTGGGACGCAGCCAATGGCAACATGGCCAGCCTGCCCTCACTCCACAGCCCGTTCTGGGCGCCCGACGCGGAGCGGGTGATCGCGACCGCGACCGAGGCTATGACGGTGGCGGCGCTGGGGGTGCTGGCCCGGCACTAGAGCCGGGTTTCTTCACCGCTTCGACTAGCTTGCCGACGGCGTCGCTGAGCTCGCCCATCGCCACGATCGTGTCGCCGATCGCCGCGGCCTTGGCGCGGGCGTCGGTGAGCGCCTTTTCGGCATCCGTGGCGTCCTTGAACAATTGGTCCCAATTGCCGGTGGCCGCCTGGAAGGCGTCGGCCAGCGTCTCCAGATAGGTCGCAAGCGCGGCGCCGTAATTGTCGAGGACCGCCTTCACCAAAGCGGGCTTGCCCTCCGCCGCGTCGAGATCGGCCTGCTTCCCGTCCCGGGCCTGCTCGAAATTGCGCAGCGCGATTTCGAGGACGTCTTTTCCGGTCGTCATGGCGCATTCCCTCCTGCCGCGGGCGCGGGCGGCGCGGGCGGCGCCGGCGGGGCGAGATCGGCCTTGGCCGCCGCGATCAGCTCGGTGAGCCGAGCGACGGAGGCGGTGAGATCCGCCAGCGACAAGGTCCGCCGCGCCTCGAAATCGCGGTGATCGGCGATCAGCGCGTCGAGCACCGCGATCGCCGCCTCGAGCGCGGGCGCCGAGGGATCGGGGCGCGCCGCGAGCGCAGCGACCTGGGCCGCCGCGTTGAGCGCGGGATCGCGGCCGAGCGCCGACTGAAGCGCCGAATCGTCGGTCGCGGGGAAGGCCGAGGAGGTGACGACCTGCCTGAGCGAGGGCAAAGGCTCGATGAGGCCGGCAATGGCGAGCGAGCGGCGCCCGTCGGCCTCGATCGAGCTCGCGACCGCGTCGAGCTGCGCATGCAGGACCTGCTCCTTGGCCAGCGCCTCGCGCAGGTGGATCGCGATCGCCTGAAGCCGCGCGCTGCCGCCGACCAGCCGCCGCTGCTGGGCGTTGGTCGCGAGCTGGCCGCCGAGGATCCGGGCCCCGGTGGTCGCGATCGCCGGCAGCGGCCCGAGCCCGACGGCGCCGGCCAAGGTGTTTACGCCCTGCGTCGCCTGGCCGATCTTGGTCTCGAAATCGCCGCGCGCGTCATAATCGGCTTCGGCGGCAAGCGCGCGATAGGCCGCGGCGAGCTGATCGACCGCCCGGGCGCGCAGCCGCACGATATGGGCAAGCCGCGCCAGGTTGCGCGAGACGCCGTCGTCGCGCAGCTGCTCGGCGGTGGAGATGATGTCGCAGGTGCCGCCGCGGCCCGTATTGGTGATCGGATCGTTGGGCCCGCCGCAGGACCGCATCAAGGTATAGGCATGATCGAAATTGTAGACGAGCGCCTTGGCGGCGAGGCGATCGGCGCGGGCGCCGACCTCGGCCGAGATCGCGCCGGTGGCGGTGACGCCAGCCGTGGCCAGGGTCCTGGCGCCGTCGCGGTCCGCGCTCGCACAGGCGCCGAGGCCGGCCAGAATTGCCAGGGCCGAAGCAATGCGTGCGACGGAAGCCATGATCTCTTCTCCCCGGCCTATCGGGATAGGCAAGATTCGGCCCGAGAGCCAGCCGGAACGACGCGCGCGGCTAGTGCGCCGCGCCCTGCGCGCCCCAGACGGCGCGGATGCGGGCGTCCTTGCCGCAGCCCGTTCGGTAGCGGTTGTAATGGCCGGGGTTCCGCCGCGCGAAATCCTGGTGATAGGCTTCGGCGGGGTAGAAAGCGGCGGCGCCGCGCACCGGCGTCACCACCCGGCCGCGAAGGATCCGGTTCGCGTCGGCCACCGCCGCCAGCGCGTCGCGCCGCTGGCCCGCGTTGAGCGCGAAGATGGCGGTATGATATTGCTCGCCCTGGTCGCAAAACTGGCCGCCGGCGTCGGTCGGATCGATCGTCCTCAGGAAACGCCGCGCCAATTGGCCGTAGCTGATCCGCGCCGGATCGTAGACCACCTGGATCGCCTCCAGATGCCCGGTGCCGCCGCGCACCACCTGCTCGTAGCTCGGATTGGCGACTCGGCCGCCGGCAAAGCCCGACACAGCATCGACCACCCCGGGGATCGCCTCGACATCCCGCTCGGCAGACCAGAAGCAGCCGCCGGCGAACAAAGCGGTCTGGGCGTTGGCGGGGCGGCGTGGCCGCTGCGCGGCATCGGCGCTGTCGGCGCTCGATTGCCCGCAGGCGGCGAGGAGGAGGGCGGCGAGGAGGAAGCGTCTGGTCATGCGCGCAGCCATAGCAGGCACGAAGCTGAAGCGCCGCTTAATCCGTACGCTTGACCGGGCGGTTCGGCGGGGAGAGGATCGGCGGCATGCGCCACCTTCTCGCCCTCGCGCTTTTGCTCGCCTTTTGGCGACCGCCCGAGGGCGGCACGATGTTCCAGATCACCCTTCCTTACCCACCGGACGCGCCAGCCCCGTCGCCCGCGTCTTAGAATCTTTCCCCGCCAGGTTGAAATACCCGTTCTCCGGCGAAGGCCGGGGCCCAGTTCCGTCGACCGTGCCGCTGGACCCCGGCCTTCGCCGGGGAACGCTTCCATCCGAGCAAGGCGATCCTAGGCGCCGGCCGCGCTCAGCCGCTCCAGCTGCTCGCCGCTCAGCTCCAGCGTCAGGACGCCGAGCAGCTCGTCCAATTGGGCGCGGCTGGTGGCGCTGGCGATGGGGGCGGTGACGCCGGGCTGGGCGGCGAGCCAGGCCAGGGCGATCTGGGCAGGCGTGGCGCCGGCCTGCGCGGCGGCCTCGTCGAGCGCGCCGAGGACCGCGCGGCCCCTGTCGGTGAGATAATTGGGCATGCGGCCGCCGCGGACGCTCTTGGCGAAATCCTCCTCCGAGCGGTATTTGCCGGTGAGGAAGCCCGAGGCGAGGCCGAAATAGGGCAGGACGCCGATCTCTTGATCGATGCAGAGCTGCTGGAGCGGGCCTTCGAACGTGTCGCGCGTCATCAGATTATATTCGGGCTGCAGCACCTCGTAGCGGGCAAGCCCCTCGCGCGCGGAGATTGCGAGCGCCTCGGCGAGCCGGGCGGCGCTGTAATTGGAGGCGCCGAGCGCACGCACCTTGCCCGCCTTGACCAGTGCGTCGAACGCGCCGAGCGTGTCGGCGAGCGGCGTCTTCTCGTCGTCCTGATGAGCGTAATAGAGATCGATATGGGTGCCGAGCCGCGCGATCGAGGCTTCGGCGGCGGCGGCGATCCGCGCCGGCTCGAGCTTCTCGCCACCCTCGCCCGGAAGCATGCCGACCTTGGTCGCGATCAACATGTCGTCGCGCCTGCCGCGGCGCCGAAGCCACTCGCCGATATAGCGCTCCGATTCGCCGCCTTCGTGGCCGGGCACCCAGGCCGAATAGACGTCGGCGGTGTCGATCATGGTGCCGCCGGCCTCGGCGAAGCGGTCGAGGATGGCGAACCCCTCCTCGCCCGTCACCGTCCAGCCGAAGACATTGCCGCCGAGCACCAGCCGCGGCGTCGCAAGGCCGCTTCGCCCCAAAAGCCTCACATCCATTCGTCGCGTCCCTTCGCCTTCAGCGCCTCGACCGCATCCTTGACCTTCTGGCTCTGCGCGCGCGGAACGATCAGCACGGCGTCGCCGGTGGCGATCACCACCAGATCCTCGACGCCGATCGCGGCGACCAGCGGGCCTTCCGAGCGGATCAGGCAATTCCTGGTGTCGATGGCGAGCACGTCGCCGGTCAGCGCGTTGCCGGATTCGTCGCGCGCGAGCAGATCGAGGAGGGCGTCCCAGCTGCCGACGTCCGACCAGCCGATCGCGACAGGCACGACCGCGATCTTGTCGGCCTTCTCCATCACCGCATAGTCGATCGAGAGCGAGGGCGAGGCGGCGAAGGCGGCGACGTCGGGCAGGACGCGGCGGCCCTTGCGCTTCGCCCCGGCCATCGCGCCCTTCGCCGCTTTGGCGATCCTGGGCGCATGCTCCTGGAGCGCGTCGAGATAGGTGCCCGCTTTCATCAGGAAGATGCCGGCATTCCAATCGTGGCGCCCGCCCGCGGCATAGCGGCCGGCGGTGGCGGCGTCGGGCTTCTCGACGAAGCGCACCGCCTGGTGGACGCCCTCGCCAAGAGCGGCGCCGCGCTCGATATAGCCGAAGCCGGTCTCGCCGCGCTCGGCCTTCATGCCGAAGGTGACGATCCAGCCCGCTTCCGCAAAGGGCCGCGCGCGGCGGACGGCGTCGTGGAAGCCGGCGGGATCGCCGACGAGATGGTCGCTTGGCAGGACCAGGAGGAGATCGTCGCGCGCGACATCGAGCGCCGCGAGCGCGATCGCCGGCGCGGTGTTCCTGGCCTCGGGCTCGAGGATCAAAGTGCCCGCCTTGGGCAAGGCCTGCGCCACCGCATCGGCCTGGTCGGTGCCGGCAACGAGGATCGGCGCCGCGAACAGCTCGGCATCATCGACGCGCGCGACGGTCAGCGCGAGCATCGTACCGCCGCCGGCGAGATCGAGCATCTGCTTGGGCCGAGCGCGGCGCGACAGCGGCCACAGCCGGGTTCCGGAGCCTCCGGAAAGGATGACCGGGACGATCGGCGGCGGGGGGTCGGCGCTCATCCGGAGGACCCTAGCGGGGTTTCCCCCCCTACGTCATCCCCGCGAAAGCGGGGATCCAGCTTCTTCTTTCCGTTCGGGAGGCAGGCGCCGCACTGGATTCCCGCTTTCGCGGGAATGACGCGGCTTAGCGCCGCGCCAATATAAGCGGCAGGCCGCCCGCCGGCCTCAGCGTGATCATCCCCGATGGCCGCACCTCGCGCCCCGGCGTCGGCGCGAACGTCCAGGAGCGGAGCCAGTGGGCGAGCACCGCGAGCGCCTCGATCGTTGCGAAGCGCATGCCGACGCACAGGCGCGGGCCGCCACCGAAGGGGAGATATTGGAAGCGGTGGCGACTGGCCTTGGCCTCGGGGCGCCAGCGGTCGGGATCGAAGACGTCCGGATCGTCCCAGAGCGCCTTGTGGCGGTGGATGAGCCAGGGCCAGATCGAGACGATGTCGCCGGCCCCGATTTCGCGATCGCCGAGCCGGTCCGCCGCCGCCGCCTGGCGGTCGAAGCGCGGCACCGGCGGATAGAGGCGCATCGATTCATCGAGGATCCGGCGAAGCAAGGGCAGCCGCTCTGGCAGGCCCGGATCCGCTTCGCCCTGCGCCAGCGCCGCCTCGGCCTCCAGCGCGGCCTCGGCCTGCAGCTCCGGCTGCTCGGCGAGCAGGAACAGGGTCCAGGTCAGCGCATTGGCCGTGGTCTCGTGGCCGGCGAGGTAGAAGGTCGCGGCATTGTCGACGGCGAGGGCAAGCGCGTCGGCATCGTCGAACTTGTCGTGGAGCGCCCGGATCAGGCCGCCCAGGAAATCGTCGGGTCCGCCGTGGGGGAGCCGCGCGCGGACCACTTCGCCCAAGGTGCCGCGAAGAAAATTCTGGCCGCGCCGCGCGCGCTTGCCCCTGAGGCTCCACGGCATGAGCGGCAGGCCGAGCAAAGCCTGCAGCCGCGCCTCGCTCGCGCCCTCGAGCGCGGCGGCGATGTGGGCCATCGCGGCCGGCGTGATCAGCCGGTCGTCGCCGGCGAAGAGTGCGTCGGCGATGATCCGCATCGTCGTCGCGGTCGCCTGCGCCGCCATGTCCACGGCGCCTTCCTGCCACCCCGCCATCGCGCGCCCCGCGGCACCGGCGAAGGTGGGGATCAAAAAGTCGATCGCGGCGGGCGCGAAATTGGCGGCGACGATCCGGCGCTGGTCGCGCCACAAGGCCCCGTCGGAGGAGAGCAGACCGCGGCCGATGGTGCGGCTCAGGATCTTCTTGACGATGTCGGGCTTGAGGTAATTGGCGGCATTGTCGAGCAATACGTGCTGGACCAGAGCCGGATCGAGCGGGATGTGGACTTCATAGCCGAACACGCGCCGCCGCATGTAAGGCAGCTCGAACGCCTGCGCCGACCAGCCGTGAACCGCGGTCCGCGCCCGCTCCCCGAAAAAGCCGCGCCAGACCGGCACCGGCCCCAGCCCGCGCGGCGGAAAGGGCGGGATGAGCCGCCCGGGGAGGTCAGCCCTGGCCATCGGCGATTCGAGTCAGCCTCAGGATCAGCTTGCTGGGATCGGCCGGGTCCGGGCGGAGCTGGCGCAGCGCGCCTTCCAGCCGCGCGCGGTCGGGGAAGCGGCAGAGCTTCGGCCCGTCGGTGGGCGCCTCGACGGCGGCGCCGGCCGCGCGGGCCGCCGCCTCGGTGTCCTCGCACCCCGGCAGATAGAAGATGAAATCGCCATTGTCGGCGCGCTGGAGCAGCCCGTAGACGCTGCCGTTTCCGGTGCGGCCCGGGAGGCTGTTCTCGGGGGTCCAGGAGGCGAAGCTCCGGCCCGCCTCGTCGAGCGGCGCGAAGCCGACCGTGAGCGGCGGCTGACCGGGCGCGCCGGTGATCCGGGTCATGCCGTCGGGCTGGATGGTGACGACGACCGGCGCCGGCAGCGGATCGCCGTTCGAATTGAGGCCGCGATAGGTGCCGGCGGGGATTGCGGGCCGAGCGTCGGCGGCGGTGTAGAAGGAATCGCCGAGCCAGCATCCGGAAAGGAGCAAGGCGGCGAGGGCGGCAAGGAGGGTGCGCATGGCGCCCGTCATAGCCCAGATCAGGCTTTTGGCATCAGCCTTTCCGCCGCCGCCTGGATCCGCTCGGCCCGGCCCGGCGCCATTTTCGCCATCCGCTTGGCGTAGAAAGCGAGCAGCTCGGCGCCGGCACGCTCCGGGCTGCCCGACTCGAAGGGCGGGGCCGGGTCATATTCGAGCGCGAGCTGGATCAGCCGCGCATGCGCTTCGCCGCGGATCGCCGCGGTCAGCGCCAGGGCGAAATCAATGCCGGCGGTGACGCCGCCGCCGGTGACCCGGTTGCGGTCGAAGACGACTCGCTCGGACACCGGCTCGGCGCCGAACAGAGCGAGATGCTCGCGCCACGCCCAGTGGCAGGCGGCGCGATAGCCGGTGAGGAGCCCGGCGGCGCCGAGGATCAGCGAGCCGGTGCAGACGCTGGTCACCCACTGGGCGGTGGCGCCGACCCGGGCGACCCAGGCGAGCGTCTCGTCATCCTCCATGATGTCGACGCAGGCGATGCCGCCGGGGACGCAGAGGATGTCCGCCTGAGTCACGTCCGCGAAGGCCGCGGTGGGGAGGATCGAGAAGCCTGCGTCGGTCGGGACTGGCTCGCGGTTCTTCCAGACATAGTCGACGTGCACGTTGCCGAGCCGGGAGAGGACCTGGGCCGGGCCGGTGAAATCGAGCTGGGTGACCTCGGGGTAGACGAGGAAGGCGATGGAGATCGGCTCCATGCCTTCAGCCTCCCACGCGGCTGCGCCGCGCGGGCCCCTCCCTCTCCCCGAAACGGGAGAGGGGTTGGTGAGTGACGTCAACGCGAACCCCTCTCCCATTTGGGGAGAGGGAGGGGCCCGCCGCGAAGCGGTGGGAGGGTGAGGGTCTTCTCACTCCGCCGCCAGCAACCTTTCCGCACCGCCGAGATCCACGCTCACCAGCCGGCTGACCCCCTTCTCGATCATGGTCACGCCGAACAGGCGGTGCATCCGGCTCATCGTCACCGCATTGTGGGTGACGATCAGGTAGCGCGTGTCGGTCTCGGCGGTCATCCGGTCGAGGAGATCGCAGAAGCGCTCGATATTGGCGTCGTCGAGAGGGGCGTCAACTTCGTCGAGAACGCAGATCGGCGCCGGATTGGTGAGGAAGAGGGCGAAGATGAGGGCGATCGCGGTCAGCGCCTGCTCGCCGCCCGAGAGCAAGGTCAATGCGGAGAGGCGCTTGCCTGGCGGCTGCGCCATGATCTCGAGCCCGGCCTCGAGCGGATCGTCCGATTCGATCAATTCGAGATGGGCCTGGCCGCCTTCGAACAAGGTGGTGAAGAGGCTTCGGAAATGGCGGTCGACCTCCTGGAAGGCGGTCAGCAGGCGGGCGCGGCCCTCGCGGTTGAGGCTGCCGATCGAGCCGCGCAGGCGATGGATGGCGACGCCAAGCTCCTCGCGCTCGGCCTGGCTGGCGAGGCGGCTCTCCTCGAGCTCGTTCAATTCGGATTCGGCGACGAGGTTGACCGGGCCGATCCGCTCGCGATCCTGCATCTGCCGTTCGAGCTGTGCCGATTCCTGCGCGACCGGCGCGATTCTGCCCTCGTCGAAGCCTATCTTCTCGGGCAAAACGGGCGGCGGGCATTCGAACTTCTCGCCCGAGATGCGCGCCATCTCGACGCGGCGGCTGTCCTGCGCCTCGGCGCGGGCGGCGGCGCCGGCGCGGGCCTCCCGCGCCGAGGCCTGGGCCTCGCCGGCCAGAGCCAGCTTCGCCTCGGTCTCCCTGAGCGTCTCCTCGCCGGCGCGCTCGTGGGCGGCAGCGGCCTCGGCCGCTTCGGCGGCGGCGCTCGCTTCACCGGTGAGCGCCTCGATTTGCATGTCCAGCGCCTTTGGCGCCTCGGCCAGCCTTTGCGCCTCGGCTTCGGCATCGGCGATGCGGCGGCCGAATTCGGCGTGGCGGGTCTCGGCCTCGGCGGCGCGGGCGCGCCAGTCGCTTTGCTCCTTGCGCGCGGCCTCGGCGCGCTGGCGGTCGGCGCTGACCGCGCGGGCATAGGTCGCCGCCTCGGCGCGGACCTCGGCCAGAGCGGACTGGGCCCGCTCGGCCGCACCGCGCAAATCGGCGACTAGCGCCTCGGTCGCCGCCGCGTCGGGCAGCAGGCCGGCGACTTTCCCGGCCTCGGCCAGCGCCGTCTTGGCATCGGCGAGATCGGCCTCGGCGAGAGCGGCGCGCTCGGCAAGGCCGGTGCGCCGCAATTCGAGCCGCTCGAGCTCGACTCCGGCCTGATCCTCGGCGCGGCCGGCCTCGCGGATCGCGGCGCTCGCGTCGGCCTCGGCGCGGCGGCCGGCATCGGCGGCCTCGCGGGCGCCGTCCATCTCGGCCCGGGCGGCGGCAGTGGCGGCCTCGGCCGCTTCGACCGTGGCGGCAGCGGCGGGCATCACCGTCTCGATCTCGGCCAGCCGGTTGACCCGGATCAGCCGCTCGGCGGCGGCGGCGCCCATGCCGGTCGCGACATAGCCGTCCCAGCGCCGCAGCCGCCCGTCGAGCGTGACGAGACGCTGGCCGACCGCGAGGGCGGCGCCCGCGTCGGTCTCGGCGACGGCGATCTGCTGGAGGCGGCGAAGCAAAGCAAGCGGCGCCTCGACATGGCCGGCGAGCGCAGAGGTGCCTGCGGGGAGAGCGGGGTCGCCCGCTTGCGGCGCGGCGCCGGTCCAGCGGCGCGGCCCGTCGCCGTCCAAAGCGGCGTCGAGATCCTCGCCGAGCGCGGCGGCGAGCGCCCGCTCATAGCCAGGCGCGGCCTTGATATGGTTGATCGCGCGGTCGCCGCCCGACGTCTCGACCGCCTTCAGCAGCGCCCGCGCCTCGGACTGGAGCGCGGCCAGAGCGGCGCGGGCCGACGCGGCCTCGCTCTCCGCGGCGTCGCGCGCGGCGGCGGCGCGCTGGCGCCCGGATTCGGCCCCGGAGATCTGGGCGGCGGCGGCTTCGAGCGCCTTTTCCGCCTGCTCGCGCCGGATTCGCGCGGCCAGCAGCGTCGCATTGAGGTCGGCATCGCCGTCGAGCTCCGCCATCTGCTCGGCGATCCGCGCCGCTTCGGCCTCGGCCCGATCCAGCTTCGTCCGAGCGGCGTCGAGCGCCGCCTGGGCGACGCGCGCCTCGGCCTGCTCGGCGGCCTGGACCGCGCGCGCCTTGCCCAGAGCCGTTTCGGCGGCGCGGGCCGCGTCCTCCTGCTCGATCGTGCGCACGTCGATCGTTCCGCGCCGGCTCTCCGCCTCGGCGAGCCGGGCCGCGATCGCCGCCAGTTCCTCCTCGAGCCGCAAGGTCGCGGCCGCGGCGTCGGCCTTCAGCGCTTCCTCGCGCGAGCGATCGGCCGCCAGCGTGCGGCGGCGCTCGTCGAGCTCGGCGATCCGGCGGCGGACGCCGTCATGCTCGGCGCGCAGGGCGGCGAGCTTGTGGCCGAGCGCGGAGGCTGCCTCGCGGGCGGCTTCGGCGGCCTTGCGGCTGGAGGCGAGCGCGGTTGCCGCCTCGTTCTGCCAGGCCGCCGCCGCGCGCTGCGCCTCGGCCGCCGTCTCGACCGCCGCCGCGGCCGTCTCTGCCTCGGCCCGGGCCGCTTCCGCCGCCTCCGCCGCTTCGCGCCAGCGCGCGAAGACCAGCCTCGCCTCGGCGATCCTGATCTGCTCGGAAAGCTTGCGGTAGCGCTCGGCCGCGCGCGCCTGGCGCCGAAGCGCGCCCTCGCGCAGCGCCATGTCCGCGAGAATCTCGTCGAGCCGGACGAGATTGGCCTCGGTCGCCCGCAATTTCTGCTCGGCGTCCTTGCGGCGGACATGCAGGCCGGCAATGCCGGCCGCTTCCTCGAGCATCAGCCGGCGCTCGGTCGGCCTGGCGGCGATCACCGCGCTGATCTTGCCCTGGCTGACCAGGGCCGGGCTATGGGCGCCGGTCGCGGCGTCGGCGAACAGCAGAGCGACGTCCTTCTGGCGGACGTCGCGGCCGTTGACCCGATAGGCCGAGCCGGCGCCGCGCTCGATCCGCCGCGTCACCTCGACCTCGCCCATCGGCGCGACCTGGACCTCGCCCTCGCTGTCGCCGCTTTCGCGCTCGACCAGCATCGTCACCTCGGCGAAGTCGCGCGCGGGCCGCAATGCGGTGCCGGCGAAGATGACGTCGTCCATGCCCGCGCCGCGCATGGATTTGGGCGAGCTCTCCCCCATCACCCAGCGGATCGCCTCGAGCACGTTCGATTTGCCGCAGCCGTTCGGCCCGACAATGCCCGTCAGCCCGTCCTCGACGCGCAGCTCGGCGGGCTCGACGAAGCTCTTGAAGCCGGAGAGTTTGAGCCTCTTTACCCGCACCTGATCGTTCCGGCCCCCTTATCCTTGTCTATTGGCCGCGAAGCAGCGGCTCGATCCCCGCCCAGGTGTTGACCGACGCGAGGCTGCCGTTGATCAGGAAGGTCGGCGTGCCGCGCACCCCGAGCTGCTGGCCGCCATTGTGCAGCGCCTGCAGCGAATCCAGGCTGGCCTCGTTGATGCAGGTCTGCCGCATGCGCGGCGTGATCCCGAAGCGAGCGCCGATCGCGTCGAGGCCGACCAGGGGGATCAGCCGCTGCGCGACCTGCGCCGGCGGAAGCCCGCCAAGCTCGGCGCGCTGCGCCGGGGTCAGGGCGTTGACCCGGCTCATCCATTGCCGCTGCGAGCCCAATATGGCGTGGGTGATACCGAAATAATTGTCCGGCGCCGCGCAGCGCGTGAGCAGGGCCGCGGCGATATCGAGGCCATCGAGATAGAAGTTGCGATATTCGACGCTGACCCGGCCGCCGCGCACATGATCCGGGAACAGCCGGCCGCTCTCGTGCGCGAATGCGGCGCAGTGCGGACAGGTCAAAGAGAGATATTCGACCAGCTTCACCCGCGCATTGGGATTGCCGATGCGATAGCCGCCCTCGGGCGTGCGCTGGACGGTCCTGGTCCAGTCGCGCTGGGCGGGGGTTCCGTGCCGCTGCGCGAGCGCGGGCGCCGCCGGCCACGCCAGCGTCGCGGCCGCGGCCAGGGCGGCGATGAGGATCTTGGCCTTCATCTCAGCCTCCCATCTGCGCGCGGAGCATCGGCTCGAGCTGCTCCCAGCTGCCCACATTCTCGAGCTTGGTATCGTTGATCAGGAAGGTCGGCGTGCCGTTAACCCCATTCTCCTGGGTGCCGCGCTGGGTCAGCTCGGCGATGCGCCGGAGATTCTGCTCGTTGGCGAGGCAGGAATCGATCTGTGCCTGGGGCATGCCGCGCTGGCGGAAGAACTGGTCGAGGCCGGCGCCGCGGACCAGAGCGGCGGCGCGTTGCGGCCCGTCCATGGCTTCGAGCGCGGGCCCGTTCGCCTGCGCATATTGCTGCACTTGCGACAGCCAGGCGTCCTGGTCGGCATAGAGCTGCTCGACCAGCGAGAAATAAGGCTCCGCGCCGCGGCATTGCAGCAAAGCGAAGATGCCGGGATCGGTCGGGAACAGCATGTGCGGCCGATATTCCCAGCTGACCTGGCCGCTCTTGACATATTGGCTGGTCAGCGGCCCGGCGCCACGGGAGAATTCGGCGCAATGGTGGCAGCTGATCGAGCCATATTCGACGAGCCTGACCGGCGCATTGGGATTGCCCAGGCGATAGCCGGTCTCGGTCGCGGTGACGATCTGGGTCCAGTCGCCATTGTTGGGCGCGCGGGTCTGCTTGAGCGGGGCGCTCGGCGCGAGGCCGCCGCCGTTCGCGACGAGATTGTTGCCGCCACCGCCGCCGCAAGCGGCGAGCACAAGAGCGAGCGCCGCAGCCCCCGCCATCGGATATGCTCTCATGTCTTCCTCTCTCCACCAATTCGGCCGACGACCGGGATCGTCGGCGCTGCTGGCGCTCCATCACCGGAGGAAAGGCCGCGCGCAAGCGATTCCAGACATGTCCTGAGCTCCGGATCGACGATTTCGCGCAGTGAATCTCCCAATTCGGCAGGAATCGGCCGAAGCGATTGCGGCGCCCGGCGCGTCTTCGCCTTTTCCGCCTGAACCGCGCCTTGCCGGATCGCGACCCGGGCGACCGCCGGATAGCCGAAGAAATGGTTGACCCGGTCCTGGATGGCCGGGGCGACGTGCTGCATCATCGGCGCGTGCGCGCCTTCGACGATCAGAGTGAGCACGCCGGCGCTTTTCTTGCCGACCGGGAAGCGGATCGATTCGGGCGAGGAGACGGCGGCGTAGCGCGTGCCGACGATCTCGGCCCAGCGGCTGACGATCGAGGACTGGACGAAGCCGAAGCGGCGGAAGGCGGCGCCGCCGGCCGCCGGCAGCAGGTCCGCCATCGCGCGCATCCGCCGCGCGCGCGCCGGCTCGGCGGCCGGCTTCGCCGCTTGCCTGGCGCCTTTCGCCCTGGTCCCGGTCACTTTGCTTTCCACGCTTTGGCGAGCATGGCATAGCCGGCATATGCCCGTCGATGCCGCCGAAGCGCTTTTATGTTGGTATGTTGTGGATAAGCGCCGGCTGCCCTGGCGGGCGGAGGGCGGCACGCGCGCCGACCCCTATCGCGTCTGGCTGTCCGAGGTGATGCTTCAGCAGACGACGGTCGCCGCGGTGAAACCCTATTTCGAGACGTTCACCAGGCGCTGGCCGACCGTCGAGGCGCTTGCCGCGGCCGGGGACGGCGAGGTGATGGCCGCCTGGGCGGGGCTTGGCTATTATGCCCGCGCCCGCAACCTGCTCGCCTGCGCCCGCGCCGTGGCGGGCGAGCATGAAGGCCGCTTCCCCGACGAGGAGGCGGCCTTGCGCAAGCTGCCCGGCATCGGCGCCTATACCGCCGCCGCCATCGCCGCGATCGCCTTCGGCAAGCGCGCGGTCGTGGTGGACGGCAATGTCGAGCGGGTGATCGCGCGCCTCCACGCGATGAAGGAGCTGCTTCCCGCCGCCCGCGCCCGCGTCCACGCGCTGACCGACGTGATGACTCCCGACGAGGGGGCGGGGGCCGGCGACTTCGCCCAGGCGATGATGGATCTCGGCGCCACCATCTGCACGCCGCGCAACCCCGCCTGCGACCGCTGCCCGCTGCAAGCGCATTGCGCCGCTTATCGCGAGGGCACGCCGGAGCGCTACCCGGTCAAGGCGCCCAAAATGGCGCGGCCGAGGCGCGAGGGCGCGGCCTACTGGCTCGAGCATGATGGCGAAATCCTCCTCGTGCGCCGCCCGGCCAGCGGCCTGCTCGGCGGCATGCTGGCGCTGCCGACCGAGGCGCCCGTCGACGCGCAATGGCGCGAGGCCGGCGCGGTCGACCACGTCTTCACCCATTTCGCGCTGACCATGACATTGATGTGCGCGGAGGCGGAGGAGCGGCCCGAGGGGATCTGGTGGCCCGTCGAGCGGATCGGCGAGGCGGGCCTGCCTACCCTCTTCGCCAAGCTCGCCGCTCGGGGGCTTGAATGGCGCAGCAGACCCTCACCCCAACCCAGTTCGGGGAGAATGTCGCCCCGCGACATTCAGGTCGTGCCGGGGGCACGACCGACCCCGAACTCCCCGCCGCGAAGCGGTGGGAGGGTTAGGGCATGATGCCCCCAGGCTTCACCGGCGCCGGCCTCGACCGTGCCGACCATCTCCGCCTCGATCCCGAGCGGATCGCCGGCCTGATGGCGAATGGCGAGGCGCGGCTGCTGGCGCTCGACGGGCTCGATCCGGTGCTCGACGAGGCCGGGCGGCTCGCCTGGGGGCCGCCGGCCGGGGACGGAGAGGCGCTGTTCCTCGGGCTCGACGAGGGCGTGCCGTTGTTCGCGCCGCTGATCCGCACCGAGGCGCTCGGGCAGCGCGCCTGGGGCGTGTTCCGGCTGCTCGCCTTGATGAGCGGGAAGGACGCGGCGATCTGGGGCGCGGCGCGGGCGCTCAACGAATGGCACAACCGCCATCGTTTCTGCGGGATTTGCGGGACGGCCACCGCGCTCTTCCGCGCCGGTTGGGGCCGCAACTGCCCGAATTGCGGCGCCGAGCATTTCCCGCGCGTCGACCCGGTGGTGATCATGCTCGCCGAATATGAGGACAAGGTCCTGCTCGGCCGCCAGCCGGGCTATCCGCCGGGCCGCTATTCGGCGCTTGCCGGCTTCGTCGAGCCCGGCGAATCGATCGAGGAAGCGGTGGCGCGCGAGCTGATGGAGGAAGCCGAAATCGCGGTCTCCGACGTGCGCTATCTGGCGAGCCAGCCCTGGCCTTTTCCGGGCTCGCTGATGATCGCCTGCATCGGCCGCGCCGCTTCCGACGCCATCGTCCTCGACACCAGGGAGCTGGAGGACGCCTTCTGGTGCGACCGCGCCGGAGTCGCGGCCGCGCTGGCCGGCGACCCGCAAGCGCCGTTCGTGGCGCCGCCGCCTTTTGCCATTGCCAACACGCTGCTGACGCGCTGGAGTGACGGCGACTGAGAGGGAGTATGAGGATGCGAGCTTCGACGATGCGCGCGGGGGCCGCCTTGCTCCTGCTTTCCGGCTGCGCGGCCGGGCCCGAAAACCAGCGCGCCAACATCGTGGTGACGATGAACGGCATCCAGGAGGTGCCCGGCCCCGGCGATCCGGACGGCTCGGGGACGGTGGAGATCAGAGTGGAGCCCGGCGCCGGCCAGGTCTGCTGGAACCTCTACGCGCGCGGCATCGAGCCGGCCACCGCCGCCCATATCCACCGCGGCGCGGCGGGGATCGCAGGCCCGGTGGTGCTCACCCTGACCACGCCCGACGCCGCCGGCCGAAGCCAGGGCTGCGCCGTCGTCGCCCAGGGCCTGGCCCGGGAGCTGTCGCTGCGCGCGCACGATTTCTACATCAACGTGCACAGCGCGCCGCATCCCGCCGGCGCCATCCGCGGCCAGCTGCGCGGCGGCCCCAACAATCCCCGCCGGATCAGGGAGCCGGGGGATTAGATTATTGTGTTCCCCGGCGTAGGCCGGCCTGGACCCCGGCCTACGCCGGGGAACGGGGGACGGCTGGCTTGCGCCGAGGCCTGGGTTTCGCCGCCGGAGCTTTCGCCGCGGGCTTCCTCGCCGGCGCGTCCGTCGAGGCCGCCGCGGCGGCTTCCTCGAAGCCCTGGAGGAAGCGGCGCGCGCCTTCGGCGACGGCGGCGTGGACGACCTCGCCCAGATCGAGGCCGTTGAGGCCGGGCTTGCGCGCGCTTGGGCCGGCGCCGGCGGCCGTCGCCCGGCCGCGGTCGAGCATCGCCTCGGCGGCCAGGGTCAGGCCGGCCAGAGCGAGGTCGCGGACGGCGGAGGATTCGGTCAGTTTCAAGGCCTTCTTCGCCTGCTTGCGGACCTTCTTGGGCACCTTCACGCCGCCAACGCGCTTTGGAATCTTCACCTTGCTCATGCCCGCATCTCCTCGTGTATTAATCTAATAATACACTTAAATAGTTTCAAGCCTTACTCGACGATGATCTCGGCGCTCATCCCGCGCAGCCGGTGCACGAGATAGGCGCTGCGCGCGCGGTAGCGTCCCGGCGCGGGGACGAGCGCGATCGTGCGCCGCTCGCCCGGCGCGAGGTGAAGGCGGCCGCCGTTCAGCCAGCGCGCGTCGCTCCGCCGCACCCGCGCCGCGGCGAAGAAGCCGGGTGCGCTGAAGCTGAGATTGGCGCGGCCATTATTGACGAAGTGGAGCTTGACCGGCCGGCCAGCCGCCAGCCTGATCACCCTCGGCTCATAGCGGAACGGATGGAGCAAGATATCGGCCTCGGCCGCGATCCGCCATTCGGGCTCGCGCTGGGCGGCGGCGGGCGCGGCGAGCAGCAATGCGGCAAGAGCGAGCAGTGCGAAGCGCATATTCGTCCTCCCCTCGCTCAGAATCTGAGCGGCTTCACCCTCTTCACCCCTGGTAAAGCCTCGAGCCGCCCGACGAGTTCCCCGTCTATATGGCCGTCGACCGAGACCAGGGCCACCGCCTCGCCGCCCGCCTCGCGCCTTCCCAGGTGGAAGGTGGCGATATTGACGCCGGCGGCGCCGAGCGCCGTGCCGAGCCGGCCGATGAAGCCGGGCGCATCCTCGTTGACGATATAGATCATCTCGCCCTGCAGCTCGGCCTCGATCGCGATGCCGAACATGTCGACCAGGCGGGGCGCCGAATTGCCGAACAACGTGCCGGCGACCGAGCGCCGCCCGGCCGGCGTGATCACCGCGACCCGCACCAATGTGTGATAATCGCTTTCGCGGTCGTGGCGGACCTCGCGCACGTCGAGCCCGCGCTCCTTGGCCAGGAAGGGCGCGTTGACCATGTTGACGCTGTCCGAATAGACCTTCATCAGCCCGGCGAGCACTGCGCCGGTGATCGGCTTCTGGTTGAGCGCGGCGGCGGCGCCCTCGACCTCGATCGAGACGCCGGTGACTCCGAGCCCTTCGACCTGGCCGACCAGGCTGCCGAGCTTCTCGGCCAGCTCCATATAAGGGCGCAGCCGGGGCGCCTCCTCGGCGGTCAGCGAGGGCATGTTGAGCGCGTTGGTGACGCCGCCGCGGATCAGATAATCCGACATCTGCTCGGCGACCTGGATGGCGACGTTGACCTGCGCCTCGGTGGTCGAGGCGCCGAGATGCGGTGTCGCCACCAGCCCCGGCGCGCCGAACAGGGGATTGGCCCTGGCCGGCTCCTCGACGAACACGTCCAATGCCGCGCCCGCGACCTGGCCGCTGTCGAGCGCGTCCTTGAGCGCCGCCTCGTCGATCAGGCCGCCGCGCGCGCAATTGACGATTCGCACGCCTTTCTTGGTGCGCGCGAGATTGTCGCGGCTGAGGATGTTGCGGGTCTGGTCGGTCAGTGGCGTGTGCAGGGTGATGAAGTCGGCACGCGCCAGAAGCTGGTCGAGCTCGACCTTCTCGACCCCCAATTCGATCGCCCGCTCGGGCGTGAGGAAGGGATCGTAGGCGATCACCTTCATCCTCAGGCCAAGCGCCCGGTCGGCGACGATCGAGCCGATATTGCCGCAGCCGATCAGGCCAAGCGTCTTGGAGGTGAGCTCGACGCCCATGAAGCGGTTCTTCTCCCACTTGCCGGCCTGGGTCGAGGTGTCGGCGGCGGGCAGCTCGCGGGCGAGCGCGAACATCAGGGCGACCGCATGCTCGGCGGTGGTGATCGAATTGCCGAAGGGCGTGTTCATCACGACGACGCCCCGCGCGGTCGCCGCCGGGATGTCGACATTGTCGACGCCGATGCCGGCGCGGCCGATCACCTTGAGGTTCGGCGCCGCATCGAGCAATTCCGCGGTGACCTTGGTCGCCGAGCGGACTGCGAGCCCGTCATAATCGCCGATGATCGCCTTCAGCGCCTCCTTGTCGAGGCCGGGCCGCTCGTCGATCTCGACGCCGTTGGCGCGGAAGATCTCCGCGGCCTTGGGGTCCATGGGGTCGGAGATGAGGACTTTGGACATTCGTTTTTTCCTTCGCCGTCCCCTCCTGAGTCATTCCGGCGAAGGCCGGAACCTATGAGCTCAGAGGTCGGGATGATTCTAAGAAGCGGGTGTTCATGGGTCCCGGCCTTCGCGGGGATGACTCCAATTTCTATGTTCCCCCGCCAGTGTCCCGCGCCTCCGCATAGGCCCAGTCGAGCCACGGCCCGAGCGCCTCGATATCGGCCGTGTCCACCGTCGCGCCGCACCAGATCCTGAGCCCCGGCGGGGCGTCGCGATAGGCGTTGATGTCGTAGGCGGCGCCTTCGAGCTCGAGCAGCGAATCGATGCTCTTCGCAAGCGCGCGCGCATCCTCCTCGGCCAGTGTCCCGTCCGCGAACTTGAGGCAGACGCTGCTGTTGCTTCGAGTCGCAGGGTCCTCGGCGAGATGCGCGATCCAGCCGGTCCGCTCGACCCAGTCCGACAAGGCCGCCGCATTGGCGTCGGCGCGCGCCCACAAGGCGCCGAGCCCGCCCTGCAGCTCGGCCCATTCCAGCGCCCAGATATAATCTTCGAGCGCGAGCATCGAGGGCGTGTTGATCGTCTCGCCCTTGAAGATGCCCTCGATCAGCTTGCCCCCTTGGGTGAGGCGGAAGATCTTGGGGAGCGGCCAGGCCGGGACGTGGCTTTCCAGCCGCTCGACCGCGCGCGGGCCGAGGATCAGCATGCCGTGGCCGCCCTCCCCGCCAAGCACCTTCTGCCAGGAATAAGTGGCGACATCGATCTTGTCCCAGGGCAGGTCCTGGGCGAACGCCGCCGAGGTGGCGTCGCAGATGGTGAGGCCCTCGCGGTCGTCGGCGATCCACTCGCCGTCGGGCACGCGCACGCCCGAGGTCGTACCGTTCCAAGTGAAGACGACGTCGCTCGCCATGTCGACGAAGTCGAGATCGGGGAGCCGGCCATAATCGGCGCGCGCGACGGTCGCGTCGAGCTTGAGCTGCTTGACCACGTCGGTCACCCAGCCCTCGCCGAAGCTTTCCCAGGCGAGCAAGGTGACTGGCCGGGGCCCGAGCAGGCTCCACAAGGCCATCTCGACCGCTCCGGTATCGGAGGCCGGAACGATGCCGATGCGGTGGCTGGCGGGGACGCCAAGCACATGCCGGGTCAGCTCGATCGCATGCGCCAGGCGCGCCTTGCCGAGCTTCGAGCGGTGCGAGCGGCCGAGCGATCCGGTCGCCAGCTTTTCGGGGGCCCAGCCCGGCGGCTTCGCGCAGGGGCCGGAAGAGAAAGAGGGGCGCGCGGGGCGTTTTTGAGGCTTTTCCCGGCGCGCAAGCGCACCGGCGGTGCCCGGTTTCGTGTTCGTCACTGTACAACTCTCCTCGCAGAGAGCACGCGCCGCGTTGGGACGGCGTGGCCCGCCGCCGGGACTAAGCCCATGGGCGCGACTGTCAAGGCAAAGCGGCGGCCGGCAAACGTACTGATCCAGATCAAATATGGAACCGGCGCCCTCCCGGGCCGCTTTGCCGGCATGAGCGAGGCCGCCGATCTCCTTGAGCAGGCGAAAAGGTGCCGCAGGCTTGCGGAGGGGATCAACGACCCCAAGACCCTCGAGGCCCTGCGCAAGATGGCGGACGATTATGAGAAGCGCGCCGCCGAGGCCGAGGCCAAGCCCGCGCCATGATCCGAATGCGCCGGAATGCGGGGCTCGGCGCATCCACGACACGGTCCGACTCGCCCGCCGCGCGCGCCGCTTGACCCGGCGCGGCGCCGTCCGCCACGCTCCCTCCATGCGCAGGTGGGGGACGGTCTTGGCGCTCTTGCTGCTGGCGGCGTGCATCCCGCGCGCCGATGAGAGGCGCGCGCCGCCGCGCCCGGCGCTGCCGCCCGCCGCCGATCGCGGCAGCCCCGATCTCATGCAATGCCATATCGACCTCGCCCGCGAGCGCATCCAGTTCCGCGCTCTGCCCGACCGGCGCTTCGAGGGCGGCTGCTCGGCCGTCGGCGCCGTCCAGCTGCTCGACATGGGCATTCCGGCGACGGGGCTGCGCGCGATGACCTGCCCGGTCGCCCGCCAGTTCGCCCGCTGGGCGCGCGAATCGGTGCAGACCGCAGCCGACCAGTGGCTGCGCGGGCGGATCGTCAGGATCGAGACCTTCGGCACCTACTCCTGCCGCACCCGCAACAGCAGGCCCGGCGCGCGGCTTTCCGAGCACGCCTTCGCCAATGCGGTCGACGTCTCCGGCTTCGTCCTCGCCGACGGTCGCCGGATCACCGTCGAGCAGGGCTGGAACGGCGGAGACGAGCGCGTCCGCCGCTTCCTTCGCGCCGTCCACCAGGGCGGCTGCCGCCGCTTCGCGATCGGCCTCTCGCCCGATTCCGATTCCTATCATTACAACCATATTCACTTCGACATGGGCCGCGGGCCTTATTGCCGGTAGATTCCCCTCCCCGGCGCGGAGGAGGCCAGGGGGAGGGAAAGCATTCACCTTCCGTGAAAACCGCTCTACAGCCCCAGCATGACCGACCCCGTCCCCCCCAAGCGCGTGTTCGAGCCGGCGCGCGCCGACGCCGCGACCGCCGCGCAGACCAGCCTCAGCCCGCAGACCACGGACAATGCCTATCGGCTGGCCTTCCAGGACCTGGATTTCCTGCTTCGCGAGGATCTGCGCCCGGTCCGTTTCCAGCTCGAATTGCTGAAGCCCGAGCTCATGCTCGACGAGGCCAGGATCGCCTCGACCTTCGTCTTCTACGGCTCGGCCCGAATTCCAGCGCCCGACAAGGCCGACGCCCTGATCGCCGCCGCCTCGACCGACAGCCAGCGCCGCACCGCCGAGCGGCTCAAGGCGACCAGCAAATATTATGACGTGTCGCGCCAGCTCGCCCGGCTCGCCAGCCGCACCGAGCCCGACGCGGACGGCCAGCGCCATTTCGTGGTCTGCTCGGGCGGCGGCCCTTCGATCATGGAAGCGGCCAATCGCGGCGCCCAGGACGAAGGCAAGGAATCGATCGGGCTCAACATCGTGCTCCAGCACGAGCAGATGCCCAATCCCTACGTGACCCCCGCTCTCTCCTTCCAGTTCCACTATTTCGCCTTGCGCAAGATGCACTTCCTGTTGCGCGCCCGCGCCGTCGCGGTCTTCCCGGGCGGCTTCGGCACGTTCGACGAGGCGTTCGAATTGCTGACCCTGATCCAGACCGGCAAGGTCAAGCCGATCCCGATCATCTTCTTCGGCCGCGAATTCTGGGAGCGCGTGATCAATTTCGAGGCGCTCGCCGAGGAAGGCGTGATCTCCGCCGACGACCTCAAGCTGTTCACCTATTGCGAGAGCGCCGAAGAAGCCTGGGAATTCGTCTGCGGCCAATATGCCGGGACCGGGGAGCTCCCGAACTGCTAGCTCGCGCAACAACCTTCTCCCTCGAGGGGAGAAGGATACGAAGCCTTGGTGAGCCGCGGGCGAGCTTAGGCGAAGCTGGATGATGGTGACAGCGTCAGAGCCATTGCGCGGACGCCCTTGCCCTCACCCTCCCACCGCTTCGCGGCAGGCCCCTCCCTCTCCACTGAAGGGAGAGGGGTTCAGGTCAGTGCCCAGCGGGTGCCGGAGCCGCAAGCGCCGCGCCGTTGGCGGCGGGCGCGGCCGCATTGCCCTCGGCGGTGTTCCCCGCGCTGGCATTGGCGCCGGCCTCGTTGCCCGCCGCTTCATTGCCCGGCGCCGGCTCGGCCGCCGGCGGCGGCGGCCGGGTCAGATTGCCGCCGTGCTCGTTGAGGAACAGCATGACGTCGGCGCGTTCCTGCGGCTGGCTGAGCCCGTTGAAGGTCATCTTCGTGCCCGAAGCGAAGTCGCGCGGCGAGGTCAGCCAGGCGTTCATCGTGTCCCAGTCCCAGCGGCCGCCATGGTTGCGGAGCGCGTCGGAGAAGGCATAGCCATTATGGCCGGTGCCGATCGTCTCGCCCATCGTGCCCCACAGGTTCGGGCCGATCCCGTTGGCGCCGCCCTGATTGGCGGTGTGGCAGCCCTCGCACCTGCGGAAGATGGCCGCGCCGCGGGCCGCGTCGGCGGTCTGCAGATAGAAAGCGGCGGGCCGCTCGGCGGCGGCGGCGCCATGGCCCTCCTCCTCGACGCCGTTGATCGGATAGCCCATCTTCTCGGGCCGCTCGCTGCCGAAGATTTCGTGGGTGACGAGGGTCGCGCCAAGGAAGACGATGCCCGCGCCAAGCACCCATCCCGCAATCGTGTTGAACCGACCGTCCATGCCGCTTTGGCCCTCTAGAACAGAAGGAGCGTCGCGCTCCGAATGGCGCCTCCTTTATGCGGGCGGCGCGCCGGGGGCAAGCCATGCGTGCGCCCGCGGAGGCGGCCCGGGCGCGGCGTTTCGGCCAAAAAACGAGCCGGCGAAGTTATGCACGTTATCCTCATTATCCACAGGCGGATTCCTCTTGGAACGCCGGAACAATCGTGACACTTCTCGGGTGTGGCCGAGACGATCTTCCGGCAACGGAGGGTAGCCTTCCCAGCCACAGCCCAGGCCGAGATCGGCAAATCGCCTTCGGGTGGATGGTCGATCGGAGCGGAAGGCAGGGCGGCTGACGAAGCCGCCGCCAGGCGGAAGCTGCGGGCTTGCCCTTTAGCTTATGCGAAAGCGGCAGGCTTCGTTAAGCGCCCATCGGAACCAAGGGTCTTCGGACCCAAGGAACCGGACAGGCCGGACACCGGACCTTCGGGTTCAGGACCAGCCCGGCGGAAGGCGGGACTTCGGTCCGCGCGCTGCCACCGGCCCGAGAGAAGCTTCGGCTTCGACAGGGTCGGGCAGGACCGGGCTTCGGCTCGGGAGCTGCGAACCCGGCAATGACCCAGGACTTCGGTCCATGGACTTGCCAGGCGGAACCAGGGCTTCGGCTCCGGATCCTGCCGGACGCGGAACCAAAGGCTTCGGCCGGCGGTGCCCGCCAGGGTGGGAAGAGAAGCTTCGGCTTCGAAACCGCCAACGGCGAACCGCCAGGGCTTCGGCCCTGTCGGGGAGCCCGCGGGGAAACCGGAAAGAGGCTTCGGCCTGTGGATGGACCCCGGAGGAAGCGGGACCTTGGCTTTGCTCTTCGGGGCTTGGCTCTGGTCGCCGCCCCTCGAAACAGCCCAGCGCGGGAGATGCTGCTTCGGCAGGGTCGAGCGCGACGGGACAGTGGGGGCCGGCAGCGATGCCGGCCCCCATTATTTTTGGGGCGAGCGGGCCTTTGCAAAACAGGGCGCGCCGCATAAGCAAGCGGCGCTAAAAGCCGGCAACAAGCCCGACATAAATTCTGCTTCCTCGCACCCCACCCTGCCACAACGGCCCCGCTGACATTTCGACGCTGTAGGTCCGGCTTAGCTGAAAGGTTGCGGCTGCGGCCAGACCGGTGGCAGTTTGCCCGTCATCGCTGTCCGCGGTCTCGCGATATATTTCGGCACCAATGCCGAGGCGCTCGCCGAGCTGGCGCGTGACGCGCATAGCGGCCAGCCAGGAATCGCGGCGCCCCGAGCCACCGTTCAGCGAATAGCCGCCACCCCCGGTCCAGACCCAGGCACCGACATCCTTGCGAAGCCAAACCGGCAGAAACAGACCGGCACGACCCGGCCTGATCGGCATCGCGCCCGTGGGCAGGAGGATTGAGGGGGCGAAGGCGATATCGGGGATGAGGCCTCTCTCGCGCTGATGGGCGACCACCCAGGTAATGCCGATTTCGATGTCGCCCACTCGTCCTCGGGCCCATCCCTCGCCTTCGTGATCGATGGGAAGAACCGCGCTGAGCTCCAGATCCTGGGCGATGCCGATGGCAAGGTCCAGCCCGGCCGTTCCGCCGGCCCCGTCCGCTTCCTTCGTCCGCAATGCGAATGCAATGACCTCGAAATGGCCGGGATTCACGATCTCCGGATCGTCCGTGACATATTGCTGGGCATGAAGAGGCGATGTCGTCGCCGCGGACAAAAGCGCGGGCGCTGCGAGGGCGAGGCAACGCCTAGCGAGCCGCAGTGACACCCGCTTCACGATGCCTTCCTGAATCGCACCCGCCCCACGCCGTCCATCGGGACCCTGCGCGCCGGCCGGCCCGGTAGGTCGATGACGCCGATCATGGCGAGGGCCTGCTCGGCGTTCATCCCCTTGCCGAACAGGAAGCCCTGGCCAAGATCGCATCCCCAAGCCGCCAGGCTGGACCATTGTTCGGCATCTTCGATGCCTTCAGCGGTGGTCGTCAGCCCGAGGCTCTTGCCCAGGGAGATCATGGCGCGGACGATTTCGGCGTTCTTGCCCCCCGCATCGAGCGCGCTGACGAAGGAACGGTCGATCTTGATCTTGTCGAACTTGAGATCCCGCAAGTGGTTGAGGCTGGCGTAGCCCGTCCCGAAATCGTCGAGCGCGATGCTCATCCCGTGCTTCTGCAGCGCGCTGAGCATCTCACGGGTGGCTTCCAAGTCCGTGATCAAGGCGTTTTCCGTCACTTCGATCTCAATGCGCCCGGGCGCTATCCCCGCCTCCGACAGGATCTCGAGGATTCGCGCTTCGAGTGTCGGGTCGCGAAGCTGGCTCGGGGCGAGATTGACCGAAAGGCTGAGATGCTCTGGCCAATGCCGCGCATCCGCACAGGCCTGGCGCATAACGCGGTAGGACAGATCGGGGAGAACGCCGAGTTCCTCGGCCACGGCGATAAAGGCGTCGGGCATGATTATGCCGCGCACCGGGTGATACCAGCGCGCCAAAACCTCGAAACCGACAAGTTCGCCGCCATCGATCGTCACCAGGGGCTGATAATGCGGGCGGATCTCATTGGCAGCGACCGCTCGCCGCAGGTCCGCGTGCAGCAGCGCGCGTTCCTGGATTTGGTTTTCCATCGAAGCCTGGAAAAAGCGATAGCGGCAGGACTCGTCCGCCTTGGCTTCATACATGGCGAGGTCCGCGGCGCGCAGCAGCGTCGATGCATCGGCCCCGTCCTGCGGAAACATGGCGACGCCGATCGTCGCGCCGACCTCGACGCTGCAATTCTCCAGCTCGATCGGCTGCGACACGATGATGTTGATGAGCTGGGCCACGCGCGCCGCATGCCCCGGACCGCCGCTCGTGGGAAACGCCGTGGCGAACTCGTCGCCGCCGAGGCGCGCGACCACGCCCAGTTCGTCGCGATGGGCGGCGAAGCGGTCGGCCAGAACGCACAGCACCTCGTCGCCGGCGTCGTGGCCATAGGCATCGTTGACCGGCTTGAAGCGATCGAGGTCGAACAGGAAGATCGCGGCCGGCTTATCCTGGTCCTCGGTCGTGCGCGCGAGCGCTTCGAGGAACAGCCGGCGGTTGGGAAGGCCGGTCAGCGCGTCGTGGCGTGCCAGCTTCTCGGCATTCGCCTGCGCCTCGATCGTGAGCCTATGCTGCTCGTCGAGCGCGCCGGCCTGAAGGCGGAAGATCTCGAGCGCGCCGACCATGCTGCCAATCTCGTCGCCGCGGTCGCCGCCGGTGACCGCGACGTTGGTGTCGCCGCTCGCCAGCGCGGTCAGCGAGGCGGTGACCTGCGTCAGCGGGCGCACGATCCGCCGACGGACGAACCGGTGCATTGCGAAGCCGAGCAGGATGCCGAATGCGCAAAATGAGAGGACAAGTCCGGTGACGATGTTGGCAATATTGCGCGCGCGGGCCGCCGCTGCTTCCGCGTCGTTTCGCAAGCGCTCGCCAAGCGAGTCCGCGACCGAATCTATTTGCTGATAGCGCTGCTCCAGGGACCCCTCGAATAATTCCACCGCCAACTCCGGATGCCCGGCTTCAACCGCGGCGATCATCCTCCGCTGCTCGCTGCGATAGCCGGCCCAAAGCCCGGTGAGGTGGCGTGCCTGTGCGGCGTCAGCTCCCGTCGGTACGATCGCGTTCAAAGCCGCGAGCTCCTCTGTAAGCTCGCGGTTGCGCTGTTCGATGAGTGGTCGTCCCTCAGCGTAATCGAAGAGCAGGTAGGCTTCGGCGATCCGGGTTTCCGAGATCAGATCGGCAATCTCCATCACCGATGAGATCTCCGCGAGATCCTGCCCGTGCTGCGCGGTCGCGGAACGCGTCTCCTGCATGGCGCCGGCGCCGACCAGCGAGACAAGCAGGAAGAGCGCCGCGCTGATCGTTTGCGTGCGCGTCAGGCTTGAGCCGATGCTGGTCATGGGAAGGCCGATCTGAAAGATGCGGTCCAGGGCGCGCAGGATAGGCCGTGGAACCTCGGCCTGCCCCTCTCCTTGGCGTAATTGATTGTTAAAACATGAATTTTTCGGCGGGTATTTGCCGCAACGCATGGCTCGCGAGGAGCGGAATACGCCATAGAAGTTCGCCCCCGCCCCGATTCGGCGGCGGCCGCTTGACTCCCCCGCCCCCGCCGCCACAATCCGCTGCCATGCGCTGAGGAGGCGCCGCTCATGTTCTCACGCGACAAGACCGCCGCATCCCCCTTGCCCAAGGCGAGCCGCGCCGGCCCGCCGGGCCTCTCCTTCATCGGGCCCGAAGTGGTGGTCAGCGGCGATCTCGCCACCGACGCGCAGCTCCACATCGACGGCCGCATCGACGGCAACGTCCGCTGCGCCCAGCTCGTCCAGGGCCAGGCCGGCACCATCGCCGGCGACATCCATGCCGACGAGGCGCGGATCGCCGGCACGGTCGAGGGCACGGTCAGCGTGCGTACCCTGTTCGTCGAGGCGAGCGCGCGGATCATGGGCGACGTCGCCTATGAGACGATCTCGATCGACGCCGGCGCGCTGATCGAGGGCCGGCTCGCCCGCCGCGCGGCGCTCGGCCTGGAGGACAAAAGCGGGACGCCGCTGATCGCCAGCCCCGTCTCCTTCACGCCGGCCAAGAGCGAGCTGGGCAAAAGCGAGAAGGCGGCCGAAGGCGGCGACGCCAGCACCCTTTTCGCCAAATCCGACGGCTGAGGCGCGGCATGCGATGAGCCGCCACGTCGCCGAGATCGTCTGGACCTGCGCCGGCGGCTTCGCCGACAACAGCTACAGCCGCCGCCACGAAATCCGTTTCGACGGCGGCGCGACCCTCGTCGGCTCCTCCTCGCCCTTCGTGGTGCCCGAGCCGATGTCGGATCCCGCCGGCGTGGATCCGGAAGAAGCGCTCGCCGCCTCGGCCGCCGCCTGCCACATGCTCTGGTTCCTCAGCCTCGCCCAGGCCGCCGGCCTCGCCGTCGCATCCTATGCCGACAAGGCCGAGGCGAAATTGGGCCGGGTAGGCCCGGGCAAGATCGCCATCACGAGGATCACGTTGCGCCCCCGCATCGCCTTCGCCGGCGCCGCGCCCGACGAGGCCGCGCTCGCCGGGCTGCACCACGAAGCGCACGAGCGCTGCTTCATCGCCAACACGCTGAACTGCGAGATCGTGATCGACGCCTGACGGCCAAGGAGGAGGCACGCCGAGGCGCAAGGTGATTTGGGGCGCCGCGGTCAGCCTCGATCTCTATCTGGCCGGACCCGACGAGGCGCTGGACTGGCTGCGATGGAGCGACGACGCCGCCGCGATCAGCGCGGCGAGCTGGCAAGGCGTCGACACCCTGCTGATGGGCCGCAAGACCTACGACTTCGCCGCCAGGAGCGGCGGCGGCGATGCCGGCGCATCGAAGATCCGCACCTTCATCTTCTCGCGGACCATGACCGAGGTGCCCGCCGGCGCCGAGCTCGTCGCTGGTGATCCCGCCGCGTTCGTGCGCCGGCTCAAGCAAGAGGAGGGCGGCGACGTCATCGTCATGGGCGGCGGCGAGCTCGCGAGCGCGCTGATCGAAGGCGGCGTGGTCGACGAGATCGGGCTCAACGTCCATCCTTTGCTGCTCGGCGCGGGCATCCCCTTCTTTCGCCCGATGGCCCGCCGCGTCGCGCTCGCTTTCGTCGAGGCGCGGCCGATCGCCGAGGACTGCGTCTTCATGCGCTAGCGCCTTGCCTAATGCGGGGCGGCGGATAGTCTCGCGCGGGGCCAGGGGGGATTTCGACATGGCATCAGGCAAGACCGACCATGCGCTGGAGCGGCTGGTCTTCTTCTCCGATGCGGTGTTCGCGATCGCGATCACCTTGCTCGTCATCGAGCTCCACCCGCCCCATCTCGAGCGCGGCGAAGACGCTTCCGAGCATCTCGCGGCGCTCGCCCGCCTCGCCCCCAATTTCATCGGCTTCGCAATCAGCTTCGGCGTGATCGGCGCCTTCTGGGCCGGCCATCACCGCGCCTTCAC
Source organism: Allosphingosinicella sp. (assembly GCA_035994965.1). GTDB lineage: Bacteria > Pseudomonadota > Alphaproteobacteria > Sphingomonadales > Sphingomonadaceae > Allosphingosinicella. The sequence goes on from DASYKV010000032.1 coordinate 30,449, forward strand.
GCTTGCCGGCCGCTATCATGGCGGAATCCTCATCTGGAACCTGGCTTTGCTCGGGGCGATCGCCTTCGTGCCGTTCGTCACCGCCTTCATGAGCGTCAATTTCAATATGCGCGTGCCCGCGCTTTTTTATTGGGGCTGGATCGTGCTGACCGCCTTGCTCAACCTCAAGGTCAACAGGATCGCGACCGGCCCGCTGATGCTCGGCGAGGGCGCGAGCGCCGAGGCGGCGCGCGCCGTGCCCCGGCGCAGCCGCGCCGTCCTGCTCGGCGCCCTCACCGCCTTGCTTGCCGCCTTGATCTCCCCGTTCGCCGGGCCGGTGGGAATGGCGACCATCCCCTTGTGGATCCGGCTGCAGGTGCGGCTGGCGCGGCGCGTGCCGGCCTGACCCGCCGACTCGTGCTTTTTCTCGCCCGAAGCGGCGCGGGCGCGGACCCGTCGGCGGCGTCGTTCGTTACGTGCCCCGACAGGGACAGGTCCAAGGGAGAGTCAGAAATGAACATCCTCAAGCTCGCCGTCGCAGCGGCGATCACCCTCTCGAGCCTCGTTTTGCCCGCCGCCGCGGCGTCGGCGCAGCGCGGCGACCGCTGGGAGCAGAATGACGGCCGCAGCGACGGCTATCGCAACGACCGCCGGCGCTGGCGCGGCGACCGCAATCGCGGCTGGCGCGGCGACCGCCGCTGGCGCGGCAACCGCAACTGGCGGGGCAACCGCTACCGCAGCTGCCGCACGGTCTGGCGCTACGGCCACCGCCAGCGCATCTGCTACTGGCGCTATCGCCGCTAGCGCCCGCGCGAACGGCCCTCCCTCTTCCAGCCGGGAGAGGGAGGGTTGTCGCTTGACGTCTTCGTCTAGCCGATCGACCAGCCCTGCAGCTTGGGCGAGGAGGCCGCGCTCGGCTTTTCGGGGACGATCCTGGGCGCCGGCCGCATCTCGGCCCGCGCCGCCGCCTCGGCGCCATGGGTGGAAAGCTTGAGATAGACGCCGTGGGCGCGCCTCAGGCGCACCCGCTCCGCCTCGTTGGTCGCCGCGGCGAGCTGCACCAGCGTCTCGGCGGCCTTCGCCTGATAGTCTTCGGGCGTGCTCATCGGACATCCTTTGTGAAAGAGAGGCGGGCGCGCGGCCCGGGTCGCGATCAACGTTGGGCGCTTTGCGGCGGGAAAGCAAATGGCGATGGCGCGCCGAGCCCAGGCGCGCCGGCGCGCAGCGCCGCCTGTCCTGAGCCAGTCGAAGGGCCGTACCTGGGCGGAGAGCCGTGCCCGCCCGGCCGGCCTGCGACCTGCAGGTCGACAGGACCGACGTCACGAATTCAGTTCGTGACGGCCCCGCCGCCCCCTTGCAATGTAGGATTTGTTCTAGCGTTGTTCTGCTTTTGAGGAGAAGCGAAGCGATGACGGTCCGTTCCGCGATCCACACCCCCGTTCCCCCGAGCGCGCCGCCCGAATTCATCCCGGTGCCCCGCAAGGTCCAGCGCCACGACGGCTGGACCCCGGAGCGCCAGCGCGCGTTCATCGCGGCGCTGGCCGATACCGGCTGCGTCGCCATCGCCGCGCGCATGGTCAATATGAGCCCGGAAAGCGCCTACCAGCTCCGCCGCCAGCCCGGCGCGGAGAGCTTCCGCGCCGCCTGGGACGCGGCGCAATCGCTCGGCCTCCAGGTGGTCAAGGACGAAGCCTTCCACCGCGCCATGGTTGGCGAGGTGATCCCGGTCTTCGTCGGCGGCAGGCTGATGGGCTTCCGGCGCAAGAAGAACGACCGCCTGCTGATGTTCATCCTGCGCCATTACGGCCAAGACGCGAGCGGCCGGAAGACCACGATCAATTATTTCTCGACCCGGGCCAGCGCCAGCGCAGCGACGAATTCCCCTCTCCCACTTGGGGAGAGGGAGGGCCCCGCCGCGAAGCGGTGGGAAGGTGAGGGCAAGGCGGTCGCGGCGTCCGAGGCCTCAACCACGACAGTCAAAACCGTCATCTCCGGCACCGAAGCGCCCCCCAAGCGCGCCGCCGACGACGCGGCGGCCAACGTCCTCAACGCCTTCGAGGGCGTCGAACTCGATGCCGAGGCCCAAGCCGAAATCCACCGCGCCCTCACCGCCTGCGCCAAACGCGCCGCGCGCTGGCCGACGAACCGGAAAACGACCCGGAGCGCTTCTACGTCGGCGCGGAGGAGACGAACGGCTATCTCGGCCAGCTGGAGAGCGGCGTGGAGGGCGACTGGATCGAATACAGACAGGAGGGCGAGCACCTGTGGGAGAATCTCGGAGCAGGCGGCGAGGCGGAGCGGATCAACGAGGTCGTAGCCGGGATCGAGGAGCGCCGGGCGAAGCGGACGCCGAGGCGCAGCGGCGGAGGCTGCGGATTGAGGGGGCGGCTGGTTGAGGTCTCATGCATCGTGTCAGACCTACCCGACCAGTCACCTCGCGTCCCGGCGGATCGCCAAAGGGTCGCCCCTCGCTTAGCGCCTACCTCGTGACCAGGCACGAAATCGATCTCATGGCCAATGCGGAAGGATCGGGCGCTAGGTTTGAACCCGAGTGCCAGAATTCCGACCTCTATTGTCCTGTTATGTACACAATCAGGTACATTAACATGCTGATAGTGACCGCTATTCCGATCCAAAGATGATTAACGGCACGCGCGAGCTTTTCCTGTTGCAAGACTTGAAGCAATTCGTCGCCCGTTTTATCCAGCGCTATAAATAACTGTTTCTCGATATTTGATATTCGCTGCAGGATGGCGGCCGAGTGATCGATTGGGGGTTGGTCATTTACGATGGAATATTGTTGCGACACCCCGAGCGAGCCGCTGTCGTCGGAAGGGCAAAATTCGTCGCTGACAGCCTCGGCTGGCTTAGGCATCGGATCTAGCAATTCCGAAGCGGTATAGGTCAGGACAGCGGCGCGAGGCGGGGACTCTTTCTGGACTGGGTCGCTCGGAATAAAAAAGATATCGTTTTCCAGTTCATGAACCCACGTTCCAGCATATATCGTCGAAAAGGCGTGATAATCCTCAGAGAAAAGTGCCCGATCTATTCCTAGACGGCGTTCTTTTTCATCTAATGCTTCAACCGCTACAAAGCGGCCTTGCTGAGCTCCAGGGTCGAGCCCCTTCTCGCTGGGGAAGCTATCCTGAAGATGTAGTATGGGCAATGAAAACTGCTCGATGTCGAGCTTGTGCACCGATTTCCCGACGTGCCTTTGAGGTCGCGACCTCTCGAAGACGGCTGCGAGGATGTCAATAAGGTCATCCAGCGGAGCGACTCGGTTGATGGCGACACCGGCACCAAAGTAGAATCCGCCTCGTTCTTTCTGTTCAGGCGGCAGCATCTCATACAGCCCTATCCACATCCAATCAGCCCCGATGCGGTCCCTGTGCCGGGAGATTTTCAATATGCTGTGGGCCTCGGCGGGCCATTCGTGCTTCGGGACGACAGCCCAGCTTTCGGTGAGCTTGGTATCGACGTCAGACTCAGGCGCTCCCAATTGGAAAGCACTTTCCAAGCGGCCGTCGATGGTTTCTTCCTGCTCCAGCATGTTGTCCGGATAGGGCGCCACATGGGCTTCCATCCCCGAGCCATCGCCTTTACCGACGATGGCGATCCAGGCTTGCGCGCTCGCCACCTATCTCACGACGCGCCGCAGGAAGCGCTCCGACAAAGAGACCATTCTCGTTCCTCGCGGCACCACGTCGGGGAATAGATTGAGAGGCAGTTCTGTAACCTGCCGACCGATCGTGAACTCAAAGCGGCGAGCATTGCCGTAGATCCAGTTGGTTACAGTTCGGGCGTAGCGAATAAAGTCCGGCTGGAGTTCCGTGGGGATGTTCGGCTTGCCCTCGATAAATTTGCAGGAGCTGTATTGCATGAAGCAGCGTTTCTCCCAATCATCCGCGCCGACGCTTACGGTGCGGAAGAAATTCCACGACCGCTCGTATCGGCCGTTGGCGATCTCCACGACGTCCCCTCCGTTGAGGCGCGTGAAATCAGGGTCCTTTCCCGGATTGGCCTTCTGATCCCACTTCGTGAGCAGGAACAGCAAGGCATCGTCGTCGGCATTTGAGCGCAACTCCTGATATTTGCTCAGGGCGGCCCACAGCCCCGCGTCGCTATTTGACACATTATCCTGATCCGTGTCTCCAAGAGAAAAAGGAGCCGCGCAAATGACACTAATTCCCCTTGCATAATTTCTTAGAACCTCAATGACATCGTCCTGCAGCTCCTTGAATGGGATAGTACCGGTCTTATGCGGCTCGTACCACTCTCCTCTCCCATCTATTATCGCAATCTTGACCGGCTTCAGCTTTGAACCTTTAATACGTAGATCTAGAGGAATGAAAAATGGAAAGCGGACCTGAGTAGTTTCTAACTTCTCCCGGCCAAGGATGAAATTTGTCGAGTCGGCTTCGAAAAATGTCCGCGCTAGTTCTCTTTGGATTTCCGCCTTGGCATCACGTTTCGCATAGAAACTGTTCCCGAACGAAAGGCCGACCCCGACGCTTCCGTCGTCGCCGCTTTTCTCGATCGCGTTAACGATCGACATGATGAGCGTCGACTTGCCGGAATCGGACGAACCGAAGATCAGTACTGGGTGTCGCTCATCCTGCTCCAGCCTTTGGCTTGCCGCGACCGAGGCGTTGGGGTCGCGATAAACCAGACGGTTCTCCTTCCTCGGCGGCGGACCATCGCCATCGGCAGAGGCGGGTGGCTCAGACATGTCTAACTCCCCTTTGTGTCACGTCTACCGGCGGGTTCACCCAGAGGAATTTTGGATACGGTCCACGCTCCCTGTAGAGGTCAACCACGTCGCCGGAGCCGCCACTTCGGTAGCGGACGAAGGCCTGCTTCAGGAAATAGACCAGGGCGAGGTCAAGCAGGATCGCTATAAGAAGATAGGCCCATGTCTTCGGATCCAAGATGCGGCTGGCAAAGATATCAAAAAAGGCAGCGAATGATCCGAGCTCCTGGGACTGCGAGACGTCGACCGATCCCGGAATATCCTCATCGAGCGGCGAGGACAGGCCGGCGACGTGGCGATAGTCATCGTTATAGTTGCTCGCCGCAGTCGCCAGCGGCACCTGGACCTCGGCACTCGCAAATGCTGTCGGGTTGCTCAGCAGGCCCTCGACCTGCTCGAAGCTTCTCGACATCGCAGCTATGTTGCGGCGCATGACCCCGAGAAGGGCCTCCTTGGCTGGGCCATTGAAGGCGAGAAACTGCGGGTCCCTCGCCAAGGTCGCGCGGGCGCTGTCGGCATAGGATTGGAAGACACGCTGGGCCGTCTCACGATTGCACGGCCGGATAACGCCTGTCCCGCGGATGATCGGCATATCCGGGACGATCCGCCTAATGTCGGCGATGATGGCTTCTGCGGCTTCGCCGACCCCGCAATAGTTGCCGCCATGAGGATTGTAGATCTCGACCCAAAGATTCGCCAGCTTGGCTTCGAGATCCGACCTCCTCCTGTTTTGCAATGACGATTTCAGCGCCCGTTGCGAATAAACGTCCAATTGAGAATATGCACTACGCACTTCCGCCATGTCCTGACGAACAACAGAGGAGCCCTCCCATAAGACAAAGGCCGCGTTTACGGTCCCCATTGCACTAACCATAAAGAGAAATAGGTAAGCGAAGTAGTGATACGGTCTGAGCGGAACTCCTCCTGGTTCCTGCGCCGCCGCCCATTTGTCCGCAAAGAATCTCGCTATGAGCAATGCGCCGACCGAAATTACCAAGGCTGGGAGTGTTGCGATAAGTGGGCGCGGAACAACCGGCTTGAATATGAGCCACCACCCATAGAAGACCGCTACGAAAACAATCAGGCCGACTATTATGATGGACAGCGCAAGAGAGGTGGCGGAACCGCCTCGTAGCTTCATCTTTATCCCCCCCGATTCGATCGATGAATCGCCAATCAGGTGAGATAGCAATCACCTATGACCGGAGCAGGCGCTACCATTTAATGACAGGGAGAGGTCATTCCAGATTGATCCATAATTGGTCCAGTTCGGATCAAGAATCACGAGCGCTGAATACCCGCGGCAGCTCTGTGGACTTGTTGTATCGGCTATTTTTGCCTGACCGGAGGCAAGAGTGTGAGCCGTTGTGGCAGCGCAGCCCTTATGGCGCGGGGCCTTTGTTACTCCTCCCCCATCCGCAAGGCCGCGATGAACGCCTCCTGCGGAATCGACACGCTGCCATATTCGCGCATGCGTTTTTTGCCCTCCTTCTGCTTTTCTAGGAGCTTTTTCTTGCGGCTGATGTCGCCGCCGTAGCACTTCGCGGTGACGTCCTTGCGCAGGGCCGCGATGGTTTCGCGGGCGATGACCTTGCCGCCGATCGCGGCCTGGATGGGAATCTTGAAGAGGTGCCTCGGGATGAGGTCCTTCAGGCGCTCGCAGAGCTGCCTCCCACGCGCCTCCGCGGCGGCGCGGTGGACGATCATCGACAAAGCGTCGACCGCCTCGCCGTTGACCAGGATGTTCATCTTGACCAGGTCGCCCTCGCGGTGGCCGATCTGGTGATAGTCGAAGCTCGCATAGCCGCGCGAGATGCTCTTCAGCCGGTCGTAGAAATCGAACACCACCTCGTTCAGCGGCAGCTCGTAGGTGAGCTGCGCCCGCCCCGCCACGTAGGTCAGGTTCTTCTGGATGCCGCGCCGGTCCTGGCAGAGCTTGAGGATCGAGCCGAGATGCTCGTCGGGCACGTAGATCACCGCCTCGATCCACGGCTCCTCCATCGTCTCGATCCTATTGGGATCGGGCATGTCGGCCGGATTGTGGATCTCGATCGTCTTGGCCGGCTCCTCCTTGGAGTGGCTGAGGTGGATCTTGTAGACGACGCTTGGCGCGGTCGTGATCAGGTCGAGATCATATTCCCGCGTCAGCCGCTCCTGGATGATCTCGAGATGCAGGAGGCCGAGGAAGCCGCAGCGGAAGCCGAAGCCCAAGGCCGCGCTGGTCTCCATCTCGAAGGAGAAGCTGGCATCGTTGAGGCGGAGCTTGGAGAGCGAATCGCGCAGCTTCTCGAAATCGTTGGCATCGGTCGGGAAGAGGCCGCAGAAGACCACCGGCTGGACCAGCTTGAACCCCGGCAGCGCCTCATTGGTGGGCCGGCGCGCGTCGGTGATCGTGTCGCCGACGCGGGTCTCGGCGACGTCCTTGATCTGCGCGGTGATAAAGCCGATCTCGCCGGCGCCCAAGGCGTCGAACTGCTCGATCTTGGGCCGGAAGACGCCGACGCGGTCGACCAGGTGGGTGGTGCCGGCGGCCATGAACTTGATCTGCTGGCCCTTGCGGATCACCCCGTCGATGACGCGGATCAGGATGACGACGCCGAGATAGGAGTCGTACCATGAATCGACCAGCATCGCCTTCAGCGGCGCCGCGGGATCGCCCGTGGGCGGCGGGATGCGGGCGACGATCGCCTCGAGCACTTCGGGGATCCCGATGCCGGTCTTCGCCGAGGTCAGCACGGCGTCGTCGGCGGGCAGCCCGACAATGTCCTCGATCTCGTGGCGGACCTTCTCGACGTCGGCGGCCGGCAGGTCGATCTTGTTGATCACCGGCACGATCTCATGGTCGTGCTCGATCGACTGGTAGACATTGGCCAGCGTCTGCGCCTCCACCCCCTGCGCCGCGTCGACGACGAGCAAGGCGCCCTCACAGGCGGCAAGGCTCCGGCTCACCTCATAGGCGAAATCGACATGCCCCGGCGTGTCCATCAGGTTCAGGACGTAGTCGAGCCCATCGGAGGCGCGGTAATCCAGCCGCACCGTCTGCGCCTTGATCGTGATCCCCCGCTCCTGCTCCAGGTCCATATTGTCGAGCACCTGCGACGTCATCTCCCGCGCGGTGAGGCCGCCGGTGGACTGGATCAGGCGATCGGCCAGGGTGGATTTCCCGTGGTCGATGTGTGCTATGATACTGAAATTACGTATTTTTTTAAGGTCGGTCATTCTGCGCTTTTCTATAGGTGCGAAGGGGTGCCCTAGCAGAGGGGAGGAAAGAGGCAAAGTTGGAGCGGATTGCGCAAATTCACCGGTCGTCGATGGCCGATAGCGGAAGGGCCGCTTCAGGATCAATATTTACGGTATTAGACCTTAGTCGGCGCCATTAGGAGCCGGCGGCGGATCGTAAAGCGTTCGTCGGTGCGCCGGCAGGTGCGGCGGCGGCGACGCCTTGACCCATGACTTGCAGTCGGGCCGATTACATTCAGATTGAACGCGACGCTCATCTCGCCCGCACCGCGGGAGTTGCCGCCCTCCATGGGGACGTTTGCCCGGGTTCACGCCGTTCGAGTAAGCGATCGAACCAATAGTCGAGCGTACGGTCGTTCCGGGGCGTGATCTCGACAACGTCGAAGCTGCGGCCGCCATAATTGTCCTTGCGGAGATAGCGAAACGCGGCGGGAAATCGGTCGGGGAAAAAGAATCCGCTGCTGCCGGGGTAGGCACTTGTGGCGGCTTCCCGGGGCTATCTTCGTTGCGGCGAACGTCCGCCCCGCCGGGGAGTTCGTCCGCCAGCTCGATGTCGCGTTGAATCCGGGCTGCTTGGTATATAATTGCCGCTCAAACGTGATCGAATAGCGAACTGTCAATGCGAGGCGGGGTTGCCAGCCCAAAATCAGCCAGCCTCGCTTGACATTTCCTCAAGGGCGGGATTCTGATGGGGGTGGTAAGAGCCCTCGCCAGACTGGCGATATCGACTTTACCGCGATCAGCGAGCCGAGCAAGGAAATGGCCGAAGCGCTCAAGACCGAGCTAAACGGCGCATTCCCGAGGGCGGCGGCGAAGCTCGGCTATCCCGACCTGATGTGCAACGTCCAGTCGTCGCGCTACGAGCCGAGCGCGAAGACGTTCGCCAAGGCGAATGGCCCGCTCCTTGCGCTGCGCGTCGGCTACGCAAAACGCGGTTCGCCGCAGGAACGAATCTTCCACGCCGGGACTGCAACCAATGTGCTCGACGTGGACATCGCCTTTCGCGAGCCGGTGAACGCCATTCAGATCATTCGCCTCGGCGACGAAGGCGTGACGGTCCGCGCCTATTCGCTGCTCGACCTGATCGCGGAAAAATTGCGCGCGCTGCTCCAGCAGCCGAAGCGCAAGCGTAACCGCCGCCAGGATGTCTATGACATCGCCTGCCTGCTAAAGCGGTTCCCGCTCGATCCGGACGAGCACACACACCTCCTCGCGCTGCTCGAGCCCAATCGCGAGGCGCTTGGGCACCGCGAAGTCCGGGATCGCGCTGCGAAGGATTGGGATACGCTCGGCCTTGAGCTTGAGGAGCTGCCGGATTTCGACAGCTGCTTCGAGATCGTCGACAGGTTCTACCGTTCGCTGCCATGGGAATGAAGCGGCACTAGACCACCCCTAGGACCAATGACGACACGCATGGCCAAGGGAGAGGCGCGTCCAGCAGCCCGTTCACTGCCGCCTTGATGTAGCGGCTCCGGCAACTGTCGCGATCGCGCGGCAGCCCGCGCCGGGTTTCATGGATCTAGCCAGCCCGGCTCAGCATAGCCACGCCGTTCCAACTTTCTGTCCCTGTGAGATCGCATCCTACCCGGGGTGCGGATCGTTGTTTTGGGAAACTTTCATGCGGGGCTTTCAGGCCTCGTTGAGTGCAAAGCAGACGCTTAGTCTTAGACCCTCGCCCCATCGTCAAAATCCACCACCCGCCACAGCGGATCGAGCCGCACCACATCCGGCATCTCCCCATAAGCCACCCCGGCCCCTTCGACCGCCTGCAGGGCAGGCGCTCAGGACATGCTTCGCCGGGGCAGGCTCCGCGGCAGGCGGCATCACTCGTCATCGAAATCCACCACCCGCCAGAGCGGGTCGAGTCGAACCGTGTTGGGCATTTCCTCATAGGCAACCTGGCTGAGGCTCACGACGTAGATCAGCGCCGGATCGGCCGCGTCCTCCAGGATCAGGAGCACGGGGTCCTCGCCCGCTTCGCAGTCGTTGTACTCCGCGCCGACGAGAATCGTCTCCTCCTCCTCGCCATCGTCCCAGATCAAGGCCCGGATGCGCCGTCCGGTGAAGGCGCGGCCGTGACTGGCCAGAAGCTCCTCCATCAGGCGCAGCAACATGTCGGCCTGCGCATCGAGTCGCGGATCGGGGACGTAGAAGTTCATGGCGCGCGCCTGCCCGTCCGGCGCGGCTCGATCTGTTTCTTGCGCGTGGGCTGATCTTCGTCGAAATACACGACCTGCCAGCCCTTGGTCAGAGCAAGCGCGATCGGCGCTTCCTTCCGCCGGAACATGCCGAGCGTGCAGACGAACATCATGTAGGGAAAGGCATCGGATTCGTGGATGACCAGCACCGGATCGCCCTCCGGCCCGCCGGGGAAATCCGCGCCGACGATGACGGATCGGTCGTCCCGCGCATCGCCCTGCCAGAGTAGCGCCTGGATGCGCCGTAGGCTCGCGAAGCGGTAGCGGTCGAAGAGATCGTTGTGCACAACATTCCAGAGCAGCCGGCTGTCGTCGCCGAAGAGGGGGACGTAGAAGTTCATGGCCGCGCCTCCGGATCGCCGCTCCGGGTTGCGCGCGAGCCCGAATTCCCGCCCTTCTCCTCGGCGCCGGGCTCCGCGCCGGTCTCCCCCTCCTCCCCTTCCAGCCGCTTCCGCCAGGCCTCGGCCTCCTTCGCCGCTTTCTCCTCCCAGAGGCGCTGGGCCTCGGCGTCCACGCCCGCTTGCGCCTTGCGGGCCAGCACCCAGGCCTGATAGTCGCCGTCGCGATCCGAGTGAAAATATTTGCGCTCGCCCAAAGCGACCTCGCCGTCATGCTCGCCGAGCGGCGGGAGCGGCGGCCGCTCGGGCTCGCCGCCCTCCCGCCAGAACGTGCGGCGGATTCCATCGAGAAGGAGGCTCATCGGCGTGGCGACGATGTCGCGCAGCGCATACCGGCCGCCCTGGAGCTCGTTGAGCAGGTCCAGCGAGCGGCCGCCAATGTCGATGATGACCTCGATATGGGTGAGCTGCCGGGCGTAATAATCGGCCTCGGCGATGCGTCCGGCGAGCCGCGCCTTGCGCTCGCACCCAAGCTTCAGCCAGTAGCGGCGGAGAATCTGATGCACCCATTCGAGCCAGGCTTTGCGCTCCTCCGCTGGGTCGAGCTCGGGCGCGGGCCGCGGCGGCGCGACGCGCGCGGGCCAGGCGCGGCCGGAGCCGGCGAGGATCTCGCCGCGCGAGGGGCGGCCCTTGGGGAGCGGGCGCGGGTTGCGGCGGTGGTGGAGCGCGAGGGCGCCGTCCCAGGCGGCGGCGAAGTCCTCGGCCTTGTCGGAGGTGCGGACCTTCCAGGCGCCGCTGGCGGTTCGCTTGACCCGGTGCGCCGCCTGGTCGACATTGCCGGTCTCGGCGAGGCCGACGACGTAGCGGCGCTGGCTGGCGGGCGTCCAGCCGTCGTGACGCCTGCACTTGCGCACCACCGGCTCGAAAGCGAGCAGGCCCAGGATCTAGGGATCGTCGGTAAGGGGGTCTTCGTCCATTCCGCGGAACGAAGCCGGAACATTTCCTACATTGGGTAATAATATACTTGACTCAGTAAGTCCGTGAACGTATAGGGGGTGCATGGCACAGGAACCCCGCACCCTCATGGAAGCCGTTCGGTACTTTTCGGACCCGGACGTGGCCCTTCAACACATGGTCGATCTCCGCTGGGGAGGCACCGCGACGTGCCCAACTTGCGGGCGGGCGGACGTGCGCTTTATTTCCACCCGGCGCCTGTGGGAGTGCAAGGCCAAGCACTCGCGCAAGCAGTTTTCCGCCAAGGTCGGGACGATCTTCGAGGACAGCGCTATTCCGCTCGACAAGTGGTTTGTCGCCATCTGGTCCATCGCCAACTGCAAGAACGGGATCAGCTCCTACGAGCTGGGTCGCTCGATCGGCGTCACGCAAAAGTCGGCGTGGCACATGCTGCACCGCATCCGCCTCGCGATGAAAACCGGGTCCTTCGAGAAAATGACCGGCGAAACCGAGACGGACGAGACATTCATCGGCGGCCTCGCCAAGAACATGCATCAACACAAGCGCGAGCGCGTCATAACGGGCCGGGGTGGCATCGGCGGCGGCAAAACCGCAGTCATGGGCATCCTGGAGCGTTCGCGCGACAAGCGCCTCAGCCGCGTTCGCGCCACGGTCATTCAGAACGCGACCAGCGCCACCCTGCACGGACATATCCATGACACCGTGCAACGCGGCGCGACCGTCTATACCGACTCCTACAGCTCCTACTACGGCCTCACCGGCTTCCGCCATTCGATGATCGACCACAGCGTTGAGTATGTGAACGGGCGGGTCCATACGAACGGGATCGAGAACTTCTGGAGCCTCCTGAAGCGCGGCCTTCGCGGCACCTATATCAGCGTTGAGCCGTTCCACCTTGGCCGGTACATTGATGAGCAAGTGTTCCGCTTCAATGAGCGCGACGGCGGCGACGGCGACCGCTTCCGCACTGCCCTTCGCGGGATCATCGGCAAGAAGCTGACCTACAAGGAGTTGACCACCAATGGAGCCCTCGCCAGCGCCGCATGAAAAGCCCGACAAGGCCGTGGAGTCCGTGGTCAAGCCCGGTTCGCTGGACCGGTTCAAACGGCTCGCGGCAGGGTTGTTTGGAACCGACCCGGCGACGTTCAAGGACGCGCTCGAAAAGGACAAGGCCGAGCGACGCGCAAAACGTGGTCGGTGACTCTCTATGGTGGGCGCTGGACGTGGAAGCCTAGGAGGGGTCGGCGGTAGAATCGAAAACGCCGCCTTGTGGAGGGGCGGCGTTTCTTCAGGATAGGATAGGACGGGAAGTCCTTACATCGCCAACGCCCGGCGCACAGCCTCCGGCTCAGCGCCAATGATCGTCAAGAGAGCGCGAGCCGATGCCTCCGGCACGCGTTTCGCCTGCTCCCAGTTGCGCACAGTGTCGAGCTTGAAACCAAAGCGCAGCGCGAACTCGGACTGGGTAAGCCCGAGACTCTGTCGCACAGCCTTGACGTCGACCATGTCGGGGATACGAACCTCAACCTGTCGCGCGTCCGTGGACTCGCCACGAGCGTGAGCAAGAGCCTCGGTCAAGCCCTCGAGGATTTTGCTTCCGGCTGCCATAGTAGCCTCCTTACCAATACAGACTATGGTTTGCGGTGCCATAGTCTTGATATCCTTGGCTCAACTTCAACATCCCAATATTCCTTCACAATCTGGTCGACCAAGTCCCGGAGTTGAGCCTTTTCCTTCTTGGTCAAATTCATCTTTTCATCTTTTCCGTACACCGTCAGCAGATAGAGCGGCATATTTAAATCGCGAAAGTAGTACACCACTCTCGCTCCTCCGCGCTTGCCTCTACCTTTAGCTCCCCACCGGAGCTTCCGAATCCCGCCAGTCTCCGGGATGATCAGGCCACCATCCGGGTGCTGCGCGAGATAAGTTATCAACCCGGCGCATTCGTCGTCAGTCAACAACCCATCGAGGGACCTAGAAAAGGACCCCAACTCCACTACCGTAATCCAGTACTCAGAGGCGGCGAACATTCTCTTGGCCCTCCCTTTACCGCCCTCCCCCAAAGATCGGTAATGCCGGACTAGGCCAATGGCCTACCCAATGTCAATGAGGTGTGGATAAATCGTTAAGACGCGACTTTCGGGCCACAGTCGGAGTTCGCGCCCGCTCATTTGATGAAGCCCTCCCGGATCGCTTCGCGCACACCCGCTTCAACCATCGTTCGAATTACGGCCACCACGTCGGATCCATGCGTGCCCTTAGCCGCCAGCTCTTCCAGATACCGAATCGTCGCCGCTGATAGCGTGACGTTCTTCCGAACCGTCTCGGCTTTGCCTTGGGCCATCCGACCAACTTAACACGTGAGGCACGGATTTGACACAGATTCGTGCCTCAGTGTACAACAGGGAACTGCCCGGCGGATGGCTGGGTTTAGATGGGGAGGAGCAGACCATGGCGACCGCACTTAAAGAGCGCCCCCGCGTCGAAGCCCCGCCTGTCGCTGACGTGGAGGCGTTTCTGCGCGACCTAGAAGAGGTCGGCAGAAGGCACGGCATTGGACTGACGGACGGCGCATCGCTCTATCTCATGGAGCCGGAGGATTTTGCGCGCTCCTATCTCGCCAACGATGCAAGCGAGTTGACCTTCGCCTAGCGAGGGATTCGGAGCGTCAATCCTGAGTTAGGACCCGGCGGGAGACCGAGCGCAGGTTCGACCCCTTGCGTCTGTCTTAGGTCCTCCAAGATGGTCTTCGGATCGACCCGCATCCCCAGCTTCTCTTGGGATTGCCAACGCGGCTCCCGAACCTCTTTGGCCCGATAGACCTCCAACTGTGGAATGCGCGCGTCCATCGCGCGCCGACAGAGGCCGCGACAATAGTAGCGATTGAATTCGCCTTCCCCCATGGTTTCATGGGCGGTGTAAGGCACGGCAGCCGTGGTGAAGCCGCCTTTGGGCTTCCTCCGCTGAACATGCGTCTTAAGACAGTCATCATGTCGGATGGCATTCGCCAGCGTATCATCATTCCCTGACGAGGCCGCGTTTCGCATTAGGTCCGGCCAAGTAGCGCAGCCGTGATCATTCAGATAGTTGCTGATGTAGATCGTGCCATCAGCTATATCCATTTCGATCTCTTCGAGCATGAAGCGACGCGTAGCTTCATCTAGATTCTCGTATGCCAGGCCCATAGCAGCCCCCTTTTCGTCGAGGGTTACAACGTGGGTCATTTCGGGCTGGAATCAAGGAGCGGGTACGGGAAGCAGCCGCTTCGGCGGCCCCTCTTTTTGTGGTACGTCCGTGCGTGAAAAGGGGGAGCTGAAATGTCCAACGAAGAACGCATGGTGAAGGCGCTGGAGGAGATAGCGGAGGCGGTGAAAGGCATTCACGCCGAGGCGGAGAAGTCGTATTCGATGCTTCTCGACATTTGGGCGTGCGTTGACAGGATTCCGCACTGACCTCTGAGTCAAGTATATTAGTGCCCTACATTGCAAGCGGCGGCGGCAGCGGGTTTCACTCCGTTTCGGAGTCCGCAATGGGGACAGTTACGGAGTCCGCAATGGGGACAGTTACAAGTAACTGTCCCCGGCTCAAGGGAGAGGCCGGCCTTCGCGCGCTCTTCGCGCTGCTCCGGCGGCTGCCGTGCACCGGCGCCGCTGCGCTCGGGCGCTCCAGCCTACCCCGGTCCCCCGGGGATAGGCGGCGGGGCTTGCGGCTGCTGGCGCACCTGCGGGCCCTGGCCCGGCGGGCGGAAGCTCCAGGTCAGCGACAAGGTGAAGCGCTGGGGCGAGGCGGGCGCGAACAGGTCGCGCGACTGGCTGGTGACGCCGGTGGTCACGATCTCCCGCGGGTCCGACAGGCGCAGGTTGGCGATCGTCAGCACGCCCGACAGCCGGTCCGTGAAGGCATGCGACCAGGTAAAGGTGGCCAGCGCGATGGCGGAATTGCGAGTGAAGCCGGTGTCGGTGGGGCCGAAATAGCGGAGCGTCAGGTTGACGCGGTCGGCGCCGCGGCGGCCGTCCTGGCCGTCCTTATATTCGAGCTGGCCGGTGCTCGACCAGGTGGCGCTGTGCCGGCTCGGCAGCGGGCCGCCGGCGTCCGGATCGAGGCTCTGGTCGGAGAGGTTGGCGGTGAGCACGTAGCGCAGCCCCGCGACGATCGGGCCGCGCGCGGACAGCTCGGCGCCGGTCAGCGCCTGCGACCCGAAGTTGAACGGCCTGGTCACCAGCACCCCGTCCGGATCGACCTCGCCGCGGAAGGACCAGATGTCCTCGGTCGTCCGCCGGAAGGCGGTGAGCTCGAGATTGTGGCGGGCCACATTACCGCGGAGCCTGACCTCGTAAGAGTCGGTGAGCTGCGGCTGGAGCAGTGGATTGCCGGCCTGGGCGGTGGTCGCGTCCTGGAAGTTCAGGGCCGGGTTGAGCAGCTGGATCGGCGGATAGGTGATCCGGCGCGAATAGCTGGCCGAGCCGGTCAGCCACGGGGCGAGCTGGCGCTCCGTGTGCAGGCTCGGGAAGAATCTCGTGGTCTTGAGGTCGGGCACGCCGGTCGTGCCGCCCAGATCATATTCGCGGCCCTCCAGCCTGAGGCCGGGCATGACGGTGAAGCCGGCAAGCTCGAACTGGAAGGTGGCATAGCCCGCATATTCGACCCAGGAGCCGTCGACCAAAGAGCTGGCGGCGAAGAGGGCGCCGTTCGGCAGGGTGCCGGTCGCGGCCTCGGCCAGCCGGTTGCTGGTGGTGACGAGCTGTGCGCCGAGGGAGAGCTGCCGGGCGCCGCCGAAGGGCCGCACATAATCCGCCTTCGCCGTCCAGGATTCGTCGGACATGGTCTGCAGCTGCTGGAAGAGGCTTTCCGGGCCGCCCACGGGATCGGTCGAGAACATCCGCTCGAACCGGCCGGTGAACCGCGCCCATTTCACCGAGGCGGTCAGCGCTTCGCCCTGCCGGCTGGTGGTCCCGCGATAGTCGAGCCCGAGGTCCCGATAATTGAAATCGGCGCCGGTGGTGGCGAGCTGGTCGGCGCTGCCGCCGGGGATCGCCGCCGCGGCCAGCAGCGAGGGCCGCGTCTGGCCGAGGTCGGTATGGGCGGCGGTGCCGCTGAGCGTGAACGTCCGCCGGTCGCTCGGCCGATAGCTGGCCGAAGCGTTGCCATAATAATAGCGGAACTCGTCGGTCTGCCGCCCCTCCTCGGAGGAGACGAGCACGGGGCCGCCCGGCTGGAGGGAGAAGCGCTCGCGCTCGAAGTCGGCGCGCTGCTCGCCGCGGCCGTGGCCGGCATTGCCGGTGAAGGTCCAGTTGCCGGTGCCGTAGGTCGGCGAGACCCTGACGTCGTAGCTGCCATAGCTGCCATAGCTGGCCGTCGCCGAGCCGCCGAGGCCGTTCTGGGTGTTGCGCCGGGTGACGATGTTGACGATGCCGCCAGTGCCCTGCGCCGGGAATTGCGCGCCGGGATTGGTCAGCACCTCGATCCGCTCGATCTGGGCGCCCGTCATGTTGCGCAGCATCGTCGCCGGATCGGAGACCCGCCGGCCGTCGATCAGTACCGTCGCATTGCCGGCGCCGATCAGCCGCAGCGTGCCGTCCGCCTGCACCTCGACGGAAGGAATCCGCGCGAGGATGTCGGTGGTCGTGGCGCTGCGTGCCTCCGCGGTGTCGCGGACGATATAGGTCTGCCGGTCGATCGAGCTCTGCTGGGTGGGCGCCGTGACGACGATGTCGTCCTGGCCAGGCTGCGGCTCGGGCTCGGCCTCGGGCGGCGGGCTGGGCGCGGGCGGTGGACTGGGCGGGGGCGGCGCATTGGTTGCCTGCCCCGAGGCGGCCGTAACCGGCGCCAGCACGCCAAGCACCATTGCGGCGCCGCAAAGCAGCCTGCGATTTCTTCCCCACCCCGACATCACGCTTGCACCACTCGTACAGTTTAGCCCTGGCTAGCTGTACGAGTTAAGTAACACACTTCGCAATTGATCGATCTTGCGAAATTTGAGGAACGGATCGGATTCATCGCGGGAACCGGCGCGGCCGCCGGGGATTGCCCGCCTCATGAGCGAGAAGGTCCGCGTCGGCACCGCCGGCTGGGCGCTGCCGGCGCCGGTGCGCGACGCCTTCCCGGCGGCGGCCTCAAACCTGGCGCGCTATGCCGGCCGCTTGGACGCGGTCGAGATCAACTCCTGCTTCCACCGCCCCCACCGCCGCGCCACCTACGAACGCTGGGCGGCGAGCGTGCCCGAGGATTTCCGCTTCGCCGTCAAGCTGCCCAAGGCGATCACCCATGGGCTGAAGCTGAGGGATTGCGAGGCGGAGATCGCGCGCTTTGCGGAGGAGACGGGCGGGCTCGGAATCAAGCGCGGCCCGGTCCTCGTCCAGCTGCCGCCGAGCCTCGCCTTCGATCCTGCTCTCGCCATTGCGTTCTTCACCGGCCTCGACGCGACGCTCGGCGGCCCCATCGTCTGCGAACCCCGCCACCCGAGCTGGTTCGAGGCGCAGGCCGACGCCCTCCTCGCCGCCCGCCGCATCGCCCGCGTCGCCGCCGACCCGGCCCCGGTTCTTGCGGCCGACGCGCCCGGCGGGTGGCGTGGGCTTGCCTATTTCCGGCTGCACGGATCGCCCAGCATATATCGCTCGGGCTACGAGCCAGCGGCGCGAGCGGAATGGGCGAGGCGCATCCGGCCCCTCGCCGAGGCGGGCACGCTTGTATGGGCGATCTTCGACAACACCGCCGGCGGACGCGCGACGCCAGATGCGCTGGCGTTCGCGGAGGAGGGCGGAGGCTAGGGATATGCGGGCGAAAAGGCAGCCGCCATAGCGCGGCGCAATCCGCCCTCTTCAACGCCGGCCGGCAGCGGACCGCCGCATCGTGAGACCGTCGAAGGAAACCGGAAAAGGCTGCGGCTCCCCGTCGACCGCGACATAGAAGGTGCCGTTCATGGACAGGCCCTCGCGTTCGGTCAGCAGCGTATCGCACCGCGGCTTGTTGAAGAAAATGGTGTGCCGCGACGCACCGCCCGCGGCGATGGGAGCGCCCGATCTGGCGATCTCGCCGGCGGGATCGTAATTTTGCGGGCCGTAGCCGCGCAGCGAACCCCAGCCTTCGCCGTTCGATGCCATCTGGCAGCTGCCGCCCGCGCCATCGCTCAGGTAAAGCTCGGCAGCGTAGGAATTGCGGATCTGGACCGCGATCACGCTGTCAGCGCCGCTGAGATTCCTCACCCACAAGGCGACGACATACCGATTCGCGGTCTCGGTGAGGCTTTCGACGGAAATCTCGATACCGAAGCGCTGGGCGGAGTGCGCCGGCTCCTCGCGGGCGGCCGCCGCCGTGGGAAGCGAAGGCCCGGCGGGAGGCGCGACCGATTGGGCCGCCGCCGCGTCCGGCGCAAGCGAGCCGGCCCGGCGGGTGAATACGAACTGCCCGAGCAGCGACGATGCGTCCCACGGCATCTGCTCGCCGGCCGTGGCGGCCATGACCGCGCGGCGCACGTTGCGGAAGACTCCCTCGATGGTTTCGCCAGGAAGCGCCATTTCGCGCACCAGCGCCGTCACGAACGGGCTGTTCCGGCCGTTGCCGTCGGCGGCGGTGCGGCCGGGCGCGGTCGAATAGGCAATGAACGAACCGCCCGGCGCCTCCATCGGCGCAAGCCCGCGCGAGACCGAACGGGTCGCGCGCAGCACCGGCGTGTTGCGGCAGGCATCGAGGATCATGATGCGCGTCTCCGCGCCGGCCTCTTCCATCTGCCGGAACAACGTATCGGCCGCCACCGCCTCGAGCTCGATATCCGCCTCGCTTCGGATCGCGGCGTCCACGGGCACCAGATAATTGACGCCGCGAAACTGAAGGCCGTGACCGGCATAGAAGAACAAGGCGGTGGCGCCGGTGCCGGCGCGCGAAACGCGTTGCCCGAACTCGGATATCGCGCGCCGCATGGCGCGCTGATCGAGGTCCCGCAAGGCCACGACCTCAAAACCCGCCGATCTCAAGGCGGCGCTCATCGCGACGGCGTCGCGAGCCGGATTCGGAAGCGCTCCCAGGGTGGAGCCGTAAGCGCTGTTGCCGATCACCAGAGCGAGCCTCGGCTCGGCTCGAAGCGTCGCGGGCGCGCACAGCAATGCGCACCCAAGAAGACCGATTAACAAGCGAAAGATCAGGTCTCTCCCCACCCCCGAGCCGGCCTTTTATGACACAGGCCCGCCGTCAATGAAATGCAATGGCGGATCGCCGGCGCGCGCTCCTCGACTGCCGGTGACAGCGACGTGACTGTCACCTGCCTACGGCTGGATCGACTGGGCGTGGTTGAAGATGTCGTGGGGGTCCCAGCGGCGCTTGACCTGCTGGAGCTTCTTGTAGCTCTCCAGATAATAAAGGAGCGGCCAATCCTCGAGGTCGCAATCGGGATAGTTGACGTAGCAGCCGTCCATGATCGCGTCGGGCATGGGGCCCTGCTTGCCGTACATATCTTCGTAGAAGCCGCGGATCCATGCGAGGTTGGCCGCCGTGTCGGTCTCGTGGACCCAATAGGTCTGATATTGCAGCTTGAGGATCGATGAGCGCTGCGGGATGGCGGTGGCGCCGGAGGCGACCGCGTTGATCGCGCCGCCGTAGGAATCGACCTGGAGCAGCGACTGGCTGTTCTGGCCGCCGTCCAGCCAGCGCCAGATCTTGGCGACCTGATCGGGCGGGAAGGGCTGCTTCATGTAGGCGGACTTGTACTTGCCGCGCCGGTTTGGGCCGGAGGGATCGAGGCTCTGGGTGGCGTAGAGCCAGGGCAGGCGCTGGACGCTCGTCGTCGGCAGCGGGAAGAAATTCTGGCCGACCGGGTGGCGTTGCGCGACCGGCGGGCGGATTCCGGCGCCGCACATGAAGCGCACGAAATCGGCGAGGCGGCGGGGCTGATCGCCGACATATTGGGCGGTGAGCACGATCTGGCCCGCCGCCTTGGCCGAGAGATGGAGCAAGGCGAACAGGCCGTCGTCGGGGCCGCCCGGCTTGCTGTTGGCGGCGAAGAAGCGGCCGTAGCGGGCGATGATCTCGCCGAGCTCGGCCTCTTTCATCCCGTCCCAGTCCCAGGCGAGGTTGACGAGGTGCGCCTCGGCGGGGGCCTCCGGAATCCGCTTGAACCAGAAGCGGGTGACGATGCCGAAATTGCCGCCGCCGCCGCCCTGGCAGGCCCAGAACAGATTGGCGGCGCGGCCGTCTTTCTCCGCGACGACGATCCGCGCCCGCTTGGCCTTGTCGACCCGGACGATCTCGACCGCGTCGAGCCAGTCCACGATCAGGCCGTGCTTGCGCGACAGCAGGCCGTAGCCGCCGCCGGTGATATGGCCGCCGGCGCCGACCGAATAGCAGGAGCCGCCCGGAAGCGCGCGGCCATATTCCTTGTAGAGCGTCCAGACGACGTTCCAGAGCGTCGCGCCCGCCTCGACGCAATAGGCGCCGCGGCGCGCGTCGTAGGAGACGCGGTTCATCGGCGCCATGTCGACGATGGTGCCGCCGTCATTGCCGACCGCGAAATCCTCGTAGCAATGGCCGCCGCTGCGGACGGTCGGCCGCCGGCCGGCGTCGACCGCGCGCTGGACCGTGTCGCGGACCTGGGCGGCGCTGCCGCACAAGGCGATCTCGGCCGGTTTGCCGACCCAGCGCAGGTTGAAGCCGCGCGACAGGGTCTCGTAGCGCGAATCGTCCGGCCCGACCCGAGCGCCCGGAAAGATGCTGCCCGCCATCGTCGCTCTCCCTCGCGGACAGTTACGAGTAACCGTCCCCTTCGCGCAAGATCGGCGTGGATCATGGGAAGGACAGGCGGGCCGTGCTAAATGCGGCGAATGTGGGGAGGCCCGAATGATCGATTACGACCCCCAGGGATGCCTGTTCGGATGGCCGCGGGCTTCTTTCAGGCAATGGCTGGTCGGGCTCGGCTCTTTCGCGGCGCTTATCGCCGCGCTCTATTTCCTGTTCTCGGCGCTGGGCTGGTAAGGGACAGTTACGAGTAACTGTCCCCATCTGCCTCAGGCGTAGGAGCTGCCGCAGGGGCTGGTCGCGCCGCGGCCGTCGGCGCCCCAGCGGCGAAAGCCGTTGGAATCGACGTGGAAGCGCATGCCGTTATAGAAACCGAGGCCGGTATTGTAGGCGCGGCCGTCGCGGGCGTGGGCGGCGCAGATCGAGCGGATCATGCCGACCCTGGTGATTCCGGGCGAGAGCGGGGTGAGATCGAGCGCGAAGAACAGGCGGTGCGCGCTGGCCGGGGCGCCGGCCGAGCAGCGGTTCAGCGACTCGTTGCGATAGCCCGACAAGGCCTCGACCTCGCCGAGCGCCGGCACGACCTCGTCGCGAACGAAGCGCAAGGTGGTGACGATATGGTCCCATTTGTCGCGCGGCGCGACCTCGAAGCGGTCGGCGGCGCACTGGCGCCAGGACGAGGAGGTGCGGATCAGCTGCCAGATCGGCATTACGTCCTCGAGCCCCTGCGCGGCGAGATGGTCGCGAAAGGCCAGCACCCGGGCGCGATTCTCCGGCGCGCGCGCCAGCCAGGCATAATAATCCGCCTTGGACTGGCCAGGCGCGAGCTCGTCATCGGGCTGAAGCCGCGGCGCGCGGGGCGTCTCGCGCGGCGCCGTCGCGCGTGCGAAAGCGGCGATCGACGGAGGCGCCGCGGTGTCGGCTTGGGCCGCGTGCGGCACGAAGAGGAGCGTCACCGCCAAGACGGCCGCACGAATAAATTGTCGCATTTCAGCCAGATAGGGGAGCGGCCCGGGCGTTCAACCGCGAAAATGCTGCACTGCGGCAAAGCGAGCCGGAGTCAGGATGGGCCGAGGAACATTGGGCAACCGGCAGGAAAGGCTGTCGCGAAGGCAATGGGGATTCCAGCTGTCGCTGGAATGACGGCGCGAGGCTATTGCGGCGGTTGGACGACCGGCGATTGGACGACCGGCGATTGGGCGGGGGGCGGCAAGATCGGCGGCACGACCGGCGGCGGCAGCGGCGGGGCTTCGGGATCCTCGCCGCGCTCGAGCACCGCGCAGGGGCTCTCATTGCCCTGAGGCCCGGCCGAGCCGTAGCGGCGGAAGCTCTTCGTATCGATGTGGAAGCGGGTGAAGGCGTAGAAGCCAAGGCCGGCATTCGCCGCCCGGCCCGCGCGGCTGTGCATCGGGCAGATGCGCTCGAACAATTGGCGGCGGGTCAGCGGCTGCCTCGGAATCAGATCGAGCGCGAAGAAATCGAGGTGGGCGCTGCGCTCGGCGCCGTGCGCGCACCGGTTCAGCGCCGGGTTGCGATAGCCCGACACCGCCTCGACCTCGCCGACCGCGCCCTTCACATGGTCGCGGATGAAGCGCAACGTGGCGACCATTCCGGGCCACAGGCGGAAGGGCGGCACCTCGAAGGCCGGGCCGCTGCACTCGCGCCACATCGAGGCGGTGCGGACCAGCTGATAGGTGGGGATGACACCGCGCACGCCGGCCGCCTCCTGCCAGGATTCGAACGACAGCACCTGCCCGCGCACGTCCGGCGACGAGGCGAGCCAGGCGTCATACTCGGCCTGCCCCTGGCCGACGGGCAGCTCCTGCGCGGCGGCGGCGGTGGCGGCGAGGAGAGCGAAAGCGAGAAGGGCGGCCCCGGCGATCGAACGAGTCATTGCGCGGGCCTAGCAAAACCGGCCCCGTCGAGGGAAGCGCTCAGGCCGCCTGCCTTTTGTCGTAGCCCTCGGTCGCCAGCATCACCGTCTTCGGCACCGGCTGCTCGCCGCTAAGATAATAAGCGACGATGCGCCGAGACAGGCCGAGCGCATCGGCGGCGCGATCGAGGGTGAGGCCATGCCCCTCCATCCAGGCGCGGAACGCCGCCGCCGGCATTGCCTCGCCCGCTTGCTCATCCGCCCAACGCCGCAATTGCGCGGAGCCCAAATCGATCCCGCAGTGGGGCCATTCGATCGACCAGCCGTCTTCGGCGCGCTGGAGGAAATTCGCAGTATCGGCAAGCGGACGCAATTTAGGATGCGCCGCGATGATCGGGACGAGATCGATCTCGCCATTGCGCCCATCATCCCAGCGAACTGCCACCCGCAACGGCCCGATCACCTGGACGCTTTCCATCGTGCCGATGCTCATTGGCCGTCTCCGCTATATTCCAGCCATTTCTCTTCCAGAAGGGCGGGGTTCTCCGCCGCCCATGCCAGCGCCTCGGCCAGATCGCCGCCCGCCCGACGCGATGACCTCCAAGGTGTCGATCCGCACCTGCGCCGCCTCTTCCCTGCCGAGCACATGGAAGTGGGGCGGATTGTGATCGGCAAAGAACATCGTGATCTCGCTGGAAGAGAAGCGCATCAGCCGGGGCATAGGGGTGTGCAGTGCAATGGTTGCACTATTGCAAGTGCATGCCTTGAAACTCGCCTGATTTCCCGGGCGGCGCGAAGGCGAAACGGCGCGCCCTGAAGCCGCGCGCCCGCGCTCGTATTAACCGCAACGTGGCTAAACGCCCGGTAACCATTCCGATTGAGCGCGGGTTAGCTTTAATCTGGCAGTGCACGGTCAGCGAAGAGCCGGAAAGGCCTTTGGAGGACCAGAAGCATGAGTGAATGTGCCAGCCGGAAAGCTGCGACTCCGCGTCGCCGCTGGGGATTCCTGGCCCGGTTGTTCCGCGATCGCCGCGGCAACACGCTCGCCATCGTCGGCGCCGCCATGATCCCGCTCGCCGCAATGATCGGCTCGGGCGTCGACATGAGCCGCGCCTACATGGCCAAGACCCGCCTCCAATCCGCCTGCGACGCCGCCGCTCTGGCCGGCCGCCGGGTGATGCAGAACGATTCGCTCGGCACCAACGTCGAGCCGGAAGCCAGGCGCTTCTTCCACTTCAACTTCCCCAAGACGACCACCAACGGAGTGACCACCGGCCCCTATCAGACGGCCGAGATCGTCAACCCGACCGTCACCCGGCCGGCCGCCGGGACCGTGCGCGTCTCCGCGTCGACGACGATCCCGACCTCGGTGATGCGGATGTTCGGCTTCACGACGCTGCCGCTCAGCGTGACCTGCGACGCCTCGCTCAATTTCGTCAACACCGACGTCATGCTCGTCCTCGACGTGACCGGATCGATGGACGACACCCTCAACGGCACCAAGAAGATCGTCTCGATGCGCGACGCGGTGATGGCGCTGTACGACGAGCTCGCGCCGACCCAGACCCAGCTCCAGGCGAACGGTCTCAGGCTGCGCTACGGCGTCGTTCCCTATTCCAGCACGGTCAATGTCGGCGCGCTGATCCGGGGCGTCAATCCGGCCTATCTCGCCGACAACGCCACCTACAGCTCGCGAGTCGCGAATTACGACGAGGCGCACGCCACCTATGTCGGGACGGTGCAGCCGCCCGAGCCGCCGGTGGTGCAGATCTACGGCAGCGCGATCTCGCAGTCGGACTGCGACAAATATGGGCGCAATGTCGCCTTCTCGGGCTTCACCATCAGCGTCACGAGCGGCGGCGGCCCCGCGCCGACCGCGGCCTGGAGCCGGGCTTTCTCGAACAACGAATCGAGCGGGGTCGATTGGGGCTGGTCGGGCGCGTCCGATACGAGCGGGACCAACCAGAGCTGCCGCCGCCGCTACGTCGAGACCGACACCACCTACCAGACGGTCGTCCACTATGAATCGAGCGGCTGGATCTACAAGTCCGAGTCGCTCAACGTCAGCCAGTACAAGCTTGGCAACCCGGTCACGATCTCGAACACCGATGCCGGCGAGTCTCCAGTGGCGGGCGATTTCGATCCGGTCGAGCTGCCGGCGGCGGTGACCGGCGAAAGCACCTCGTCGGTGACCTGGAACGGCTGCATCCAGGAGCGTGACACGGCGTCTCCGACGCTGATCACCTCGTCGCTGCCGGCCGACCTGGCGATCCCGTCGACCGCCTACGACCTCAACATCAACCTGATTCCGACCACCGACGCGACGCGCTGGCGGCCGATGTTCCCCGAAGCCGTCTATCGGCGCACGGCGGGCACCGGCCAGCAATCGGCCGGGACCTCGATGGTCGGCTCGGCCTGCCCCTATGCGGCGCGCCGCCTGCAGGCGTGGACGCGCGCGGACATGCTTGCCTATGTCAACGCGCTGACCCCGACGGGCAGCACCTATCACGACATCGGCATGCTCTGGGGCGCCCGCTTGCTGTCGAGCGGAGGCATCTTCGCGGACAGCCCCGACACGTTCAATTCGATGCCGGTCTCGCGTCACATCATCTTCATGACCGACGGCCAGATGGACACGGACAACAGCATCTATGCCTTCCACGGCATCGAGCGGAACGACCAGAAGGTCGCCGGCCAGAACAGCCCGACGGAGGCCGATCTCAACGGCCGGCACATGCAGCGCTTCAGGATGATCTGCAACGCCGCCAAGAGCATGGGCTATTCGATCTGGGTGATCGCCTTCGGCACCACCCTCACCACCGACATGGTCCAGTGCGCGAGCAATGCGAACCAGGCGTCGACCGTCTCCGATCGCGATGCGCTGATTGACCGCTTCCAGCAGATCGGAAGCAACATCGGCGCGCTGAGGCTGACCCAGTGAGGCGCCTCCGCTTCATCCAGCGCGCCGGGCGCGCCCTGCGCAAAGCGCGCCTCGGGCGCGACACCAGCGGCGCGACCATCGTCGAGTTCGCGGTCGTCCTGCCGGTGCTGAGCCTGCTGATCCTCGGCCTGCTCGACCTCGGCTACCGCTCCTACGCGACCTCGGTGGTCCAGGGCGCGCTTCACGACGCCTCGCGCATGGCGACGGTCGGCAATTTCACGCTCGCCCAGATCGACGCGCGGGTCAAAGCGCGCCTGTCCAATTTCGCCACCCGTTCGACGGTGACGACCTCGACGCTGAGCTATTACGAATTTTCCGGAGTCTCGCAGCCCGAGAAGATCGTCGGCGATACCGTGCCGCTCAACGCCTACAATGCGGGCGACTGCTTCGAGGACGCCAACGGCAACAATGCCTATAATACCGATCGCGGGCGGAACAGCACGGGCGGCTCGGACGACATCGTCCGCTACCAGGTGACGATCACCTATCCGCGCATCGTTCCACTTGGCGGCTTCATGGGCTGGGGCAACACCCAGACCATCACCCAGAACACGGTGCTGCGCAACCAGCCCTTCGCGGGTCGTTCGGTCACCAACCCCAGAATCAGCGTTGCGGCGAACGGGACGGTAACAGCATGTTGAAGACCAGAGCCAAGCGCGCCCGCACCCGCGTCGGTGGGGCCTCGCTGCGCGGCTGCACGAGCGGCGTCGCGATGATGGAATTCGCCTTGGCTTTGCCGGTGGTGATGGCGCTCGGCCTGATGGGGCTCGAGACCGCCAATTACGCGATGGCGCACCTGCGCGTCAGCAATATCGCCATGCTCACCGCCGACAATGCCGGGCGCGTTCGCGACAGCATCGACGAAGCCGACGTCGTCGAATTGTTCACCGGCGCCAAGATGAGCGGCGCCAACATCAATTTCGCTCAGAACGGCCGAATCATCCTGTCGGACCTCGAGCCGACGGGAACCGGAACCAACCAGTGGATCCGCTGGCAGCGCTGCGACGGCGCGCTCAATTATTCGAATCCGACCGCCAACATGCGGCCGCGGACCGCGGCCGGCGCGGCGATCACCAACGGCACCGAAATCTACAATGCCGACCGGTTCACGCCCAATCCGACCACGCCGAGCAGCCCGGCCGCCACGCCCACAATCTCGGGCATGGGAGCGACGACGACGATCGCGGCGCAATCGGGCAGCGCGGTGATGGTGGTCGAAGTCGTCTACACCTATCAGCCGATCATCCCGAACAGCTTCCTGGCCGGCCGCCAGATCCGCTACGAAAGCGCGTTCAACGTGCGCCAGCGCAGCGACCAGACGCTGAGGAACGTTGGACGGATCACGCCCAGGAGCTGCAACACCTTCGCGGCCTGAGGTTTCGCGCGTCGTCTCACTCGGCTAGGCTCGCGCGATGAGCGCGCCGATCGTCGTCGACCTCCCCCACAAGCTTGGCGCCGCCGAGGCGAAACGGCGGATCGCCGGCAATCTCGTCACGCTTGGCGCACGGCTGCCGGCCGGCGCCCAAATCTCGTCCGAATGGCAGGGCGGCCGGCTCAAGCTCGACGTGGGCGCGCTCGGCCAGAGGATCGACGCGCTGCTCGACGTCCAGGAAAAGCTGGTCCGCGTCACCGTCCTGCTGCCGCCCGCCCTTGCCTTCTTCGGCAGCGCGATCGAGGCCGGCCTGCGCAAATCCGGTGCCGCGCTGCTCGATGATAAAGGGAAGAGATAGAATTCCCTGGAGTATTGCGCTAGCGGCGGCCGCGGCGCGGCGGCGGGTCGGCCTGGACCAATGACATGATCCGGCAGCGTTCTCCCTCGACCAGCAGGCTCGAGCTGTTGTCGAGCGTGCTGGAATAGCGCTGATCGAGGCCGATGCGCAAAGCGAAGGGCAGATTGAGGCACGGCCCGTTCAGCTCGGCGCGATACCAGACATGGCGGCGCCCCTGGAGATAGACGATTCGGTCGCCATCCGCGCGGAAGCTGCGGATCGCGCCGAACTGGACGAACGGGATCCGCACCTCCCGGTCGGCCGGCGGCGGCGCGGCGAGGGCGAGGGCGGGGGCGGTCGCGAAAAGCGCGAGCAGGGGGAATGCGAGCTTCTTCATTTCATCCTCTTGGCGGTGCCGCGCTGAACCAGGGCTGACCGGCGGACTTGCCTCCTTCTCAACGCGCGCTAAGCATCTTTCGCTCCGGGCAGAGGAGGCGGGATGCGGCATATCGCGGTGATCGGGTCGGGACCCGCCGGCTATTACAGCGCCGAGGCGCTCCAGAAACTCTATGGCGACGAGGTCCGGATCGACATGATCGACCGGATGCCGGTGCCCTATGGCCTGATCCGCTTCGGCGTCGCCCCCGACCATCAGTCGATCAAGGCGGTGTCGCGGCGCTACGAGAAAGTCGCGCTTTCCGACAATGTCCGCTTCATCGGCAATGTCCTGGTCGGCCGCGACGTCACCGTGCCCGAGCTCACCGCTCTCTACGACGCGGTCATCCTCGCCACCGGCGCGCCCGCCGATGCTCCGCTCGAGATCGAGGGCGGCGGCCTGCCCGGCGTGATCGGCTCGGCCGCGTTCGTCGGCTGGTATAACGGC
Source organism: Allosphingosinicella sp. (assembly GCA_035994965.1). Taxonomy (GTDB): domain Bacteria; phylum Pseudomonadota; class Alphaproteobacteria; order Sphingomonadales; family Sphingomonadaceae; genus Allosphingosinicella. The sequence goes on from DASYKV010000032.1 coordinate 59,058, forward strand.
CATCCCGAATTCGCCGATCTCGCGCCTCCGCTGAACGTCGCAGCGGCGGCGGTGATCGGCAACGGCAATGTCGCGCTCGACGTCGCCCGGATCCTCGCCAAGACACCGGCCGAGTTCGTCGGCTCGGACATCGTCGCCCACGCCTTCGGCGCGCTCGGCAACAGCTTTATCCGCGACATCCATGTGCTCGGCCGGCGCGGGCCGCACCAGATCGCGATGACGCCCAAGGAGCTGGGCGAGCTCGGCCATCTCGACGGCGCCGTGCCGCTGGTGGATTCCGACGATTTCCCGCCGGTGCTCGACGACGCTTTGCTCGAGCCCGGTCAGCGCAAGTCGGTCACCCATTTGCGCGATTTCGCATCGCTCGCGCCGGGCAAGGCCAAGACCATCCATTTCGATTTCTTCGCCAAGCCGGTGCGGATCGAGGGTGAGGGCAAGGTCGAGCGGCTGATCGTCGAGAAGACCAGGCTCGACGACAAGGGCGCGGCGATCGGCACCGGCGAGACCTATGCCATCGACTGCGGCATGATCGTCACCTGCATCGGCTACAAGACGCCGCCGATCGCGGGCGTCCCCTACGAGGAGGATCGCGGCCGCTTCGCCAATTCCGAAGGGGTGATCGGCGACGGCCTCTACGCGGTCGGCTGGGCCCGGCGCGGCCCCTCCGGCACGATCGGCACCAACCGCCCCGACGGCTATGAAGTCGCCGACAGGATCGCCGCCGATCTGGCCTCGGCCGGCGGCCGCAAGGCGGGCCGCGATGGGCTCGACGCCCTGCTGGCGAAGCGCGGCGTCGACGTCGTCACCTTCCAGGATTGGCAGCGCATCGAAGCCGCCGAAGCCGCGCGGGCACGCGAAGGCAGCCCGCGCGAGAAGTTCGTCGCGATCGAGGAGATGCTCGGGGCGCGCAAGGGCTGAGACCATGAGCACGCCACCCCCCTCGCCGCCGCCGCCCTTGCCGGCCTCCGACCTCGGCCCGCTGGGCAGGCCGATCCGGACCTGGGGCAATGACGACCTCCTGCTCGAGCAAAAAGCGCTGGATGCGTTCACCGATGACCATCCCGACGCCGTGCCGGTGTTCAGCTGGCCCGCCTTGCGGGCGCTGTTCCGGGAGCACGACGATGTCGCCAACTCCCAACGCAAGAAGAACCGGGCGCGCGGGCTGATCGGCGCGGCCTGCGGCTTTTCGAGCCTGCTGCTTACCGCCCTCACGCCCGTGATCGCCGCCGACAGCCCGCGCGCGGCCTGGGGCCTCGGCCTTGCCGCCATCCTGCTCGCCGTGGCCGGCGGCGCAATCGGCTATTCCGGCGTGCTGGTGGGGCGCAGCAAGTGGGCCTGGCTCAGCCACCGCTTCTGGACCGAGCGCAGCCGCCAGCTCCTGTTCCAGCTCATCGTCAACAATCTCGCACTCGCCGCGCGGGTGGTCGAAAAGGACGCGGGCGCGAAGGGGGAATGGGAAGAACTGCGCGCCGAGACGATGCGCGACTTCAAGCAGCGCATGGGCCGGGACAGCCAACTTTCCATGCAGCGCATGCGAAAGGATATCGCCGAGGACAGTCCCTGGCTGGAGCCCGGCTGGGCGGTGCCGCCGCCCGTGCCGCCCGAATCCGCCGGGCTCGACACGGTCTTCGACCTGCTGAAGCAGCAGCGGTTCGACATCCAGGCCAGCTACACCCAGCGCAAGCTCCCCGACAGCATCCATTCGCCGCGCGTCCGGCTCACGATCCTGCGCTGCCTGGTCGAGCTGCTGACCTTCCTTGCGCTGGCGCTGGCGGTCGTCCTCGGCTTCCTGCTCGTCGGCGGCGCCATGCCCACGGACCTGGCGGTGCGCATCCTGGTCGCGGTCAGCGGCGGCATGGCTGCCGCGGTGATGACGCTGAGGATGCTTGAGGAGGGGCTGCAGCTGCGCGGGGAAGCCGAGCGCTACGAATGGTATCTTGCCGCGGTGACGTTGCTGGACCGGCGCTACCACGGCGCCGCGACGGCTCAGAAAGTGGAGCTGCTGCGCGACATGGAGCGGCTCTCCTACCAGGAGCTGCGCCGCTTCACCGACAGCTTCGCCAACGCCCGCTTCGTGATGTAATTCCGGGAACCGACGCGAATTCGCCGGTTGCCTTAGCCGTTGCGATCCTCGATATTGCCGGTGGCTCCGGGGGGCGCCGTGGACTCGGGACACATCTTCCTCAGCTACAGCACGACCGACCGTCCCTTCGCGGACGACCTGCTGCGGCGCCTGGAATCCAAGGGCGTCCGGGTCTGGATGGCGCCGCGCGACGTTCGCCCGGGATCCGATTATTCGGAATCGATCCAGGACGCCATCGAGACGAGCGCGGCCGTCGTCGCTCTGGTCTCGGGCGAGGCGAACCGTTCCCGCCATGTCCGGGCGGAGATCGAGATCGCCTTCAGCTGCGGCAAGCCACTCTTCCCGGTCCGCTTCAGCGACGTCACGCCGGCCAAGGGGCTGGCCCTGTTCCTCGGCCTCGGCCATTGGACCGATTTGTTCGGCGCCGACGAGGCGGCCAATCTCGACCGGCTCGCCGCCGCGCTCAATCATCCGCCCTCCGCGTCCGGCCCGGCGCCACCGCCGCCACCGCCGCCTCGCGCGCCGCCGGCCGCGCCCCCGCCGCGCAAGTCCAAAGCCAATAAATGGATGATCGCGGCCATCTGCCTCAGCCTCGCGATCATCCTCGGCGTGGCCGTGCTCGCGATCCTTCGCAACGCCGGCTATATCGGCGGGCGCGATCGGGATGAGGCGGACGAAAGCGCTTATGCCGCGAAAGGAACCAGCCCGGCGCCGATATTTTCGCCGGAACCCGACCGAAACGACGTGCAGGCCAACGTCGCCGTCCCCGCGGTCGAGCCCGAGCCGCCGCCTCCCGCCGGCGGGGAGTGGATCCTCGGCTCCTGGATCCTTACCGGCGAAAGCTGCTCGGGGCGGGAGGGCGCCACCTACGGCACCGACCACAATTGGGCGACGGCCGGGGGCGGCGGCACCTGGAGCATCGAGGGCAATATTCTGACCAACATCACTTATTACCGGGTCCGCCAGGGCAGCCGGGTGCCGCGCGATCCGCCGATGACCGCGCGCTACGAGGCGCTGTCGATCACGCCGCAGGAGATCCTGCTGCGCTTCCCCGACGGCAGCGAAAGATCGCTTTACCGCTGCCCCTGAGAGCCGGACCGCGCCTTGCCCAAGCGGGATGTTGCGGATAGCGTCCCCGGGACACAGGGGAGCGCATGGCCGGCCACGTCTTCATCAGCCACGGTTCGGAAAATCGCGACGAGGCGGGCGATCTCGTCGCGTTCATCGAATCGCACGGGGTCAAGGCCTGGATCGCGCCGCGCGACGTGCGCCCCGGCATCGATTATTCGGAGGCGCTGCAGGCGGCGATCGAAGGCTGCATCGCCTTCGTCGTCCTGGTCACCGACATGGCCAACAAATCGCCTTATGTGCGCGCCGAGACCGAGATGGCGTTCAGCAATTCCAAGCCGATCTTCCCGGTCCGCACCGCCGACATCAATCCCGCGCCCGGTCTGGCCTTCTTCCTCAAGATCCGCCACTGGACCGACGCTTATGGCAAGGGGCGCGAGGGCAGCCTCGACCGGCTGGCGCTCGAGCTCAGGACGCTGAGCGGCCTGGTCCAGGCGGAAGCGCCGCAGCCGCCGCCGGCCGAGCCCGTCCCGGCGCCGCCCCCGCCCCCGCCCCCACCCCCGCGGCCGGAGCCGGTGCCTGTGCCGGTCCCCCCGCCCGCCCCGCCGCCGGTCCTCGCCAAAGCGCCGGCCGCCGCCCCGCTGGCCGACGCCGACCGGCTGACCGCTGCGATCGGGCCCAACGCTTCCTGGTATCTCGAGCGCTGGCGGCTGATGGATGCGCGCCGATCGCAGGTCCAGTGGAACTGGGCGGCCTGCGTCGCCAGCCTGTTCTGGTTCGCCTATCGCAAGATGTGGGTGCCGGTGGCGGCCTTGGCCTTGTTCTTCCTCCTGCTCGCCGTCCTGGCCGTGCTGGCCAAATCGCCGCCGGTGGCGATCGGCGCCGGCGTGCTGGCGATCGCCGCGGCCGTCGCGACCGGGGCGCTCGGCACCTCCTTCTATCGCCGCCATGCCGGCAAGCTGGTCGCCGGCACCGCCGGGCTCGACCGCGATGCGGCCATGGCCCGGCTCTGGGTCGGAGGCGGCGTTTCGAAACAGGCGGCGATGGTCGCGCTGGCGATCGCGGCGGCCGCGGCGGCGCTCCTCGCATTGCTCGTGCTGCTCCGGACCGAGAGCGTCCGCGCGGTCAGCGACGATCCCTGGTTCAACAGCGCGACCTCGGGCCCGGGCGATCCCGGCAGCGAGGCTCCGGTCACCGGCCCCGGCATCACCGTCGGGGAGACCAATGTCGTCGCTCCGCCGCAGCAGCAGCAGCAGGAGCAGGAGCAGCAACAGCCGCCGGCCACCGACGAGGCTACCCAGCTCGAGGAGCTGCGCAACCAGCTCAACGAAAGCATGTCCCTGCTGGAACAGCAGCAGACCCAGCAGGCGCCCCAGCCCGACGAGTGATCGGGCCCGAGAAGGCCGCTTGAACTCCCCCCATCCCCTCCTTATAGACGCCGGGCCCCGCCGGCCCCGGAATCGACTTTCGGGGGCCGCGCGTATCGGTCGGGGAGTAGCTCAGCCTGGTAGAGCACTGTCTTCGGGAGGCAGGGGCCGGAGGTTCGAATCCTCTCTCCCCGACCAGTTTCCTATGCGAAGGACGCGGGGCGTCCTCCGCATAGGAAGCTCCGCCGGACGGCGAACCTCCGCCGCACGGCACCGTAAAACCCGCAAGCCTCCAAAAAGCACAAGTAAAGGCCTGTGCTCTAAGCATAATTTCGCCGGTCGGTTCTGGTCCACCTACGGCGGCGGCGGGTCCCGGGCTAGGGTCGGGCCCGCCGCCCTTGCTTTCGCGACCGCGGTCCCCGCCGGACCGGACCCGGTAAAAGGGCGGGGCGGCGATGCCGCCCCGCCCTTCCCCCCGGCCCCAGCCTCAGGTCAGCGACCCGCCCGGATGGCGGATGTCCGGATCGATCTCGACCGGCAGCGACCGCGGAGCGCCGTCGGTGCCCGGATCCTGCTCCAGCTCGACGTTGAAGTTGAAGCCGTGACGATATTTGGCGACGGCCGGCGGCGCGGCGGCGAGGTAGATGAGCCTGCAGCCGACAAGCGGCTGGCTGCTTTCCACACCCCTGGTCACGTGCCGGAGGCCACCATAGAAAGGCCGGTGCTCGATCTGCTTGTGGGTCATCGCCTTCAGCGCCGCGCTGAACCGCATGTTGCTGGATTCGGCGAGCGTGTAGATGAGCCAGATCGGATCGCCCGACACGTCGAGATCGAGCGGCGTCGGCGTCGGCGTCGGCGTCGGCGCGGGCGCGGCTCGCCCGGGCCCCAACGCGAACATCGCGGCCGGCGCCGGACTCAACAGGCCGTCGACGACCGCGTCGATCCCACCCGGCGGCAGCGGCTTCGCCCGTTCCGGGCTCGCGAACGCGAATTGCAGCCTGCCATTGACCAGTGCGAAGCTGATTTCGCGGACCGCATAGCGCGTCGGCGCCGCCGGCGCGTCCAGGCTGATTTCGGCGCGATCGTTGCGCTGGACATTGGTGATTTCCTTGAGCGCGGTAGCCATGTTCATTCCTCCCCTGATGGCTTCATTGGGCGCGTACTGGATGGCGCGATTCACGGGCCGTCGAGGCGACAGTATCGAGTCGCGCCGGCGCCGAGTGTGACGGTTGTCACAGAGCGCTCACAAAAATCGCCGCTACCTTGGGCGCGATTTCAGGCCAGCAGGTGCTTCTGGATCTTGCCCGCCGAGGTGCGCGGGAATTCGGCGACGAATTCGAAGCGGCGGGGCACCTTGTACGGGGCGAGGCGGGCACGGCAGAAGGCGGTCAGCTCGGCGCCGTCCGGATGCCCGCCGTCGGGCGCGAGCTGGACGAAGGCGCGGCCGACCTCCCCCCATTTCGGGTCCGCCTCGGCGAGCACCGCGACCCCGACCACGGCCGGGTGCGCGGAGAGCACGTTTTCGACCTCGGCCGGATAGACGTTCTCGCCGCCCGAGATGAACATCTCCTTGCGGCGCCCGGCGATCCAGAAGAAGCCGTCGGCGTCGTGCCGGGCAAGGTCGCCCGAGCGCAGCCAGCCGTCGGCGGTGAAAGCGGCGCGGGTCGCCTCCTCGTTGCGCCAATAGCCCGGAGTGACGCCCGGCCCGGCGAATTGGAGGTCGCCGACCTGGCCGTCGGGCACGATGCGATCCTCGCCGTCGACGATTCGGGCGCTGCACAAGAGCTGCGGCTTGCCGACCGAGCCGATCCGCTCCCAGGCGTCGGCCTGGCCCATCAGGAAGGCGGTCGGGCCGGTCTCGGTCATGCCCATGCCGTTGCAGATGCGCACGCCGAGATCGCGATAGCGCAAGGCGAGCGCGTCGGGCAGCGGCGCGCCGCCGGATCCCCAGTGGCGCACCGCGTCCAGCGGCGCCCTGGCGAAGCGCGGATGATCGAGCAGGCTCTGGTAGATTGTCGGCACGCCGAAGATGGTGGCGAGGCGGCGATCCTCGATCAGCCGCACCAGCGCCTCGGCGTCGAACCCGTCCATGACGATCACCCGTCCGCCCGCGATCAGCGTCGGCAGCGCGTGCAGGTTGATGCCGGCGGTGTGGAAGATCGGCAGGAAGCTCAATGTCGTGTCGGTCGAGGCGATGTCGATGCAGGTGCCGACATTGACGTAGTTCGCGATCGCCATCCGATAGGTGTAGATGACGCCCTTGGGCCGCCCCGTCGTCCCCGACGTGTAGAGCAGGTACCAGGTCGAGCCGGCGGGCCATCGCGGGCGCCACGGGCCGCTCGCGGCCTCGGCGAGGCCGGCCTCGTAATCGCCGTCGAAATCGATCGCTGGCAAGACTTCCGCGAGCGCGCGGGCGGCGGCCGCCTCTTCGGCGCCGTGGAAGATCAGGACCGGCGCGGCGTCGGCGATCAGGCCGTCGAGCTCGGCCGGCGGCATCCGCCAGTTGAGCGGCACCAAGATCGCTCCCAATTTGGCGCAGGCGAACAAAGTCTCGAAAAATTCGATCCGGTTGCGGGTGAGGATGGCGACGCGGTCGCCCTTGCCGACCCCGCGCGCCGCCATCAGGGCGGCGGCGCCGGCCGCGCGCGCGTCGAGCTGAGCGAAGGTCAGGGTCCGCTTGGTCGCCAGATCCTCGAACGCGATCCGGTGAGGCGTCAACGCGGCGCGCTTGGCGATGAGATCGGGGATTTCGGCGATCACGGCTCGCGGCCCCTCAGCCCCTCCGACACCAGGTCGATGGCGTGATCGGCGACCTGCGCGGGATCCATGTCCTTGTTCCAGATCGCGTAGCGCATGCCGAGGAAGACGCTCATCCCGATCAAGGCCCAGGCGCGCAATTCGTCCGGCCCCTCGGCGATCTCGCCGCGCGCGGCGGCGGCGGCGAGGTTGCGGCGATAGCCGTCGACGAAGGTCAGATAATGCTCGCGATAGACGTCCTCGGCGACGAACTGCGCCTCCTCGATGATCCGGTAGAGCTCGGGATGGCCTCTCGTGAAGGCGATGAAGGCGGCGAGGCCGATCCGCTCCGCCGCCAGCCGGTCGGGCGCGCCGCGCACCGCCTCGGCGACATGCTGGCGCGTGGCCTGGCTCATGTCGCGGACGAGCGCGCGGAACAACTCCTCCTTGCTCTCGAAATAGGTGTAGAAGGTGCCGAGCGCGACGCCGGCGCGCTGCGTGATCCCGGTGATCGCGGCTTCGTGAAAGCCGCGCTGCCCGAATTCCTGCGCCGCCGCCTCGAGCAGTTTGCGCACCGTCTTGCGCCCGCGCTCGGTGCGCGGCGCCTTGTCGGCCGAAACCGCCGCCTGGCCCAGATCGTTCATCCATCCCCTCCGAACCCGAACTTGAACCGACTTTCAGCTTTGCGCAAGCCGGGCTGCCGGATAGGGTCGGAACAGGACGACAGCGTCGGAGGGGCGAAAAGATGATCTTGCGAGCTGCGGGGACCGCCGCGTTCTTCCTCACGCTGGGCGGGATGGCGCAGCCGGCGCCAGGCCCGATCAGCGACCAGGCCATCGCCGCTTATACGGCCCGGCCCTATAACAAGGCGGCGATGATGGGGCGGCACCTGGTGCTGGGCGTCCATAACGGCGTCCGCGTGGTCGTCGATTTCCCCTGCGGCGACATCTGCCCGGATTATACCACGCGCATCGTCCATTACGACGTCGCGGTCGGCGCCGCCTGTGCCCGGGCGCGGGGCGTGGTGCGCCATGCGATCGTCGCGCAGGGCCCCGCCGCGTTCCGGCAGGCCTTCTGCGTGCCGCGCGTGCTCGGGACGCGCGACATACGCCTCGGCGGAGGCTGAGCCCCATCGAGTCATCCCGGCGAAGGCCGGGACCCATAACACCGCGGTCCGAGATGACAGCGAAGGCGCTCTCGCGCTCCTTCATCGTCCGAGTTCATGGGTCCCGGCCTTCGCCGGGATGACTCGGGAGCGCTAGTCGACGTGCGGGCTGACCGCGGGCGGGTCGCTGGCCGGGAAGCTTTCGTCCGAGGCCTGGTCGGTCCGCTCCCATTCCGCGGGCGGGTCGCGCATCGCGTCGGGGCCGGCGGAGCGGGCGGCGCCCGACTGGCCGACCGGGCCGGGGGCGGTCTTGCCGCGCGCGGTGGCGGGAGCGGGGCGCTCCTCAGTGTCGCCGCGCCACCAGCGGCGGGCGAAGAGAGCGGCGCCGAGGCCGACGGCGGCGGCCGCCCCGGCGGCGATGATCGATGTCTTGCGGTTCCAGGCCATGATATATTCCGTTCCCTTGCTCTCAGGCGGGCGGCTTCTCGCCGCGCCAGCCCGATCCTGTTGATTGCGCCTGTGGAACATCCGGAGCCGGGCGCCGGTTCCCGTGCCCCGCGATGGACGGCATCGGAAATCGATGGTCCATTTCGCCTGCGCGTATAACCGGCCTATAAGCGGCAGTCGCGACGATGACGGAGATGCTGTAGATGGCGAAGGCCGGCAAGAAGGCGAAAGCGGAGGCGGAGGCGGACGCCCCGGCGCGGCCGCCGTTCGGCGCGATCCATCGCCATGGCTTCGTCCGGGTCGCCGCCGCCAGCCCCCGCGCGTCGGCTGGCGACGTCGCCTTCAACGTCGACGAGACGCTGACGCTGGCCCGCGAGGCCGCTGCGCGCGGCGTCGACCTCGCCGTCTTCCCCGAATTGAACATCTCCTCCTACGCGGTCGACGATCTGTTCCTGCAGGACGCCTTCCTCGATTCGGTCGAGGCCGGGATCGGCCGGCTGGCGCGGGAGAGCGCGGGCCTTGCGACCGTGCTCGTCGTCGGCGCGCCGCTCAGGCGCAACGGCCGGCTCTACAATACGGCTCTCGCCATCGCGCGCGGCCAGATCCTCGGCGCGGTGCCGAAGAGCTTCCTGCCCAATTACCGCGAATATTACGAGAAGCGCTGGTTCGCCTCCGGTGTCGGGCTCGAGGAATTGAAGACGGAGGTGGCCGGCCAAAACGTGCCCTTCGGCACCGACCTGATCTTCGCCGGCGAGGACCTCGCCGACTTCATCTTCCACATCGAGATTTGCGAGGATTATTGGGCGCCGCAGCCGCCCTCGACATTGGGCGCGATGGCGGGCGCGCTGATCCTCACCAACCTCTCGGCGTCGAACATCACCATCGGCAAGGCGGACGAGCGCAAATTGCTCTGCGCCAGCCAGGCCAGCCGCTGCATCGCCGGCTACGTCTTCTCCGCCGCCGGGCCGGGCGAGAGCACCACCGACCTCGCCTGGGACGGCCAGGGCTCCATCTACGAGCTTGGCGAATTGCTCGCGGAGACCGGCCGCTTCGACCGCAATTCGGAGCTTGCGGTCGCCGATATCGACGTTCAGCGCCTCCGGCTCGAGCGGATGCGCAACGGCACCTTCAACGACAATGCCCGCGCCGCCGGCCATCCCGAGCTGCGCTTCCGCCGCATCGGCTTCGAGCACGAGCCGGCCTTCGCCGAGATCGGCTTCGAGCGGACATTGCGCCGCTTCCCCTACGTCCCGAACCGGCCCGAGCAGCTCGACCAGGATTGCTACGAGGCCTTCAACATCCAGGTCCAGGGCCTGGTCCGCCGCTTCCAGGCGACCGCGGGCGAGCATCTCGTCATCGGCGTGTCGGGCGGGCTCGATTCCACCCACGCCTTGATCGTCGCCGCCAAGGCCTGCGACGAATTGGGCCTGCCGCGCTCGACGATTCTCGGCTTCACCATGCCCGGCTTCGCCACCGGCGCGGAGACCAAGGGCAATGCCTGGTCGCTGATGAACGCGCTCGGCATAACCGGCGAGGAGATCGACATCCGTCCCGCCGCCCGGCAGATGCTCGCCGACATGGGCCACCCCTTCGCCAAGGGCGAGCCGCAATATGACATCACCTTCGAGAATGTGCAGGCGGGCCTTCGCACCGACTATCTCTTCCGCCTCGCCAACCAGCGCGCGGGCTTCGTCATCGGCACCGGCGACCTTTCGGAGATCGCCTTGGGCTGGTCGACCTACGGCGTCGGCGACCAGATGAGCCATTACGGCGTCAATGGCGGCGTCCCCAAGACTTTGATCCAATATCTGATCCGCTGGGCGATCAGCTCGGGCCAGTTCGACGAGCCGACCAACCGGGTCCTCCAGGCGATCCTCGACACCAAGATCTCGCCCGAACTCGTCCCCGCCGACGGTGCGACCGGCATGCAATCGACCGAGGACCGGATCGGCCCCTACGAGCTCCACGATTTCTTCCTCTACCACATCCTCCGCCACGGGCAGCCGCCGTCCAAGGTCGCCTTCATGGCGCACGCTGCGTGGAAGGATGCCGAAGCGGGCTTGTGGCCCTTCCATTATCCCGAGGCGCTGAAACGCCAGTACGACCTGCCGACTATCCGCAAATGGCTGGAGGTCTTCTGCTTCCGCTTCTTCCAGACGAGCCAGTTCAAGCGCTCGGCCATCCCCAATTCCCCCAAGGTCTCCGGCGGCGGCGCGCTCAGCCCGCGCGGCGACTGGCGCGCCCCGAGCGACGGGAATGCGGGGCCCTGGCTCGAGGAATTGAAGGCGGCATTCGGGGACTAGGGTCCGGACTCAATAAGCCTGGGAAGATTGTCTGGTAATCTCAGAGTCATCCCAGCGAAGGCCGGGACCCATGAACACCGAGCGGGGAGGACAAGCGACGCCTCATCGCCCCAGTTGCACCTCCCGAGTTCATGGGTCCCGGCCTTCGCCGGGATGACTTCCTTGGTTACGCGGCGGCAAGTCCCATTCTAATTGAATCCTCACCCTAGCGGGCCGGCGCCTGCGGAGGCGAAAGGCTGGATTCGCCGACCACCACATCGACCATGGTCGATGTGCCGGTCCGCGTGGCGGTCACGCGCAGCACCAGATCCTCGCCGCGGCTGGCGCGCAGGGTCGCGCTCCGGCCGGTGCCGGAGCGTTCGCCGATCCCATAGCCGGCCCGGCCGGCCGCCCCGGCATAATAATCGATCACCCGGACCGGCGGGTCGGGGGTGTGGAAGGTGAACATGCGTCCCTGGGTTTCGCCGGCCCCGCTGCTCACCCTGATGTCGCCGCCCTCGGCGGTGGCGCCGGGATAGGCCGGAATGCCGTCGGCGGGCATTGCGGGCGCGGCGGCGGCGTTGGCCGGCGGCGGCGCGGCGGCCTCGTTGGCGGCGGGCGCATCACTCCGCCCGCACCCCGCCAGGGCAAGCAAGGCGGCGCCGGCCACGCCGGCCGGGACGACGAGAATCTGTGGTCTGCGCATGACGGCGTCCTCGCATTTCGGATCCGTCGAGACGGGTACGTCAGGAGCCGCGGGTTAGGAAGCCTTGTCCGGACCGACGCCGCGCACCCCGGCCCGGAGAATGCCGGGCCGGGGAACAGCCGTCAGACGACCACCCGCAGCTCGCCGGTGGCCGTCCTGTAGACCGAATCGACCGCGAGCCCGGCGCCGGCCGCGGCGCCATTGTTGGCGTATTCCGGGAAATTCGCCTTGAGCAGCATGGAGCCGTCCGCCGCCGCCGTGAACTGGTTGAGATTGCCGTCGCGGTCGCGGATGTGCAGGCCGTTGGCGTGGAAGCAGGCCGCCTTGTTGGTCGCATCGCCGATGGTGAAGGCGTCCTGCTTGCGCGGCGTCATGGTCAGCGGCACATTGCCCCACAGGCCGGAGCTTTCGGCCGAGGCGAAGGTGGGGTTGCCGAGCGATCCGATCGGCTCCGGCAGGATGCCCTGCGGCTGCAGGATCAGGCCGCCGGTTTCGATGGCCCAGACGTCGCCGGTGAAGGTGCTCTCGGCATAGCAGCCCGAAAAGAGGCTGCAATTAACGCCCGCCACATTGCTGTGCTTGTAGGCCGAGACGGCGCCGCCGGCGCCGCCGTCGGCGCAGCAGCCCGTATAGGTGTTGCCCAGGAAGCTCGCGTCCCAGAAGCCGATTTCGTTCATGTCGATGGCGGTGCAGCCGATGATCGTGCAGGCGTTGACCTCGCTGCCGTTGAAGAAGAAGGCGTGCTCGGGCGCGAGGATGCTGACGACGTTCTGGAACACGCTGTTGTTGGCGACGCCGGCCACCGGGTCTCCGCCGCCGACCATTGCGCCCCCGGCGCGCACCTTGAGCCCGCCGTTCATCAGCCGGACGTTGGTCGCGAAAAGGCGCGCCGAGGCCCACAGGCAGTAATCGAGCCCGCTGGGCCGCCCCTCCTCGGCGATCGCAATGCAAATGTCCTGGATGACCGAGAAATTCGAAGTCTCGGTGATGCTGATCGCGCCTTTGAAGACGTCGTCGACCTCCTCCTCCTCCAGATCGTAGAAGGTCAGTTCGGTGGCGTACATGCCCGCCCCGCGCAACGTGATCGGCCGGCTCGGGATGAGCTGCCGCGACACGCCATATTGGCCTTCGGGAACGAAGATCTGGATCGCGTCGAAGCCTGGCGCGGCGGTATCGATAACGGTCTCCAGCGCATCGGTGATGTCGTTGTCGGCCGCGTCGTGGAAATCGAGCACGTTGATGAAATCGCGCAGCTTGGCCTCGGCGCCCCGAATCACGGCGCCCGGCCCCTGCTGGAGAAAGGCGACGGAATCGCTGTCGATGGCGCGCTCGAAGGCGATCGCCGTCGTTCCGAGCGTGATCGTGCCGTGCCCGGCGATCCGCCACGCGCTGCCGGCGTTCAGCGTGCCGGACGTGACCAGCACCTGCGTGCCGCCGATCGCCTCGGCGCTCGCGTCGAAGTCGGTCGCGCGCGCCCAGGCGCCCGATGCGGCCGTATAAATGCCGTTTTCGCTGGCGGTTGACTGCGCCTTGACGAGCACGCGGTCGCCGGCGGCGAGCGCGATGCCGTCGATGGTCTGAGGGCCGGAAAGCGTGATGTTGGCGGTCGTGGCCGCGCGGCACGGTTCCTTGATGGCGAAATCTGCGGTCATGATGAGGTCCTTTCGCTCGATGGAGTTTGAACAAAAGGGGAACTGCGCCCTCAATTCCTACATGTATCCAACAAAATGAAGCCGCCTGAGCGGCCCCCAAACGTCCCCCTGAACTCGTTTCAGGATCCAGTCTTCCGCCGCGCAGTGGCGCGTCACTGAATGCTGAAACAAGGTCAGCATGACGGCCTAAGTGATGGCCCCAGTCCGCCGGGCCCGACCCAGCGGCGGCCGCTCGTCGAGCGGCGCTTGACGTGTCTTGCGGGACTAGTGCACCACCCCAGCCTTTCCGACGCCTGAGTCCCGGGGGTTTTCGCTCATGATCCGCAGTTTCGCCGCGCTTTCGCTGCTGCTCGTCTCCACCAGCGCGCTCGCGCAGCCGCGCCGCGGCGGCGCAAGCGGCGATGCGCCGGCGTGGGACGTCAACGCGCCGCCGGGGCAGCGCCTCCGCCAGGTGCCGATCAACGTCACCGAAGGCACCTGGATGAACGTCGACGTCAGCCCCGACGGGCGGACGATCGCCTTCGACCTGCTCGGCGACATCTACACCATGCCGATCGCGGGCGGGCGGCCGACTCGGATCAGCTCCGGCCTCGCCTTCGACATGCAGCCGCGCTTCTCGCCGGACGGGCGCTTGATCGCCTTCACCTCGGACCGGGGCGGCGGCGACAATATCTGGGTGATGAACGCGGACGGGACCGGCGCCCGGGCGATCACGCGCGAGACCTTCCGGCTGCTCAACGCGCCGACCTGGAGCCCCGACGGTCAATATATCGCGGCGCGCAAGCATTTCACCACGCAACGCTCGCTCGGCACCGGCGAGATCTGGCTCTATCATGTCTCGGGCGTCGGCGAGGGCGTGCCTTTGGTCGAGCGGCCCAATCCGCAATTCCAGAAGGAATTGGGCGAGCCCGCTTATGCCCGCGACGGTAATTCCATCTATTTCAGCCGCAACGTCACGCCCGGCAACACCTTCGAATATGCGCAGGATTCGAACCAGCAGGTGTTCGCGATCGAGCGTTTCGACATCGCCACCGGCGAGCGCACGCAGGTCGCCGGCGGCCCCGGCGGCGCGGTCCGGCCGACGCCCTCGCCCGACGGCCGCTGGCTCGCTTACGTGCACCGCACCGGCGGCCGCTCGCGGCTCTTCGTCAAGGATCTGCGCTCGGGCGAGGAGCGCCAGGTCTATGCCGATCTCGATCTGGATCTGCAGGAGACCTGGGCGGTGCACGGAGTCTATCCCAACATGGCCTGGACTCCGGACAGCGGCACGATCCTGTTCTGGGCGGGCGGCAAGATCAGGCGGGTCAATCGCGACGGCGCCGGCGCCGCCGAAATCCCTTTTGAGGTCAGCGACACGAGAGCGGTGATCGATCCGCCGCGGCCCGTGGTCGACGTCGCGCCGCCGACGGTCACCACCCGAATGCCGCGCTTCGCCGCAGTCTCGCCGGACCGCCGCTGGATCGTGTTCGAAACGCTCGGCCGGCTCTATCTCGCCGATGCGACGGGCGGCGCGCCGCGCCTGCTGACCGCGCCCGACGGCGATTTCCAGCTCTTCCCGACCTGGTCGCGCGACGGCTCGCGGATCGCCTTCGTCTCGTGGAACGATGCCAGGCTCGGCGAGATCCGCACCGCCGCGGCGGACGGCTCGAACCCGCGCACGATCACCCAGGTGCCCGGCCATTACCGCCGGCCGCGCTTCTCGCCCGACGGCGGCACCATCGTCTACGAGGTCAGCGGCGGCGGCGGCATGACCTCCAACCGCTGGTCGGAGCAGACCGGCATCTTCCGCGTGCCTTCGGCCGGCGGGCCCGCGGTCCGGATCGTCGCCGACGGCGGCAACCCCCAGTTCGGCAGCGCCTCGGACCGGGTCTTCGTCGAGGTCAACGAGCAGCAGAAGCGCAAGCTGATCAGCGTCGATCTCAACGGCGGCAGCCGGCGCGACCACGCCCAGGGCGAGATGGTCACCGGCTTCGAGCTTTCGCCCGACGGCCGCGCGCTCGCCTTCACCGAGAATTACAACCTCTTCGTCACGCCCTTCTTCGGTGCGAACCGGGTGCTGGAGCTGTCGGCCCGCGGCTCGCAGATGCCGCTGACCCGGGTCTCCACCGGCGGCGCCAATTATCCAGGCTGGGCCGGCAATCGCCTGTCCTGGAGCCTCGGCCCGACGCTCTACGGCGCCAATGCGCCGGACCTGCTGCGCAATGCGCCGGGCGGCACCGCCTACAGCCCGCCCACGACCGGCTTCTCGCTGTCGATGACCGTCGCGGCCGACGTTCCGGCCGGCTGGACCGCTCTGGTCGGCGCCCGGGTCGCCACCATGGCCAATGCCGAGGGCGGCATCATCGACGACGCGGTCATCCTGATCGAAGGCAACCGCATCCGTGCAGTGGGCCCGCGCGCCTCGGTGACCATCCCCGCCGCGGCGCGAATCGTCGACGTCGCCGGCAAGTTCATCATCCCCGGTCTGGTCGACGGCCACGCCCACGGCATCCAGGGCGAGGACGACCTCATCCCGCAGCAGAACTGGTCGGCCATGTCCCATCTCGCCATGGGCGTCACCACCGTCCACGATCCGTCGAGCACCGCGTCCGAAATCTTCGCCGCGGGCGAGATGCAGCGCGTCGGCCTGATCCTGGCGCCGCGCACTTATTCCTCGGGCGAGATCGTCTACGGCGCCCGCTCGCCCGGTCGCTACGCGCTGATCGACAGCTATGACGACGCGCTCAACCACGTCCGCCGGCTCGAGCGCGAGGGCGCCCATTCGATCAAGAATTACAACCAGCCGCGCCGCAACCAGCGCCAGCAGGTCGCCGCCGCCGCGCGGGCCGAGAACATCCTGGTCGTGCCCGAGGGCGGCTCGCTGTTCCAGATGGACATCACCCTGATCCAGGACGGCAATTCGACGCTCGAGCACAATATCCCGCAGCAGCGTTTCTACGAGGACGTGGTCAGCCTCTTCAGCCAGACCCAGGTCGGCTACAATCCGACCCTCGTCGTCACTTATGGCGGCCTTGCCGGCGACCCCTATTGGAGCCAGGCGACGCCGGTCTGGCAGCATCCCCTGCTCACCCGCCACACGCCGCCGGCCCAGCTCGCCGCCCGGGTGCGCAACGTCAGCGCGCCCGCCGACCAGTTCGTCGACCAGTACAGCGCCCGCGAATCGCACCGGCTCGCCCAGCGCGGCGTGCTCGTCGCGATCGGCGGCCACGGCCAGCAGCCGGGCATGGCCGAGCATTGGGAATTGTGGAGCCACGTCCGCGGCGGCGCCACCCCGGTCGAGGCGCTGCGCCACGGCACCGCCGACGCCGCCCGCATCTACGGCTTCCGCGACATTGGCACATTGGAGCCGGGCAAGCTCGCCGACCTGATCATCCTCAATGACGATCCGACCCGGGACATCCGCAATTCGGACCATATCGACCGGGTGATGCTGAACGGCCGCCTCTACGAAGCGGCCACGCTCAACGAGACCGTCACCGGCAACCGCCAGCGCCTGCCTTATTATTGGGAAGCCGACGGCGACGGCGGCGGCGCCCCCGCGGCGGCGATCGGGCAGGACGAGGACTAGAAGCCCCCTCTCCCCAGTGGGGAGAGGGGCAAAGTCGCTCACATTTCCGTAACCTCTGTCTGCGATCCTCCACTCCCAACGATCCGGGGGGATTGGCCATGGCGACTCAGTTGCGACCGCGCGAGGCAAGGGCATCGCACCCGGCCGAACGCCGCCGCGAGCCGCGCCGCGAAGTCCCGGGCGAAAGCTCCACTCTGCTCTTCCGCGGCGCCTCCTACGTCGTGCCGGTGGTCAACATCTCCTCCCGCGGAACGATGATCGAAAGCGACATCGCGCCCCGGCTCGGCGAGAGCGTGATCATTCGCTTCGACGGCTGCAGCCCGATCCACGCCTTCGTCCGCTGGGCGAGAGACGGCCGCGTCGGCCTCAATTTCGGCTGCGAGCTGATGGTCGGCTGATCCAAGATACGTCATCCCGGACTTGATCCGGGACCCATGAACACCGACCTGTTCGATCTCACGTAAGCCGTGTGACGATTGGGGAAGCCACGATGATCCAGCTCTACACCTCGCCGACGCCGAACGGCTACAAGGTCTCGATCACGCTCGAGGAGCTCGGCCTGCCTTACGAGGTCCACCCCATCGACCTGTCGTCCGGCGCTCAGAAGGAGCCCTGGTTCACCGCGATCAACCCCAATGGCCGAATCCCCGCCATCGTCGACACCGGGAACGGCGACTTCCCAATCTTCGAGAGCGGCGCGATCATGCTCTACCTCGCCGAGCGCGAAGGCAGGCTGATCCCCGCCGACGAGAAGGGCCGAAGCCGGGTCGTGCAATGGCTGATGTTCCAGATGGGCGGGCTCGGGCCGATGATGGGCCAGGCCAACGTCTTCTCGCGCTATTTCCCCGAAGTGATCCCGGCCGCGATCGACCGCTACCGGCGCGAGAGCCGGCGGCTGCTGGAGGTGCTCGACGGCCACCTCGCCGATCACGAATATCTCGCCGGCGACTATTCGATCGCCGACATCGCCAATTACGCCTGGGCCCGCATCCACGAATGGCCGGGCGTCCCGATCGACGGCCTCGATCACCTCGTCCGCTGGATGGACGCGATCGCCGCCCGCCCCGCCGTCCAGCGCGGCCTGATCGTGCCGCCCCGGCCCGAGGACCAGGAAGCGCTGATCGAGAAAGCGCGCAGCCTGCTCGTCTGAGCTTTGCCCGCTTGATCGCCGCCGCGCCCCGGTCCAAGGCCGCGCGGCAAACAGCTGAGGACATGTGCATGCGTCTGGCTCCGCTCTTCCTGACCGCGTCCGCCGCGGCCCTGCTCGCCGTCAACGCGCTTGCGCAAGAGGCCGCGCCGCCGGCCGAAAACGGCCTTTCGGGGCTCGCCAACACCGTCGAGAGCCTGCAGGATGAGCCGCGGCCCGAAGCCCAGCCACCGGCTCCCGAGCCCGCGCCAACGCCGCCGCCGGCGGCTGAGCCGGTGCCGGCGCCCTCTCCCCCGCCGCGCCCCGTCCTCTCCGGCCCGCCGCAGCCGCTCAGCCGGGCCGAGCTCGCCGCGCTCGACGCCGCCGTCCAGCGCGGCCGGCTGCTCGGGCTGATCGACCGCTCGGGCCGCTTCGCCACCCAAGACATGCTGAGCCGGATCTCCGATCCCAATGCCGCCGGAATCGCCGGCTGGATCGCCGAGCCGGAGGGCAATGGAGTCGCCGTCACCTTCTACGCCGACAGCGATGCCGGCCCGGTCATCGTCTACCGGGTCACCATCCTTGGCGGCCGGATCGTCTCGCGCGACGTCCATATCGCCGCCGCCGCCCGGCCGCCGCTCAATCCGATCCAGGCGCGGATGGCCGCCGCCCGCGCCGCGACCGCCAGGCTCGAGAACCGGCCCTGCGCGGGCGAGGATTTCAACGTCTTCGTGGTCCCGCCGGCGAGCGCCGACGGCCCGATCGACGTCTACCAGATCAGCCCGCAGACCCGGCGCGGCTTCTATTTCCTCGGCGGCCATTTCAAGACCAGCATCGCCGCCGACGGCAGCGTCGCCGCCACGCGCAGCTTCACCAATGCCTGCCTCGAGACGGCGGCGGCCGAGCCGGCGGCGGGCGCCCGGCCGGCGCCGATCGCGGTCACCCATCTGCTCGATCCGCTGCCCCAGGAGATCCACGTCTTCCTGTCGATCTGGACCGGCCACCCCTTGGTCGTGGTCGCCGGCGATCCCCAGCGCCTGTTCGCGGTGACGCCGGACCGGATCGCGGAGGTGCCCCGGTAGTCAGGCGGGTATCGAGACCCCCAACCCGTTCGGGCTGAGCTTGTCGCAGCCCTCTCCTTTTCTTCTATCGCAAGAAGGAAAGCCCTTCGACAGGCTCAGGGCGAACGGTGTTTCCAGTGGTTTGCTTGTTCTACCCCGTCCCCGCCATCAGCAGCGCAAGCGCCTCCGCCCGATAGGGCTTCTCCAGCCGCGGCTTGCCGCGGAAGCGTTCGGGCAGCGCCTCGGCGGCATAGCCGGTGGCGATGACATAGGGGATTCCGGCGGCCTCGAGCCGGTCGATGAGGGGGAAGCTCATCTCGCCGTCGAGGTTCACGTCGAGCACGGCGCGGTCGATCCAGTGCGAGGCGACCGCGCGATAGGCCTCGTCGAGCGTCGCCGCCGGCCCGATCACGGTCGCGCCGCGGGCGCGCAACGCCTCGGCGAGGTCGGCGGCGAGATAGGCCTCGTCCTCGACGATCAGGATGCGCACGCCGTGAAGGTCCTCGGGGCCGAAGCGGAACAGCATATGGCGCCTATCCGCCCCCCGCCGGCCGGCCGCAATAACATAGATGAGTGGTTCGACCCGGCCCGTCGTGAATTTCGCAAGAGCGATCAAGCGTTTCGTCGAAAAAACACTTGCGCGAATCGGCGGCGCCGCCAACGGGTGCGCGGGGACATTTATCGGGAAGCGGCGCGCCTCATGGCCCGCCGCTTGGAGGCATTTATTCATGGCTAAAGCTCGCATCGCGCTGTTCTCGGCGCTTCTCCTGGCCGGCACGGCGCCGCTCGTCGCGCAAACCGGCGCTCGAACCGGCGGCGCGCCCGCCGCCAAGGCGCCGGCGGCGCGGCCGCCCGCCGCGTCGCGCTACGGCCGCTGGGGCGTCGACCTCACCGCCCGCGATCCGGCGATCAAGCCCGGGGACGATTTCTGGCGCTACGCCAACGGGACATGGTTCGCGGCCAACCCGATCCCGGCCGACCGCCAGGCCTGGGGCGTCGGCACCGTGCTCAGCGAGGATGTCGAGGCGCAGCTGCGTGCGATCGTCGAGACCGCCAATCGCGGCACCGACCCGGTCAGCCGCCAGGTCGCCGCAATGTATGCGAGCTGGATGGACGAGGCCGGAATCGAGGCGCGCGGCGCCGCCGTGCTGACCCCGTATCTCGGCCGCATCGCCGCGGTGCGCAACCGCGACGACCTGGTCATCCTGTTCGCCACGCCCGGTTATCCGGCGCCGATCGGCGTCGGCATCACCCCCAATCCGGCCGATCCGACCCGTTATGTCGCCGGCACCGCCCAGAGCGGGCTCGGAATGCCCAACCGCGATTATTATCTGCGCGAGGGCGCCCAGTTCGATACCTATCGCGCCGCCTACCGCACTTATGTGACGACGATGCTGCGCCTCGCCGGCATCGCCGACCCTGAGGCCAAGGCCGATGCGATCATCGCGCTCGAGCGGCGGATCGCCGAGGCGCACTGGACTCCGGAGCGCAGCCGCGACGTCACCCAGTCGATCAATCCGATGACTCCGGCCCAGCTCGCCGAGCTGGCGCCGCAGTTCAACTGGCCGCTGCTGCTCCGCACCCAGGGCCTGGGCGACGTCCAGACCATGATCGTCCGCCAGACCACCGCCATCCAGGCCGAGGGCCGGCTGCTCGACGAGGTGCCGCTGGAGACCTGGAAGGACTATATGACCTTCCACTTCATCCGCACCTACGCCCAATATCTGCCGCGCGCTTTCGACCAGGCCAATTTCGATTTTTACTCGCGCGCGCTTCGCGGCGTCGAGCAGCAGCGCGACCGCTGGAAGCGCGGCCTCGGCCTGCTCGACGGCACGCTCGGCGAGGCGGTCGGCGAAATCTACATCCGCCGCCACTTCCCCGAGAGCAGCCGGCGCCAGATGACCGAGCTGGTCGGCGATCTTCGCGCCGCGCTCGGCGAGCGGCTGCGCGCCAATGCCTGGATGGACGAGGCGACCCGCACCGCCGCGCTCGCCAAATTGGACGCCTTCGATCCGCGCATCGGCAATCCGGTCCGCTATATCGACTA
>DASYKV010000033.1:0-89564 GCA_035994965.1 Allosphingosinicella sp.
CGCTGTCCGGGGGACAGCGCAGCCCCATCATCTAGTCCGGGATGACGACATCGCGGATGTCAGGCCTTGGCCCGTTCGAACAGCCAGACGCGGATCGCGCTGGCGAGGTTGGCCGGATCGCGCCCGAGCACCCGCTCGGCGTCGATCCGCGCGACCAGGGCGTTGAGCGGCAGGCCTTCCGCCTCCGCCGCGTCCCGCAGCGCGTCCCAGAAGACCGGCTCCAGGCTGACCGAGGTCGCATGGCCGGCGATCATGATCGAGCGCTTTACGGGCCCCATGATCAGCTCAGAGCCGCGCCGGCGGCAAAGCCGCCGTCGATCGGGACGCCTTTCGGCGCCCGTCGGCCGTGCCGGAACGTGCGCTTCGCGCACCGGCGGGTTTCGGCTGCGCCTCCAATCCGCCTCGTTCCGTCAATACATATGCTGCCCGCCGTTGATCGACAGGGTGCTGCCGGTGATGAAGCCGCCATTTTCCGAGCAGAGGAAGGTGACGCCGCGGGCGATCTCCTCGGCCTTGCCGAGGCGGCCGACCGGGATCTTGGCGACGATCTTCTCGAGCACGTCGGGCGGCACCGCGGCGACCATCTCGGTGTCGATATAGCCGGGCGCGATCGCGTTGACGGTGATTCCGGCGCGGGCGCCTTCCTGGGCCAGCGCCTTGGTGAAGCCGTGAATGCCCGATTTGGCGGCGGCGTAATTGACCTGGCCATATTGGCCGGCCTGGCCGTTGATCGAGCCGATATTGACGATCCGGCCGAACTTGCGCGCGTTCATCCCGTCCCACACCGCCTTGGTCATGTTGAAGCAGCCGCCGAGATTGACGTCCATCACCTCGTCCCAGGATTCGCGGCCCATCCGCTTCATCGTGCCGTCTCGGGTGATTCCGGCATTGTTGACGACGACCTCGACCGGACCCAGTTCGGCCTCGACCGCGGCGACCCCGGCGAGGCAGGCGTCGAGATCGGCGACGTCCCATTTATAGGCCTTGATCCCGGTCCGCTCGGTGAAGGCGCGCGCTTTCTCGTCATTGCCGGCATAATTGGCGGCGACGGTGACGCCCTGGTCCTTGAGCGCGACGCTGATCGCTTCGCCTATGCCTCTGGTGCCGCCGGTGACGATCGCAACGCGTGCCATATCTCTCTCCTTGGTTTCTTTTATGGAGAGGCCCTTATTGCGGCGGCAGCCATCCTTCAAGCTCGCGGGCGATCAGCGCGCGCAGCATCTCGATGCCCGGCGCCGAATCGTTGAGGCAGGGGAGATAGGCGAAATCCGTGCCGCCCGCGCCCGTGAAGGTGTCGCGGCCGCGGATCGCAAGCTCCTCCAGCGTCTCCAGGCAATCGGCGGCAAAGCCCGGCGCGAGGATGGCGAGGCGGGTGACGCCCTCGCCGGGCAGAGCGGCGAGCCTCGTGTCGGTCGCCGGCTCCAGCCATTTGGCGCGGCCGAAGCGCGACTGGAAGGCGACGTCGACGTCCCGGCCGAGCGCTTCGCCGAGCAGCCGCGCGGTCTTGCGGCAATGGCAATGATAAGGATCGCCGAGCTCCAATGTGCGCTGCGGCATGCCGTGGAAGCTGACCATCAGCGCCTGCGGCTCGAAATCGAGCGCGGCCAGCGACGTGCGCGCGGATTCGGCCAGCGCCGCGATATAGAGCGGGTCGTCATGATAAGGCGGCAGGGTGCGCACCGCCGGCTGCCAGCGCAGGCGGCGCAGATGGCGGAACGCCTCGTCGGTGGCGGTCGCCGTCGTCGCCGCGCAATATTGCGGGTAGAGCGGCGCCAGCAGGATGCGCTCGCAGCCCGCCGCCTTGAGCGCGTCGATGCGCTCGGAAATGGCCGGCCTGCCGTAGCGCATGGCATAATCGACGATCGCGTCCGGGCCGAACGCGCCCTGCAGCGCCTTGGCCTGGCGCGCGGTGAAGACGGCGAGCGGCGAGCCTTCCGCCATCCACACCTGCCGATAGGCATGGGCGGACTTCTTCGGGCGGGTGTTGAGGATGATGCCCCTCAGGATCGGCTGCCAGACCAATTGCGGGATTTCGACGACTCGCGGGTCGGAGAGGAACTCGCGCAAATAGCGCTTCACCGCAGCCGGCTCCGGCGCATCGGGCGTGCCGAGGTTGATCAGCAGCACGCCGATCCTGGGCGCCGGGATGGCGGGATGGTCGTTCGGCCGCTTCATGTCCGGGGCGCTCCGATCACGATCGGCAGGGAGCGCACGCGCTGGCCGGTCAGCGAGAAATAAGCGTTGGCGATGGCGGGCGCGGCGGGGGCGACGCCCAATTCGGTGATGCCGCCCGGCGCCTCCTCGCTTTCGATCAATTCGACGCTGACGTCGGGCGCGTCGCGAAGGATCGGCAGGCCGTAGGCGGCGATCGTCTGCGCCGCCGGAACGCCGCCGACGATCTCGATCGGCCGGCCGATCGCTGCCGAGACGCCGTGGACGATGCCGCCCTCAATCTGCTGCTTGACGATCTCCGGGTTGATCACCCGCCCGCAATCGACCGCGGCGACCGCGCGAAGCACGCGCAGGCGCTGGTCGCTCCGGACCTCGACCTCGACCAGGCAGGCGATGTGCGAGCCGAAGGCGCTGTGGCAGGCGAGCCCCATGCCGCTGCCCGGCGGGCCGCCGTCCCAGCCGCCGACCGACGCCGCGGTGGCGAGGCAGCGGGCGAGGCGCGGATTGTTCTGCAGCAGGAAGGTGCGGAAGGCGAGCGGCTCGAGGCCGGCGGCGCGGGCGAGCTCGTCGATGAAGCATTCGGTGAAATAGCAGGTGTAGCTGTGCGCGGCGCCGCGCCACAGGCCGGTCTCGATGCCGAGATCGGCGCTCGCATGATCGACGAAGACGTTGGGGATGGCGTAAGGCGGCACCGCGCCGGCGACGGCGGCCCGGCCGGGGCGGACGATGGAGCCGCCGGCGCCGATCCGCGCCGCGACCAGGGCGGCGGTGGCGGGCGCCGCGATCCGCGCCCGCCAGGCCTCGATCCGGCCCTGCTTCATCCAGCCGGTCATCCGCGCCTGCGCCGCCGGCCGGTAGCTGTCGCGCTGGATCTCCTGGTGGCGCGACCAGGTGAGCTGGACCGGCCGGCGCATCCGCTGCGCCAGGATCGCCGCCTGCTCGATCGCCATCATCTCGAGCTTGCGGCCATAGCCGCCGCCGGCGAGCGTCGGGAAGAAGGTCACATTGCTCTCGGCCAGGCCGGCGGCGCGGGCGATCGCGGCGCGGGCGAGGCCCGGCGCCTGGCTCGGCGCATAGACCTCGATGCCGTCGCCGACGATCCGGGCGGTCGCGGTCAGGGGCTCGATCGGCGCGGCGGGGGCGAGGCCGACGTCGTAGCGGGCCTCGACGGGGCTTGCGCCGGGAAAGCCGTTCGCCATCGTTCCGGCCTCGAACACGCGGTCCTCGTCATTGGCGTCGAAGGCGGCGTCGAGGGCGGCGCCGATGCCGCGATTGTCGGCCAAGGGCTGGCGCAGGGCGAAGCGCGGCCGGGCCGCCTCGAGCGCGCGCCAGGCCGCCCACCAATTGACGCCGACCGCCGCCACCCATTCGGCCTCCTCGAAGATTTGGAGCACGCCGGTGACGGCGCGCGCGGCGGCGGCGTCGATCGCGGCGAGCCGGCTGCCCCAGGGCCCGCTATGCACCGCGGCATAGACCATGTCGGGATAGCGTATGTCGGCCGCGAACAGGGCGCTGCCGTCGATCTTGGACGGGGCGTCGAGCCGCGGCAGCGGCTGGCCGGCGAGCCTGCCGTCGACATCGTCGCGCATCGGCAGCGGCGCCGGCGGGCGGTGGCCGGCGGCGGCCTCGGCGAGCTCGGCGAAGGGGAGGCGGTCGGCATCGCGCCACACGAAGCCCTGGCGGGTCTCGAGCTCTTCCCAATTGGCGCTCCAGCGCGCGGCCGCGGCCATGCACAGCATCACCCGCGCCGCCGCGCCCGCCTCGCGCAGCCTTGGCTCGAAGGCGCGCACCGAGGTCGAGCCGCCGGTCAGCATCAGCGAATTGCGGGTGGCGAAATCGCGCGCCACCCAGCGGCCGGCGCCGCGCAGCGCCTCGGGCCAGCCACTGTCGTCGGCCGCCTCCTCGGCGAGCATGATGTTTGCGTAGAGCGGGCCGACCGGCGCCGGCTCGACCGAAACCGTGCGCCAGTCCGCGCCGAGCTCGTCGGCGAGGATCTGCGGCAGGCTGGTATAGACGCCCTGGCCCAATTCGGTCTGCGGCACCGCGACCGCGACATGGCCGTCCCGGCCGATCTTGAGGAAGGCGTTGAACAGGGTCTCGCCCTCGCGCACCCGAAGGTTCGGCGCATAGGTGCGCGGCCAGAAACGCCAGGCGACATAGAGGCCGAGGCCGGCACCGCCGCCGATCAGCAGCTGCCGGCGGCTGATCCCGCGCTTGGTCTCCTCCCTCGCCATCCTCGGCCTGATAGAAGGGCGACAAGCGTGCCGCTAGCCCTGCTCTCCGCACCGGACAGGGTCATCCCGGCGAAGGCCGGGATGACTCCTCGTGCCGTCAGCGAGCGCGGCGTGCGTTCTTGATTCGCGTCGCATTCTTCGGCAGGGCGAGAGCCATGGCCGCACGGATCTACCAGCGCGACAAGAACGCCATGCAATCGGGCCGGGCCCGCGTCGGCCTGTGGGTGCTGGAGTTTGAATCCGCGCGCCCGCAGCGGCCCGACCCCTTGACCGGCTGGGCCGGTGGCGCGGAGACCCAGGAGCAGGTCCGGCTGACCTTCCCGACGCGGGAGGCGGCGCTTGGCTATGCGGCGCGCGCTGGGATCGACGCCCATGTGCTTGCGGCTCCCCCCGAGCCGAAGCTCAAGATCCAGGCCTACGCCGACAATTTCCGGTAGGGGAAAAGGGTACAGTTACTTTCGGCTGCCCCGCTTGTCCGTAAGCGCCGGCGCGTGAAAGCAACTGTCCCCGTCCGGCGTCAGCGCAGCAAATCCCCCGCCAGAAGCAGCAGCATCCTGACGTCGATCGCGCAGCCTTCGGCGCGCTTCGCCGCCACGAAAGCGGGCACGTCCTCGAGCTTCACCCGGTGGACGATGATGTCCTCGCCGTCGACGCCGCCGCCCTCGCTCACCTTCTCCAGCCCCTCGGCGCGGAGCAAGTTGAAGCCTTCGGAGACCATTCCGGGCGAGCTGTAATAATATCCGAGGTCGGTCACCCGCGCCGGGCGGTAGCCGGTCTCCTCCTCGAGCTCGCGGGCGGCGGCGGCCTCGGCCGCCTCGCCTTTGGTCTCGTCGCCGATCAGGCCGGCGGGAAGCTCGAGGCAGGACTTGCCGAGCGGCACGCGATATTGCTCGACGAGGAGGACGTGCCTGTCCTGAGCTTCGCCAAAGGGGCCGTCGTCCACGGCGAGGATCACCGCCGCGCTGACGCCCTTCGTGCGCGAGACATATTCCCATTTGCCGCGCCTCTTGGCGGCGATGTAGCGCCCCTCCCAGAGACTCTCCTCAGGCTCGTCCCCGGCGCGGCTCACAGCAGGATCAGCCGGTTGGGAAGCTCGTCCGGATTGTCGCGGGTCGGCGGGAGGATTTCGGCCAGCACTCCGCCGATCCGGTCGATGGCGAGCGCCAGGCCCTGGCCCGGGCGCCCCGCTTTGACCTCGTCGATCAGCACCGTCATCGCCTCGCCCCACACCTCCGGCTCGACTTGGTCGGCGATCGCCTTGTCGGCGACGATCTCGGCGCGCCGCTCGGCGAGCGAGAGATAGAGGAGGATGCCGGTGCGGCCGCGAGTCTTCAATTCGCAGCTCGCCCGGAACAGCTCGACGGCGCGGCGATGGACGCGCCGGGTCCGGGTCCGGCCCGGGGTCAGCATCATGCGCAACGGCTGCCAGGCGAGCGCGTAGCGGACGATCAGGAACAGGACGGTCATTTTCACGAACATGAGCAGCATCAGGGTGCGAAAGCCGATCTCCGCATTCCAGCCGAACAGCAGGCTTGTGCCCCAATCGATCCAGCCCTGGGGAACGACCGAGCCCAATACGGGCACGAGCAGCATCGCCAGCACCGCATAATGGAGCCCGACGTCGTGATAGGCGTCGGAGCGGGCGGCGACGATGGTGACGATCTCGCCGTCGCTGATCCGCTCGGCCTTCGCCACCGCGGCGCTGACCAGCTCATCGTCTTCCGGGCCGAGCGCGATCATCACCATCCTCCCGAAGCCCCGCCGCCGCCGAACGAGCCGCCGCCGCCCGAAAAGCCGCCGCCGCCTCCGCTGCTACCGCCGCCGCCCCAGCCGCCGCCGCGCCCGCCGCGCCCGCCGAGGCTGCCGAGGGCCATCCCGACGAGCATCCAGCCGATGCCGCTGCCGCCGCCCCGGTCCCCCGGTCCCCAGATCGAGACTCGCCGGCCATAGCGCCGGCCGAACAGCCCCCTGCCGAGAAGGCCCAGCAGGACGAACAGCAGCACCGCGCCCCAGATGATCAGCCCGAACAGCGAGCCGCCGCCGGCCCGCCGGCCCTCGCCGTTCGGCGCTCTCGATGCCTCGGCCACATTCCGCTCGGCCGCTTCGCGCGGCGCCTGCAGCTGGGCGATGATCGCATCGGTCCCGGCGATGATGCCGCCGGCATAATCATTGGCCTGGAAGCGCGGCGTGATCCGCTCGCGGATGATCCTGCTCGACAGCGCGTCGGTCAAGATGCCCTCGAGGCCATAGCCGATTTCGATCCTGATCTTCTTCTCGGCGACCGCGACGATCAGCAGCGTGCCGTTATTGGCGGCGCCCTGGCCGATCCGCCAGAAACGGCCGAGCCCGACGCCATATTCCTCGATCGACCGGCCCTGCAGATCGGGGATCGTGGCGACGACGAGCTGGCGGCTCGAGGCGCGCTGCAGCGCCTCGAGCTTGCTCGTCAGCGCCGCCTCCTGCGCCGGATCGAGCAGATTGGCCGTGTCGACCACCCGCCCGCTCAGCCGCGGATAGGAGGGGCTCCCGCCCGCGGATCCGCCGCCGCCGCAGCTCGCGAGCAGCAGGGCGAGCAGGGCCAGGAGGGCAATGGGGGCTTTCACGCCGCCCGCCGCCTCTTACTGGCCGTTGCCGAAGTTGACCGTCGGCGCACGCTGGGCGGTCGCTTCGGCCTCGAACGGCGCCATCGGCTGGGCGCCGTAGATGACCCGCGCCGCGAGGACTGTCGGGAAGGTCCTGATCGTGACGTTATAGTTCTGCACCGCCTCATTGTAATCGTGCCGGGCGGTGGCGATCCGGTTCTCCGTTCCTTCGATCTGCGATTGGAGCGTCAGGAAATTCTGGTTGGTCCTGAGCTCGGGATAGGCT
Source organism: Allosphingosinicella sp. (assembly GCA_035994965.1). Classification (GTDB taxonomy): domain Bacteria; phylum Pseudomonadota; class Alphaproteobacteria; order Sphingomonadales; family Sphingomonadaceae; genus Allosphingosinicella. Next base: position 7,275 of record DASYKV010000033.1, read on the forward strand.
TCCTGGAGGCGCTGCAGCGAGATGGTGAGCCGGCCCTGCGCCTCGGCGAAGCGCGCCATCGCGGCCGGATCGGTGAGCTGCTCGCCGGTGACGGTGATCCGGCTGGCGCTGGCGCGCGCCTCGGTCACTTCCCTCAGCACGTTGCGCTCCTGCGCGGCGGCGGCGCGCACGGTCGCGACCAGATTGGGGATGAGGTCGGCGCGGCGCTGGTAATAATTCTGGACGTCGGCCCATTTCGCCTTGGCATTCTCCTCGGCCGTCGGGATCTTGTTGACCCCGCAGGTGGTCAGGCCGACGAGCAGCAGGGCGATCAGTCCGACGACGATGAGGATGCGGTTGCGGGTCATTTTGGGCCCCTCCCTTCTAATCTTGCTTCAAGGCAAGTAGGCTTTCGCTTTCCGGTCCGCAACGGGGAGGCTGACATGCTTCGGGAGTTCAGGGATTTCATCGCTCGGGGCAACGTCCTCGATCTCGCCGTCGCCGTGATCGTCGGCGCGGCCTTCGCCACCATCACCGCCTCGCTGACCGAGGACATCATCATGCCTGTCGTCGGCGCCTTGTTCGGCGGGCTCGATTTCTCCTCGAAATACATGCTGCTCGCGCCGCTGCCGGACGGCTATTCGGGCCCGCTCACCTATCTGGCGCTGAAGGACGCCGGCGTGCCCGTGCTCGGCTGGGGCCAGTTCGTCACCGTCCTGATCAACTTCCTGATCCTCGCCTTCATCATCTTCCTGGTCGTCCGCTCGGCCAACAGGATGAAGAAGAAAGCGGAAGAGGCGGCCCCGGCGGCCGACCCCGCCGACCTGGTCCTGCTGCGCGAGATCAGGGACGAGCTCAGGAAGAAGGGCTGAGCGCGGGCTCACTTCACATTAAGCCGCCATGCCCTATATAGGGCGTGCCGGTTTGCGCCGGCTATGGTGATAAATTGTGCCGTGTAATAGATGCAGCGGACCCGGGGGCAGTACCCGGCGGCTCCACCACTTAGGCCGGACGGCCAGCACGCATGAAACGTGCCGGCCGAGCGGCTCAGCTGATGGGGCCGAACCAGGATCGACGTGTATTCAAAGGCGGTATTTTCACCCGGGCTGAGTAACCCGTTAAAGGCTCAAAACCACAAGTGCCAACGATAACGAGGCGCTCGCGATTGCCGCGTAACGAGGTCCTCACGGACTGAGTTATATTGGACAAAAGCGCGGTTCGGGCCGCACCGGGCAACAGAAGCGGACACCGGCGGTACGGGGAGCACCGAGCAACAGAAGCTCCCCACTTTCTCCACTCATTCCGCCCCATCGTCACTCCCGCGAAAGCGGGAGTCCAGACAACGTGGGCGCAAGGTTCGGAATCGGCCTGGATTCCCGCTTTCGCGGGAATGACGAGGAGGATAGGGTTGGGCCATGAAGCGCCCCCCCATCGCCCCGATCGCTCTCCTCGCTTCGTGCGCCGTTTTGGCCGCCTGCGGGCCGGCCCGCGAGCGCTCGGTCAACGAAATCTACGACGAGACCAACCGCGTCATCGTCAACCGCGCCGCGGATTATGAGGGCCGGGTCGAGACCGACCTCAAGGCCACGGGGCAGAGCCTCGAGGATCAGGCCAACGAGCAATTGCGCAGCATCGAAGCCAATGCCGCCAACACCGTCAACGCCGCTTTGGGCAATGAAGTGGCCGGCAACGGACAATAGCCGCGAAATGACCGCCGCGATTGGCGGCGATTCCCAACATTTGGCGACAGTGCGCCGCCGGGTCGGCGCGAGCCGCGGCGCGCCATCCGGCTAACGCCCTGGAAAGCCGCGACATCCGAATTCTGGCACGGCTCATGCTTAAGGATTTGCATCAAGCGGGCCTCTCGCCCCGCGTCGCTTATGGAGTCTATGATGCAAAGCTATCAGCCCGCGATTTTCTGGCGCGAGGACACGGTGCTCGGGGTCTGCGAAGCGCTCGGCGAGGATTTCGGCTTCAACCCGCTCTTCCTTCGGACCGCCTTCGCTCTGGGCCTGCTGTGGAATCCGCTCGTCATGATCTACGCCTATCTGGGCCTGGCGGTGCTCGTCCTCGTCTCGCGCCTGCTCGCGCCCAACCCGCTCCCCGCCGTCCGCGCAGGGACCGAAGCCGAGCCGCGGGCCGCGGCCGCCGGCGAAGCCGACCAATATCCGCTCCCCATCGCCGCCTGAACGAACAAGGCCCCGCATCGCCGCGGGGCCTTCTTCGCGTTCGCACCTGGGGCCGGTCGCCCGGCCGGGGCTAGAGCGGCTCCCAGACGCCGTCGGTGCAATAGCCGACCAGCTCCGATTCGGGGTAGCTGCTATAGGTCCCCCATTCGAGATCCGCGCCGACGCCGTACCAGGTGCAGGTCCCGCGCGCGAAGCCGACCTGCTGCGAATGCGCCTGATTGTTGTAATAATAATAATTGTAGACCGGATCGCCCGTTTGAGCGAGAGCCGGCCCCGGCGCCGCGAAGACGGCCGCCACCAGCAATGAAGCAATGAGCCTGCGCTTGGTCATGATGCGCCCTCCACTGTGATACCGCTCAAGACGAGTCGGCGCGCTCATCATAGGCTTTTTGCATCATTTTCCTATCGGGCACGAATAGATTTCTTCGCACCGTAATTACTCTGTAGTAAAAGTCCGGGAGATACTGGCGGGACTGACTTCCTAGGTCGAGCGGCCTCGCCCCGTCACCGGCCAGATTTCGACGACCATGTCGCCGTCGTGGACGTGATAGAGGTCATGGAGGTTGACCGTCGGGTCGCAATGCCCGGGCAGCAGCGTCACGCGGTCGCCGAGCTTCGGCAGCGGACCCTGGGCCGAAACGATCGCCCCATGCTCGTCGCCCATGAAGAGATAATGCGCGTCCGGCGCGAGCGTGCCCGCGACGTCGGGCGGGCCCGCATCGGCGGAGATGGCCTTCAGCCCGGCGTCGACGGTGACGAGCCCGGCCGCATTGGCGCTGATCACGGTCGCGTCGACGAAGAGCGACGGTTCGAACACCGGCGCGCCCCCGGCCGCAAGCTCGCATTCCCCATATTCGCGGTCGAGGAAGAGATAGGAGCCGACCTGCAGCTCGGTCAGCACGCCGAGCGCGGCGTCGATCATGAAGCTGCCGGTGCCGCCCCCGGTCACGACCTGGATCGCAAAGCCGGCGGCCCTCAGCGCCTGGAGCAATGTGCCGAGATAATCCGTCCGCTCGACGATCGCGGCGCGCCGCTCCTCGAAGGATTGGATGTGCTGCTGCGCGCCGCAGTAATATTGCACTCCGCCGAGCCTGAGGTTGCCGCAGGCCGCGATCTCCCGCGCCAGCGCGAGCGCCGCCTCGGCGGACGCGACTCCGGTCCGGCGATTGCCCGGATCGACGTCGATCAGGACCGTGAGCGGCCTTGCGCCGCCGGCATTGGCCGCGTTCAATCGCCGGACGTTTTCCGGATGATCGGCGACGACGGAGAGCCCCTCGGCCCGGCCGTTCAGCGCCGCCAGACGGGCGATCGCCCCCGGCGCGACGACCGGCGAGGTCAGGTGAAGCCGGGTCAGCCCCTCACCCGCGAAGGCCTCGGCCTCGCCCAGCTTGGCGCAGCACAACCCGACCGCGCCGGCCGCGATCTGCCGCCTGCCGATGTCGCTGCTCTTATGCGTCTTGGCATGGGGCCGCAGCTGGATGCCGCGCCCGGCGGCGAAGGCGGCCATCCTCGCGATGTTCCGGTCCAGCGCCGCTTGGTCGAGCATCAGCGCGGGCGTCGGCGTATCGGCGCGGGGGAAGGGTGGCGCTGGCATCGCCTGTTGCCCATAACGACAAGGCGCGCCACGGGAAATCGATGTTCAAGAGTGACAGGCACGTGCCCGTCACCGCGGTTCGCACTCGCAACGTCGGAGGTCGGGCGGGCGATGGGCGCACCGCCTGGCAGGCATCTGGGCCGGCCCCTATCATCGTGGCATAGTTTCGCGTTATGATCGTCTAGAAGAGCTTATGGCGGATCCTATGTCGAAGTCGGAGCTATGGCCCGCGGACAATCCCGCGGTAATCGCGCATATTGCAATGCTCCAGGCGATCATCACGCGCCTCGCGACCGCCAGCGCCTCCTGCAAGACCTGGTGCCTGGCGCTGGTCGGCGCCTTGTTGAGCTTTTCGGCCGGCATGGACTCGCCCGGTCTTGCCGCTTTCGCGATCATGCCGATCGTCATCTTCGCCTTCCTCGACGCGAATTATCTGGCGCAGGAGCGGGCCTATCGCGACCTGTTCGCGACGGTCAGCACCAGGATCCGCGACGGCAGCTACGCGCTCGGCGATACGTTCGAGGCGCGCGCGCCGGCGAAGCGCTGGGCCGTGCTCAAGGCTTATGGCTCCTGGTCGATCTGGCCCATCTACCTGAGCCTGTTGCTTGCTTATGGTGTGGCGATGCGCACCGGCTGGATCGCCGCCCCGCCGGCCACGCCCGCGGCGCAATCGCCCCCGGCGGCGCCGGCGCACTGAGCGGCGGATCGGCCTTCGCGATGGCTGAAGCTCCGCTCCAGTGGGAGCATGGGTGACAATTACGTAACCGCCACCGATGGCCTGTGATGTTTTCCGCCCCCGCGCGAACCATGCGGTAACGAGGACGGAAAGGGGGCGGGCGCTCATCATGGCGACGCAGCGGGATCGGGAGCGGTTTTCGGCGTTGATCCGCCAGCATGCGGGGATCGTGCGCAAGGTCGCGACGACCTATTGCCGCGATGCGGACGACCGCGCCGATCTGGCGCAGGAGATATTGGCGCAGCTCTGGGCCGCCTGGCCGCGCTACGATGAAATTCGCCCGTTCACGACCTGGATGTACCGGGTCGCGCTCAACGTCGCGATCTCGCATGTCCGCGGCGTCTATCGCGGCGCCAGGCATTTCGTGCCGCTGGCCGACGAGCATCTCGGCATCGCCGCGACGCCCGCCGACCACGAAGCGCGTGACGAGCTTCGCATGCTGGAGACGATCATCGCCGAGCTCGACGAGCTGAACCGCGCCTTGCTGCTGCTCTATCTCGACGATCGCGGCCACCGCGAGATCGCCGAGATCCTCGGCATCGGCGAATCCAATGTCGGCACCAAGATCAACCGGCTGAAGCAGCGCATCCGCGCCCGCTTCGCCTCCCCCCTGTGAAGAAGGAACGAAAAATGGAACTGGACGATCTCAAGCAAACGCTCAACCGGCTCGACCGGCGGCTGGAGGAGCAGGCGGCGCTGGATGTCTCCCGCGTTCGCCGCGCCGCGCGCCGCGGGCTGGAAAGCGGGCTGCGGCCGCTGGCGCGCGCGCAGCTCTGGCTGATCGCGATCGGCGCGCTGACCGCCTTGATCGGCGTCGCCGCCTGGCACGGCACGATGGAACGGCCGGGCGGGCCGTTCGTCGCCGGGATCGTCGTCCATGCCTATGGCGTCGCGATGATCCTGTTCGGCGCGATCACCAGGGCGCTGATCGCCGGGATCGACTGGGCGGGCCCGGTGCTGGACATCCAGCGGCGGCTGGCCCGGGTGCGCAAGGCGCATGTCGTTGCGGGCCTGACCATCGGCATGTCGTGGTGCGCGATGTGGATCCCGGCGATGATCGCTGGCTTCTATCTCCTCTTCGGGGTCGACATCGTCGCGCCCTCGCCGTCGACCTGGCTGTGGATGACCGCCGGCTGCGTGGCGATGATGGCCGCGGTCTGGCTGTTCCACGGCTGGGCGCGCGCCACCGGGCGGACGGCGATCGTCGCCGCCTTCGATCGCGCCTTCACCGGGCCGCATCTGCGCCGCGCCGGAGCCGAGCTCGCCGATACCGCGCGGTTCGACCGCGACTGAGCGGGAAGGACGATGCCGGCGGCGCGGCTAGGCGCGCCGCCGCGCGGCATAAACGCGCCGGTCCCCGGCCTGTCCGGCCGCGCTCTGGCCGAACTCGTAGGCGACCGCCGCCAGCGTGCGCAGGATCGACGGGCGCACCTCGTCGAGCGTGCGCGGCCGCCGCCACCGGCCGGGCCTGCCGCCGATCTCCCTCACCTCGTGCTTGTGCATGTGCAGGATGTGGATCGCCTGCTCGACGCTCATCGGCGGCCTCGGCGCCTCGGGCGGCAGCTCGGGCGAGGAGAAGAGGTTCTCGCCATTCGCCATCAGCGCCGCCTCGATCTCCGCATAGCCCTCCCGGACCGCTTCGGCCCAGCGCCGCGCGAATCCCGGCCAGCGCTCGCGATGCCCGTAGGCGGCCGCCGCCGTCATCCCGGCCTCGGCGCAGGCCGCCTTGACGTTGCACGTCGCCGCCAGCGTGGCGAGGAAGCGATCCTCCACCCGCGGCGTCCACTGATGCAGCCGCGCCCGCGCGATCTGCACGCGCCGCCCGCCCCCGGAGCCGCCGCTGCCCCTGACCACCAGCTCCTCCCCGTCGAGACGGCCCCAGCCGCTCGGGGGTTTGTTCGAACCGCTCATCCCGAGCGTACCGAAGGAGGCGATGGCGTCGCGGCAATCGGCGTCGAACGCGGGATCGGTGGACCGATGCAGCTGCACCCAGGATCGCGAGACCTTGGCGCGCTCGGCGGAGAGGGTCTGGTTGCCGGTCTCCTCCAGCGCCGTGAAGAAGACGGCGCGGCGGGCGGGGCTGGTTTTATGGGACATGGACTTACCTCTCGGACAAGCGACTCAGCCCGCCAGGGTGAAGATCGAAATCCTATTTGTATTCAACAAAATCCCGCACCCTTGCCTCGCTTCCCAGCCAGTCCCGGGCCTGATCGTTGTGGGTGGCAGGCGCGTGTCAGGTTGGTGTCAGATACGTGTCAGATACGTGTCAGATACGTGTCAGGTACGTGTCAGGTACGTGCCTGATACCCGTCACTACCGCCCTTCGCTTCTGCTCGTCATGGCTGGCGGGCGGACCGTCGCCGTGGTTTAATGCCCGGATGCCGACCCCATTGCCTCTGCGGGAATATGTCATCTGGTCCGAGCCTCGCGGGCCGGCATTCGAGGCGCTGCTGCGCTATTGCGCCGCGATGGTGTCAGGTTGGTGTCAGGCACGTGCCAGCTACGTACCCGACACCCGACACCCGTCACCGTAATCGCGATCTGCATAGCTGACTCCTGCTGTACATCGCTCGAACGTAGCCGATCAGAGTTTTGCTGCCCTAATGGCAGGTTCGTAAACTGTTTGTGCCGCTCGAAAAAAGGCTGTGTCCGCTAGTCGGTGTCCCAACCAGCTCGCCCATCACAGTAGTTGCAGCCCCGCCAAGTGCTGTCTTCCATATCGCCGTTATTTCCCTCGCCGCACCAACCACAAGCACTGAGGCCATCGGCCAGGTGCAGGCAGGCGGTGCACAGATAGTGATCGTGGAACGAAACGACCGTTTGATACCCGTCGCAGGACGAGCAATTCGCCGGCGTGATACGGTCAAAATAGTTGTCTTTCGTCCCCGGATCATCGTCGACCATCTCGGCCACATCACCTTCGTCGAAATCGGTTCCGCAGGCTGAGCAGGTCGAAGTCTCATCGCCTTCGACGTGAAACTCAGCCTCGCAGTTGGTGCACTTGAGCGCTAGCCGGCGCATTGCGAAATTGCACACATGGCACTGGGCTTGTTCCAGTTCGCCAAGCACTTTTTGGTTCTCAGTTGCGTCGAAGCCGCAGCGACGCAGACTTGGAGGACTTTGCCCGTTGCCTTCAAGGCCTCAAGCTCGGGCGCCAAGCTATCGAAGCGCGTCTTAAGGTAGAGGCGATGTTCGGCGAATTGAAGGTCCAACCCCTCGAGATCCAGGTCGAAGCGGTCGAAAGCGTCAGACCATTGGCCTTTGAGCAATCCGACCAAACCATGCCAGGCGTTGAGCTGTTCAACAGCAATTTGCTCGCGAACGGCGGGCTGGTCGATGTCCTGAAAGAAGTGAACCAACTTGTTGCGAATGCTTGCGGACGTTGTCGAATGCCCGTCGAGTCGGCTCTGGCAGTGGGCTCCCCACGACCTTCGCCAGCCGATGGCAAGCGTCCTCGAAGCTGACCGAAATGAAGTCGCCGGTTTGGAAGCTGGTCAGGTCGGGGGACTTGGTGACCACCAGACTCCAGTGTTCCTGCATTAGCCGGGCCTTCAGGAACAATTCGACCGCGGAATGGAAAGCGATGATCGAATGCTTCGGCCGTCCTTTGAGCTCTTCGGTGGCCAGCGTCAGAAAGTCGACCGCATTCGACACCAAATCTCGCATCGGATCTGGCCGTCTTGTTTTCGGTCGAGTCATTTGAGCGCTCTTAGACATGCTCCAACCTAGCCAGATGTGGGATCGGCGAAAAGGGACGCGCTTGCTCGTGGACTGACCAGACCCGCCAAAACAGAAGGCCCCGCATCGGCTGCGGGGCCTTCCTTGTTTAGCGCTGAGCGCCTAGGCGCCTCAGTCGTCATCCCGCGTCAAAAACGCCGGCGCGAACTCGGGCGCGGGGCCGTCGTCGTTGCTGCGCTCGGGGCGGGGGCCACGGTCGCCAGCGGGGCGGTCGCCGCCGCCCTCACGACGGGGTCCACGGTCGCGGTCACGACCGCCACCGCCATCGCGGCGAGGACCACGGCCACGGTCGCCGCCACCACCGCCGCCGTCACGCCTCGGCCCACGATCACCCCGACCTTCGCCCCTCGGACCACGGTCACGATCGCCGCCTTCGCGCGGCGGCCTCGTGTCCTCCAGCTCGGCGCCGGTCTCCTGGTCGACGACGCGCATCGACAGGCGGACCTTGCCGCGCGGGTCGATCTCGAGGACCTTGACCTTGACCTCCTGGCCCTCGCTGAGCGCGTCGCGGACATTCTCGACGCGCTCGGCCTTGATCTCCGAGACGTGGACGAGGCCGTCCTTGCCGCCCATGAAGTTCACGAACGCGCCGAAATCGACGATGTTGACGACCTTGCCCTGATAGACCTTGCCGACCTCGGGCTCCTCGACGATGCCGAGAATCCACTGGCGCGCCGCCTCGATCTGGGAAAGGTCCGACGAGCTGATCTTGATCACGCCTTCGTCGTCGATGTCGACCTTGGCGCCGGTGGTGGCGACGATCTCGCGGATGATCTTGCCGCCGGTGCCGATGATGTCGCGGATCTTCGCCTTGTCGATCTGCATGGTCTCGATCCTGGGCGCGTGCGCGCTCAGCTCCTCGCGGGTGTGATCGAGCGCCTTGGCCATCTCGCCCAGGATATGGGCGCGGCCCTCGTTCGCCTGGGCGAGCGCGACCTTCATGATCTCCTCGGTGATGCCGGCGATCTTGATGTCCATCTGCAGCGAGGTGATGCCCTCGGACGTGCCGGCGACCTTGAAGTCCATGTCGCCGAGATGGTCCTCGTCGCCGAGGATGTCGCTCAATACCGCGAAATCCTTGCCTTCGAGGATCAGGCCCATGGCGATGCCCGAAACCGGACGCTTCAGCGGAACGCCCGCATCCATCATCGAGAGCGAGCCGCCGCAGACCGTCGCCATTGAGGACGAGCCGTTGGACTCGGTGATGTCGGAGAGGACGCGGACCGTATAAGGGAATTCCTCATGGCTGGGCAGGACGCCCTTGAGCGCGCGCCAGGCCAGCTTGCCATGGCCGACGTCGCGCCGCGACGGCGCTCCGAAGCGGCCGACTTCGCCGACCGAATAAGGCGGGAAGTTGTAGTGGAGCATGAAGCGCTCGTAGGAGAGGCCGGTGAGGCCGTCGATCATCTGCTCGGACTCTTTCGTGCCGAGCGTGGTCGTGCAGATCGCCTGGGTCTCGCCCCGGGTGAAGAGCGCCGAGCCGTGGGTGCGCGGCAGCAGGCCGACCATCGCCTCGATCGGGCGGATCTGGCTGGTGGTGCGCCCGTCGATGCGCTTGCCGGTCTTCAGGATCGCGCCGCGCACGATATCCGCCTCGAGCTTCTTCACCAGCTTCAGGCTGGCGAGATATTCCTCGGGATTGTCGTGCTTGACGTCCTCGAACGCCTCGCGCGCCTTGGTGCGGGCGTCGGCGATCGCGTTTTGGCGCTCGGACTTGTTGGTCAGCTTGTAGGCCGCCTCGAGGTCCTTGCCGATGATCGTCTTGAGCTTGGCCTTGACTGCCGAGGTGTCGACCGTCGCGGGAAGCTCCCAGGGGTCCTTTGCGGACTTTTCGGCGAGCTTGATGATCAGTTGGATCACCTTCTGGAGCTCGCGATGGGCGAACATGACGGCGCCGAGCATGATCTCTTCCGAAAGCTCCTTGGCTTCGGATTCGACCATCATCACCGCGTCGTGGGTGCCGGCGACGATGAGGTCGAGCTGGCCTTCCTTGACCTGGTCCATCGACGGGTTGAGCTGATAGTCGCCGTCCTGATAGCCGACGCGCGCGGCGGCGATCGGGCCCATGAAGGGGACGCCCGAAATGGTGAGGGCCGCCGAGGCGGCGATCATCGCGAGGATGTCGCTCTCGGTCTCGCCGTCATAGGAGAGCACCTGCGCGATCACGTTGATCTCGTTCGCGAACCCGTCCGGGAAGAGCGGGCGGATCGGCCGGTCGATGAGGCGGCTCGTCAGAGTCTCCTTCTCGGTGGCGCCGCGCTCGCGCTTGAAGAAGCCGCCCGGGATTCGGCCGGCCGCCGAGAATTTTTCCTGATAGTGGACGGTCAGAGGGAAGAAATCCTGGCCTTCCTTGACCGACCTGGCGGCGGTGACCGCGCACAGGACGACGGTTTCGCCGTAGGTCGCGAGCACCGCGCCGTCGGCCTGGCGGGCAATGCGGCCCGTTTCGAGGGTCAGCGTCTTGCCGCCCCACTCGATTTCCACTTTCTTGGTGTTGAACATTGGTTTTCCTTCAAACTCCCGCGGCCATATGCGGCGGGGGCCTCATGCGCGGGCATCATCGCCCGCCTTTGTGGACCCATATGGTCCGTCTCGGGCGCCGCCTCATTGCGCGCGCCCGAAATGCGAAGCGGCCCCGCTGGGGGCCGCTCCAATATTATTTGCGAAGGCCGAGCTTCGCGATCAGGGCGGCGTAGCGCGCATTGTCCTCGCGCTTCAGGTAATCGAGCAGCGAACGGCGCTTGTTGACCAGCATCAGCAGGCCGCGCCGCGAGTGATTGTCCTTGGCGTGGGTCTTGAAATGCTCGGTCAGGTTGACGATCCGCTCGGTCAGGATCGCGACCTGGACCTCGGGCGAACCGGTGTCGCCCGTATTCTGGGCATTGTCCCTGATAATCTCTTGCTTGCGCTCGGCGGTTACCGACATCGTGTCACTCCTTCATAAGTCACAGGTTGAAGCCGCGAACCACGCGAAGTTCCCCTTCGCTGATCTCCACGAGCGCGACCGGAACATCATCGTCCGTCGCAAGGTGGAGGCCCGGCTGTGCGGCGATCCCGATCAATTTCCGCCCCTGGCGGAGCGCCCCTGCCTGATCGGGAGTGACGGGTAGAGCCGGGATGTCGTCCAGCCCCGCCGTCAATGGCAGGAGGTGTTGTTCAAGGGTGCGGCCCTTAGCGGCTTCGGCCAATTTGTCCAGCGAAATCGCCCCTTCCAGGGTGAAGGGGCCGGCCTTGGTCCGCCGCAGCATCGCGACATGGCCGACGGTGCCGAGCGCCCTGGCGATGTCGCGGGCAAGCGAGCGGATGTAGGTGCCCTTGGAGACCCGGGCCTCCAGCGTCACCGCTTCCACCACGTCATCCCCGCGAAAGCGGGGATCCAGCTTCTTCTTCCCGTCACCGCCGCCGTCTGGATTCCCGCTTTCGCGGGAATGACGGAGAGAGTGAACGGTGACGTTGCGGCTCTCGAGCGCCACCTCTTCTCCCGCGCGCGCCAGATCGTAGGCGCGTTTCCCGCCCACCTTCAGCGCCGAGTAAGCGGGCGGAACCTGCTCGATCTCGCCAGTGAAGCGCGGCAGCACTGCTTCGACCTCCGCCAGGGTGGGTCGCTTGTCGGAGGTGGCGATCACCGCGCCTTCGAGATCGAGCGTGTCCATCTCGCTGCCGAAGGCGATCGTGAACGCATAGGCCTTGTCGGCGTCGAGCATCCGCCCAGAAAGCTTGGTCGCCTCGCCCAGCGCCACCGGCAGGACGCCCGACGCCAAGGGATCGAGCGTGCCGCCATGGCCGACTTTGACCTTCGGGTAGCCGCCCTCGCGGAGCGCGCGCTTGACCGCGCCGACGATGTTCGTGGAGCCCGGCCCGACGGGCTTGTCGATGATCAGCCAGCCATGCACAAGCCGCGTCTAGATCGGTTTCCGTCTTCGCGGAAACACTCTCTTATTCTTGATGCCGCGATTTCCGAGCCGTTGGGCGTTCCGCCCAACTCGAAATCGCTAAAGGCGGCGCGGCTTCAGCCTGTCTGCGTCCTCATCGTCCATGTCCTCGCGGACATAGGCCCGGATCTGGGGCACCGGCACCGGCTGCGCGGGCGGCGGCGGCACTTCGACGCGGCCGGCGGCGATGAGGGCGAAAGCGGTGAAAAGCGGGCTGACCATGTGAAATACCCCTCCGGACTTGATCCGGATATGGGAAGCTTTCGCGACTCTTCAACGACCCTCGGCGCGCGCCCCCCATGCTTTCCAGCCGCCACCAGCTTCAGTCTGCCACCACGGCGGCCGCCCGGGTCAGGCTGAGCCGCAGCTGCTCGCCGTCCACCTCGGCGATCCGCTCCATGAAATGGCGGCGGCAGAGCGAGATGTAGCGGTCGTTGCCGCCGATCTCGATCGAGGCGCCTTCCTTGACCGCGCGGCCCTCGGCATCGACGCGCAGGTTCATCGTCGCCTTGCGCCCGCAATCGCAGACCGCCTTCAATTCGACGAGCGTGTCGGCGAGCGCGAGCAGATGGGCGCTGCCCTCGAACAGATTGGCCTGGAAATCGGTCCTGAGCCCGTAGGCCAGAACGGGGATGTCGAGCTCGTCGCAGATCGAGGCGAGCTGGACGACCTGGGCACGGGTCAGGAACTGGGCCTCGTCGAGGAGGATGCAGTGGAGCTCGCGCTTCTTCAGCTCCTCCTCGACCTCGTGGCGGATGTCCGTGCGGGCATCGTAGAGATTGCCGCCGGTCTGCAGTCCGATGCGCGAGGCGATCACGCCCTTCGCGACGCGGTCGTCGAGCGCGGCGGTGTAGAGCATCGTCTCCAAGCCGCGCTCGCGATAGTTGAAGTCGGCCTGCAGGAGCGTCGTCGACTTGCCGGCGTTCATCGACGCATAATAGAAATAGAGCTTGGCCACCGGGCCGTTTCTAGCGCCCGCGGCGGGCTTGGGAAGGGGCCGCGCTCAGCCACGCCGCCCCATGGCCGATCAGCGTTGCCATTCCGACGCCAATATCGAAAAAAGCACGGTGTCGCGGACATGGCCGGTCCAGGTGATCCGGTCTTCCCTGAGCACGCCTTCGCGGACCGCGCCGATCTTGAGAAGCGCCGCCTGGCTGCGCGCGTTGCGGGCGTCGACCCGGAACTCGACCCGGCGGAAGCCGCAGGCAAAGGCGCGCGCCAGCATCAGGTCCTTGACGATCCGGTTGAAGCCGGTGCCGCGCATGGCGGGCAGGTAATAAGTGCTGCCGATTTCGAGCACCATGCGCTCGGGATCCACGCCCATGAAGCTCGACATGCCGACCAGCGCCTCGCCCCTGAACAGAGCGAGGGAGCGCCAGCCGGCCTTGCCGAGCATCGCCTCGAAATTGGCGTCGAAATGATCCGGGCCGTAGGAAGTGGAATAGATCGTCCAGATCTCGGGATCCTGCGCGCAGGCGGCCTTGAGCGCCGCGCGATGCGCCTCGGCGAGCGGCGCGAGGCGGACGTCGCCGTCGGCCATCGGGGCGCCGAGGCTCACGGTCAGCCCCGCGGCCACGCCAAAATCTCGCCGCCCGTCCCCATAAGCTTCCCTCAGCTTATCCAGATATCGGCGACTCCGACGACCTCCCAGCGCCCCTCGCGGCGCTGGAGCGCATAGAGGCTGCCATTGCCGCAGGTCGTGCCGCAGGCATAAGCGGTCTCGATGAAGGCGGCGTCGCCGGCGAAGGCGGGCACGGACAAGGTGAGCGGCCCGCAGTCGCGGGCGCCGTCCTGCAGGCGAAGCGGGGCGGGCACCAGCGCGGCGTCGATCTGCGCGATGTCCATGGCCGGGGCGCGCGCGGCCTCGGCGCGGAGCGCGTCGAGCCGCGAAGCCACGTCCGGCGCGAGCGCGGCGGGCAACGGCACTTCCGGCCGCCGCTCGCGATTCACCCGCCGTCCGTCGGGGCGGTATTGGGGCGGCGGCCGAAGGATCGGCGGCTGCTCGGGAAGGTGCCAGCGGAAGCCGATCCGGACCGCATGGTTGGGCACCATCGGATCCTCCTCGCCCGGCGCCGCCAGCGGCCCGGCCAGGACGCCCTCGACGCAGGTCGCCGCGCCGCTTTCCGGCCCGCGCATGCTGGCCTGGTGCGCCAGCACGGCGGCGATCGCGGCGCGCGCGTCCGCAATCTCCGGCGCGGTCTGGGCGTGAAGCGGGGCGGCCGCGAGCGCGACGGCGGCAAGGAAAAAGCTAGGCCTCATTGCCGCCCTCCAGATCGCGCGCCACCTTGGGGGCGCGGAGCAATTTGTCGATATGGCTGCCCTCGTCGAAGCTCTCGTCGAGCAGGAACTTCAATTTGGCGGCATATTTGGTGTTCACCCGCCGCGCCGCCTCGCTCTGCAGGTAGGCGGTGTTGGTCCGGAGTGCCTTGAGCACGGCCTTCGCATTGGCGCCGAGCAGGGGGATCACGAACGCGGTGGCGTGGCGCAGGTCCGGCGACATGCGGACCTCGGTGACCGAGACCAGATGGCTGGCCAGCGTCTCGTCATGGACGGCGCCGCGCATCAGGATGTCGCTCAGCGCATGGCGCACCTGCTCGCCGACGCGGAGCAGGCGGACGGAGCGGCCTTCGGGGGTTTCGGCCTGACGCACCTTACGGCCTGCCCGCCGGCTCGCGCGGGGAACCGGAGAGCGCCTTCAGGCCGACCAGGGCGACAACGGCAAGGAGGGCCGCGCCGAGGCAGCCGACCAGGACGCCGAAGGTGCCGAGGCCGCCGCCCGGGGGGGCAAGCCACGAATGCGGGAGGACGGCGACGGTGACCTCGAACCCGATCACCAAGAGGACGAGGATCCCACCCAGCTTCAGGACCGGATTCATATCGTTGCTCCCAACGCGCTAGAGCGTCCGCTCGCGCTCCTCGACCTCGTAGGTCTCCAGGAAGTCGCCGGCCTTGATGTCGGTATGGCCTTCGAAGGTGACGCCGCATTCGAGGCCGGCGCGCACTTCGGCGACGTCGTCCTTGAAGCGCCGCAAGGAGGCGATCGTGCCGTTGTAGACGATGACGTCGTCGCGGGTGATGCGGGCCTTCAGCGCCTTGCGGATGAAGCCTTCGGTGACCAGCAGGCCGGCCGCCTTGCCGTGCTTGCCGGCCGAGAAGACCTCGCGGACCTCGGCGCGGCCGACCACGGTCTCGACGATGAGCGGGCCGAGCTCGCCGGCCATCGCCGCCTTCACCGCGTCGGTGAGGTCGTAGATCACGTCATAATATTGCATCGCGACGCCCTGGCGCTCGGCGATCTCGCGCGCCTTGGCGTTGGGGCGGACGTTGAAGCCGATGATCGGCGCGCCCGAGGCGGCGGCGAGCGTGACGTCGCTCTCGGTGATGCCGCCTACGCCGGAATGGAGCACGCGCGCCTTGATATCGTCGTTGGAGATCTTGTTGATCGCCGAGACGATCGCCTCGACCGAGCCCTGGACGTCGCCCTTGACGACGAGCGGGAATTCGACCGCCTGCTTCTCCTTGAGCGCCGAGAACATCGTGTCGAAATTGGCCGGCGCGTTGGTCGTGCGCTTGGTGTCGATCACGCTCTGGCGATAGGCGGCGACCTCGCGGGCGCGGGCCTCGTTCTCGACCACGCTCAGCGTGTCGCCGGCCGAAGGCACGCCGGAGAGGCCGAGCACCTCGACGGGCAGGCTGGGCCCGGCTTCCTTCACCTGGCGGCCCTTGTCGTCGATCATCGCCCGGACCTTCCCGGAGATCGGGCCGGCGACGAAAATATCGCCGACCTTCAGGGTGCCGCGCTGGATCAGCACGGTGGCGAGCGGGCCGCGGCCCTTGTCGAGCTTGGCCTCGACCACGGCGCCCTCGGCCGCGCGGTCGGGATTGGCCTTCAATTCGAGCAATTCCGCCTGGAGCGCGATCGCCTCGAGCAATTTGTCGAGATTGGTCTTCTTGAGCGCGGAGACCTCGACGTCCTGGACGTCGCCGGACATCGCCTCGACCATCACCTCGTGCTGAAGCAGCTCCTCGCGGACCTTCTGCGGATTGGCGCCGGGCTTGTCGACCTTGTTGATCGCAACGATCATCGGCACGCCGGCCGCCTTGGTGTGGTTGATCGCCTCGATCGTCTGCGGCTTCAGCCCGTCGTCGGCCGCCACCACCAGGATGACGATGTCGGTGACGTTGGCGCCGCGCGCGCGCATCTCGGTGAAGGCCTCGTGGCCCGGCGTGTCGAGGAAAGTGACCTTCGAGCCGTCCGGCACGGTCACCTGATAGGCGCCGATATGCTGGGTGATGCCGCCGGCCTCGCCGGAGACGACGTCGGCGCCGCGGATCGCGTCGAGCAGGCTGGTCTTGCCGTGATCGACATGGCCCATGATCGTGACCACGGGCGGGCGCGGCTGCAGCGTCTCGGCGGGATCGACATCCTCTTCGTGCTGGATGTCGACATCGGCGTCGCTGACGCGCTTGATGTTGTGGCCGAACTCGGTGACCAGCAATTCGGCGGTGTCCTGGTCGATCACCTCGTTGACGGTGACCGGCATGCCCATCTTGAACAGGGATTTGACGAGATCGGCGGCGCGCTCGGCCATTCGGTTGGCGAGCTCGGCGACGGTGATCGCGTCGGGCACGTTGACGTCGCGGACCTGCTTGGCCGACGGGCCGGCCTGCTGGTGGGCGCGCTTTTCCTTCTCGCGCGAGCGGCGCAGCGCGGCGAGCGAGCGAGCGCGGGCATCGCCATCCTCGCCCAGAGCGCGACTGACGGTGAGCTTGCCGCGCTCGCGGCGATGCTCCTCGCGGCCGCGGGTCGGGCGCGCGGGCGATTCGGGGCGGCGGGGGACGGGCTGGCCGTGGCGGGGGCGGGGGCGCTCGTCGTCCTCGACGGCGGCGGGCGCGGGCGCGTCTGCGGCGGACTGCGGCGCCGGCTCGGCCGCGCGGCGCGCATCCTCCTCGGCGGCGAGACGGGCGGCTTCGGCCGCTTCCTCCTCGGCCTTGCGATTGTCCTCGGCGCGGCGCTTTTCTTCCTCGGTCTGGGCCTTGGCCTGATGCTCCTCGCGGCGCCGGGCCTCCTCGGCTTGGGACAGCCGGGCCTCCTCGGCCTCGCGCAGCAGCTTGGCCTGCAATTCCTTGCGGTCGACCGTGGTGTCGGCGGGGCGCGGCGCGGGCTTGGGCGCGGGCTCGGGGGCGCGGGCGACCGGCTCGGGCGCTGCGACCGGCTCCGGCTTCGGCGCCTCGGCCTCGCCCGGGCGGCCGAGGATTCGGCGCTTCTTCACCTCGACGACGACGGTGTTCGACCGGCCGTGGCTGAAGCTCTGCTTCACCTTGCCGGTTTCGACCGTGCGTCGCAGGCCCAGAGGCGCGCGCGTGCCCAGCTTCGGCTTGTCAGTCGTCTCGCTCACTCAAAATCCTTCATTTCAATCCGCAGCCGAAGCGCCCGGCGCCTGTGCCGTGGCGGCGCTTAGCCCATCCTCACGTCCGATAAAAGCGCGCCACCGTCCGAGCGCGTGGCTCACACGCGCCGCCGCGGCCCGATCGATGATGGCGACATGTACCACATTCTCGCGGCCGAGCGCCAATGACAATATGGCCCTGCCTTCCGGGAAAACCAAGCCTTGCGCGCCGCTTCCTTCCGCGTCGCGGCCGACTCGCCAGGCCTGGTCGAGCTTGCGGCGGCCTTCGGCGCTGGCGTCGGCGGCGTGGATCAGCATCGCGACCTGGCCGCGACGCGCCGCATTTTCGATCTTCTCGGAGCCGAGCAGGAGGTTCGACGCCTTCGCCTCGAGCCCGAGCCGGTCGAGCGTCGCCTGGCGCAGCGCGTCCTCGATCCGGGCGCCGAGATCGGCTGGGATGGCGAGCTGATCGGTCTTGAACGCCCGCGCCAGCGCGCCCTTCAATTTGCCTTTGACCTGCGCCGCCTCGAGCGTCGGCCGGTCGACCCCGATCCAGGCGCCGCGCCCCGGCGCCCGCGCCCTGACGTCGGGCGCGATCTCGCCGTCGGGGCCGAGCGCTAGGCGGATGAGGTCGTCCCGCCCGGCCGTGCGCCGGGTCAGGATGCAGGAACGTTCGGGCGTGTGCCTGGCGTTCCCGGGCGAAGGGCAGCCATTGCCTAGCGGGGTCTCATTGGGAGGATTCCGCAACGGCGTCCTCCCCAACCTTGGCGTCGTCGTCCTCGAACCAGTGGGCGCGGGCGGCCATGATGATCTCGTTGCCCTGCTCGTCCGAGAGCCCGTAATCGGCGAGCAGCCCGCCTTTGTCCTCGGGCCGGTTCGATTCGCGCTGGCGGCGCTGCTCGGGGCGCTTCTTCTGGACCAGCTCGTCGGTGGCGAGATCGGCGAGATCGTCGAGCGTCTTGATCCCGGCCTTGCCGAGCGTGACCAGCATCGCCTCGGTGAGATAGGGCATTTCGGCGAGACTATCCTCGACGCCAAGGCCGCGGCGCGTCTCGCGGGCGGCCTCTTCCTGGCGCTGAAGCGCCTCGGCGGCGCGGTTCTGGAGCTCGCCGGCGAGCTCGTCGTCGAAGCCCTCGATCGAGGCGAGCTCGTCGAGCTCGACATAGGCGACCTCCTCGAGCGCGCCGAAGCCCTCGGCGACGAGGAGCTGGGCGAGCGTCTCGTCGACGTCCAGCTCGGTCTGGAACAATTCGGAGCGCTCGACGAACTCGCGCTGGCGCTTCTCGCTGGCGTCGGCCTCGGTCATGATGTCGATCGCCGAGCCGGTGAGCTGGCTCGCCAGGCGGACGTTCTGGCCGCGGCGGCCGATGGCGAGGCTGAGCTGGTCGTCGGGGACCACGACCTCTATCCGGCTCTCCTCCTCGTCGATGAGGACCCGGCTGACGGTCGCCGGCTGGAGGCCGTTGACGACGAAGGTGGCGAGATCCTCTGACCAGGGGATGATGTCGATCTTCTCGCCCTGCAGCTCCTGGACGACGGCCTGGACGCGCGAGCCCTTCATGCCGACGCAGGCGCCGACCGGGTCGATCGAGCTGTCGTGGCTGAGCACGCCGATCTTGGCGCGGCTGCCCGGGTCGCGGGCGGCGGCCTTGATCTCGATGATGCCGTCGTAAATCTCGGGGACTTCCTGCGCGAACAGCTTCTTCATGAAATCGGGGTGGGCGCGGGAGAGGAAGATCTGCGGCCCGCGATTTTCGCGGCGGACGTTGGAGATGAGCGAGCGGGTGCGGTCGCCGACGCGCAGGATCTCGCGCGGGATCTGCTGGTCGCGGCGGATCACGCCCTCGGCGCGGCCCAGGTCGACGACGACATGGCCGAATTCGACGCGCTTGACGACGCCGGTGATGATCTCGCCGGCGCGCTCCTTGAACTCCTCATATTGGCGCTCGCGCTCGGCGTCGCGGACCTTCTGGAAGATGACCTGCTTGGCGGCCTGGGCGGCGATCCGGCCGAACTCGATCGGCGGCAGCGGATCGACGATGAAGTCGCCCAAAGCGGCGCCCGGCTGGAGCTTCTGGCTGTCGTCCAGGCTGACCTGCTTGAAATAATCCTCGACCTCCTCGACCACCTCGACGACCCGCCACAGGCGAAGGTCGCCGGAGACCGGATCGAGCTTGGCGCGGATGTCGTTCTCGGCGCCGTAGCGGGCGCGGGCGGCGCGTTGGATCGCATCCTCCATCGCCTCGATGACGATCATCCGGTCGATCAGTTTCTCGCGCGCGACGGCGTCGGCGATCGCGATCAATTCGGCCTTGTTGGCGGAAACGGCGCCGGGTGCGCCGGGGGCTGCGGCAGTGGCCATGGTTCAATCCTGTCCTTCTTGTTCGATGTCTTCAATTTCCTCGACGTCGGCGCCTTCCGCGGAAAGCGGCGCCGTCGCCTTGATCAGTCGGTCGGTCATCAGCAACTTGGCGTTGCGGATCGACGCGAACGGGATCGCCGTCTCGCCCAGGCCCTTCACGTCGATGCGAATAGTCTCGCCGTCAACGCCGATGAGGTCGCCCGAAAGCTGCTTGCGGCCATTATAGGGCTCGTGCGGGTGGATGCGGGCCTCGTGCCCCTTCCAGTCGTCATAATCCGAAAGCCGGGTCAGCGGCCGGTCGATGCCGGGCGAGCTGACCTCGAGCCGGTAGCTCTCCTCGATCGGGTCGCGCCCTTCAGCCTCGAGCGCGTCGAGCTTTTCCGACAGCCGCCGCGACAGCCGTGCGCAATCCTCGAGCGTCAATTGCCGCGTGTCCGGCCGCTCGGCCATCACCTGCAAGGTCGGATCGGAGGCGCCGCCGATCATCTTGACGCGCACGAGGGCGAGCCCTTCGGCCTGTGCCTCGGGCTCGATCAACCTGGTCAGTAAGGCGATATCCGCCATGCGCCCTCCACTGGAACAAGGACCTCCGGCGCCGGCCCCGTCCCCGGGACCAGCCTCGACATGTTTGACGATGTAGAGGAAGGTGAGCGCTATATAGGTGGGAGCGGGAGTGGGGGCAAGCGGGGATTGGAGGCTTTGAGGCGGTCAGCCGTTCCTTATGTCGCGTGGCTTACGCCTCCTAGCTCGGATGACCTTCACCGACGTTGGGATCGTCAGACGCCGGCCCTCCGTCCTTCGCAGCCCAGACCACGCGAACCTCGAATGCCTGCCCGCCTTCTCCGGTCACGTCGACCACGATATCGCGTCCGCCACAGTCTTCCAGAAGCATTTCGTCAAGACATCGCGCCACGAAGCGAAGCGCCTCGGCGCGCGCGCGCCGGTCGTCCACGAGCTTGCATTCATGCCGCTCGGCGCGACCGCCCTGATCTGTCGTTCGAAAAGAAAATTGCATCATTCGTACTCTCCGCAGGACTAGGCGCAACAACCCATTTTTCCGTGGTTTTGCTAGCTTTGATTGGGCGGCGAACGGGGCGCCACATTCTTTACATTCTTTTGACCCGCGTCAGCATCATCCGCGCCTCGCTTCGGACGCCGAGAATAACGCCCGTTACGCCAGTTCAGGTTCATATATTTCAGCAGAGCATCGACCTGATCATCGAAGTGCTTGTAATTGGACGCTTCATCCGAAGGATGGCTGCTGTCCTCCTCGAACCGGAAGACGGGCTTGTCCGCTGCGATCCTGCGTACGACGTCTTTCACGAGCAGCCTTTTGCTTGCCAAAATCTTGAACTCACGTTCGAACGCTACGGCTTGCCCAAGCTCGAAATGCATCCAGGGAGATGTGTGAACTTGGTTGGTCCCGTTCGCGCCCTTTTTCTTTCCAGCCTTGCCGTTTTGCGTCGGATCCTGGGACTCGCTGTCTTCATCGGGAGTCCAGATCCCGACGAAATAATCGGCGTCGGCGACAAGCCGCCGAGCTTCCGTATAGGTTGCCTCCATCTGTGCATTGTCGCCATAGAAACTGACCTCCCAGCGGTCCTCCAAAAGCCTTTGCGCGAGGATATCGCGATAGCCGGGTTTCAGGACCGAACTCGAGATGAAAATGTTCGGCCCCTTGAACAGCATATCGTTGGCGTAGGTGATCAGCCAATCGCGCTCTACCGGGCCATGCGTGTCGGCCTTAAGCCGCTTGGGCCGCCGGGGCTTCTGGCGGTCCGGGGGAGCCGCGGGGTCGAGCGGGATCTTTTCCGTCGGTCCGCTCGCTTTCTTGGCGTCGGGCAAGTGAGCCGGAATGAAAATGCCGATATCGTAGGCCGCGATGTCCCGGCGATATTTGTCGACAGAATCCTCAAGAAGCCCCCGAATGGCATGGCGACGGTCCATGGTCGGCGATGGGAGGTCCCTTTTACCCTGATATTCGAGCACCGCCTCCCAGACGTTGCGATATTCCTTAACCTCGCGAATGAGGCAGCTCAGCACGTTGAAGCCGGAATGGGCTACCGTTCGCAGGATTGTATATAGAGCGCCGATTTCGTCGCGATGCGAGAAGCCGATCTCGAAAATCTGCTTACGGTGCTCGCTCTGGAAAAACTGGACCCTGAGGCTTCGAGACTCGGTGTCGGATAGCAGCAGATAGTCGAGTGGCTCACCCTCGTCTATGCCGAGCAGCGTCTCGATACGCTCTTGCTTTACGTCGAGCAGCTGAAAGAAAGTCTTGCGGTTGCGCTTCGCGGCGGCACTGTCATCCAACTTATCTTTGACGCTGGTCTGGTAACAAACCTCGGCGCGTTCGATCGAGGCACGGCTCGTCTGACCAGTCCATTCATAGCGATCGAATTCAGAGATATAGACTTCGGGAACTTGCCGGCTGAAGCCGCCTGGCCCCGGCTTCCAGGTCAGGATATTGTGGCATTGCGACACGATATGCAGGAACAGCTCGAGCCCGCGCCGATTGGACAGGCGCAAATTGGGCAGGATGTCGATGAACTTCGCTCGCTCGGCGGCGGTGATTGGATTGCGGCTTAGGCGGCTGCGAGACATGTCGAGCACCATGTTGACCACATGATGCTTGCCCTCGAACAGTGAGGCGCTTTCCAGATTCATGATGTTGACGTTGAGGTTGGAGAGCAGGTTGACCAGCCATTCCAGTACATGCTTCGCTTCGTTGAAGGTGCAGTTCAGTTTGAGAATGTCGCCGTTGATGATGTGCGGCGTAGCGACGATCTCGCAAGTGCGCTTGTCGATCTCGCCTTGGTCGTCCTGCGGCATCGGTCCAGTGAGCAAGACCGACTTGTCCCTTACGAGCCCGAGGTGCCCGGTATGGAAATCCGGAATGTGGACCAGATGCTCTTTAACTTCCTCAGCCTTAGTCGCATCGATTCTTCGGACGCGGTGCGTGTTGCTGAAATTGCCGATGACGAGCATCATTCCTCCCCTGGTCGCTGGCCCGATAGTCAAACGATCAAGTCTAAAGATGCTTGAGGATGCCGCAAGCCCAGATTGACTTCCGTCTCAAAACTGGATGACGACGCTTATATCAAGAAATAAAGGTATGATTGCCGATGCGCAGGGGTTCTCTACTGCTGCGTAGACGAGTCTATTATCGTATGGCTGCCCCGGCGCGACTGGGAACACGACGATATCGTTGAACCGCTACGCCGCATCCGAAGGCACTTGGCGACGATTGAATGGCTGCCCGGTAACGCGGCCCGGTCGCGCCAGCCGGCCCAGCCACCGCGAAGTCGGTGGGATGACTGCTCTAAATTCTCAGGCCTGGCGGGATGGAAGGCAGCAACTTTGGACCAAAGCGACTATCCCATTGAGCGTCCGGAGCGCTAGGACGAGACATGGACTTCGACGACCAGCTGCGCCGCTATTTCGGCACCACCGACTTGCCTTCGCTCCGCTCCGAGGCGCTCGCCGCCGGGATCGAGCGGATGCAGGTCGATCTGGGGCTGGAGAAGGACCGGAGTCGCCGCTTCGCGCTCTGGGCGCTGCTCCACATGCTCGGCGCCGCGCCGGACCTCGACGTCGCGTTCAAGAGCGAGGAGGATCGCGAAGCGGCGCGCAATTTCATGGATCTGGCGGCACAGGCGGACGAGGATTAGGGTCGGCGGCCATGAAGATCATCGGCAGCTACGTCTCCCCCTATGTCCGCAAGGTGCTCGCCTGCATGGCCTTGAAGGGGCTCGGCGACTACGAGATCGATCCCATCACGCCCTTTTTCGGCGACGAGGAGTTCGCGCGGCTGTCGCCGCTCCGGCGGATTCCGGTGCTGGTCCAGGGCGATCTCGTCCTCACCGACAGCTCGGTGATCTGCGCCTGGCTGGATGAGGCCTATCCGGAGCGCCCGCTCCTCCCCGCCTCTCCGGCCGACCGCGCCCGCGCCCGCTGGCTCGAGGAATATGCCGACACGCGGCTCGGCGACGTCTTCATCTGGGGGCTGTTCTACCAGAAGCGCGTCCATCCGGCGGTGTGGGGCGAGCCCGGCGATCTCGCGCGAGTAGAGAAGACGCTGGCGCGGGACGTGCCGGCGGCGCTCGATTATCTGGAAGGCGAATTGCCGGCCGAAGGCTTCCTGTTCGGCGCGATCGGGCTTGCCGACATCGCCATCGCCAGCTTCTTCCGCAACGCTTTCTATGCCGGCTTTTCGGTCGATGCCGGGCGCTGGCCGAAGACCGCGGCCTTCGTCGAGCGCGCGCTCGACTGCGATTGCTTCGCCCGCTTCAAGCCGTTCGAGGATGCGCAGATGAGCACCGATCCCAAGGGCCGCCGCGCCGCCTTGCTCGCCGCCGGCGCGCCGCTCAGCCCTGAGACGGTCGGCACGCGCGAGCCGAAGAGGGGGATCATGGCGCTGTGAAGCGCGCGAGATTGTTGGATAAAAATAGGATTTCGCCTGTCACACTCCCTTGATGCCCGTGCGAATCGCCTTGCCCAGCGTCCCTCTCGCTTTGAAAACGGGCGCCCGGCGCGGACCGGCACCCCCCGCGATGCCATGTGACTCTCGTGCCAGTCGTGCCATTCGTGCCATTCGCGCGACGCGCCGAATTTCGAAGCCCGGTACGGGACGAATGGCAAATGTAAGGTTCGTCAGCTTTACCCGCTGCGCGGCCCCGGGCGGTTCAGCGCGCCCCCCAGGCCGGCGGCGGATTGGGGACCGGCCGGCGCAAATCGAACTCGATCCGGAAATGGCGGCCCTCGCGATCGAGCGCATAGGCGAAGACGTTGCCCGGCGCGATCTCGATCGCCCAGACGTTGGCGGCCGAGGCGGGGATGTCCTCGCGCCGGAACAGGGCGCGGGAATAAGCGTCGGCCGGGAACATCTGACGCCGCGCGCTGCCGGGCGAGACGGTGTCCCCGCCATAGCGGCTCCGCGCCTCCTCGGTGCCATCGCGCCTCCGATGCTCGTGCTTGAGGCGGAGGCCGGTCGCGGTTCGGCCGATCACCCAGGTCCGCGCGCGGTCGCTGCCGACGTGGAAGGCGATCCGCACCGCCTCGGGCGTGCAGGTGGCGACGTGGATGACGAGGCGGCTCGCGGCCATTTCGCGGTCGGCGGGATCGGCCGAGACTACCCGGCCCGCATAGCTGTGGCCGCACAGGGCCCAGAGCCGCGACCAGAACAATATTTGCGGCCCGTCCGAGCGCGGCACGATCGCGCAGCCGGCAAGCGCGAGAGCGGCAAGCGGGACGAGGCGCTTCATTTCATCATCCTAGACCGGGCGGCCGGCCCTGCCAACGCGCGCTTGACGGCGCCGCGCGCGTCTGGAAACGAATAGCCGGGGGCTGAAGGAGGCTTTTGACGATGCGCCGGCTCCGTTCCCTGTTTCTCGCCGCCATGATCCTCGGCTGCTCCGGTTGCGACGCGTCGGCGCAGGACCGTCCGTTCCAGGTCGAGCCCGTCGGCCAGTTCGCCGAGCCCTGGGCGATGGTCTTCCTGCCCGGCGGCCGCCAGGCCTTGATCACCGAGCGGCGGGGCGTGCTCAAGCTCTGGACGGTCGGCGGCGGCGCGATCGACGTGGCCGGCGTGCCGGCGGTGGATTATGGCGGGCAGGGCGGGCTTGGCGACGTCGTCCTCCACCCCGATTTCGCCAGTAACGGCCTTGTCTATCTGAGCTTCGTGGAAGCCGGCGACGGCGGCCTGCGCGGTGCCGCCGTGGGACGCGGGCGGCTGGTCGTGGAAGGCGGCGGCGCCCGGCTCGACGGCTTCTCGGTGATCTGGCGGCAGGTGCCCAAGTTCGGCGGGCGCGGCCATTACGGCCACCGCCTCGCTTTCTCCCCCGATGGCCGCTACCTCTTCATCAGCTCGGGCGAGCGGCAGGAATTCACTCCGGCGCAGGACATGGCGTCCAATGCCGGCAAGGTGCTTCGGCTCAACCCGGACGGCAGCGTGCCGGCGGACAATCCCTTCGTCGCCCAGGGCGGCATCACCGCCCAGATCTGGAGCCTCGGCCACCGCAATCCGCTCGGCCTCGCCTTCGCCCCGGACGGGCGGCTCTGGGAGATCGAGATGGGGCCGCGCGGCGGCGACGAATTGAACCTGATCGAGCGCGGCGGCAATTACGGCTATCCGCGAGTCTCCAACGGCGATCATTATGACGGGCGCGACATCCCGGACCACAGCCCCGGCGACGGCTTCGTCGCGCCGAAAGTGTCGTGGACGCCGGTCATCTCGCCGGGCGACGTGATCGTCTATAGCGGAACGCTCTTCCCCGGCTGGCGCGGCGACGCTTTGGCGGTCGGCCTGTCCGGTGAGGCCTTGGTCCACATCGATCTCGACGGTGCCAATGCCCGCGAGGCCGGGCGCTGGGACATGGACCAGCGCATCCGCGAGGTCGAGCAGGCGCCCGACGGCTCGATCTACCTGCTCGAGGACCAGCAGGGTGCCTCGGGCGGTCGGCTGCTGCGGCTTACTCCTAGGGCGCCGAGCGGAGGATGAAATAGACGAAGGCCATGAGGATGGCGGCAAGGCCGAGCGAGATCACCATGAACACAGCCGACTGGCGCCGCTTCACGATGAAGAAGATGCCGTTGATGAGCGCGGTGAGCCCGAGCAGCATCACCACGACGAACAGGCCGAGGAACGACTGCGCCTCCTTGGCCGTGCCGGTGAAGGTGGAGCCGTCGGGCGCCTCCACGCCGGGATTGAGCATGGAGGGCGTCTGCGTCCACAGGATCCAGCCCATCATCCCGACCAGAATCACGCCGCAGACCAGCATGACGATTCCGCGAACCGCCGAATCGCTGACGTCGCGCATCGGCCCGCCGCATTTGGGGCAGATGCCGACCTTGCCCTCGACGACGACGGCGCAGGTCCGCAGGTTGCAGGCGCTGTGACGTGACATGGTTCCCCCCTCGTCCGATATGGTCGGCGGAGCCGGTCCTAGCAGCGGCGATAGCGGAAGTACCAGACCTCGCGGCCTTCGCGGCGCGCCTTGGCTTCGTAGCGGGTCTCGGGCCAGCCGCCGGGGCGGGTGAGGAAGTCGCCCGGCGTTTCGGCCAGCCATTCGAAGTCGCTACGCCTGGCCATCACCATCATCGCCCAGCGGCAGTAAATTGGGTCGTCGGTGCCGAGACGGAATTGGCCGCCCGGCGCCAGCTTGGCGGCGACCAAATCGAGCGGGCCGGGATTGACCATCCGGCGCTTGGCGTGGCGCGCCTTGGGCCAGGGATCGGGGTGGAGCAGATAGACGAAGCGCAAGGCAGCGTCGGGCAGCCGCTCGAGCACCTGAAGCGCATCGCCATGATACAGGCGGACGTTGGCGAGATGCTTGTCGCGGATATGGCCGAGCGCCGCCGCGACTCCATTGAGGAACGGCTCGGCGCCGATGAAGCCGTGATCGGGCAGCAGATCGGCACGAAAAGCGAGGTGCTCGCCGGCGCCGAAGCCGATCTCGAAATGGAGGGGGCGGTCGTCGCCGAACAAGGTGCGGGAATCGAGCGGGCCTTCCTCCGGCACGCTCAAGGCCGGCAGCAGCTCCTCGATCAACGCCGCCTGGCCGGCGCGCAACGGCCGTCCCTTGGAGCGCCCGTAGAGGCGGCGGATGGTGGTCGGATCGTTCATGACGGCGTCAGCCGGCGCTGCTATCCTGCTTCGCATGAGACCCGCAAGCATCCTCGCCGCGGCCGTCGGCCTCTGTGCCGCCACGCCCGCGCTGGCCACCGGCACGATCCTGTGCCGCTCGACGGTCAGCGCGACGGACGGCCCCGCTTTGTTTCTGGTCGTAGGCAACGGCCCGGGCAGCGGCATTCTGCAGGCGCGGTTCGAACTCGACCGCATACGCTTCGCCACCTCGGAAGGCCCAGCCGCGCCGGTCATCGGCCAGGCCTGGATCGACGAAAATTCGCTCCGGCTCGACATCATCGATGCCAATGCCGAGGGCCGGATCGTCCGGCTGGACGCGAGGCGCCGGGGCGGCTCGGACTATCGCGGCATCCTCATCCATGCCGGCCGGACCTGGCGGGTCCGCTGCAGCGAGGAGGGTTAGGCGCCGAACAGGTCCCGGTGCACGTCGCGCAGCGCCGCTTTCTGGACCTTGCCCATCGCGTTGCGCGGCAGCGCGTCGGCGAAGAGGATGCGGCGCGGCTGCTTGAAGCGGGCGAGGTCGGACAGGGCGGCAACCAGCGCCCCCTCGTCCAGCGCGGGATCGCTTCGGATCACGACGGCCAAAGCGGCCTCGCCGAGGTCCGGATGCGGCACGCCGATCACGGCGCTTTCCGCCACACCGGGAACCGCGTCGAGCGCGAGCTCGATCTCCCTGGGATAGATGTTGAGCCCGCCGGCGATGATCAGATCCTTGGCCCGGCCGACGATGGCTACGCGGCCGTCCTCCGCCATGGTCGCGATGTCGCCGGTGACGAAATAGCCGTCCGCCCGCATCTCCTCGGCGGTTTTGCCGGGGTTGCGCCAATAGCCTTTGAAGAGGTTCGGGCCGCGTATCTCCAGCACCTCGCTGCGGATGCGCGCCTCGACGCCGGGTAGCGGAAAGCCAACGGTGCCGGGAATGCGCTTCCCGTCATAGGGGTTGGAGCAGATCATGCCGGCCTCGGTCATCCCGTAGCGTTCGAGGATGAGGTGGCCGGTCCTGGCCTCGAACTCGGTGAAGGTCGCCGCGAGCAGCGGCGCGGAGCCGCTGACGAAGAGGCGCATCCCCGCCGCCGCCGCGCGGGTCAGCCCGGAATGCGCGGCGAGGCGGACATAATAAGTCGGCACGCCCATCATGATCGTCGCGGCCCCCAGATCGGAGATCACCGCGTCGGCGTCGAAGCTCTTGTGCCAGAGCATCGTCGAGCCGTTGAGCAGGGCGCCGTGCAAGGCCACGAACAGGCCGTGGACGTGATAGATGGGGAGCGCGTGGATCAGCACGTCGCCTTTCCGCCAGCGCCAGGCCTGCTTCAGCACCAGCGCGTTGGAGGCGAGATTGTCATGGCTCAGCATCGCCCCCTTGGAGCGGCCGGTGGTGCCCGACGTGTAGAGGATGGCGGCGAGATCGTCGGGATTGCGGGCGACGGTTTCGAAGGTCGCGGGCTCGGGCTCCAGATCGGCAAGGCTCAGATGGCCGTCGGCAACGATGACCGAGGGCTCGGCGTCGGCGATGAAATAAGCGCGCTCGGCCGCGGTATAGGCGGTGTTGAGCGGCACGTAGACCAGGCCGGCGCGGAGCGCCGCGAGGTAGAGCAAGGCGCTCTCGATCGACTTTTCGGCTTGGACCAGGATTCGGTCGCCGGGCCGCGCGCCCCGTTTGGCCAACGCCGCGGCCCAGGCGGCGACGGCGCCGTCGAGCTCGGAATAACGAAGCCGAACCTTTCCGCCCTCGACGAAGGCCGGCGTGTCGCCCGCTCGGGCGGCCGCCGCGGCGAACAGGCCGTAGAGGTTCGCGCTCAGACGGCCGCCTTCAGCGCGTCGACCAAATCGGTCTTCTCCCAGCTGAACAGATCGCCCTCGGGCTTGCGGCCGAAATGGCCGTAAGCGGCGGTGGGTGAATAGATCGGCTTGTTGAGGCCGAGATGGGTTCGGATGCCCTTGGGCGTCAGCCGGACCAGGGTCGGCAGCACGTCCTCGAGCCTGGCGGCGGTGGCGCCGTTCATCTCGGTGCCGTGAAGGTCGACATAGAGCGACAAGGGCTCGGCGACGCCGATCGCGTAGGAGAGCTGGATCGTGCAGCGCTTGGCCAGGCCCGCGGCGACGACGTTCTTGGCGAGGTAGCGCGTGACATAAGCGGCGGAGCGGTCGACCTTGGTCGGGTCCTTGCCGCTGAACGCGCCGCCGCCATGCGGGGCCGCGCCGCCATAAGTGTCGACGATGATCTTGCGCCCGGTGAGCCCCGCATCGCCATCCGGCCCGCCAATCTCGAAGCTGCCGGTCGGGTTGATGTGATATTGGGTCTCGCCGGAGAGCAAATCGGCCGGAATCACGTCGGCGACGACGCGCTTCACATAAGCGTGGAGCTCTGCTTCCTTGTCGCCCTCGTCATAGCCCGGCGCGTGCTGGGTCGAGACGACGACGACGGCCGCCGCGACCGGCTTGCCGCCCTCGAACTTCAAGGTGACCTGGCTCTTGGCGTCCGGCTCGAGGAAGGGCGCTGCGCCCGAATGACGGTCGTCGGCCATGCGCTGCAGGATCTTGTGGCTGTAATAGAGCGTCGCCGGCATTAGATCGGGAGTCTCGTCGCAGGCGAAGCCGAACATGATGCCCTGGTCGCCGGCGCCCTCGTCCTTGTTGCCGCTCGCGTCCACGCCCTGGGCGATATGCGCTGATTGTGGATGAAGGTTGTTCTCGAAGCGCAAGGTCTCCCAGTGAAAGCCGGACTGCGCATAGCCGATGCGCTTCACGGTCGCGCGGACCGCCTGCTCGACCTCCTCCTGGACGCCCGGCGCCCAATTGCCGGCCTCGTCCATGATCCCCTTGCCGCGAATCTCGCCGGCGAGGACGACGAGCTGGGTCGTGGTCAGCGTCTCGCAGGCGATGCGCGCCTCCGGATCCTTGGCGAGGAACAGGTCGACGATCGCGTCGGAAATCTGGTCGCTGACCTTGTCGGGATGGCCTTCGGAGACGGATTCGGACGTGAAGAGATAATTGCTGCGCATCTGGAAGGGCTCGTCCTTGCTAGGGGGAGTGCAGATATAAAGATATCTTTATGTGCCGCGCCCGCTAGCGCGTTTTGCGCCTGACTGCAATCGCGGCTGCGATGAGCAGAAGGGCGAAGGCGAACGAGAGCATGTTTCCGAACCGGGCGAAGAGCGTCGGCGGCAAGGAGGGCGGCAGCCGGCCGTCGATCACGCCGGCCTCGTGCTGGGGCAGGCGGGCGACGATCCGGCCATGGCCGTCGACGATCGCGGAGATGCCGGTCGGCGTGGCGCGGATGAGCGGAATGCCTTCCTCGAGCGCGCGCAACCTGCCTTGCGCAAAATGCTGGGGCGGCCCCCAGGCGCCGAACCAGGCGTCGTTCGAGGGATTGAACAGGAAATCGGGCCGGCTCGCTCGGTCGACGACCTCGCCGGAAAAGACGATCTCGTAGCAGATCTGCCCAGCCATTCGGCCGAAGCCGGGCAGATCAAGCGTGCGCGGCCCGGGCCCGGCGAGGATGTCGCCGGCGCCGGGCGCCAGGCGCGAGAGGCCGATCGCGGACAACAAGGGCCGCATCGGCAGATATTCGCCATAAGGGACGAGATGCGCCTTGTCGTAGCGGCCGAGGACGCGCGCGCCCGGCCCGAGCACGTAGAGGCTGTTATATTCCGCTGGCATGCCTTCGACCGGCGGGGCCGGCTCGATACCGCCGGTGAGCAGAAGGCCGCCGGGGCCGATCACGCGGGCGACCTGGCGCGGCGCGTCTCCCTCGTGAATATTGTAGGGGATCGCGGTCTCGGGCCAGAAGATCAGGCGCGGCGTCCCGTCCGGTGCGCCGGTCATGCGCAGGATCTTGTAGAAGTTGAGCTCGTCCTTGACCGGGTCCCAGCGCTCTTCTTGAGGGATGTTGGGCTGGACGATGCGGATGGCTGGCTGCGCGGCCAAAGCCGCCGGATCGGCCGGCTGCCACCAAAAGGCCGGGATCTGGCTGAAGCCCGCGAGCAGGGCGATGCCGAGAAGAAAGCGCCAGCCGCGCAGCAGCAGGATCGGCAGGATCAGCCCCGAGACGAGCACGACGATTCCGGACAAAGCATAGGTGCCGATCAGCGGCGCGGGCAGGACCAGCGGCGAATCGATCAGGACGACTCCGACCGGGTTCCAGGCGAAGCCCGTGAACATCGTCCCGCGCAGCCATTCGGTGACGATCCAGGCGGCGGCGAGGATCAGCGTCAGCGTCACCCGGCTCCCCCGGCCCCAGCGCCACGCCAGCCCGGCCGCGGCGGCCGGATAGATTGCGAGATAGAAGGACAGCAGCACCACCGCGATCCAGCCGAGCCAGGCCGGCATCGCCGCCTGATAGGTGAAGGCGGTCGCGATCCAGTTCAGCCCGAGCACGAACTGGCCGACCCCGAACCACCAGCCGCGGGCGAGCGCCGCGCGCAAATTCGGCGCGCTTTCGATCAGCAGGATCAAGGCGGCGAAGGCGGCCATGGTCGCCAATCCCATGCCGAGCGGCGCGAAGCCGAGCGCGGAGACCAGGCCGGCGAGGAAGGAAAGGCCGAGATATTTCATCGCCAGCGGCTATGGGGACCCGCAGCGGGCGCCGTCAATGGATGAAGACGCGATGTAGTGGCGCGATTGATGTCGGGCTCAACATACTTCCAATGAGCCCGGATAACACTAAGATGCAGACTGGGTGTAGCGTATAAACAGACAAATTGGGGGACGCTGCGCCATGAAGTCGATCTTAGGATTTTTGATAGCCTGTTGCATTGGTCTTACGGCTTCAGCCTGCGATAACCGAAGCGCAGATGGTCATAATTTTGGCCAGAATGCCCAAGCTTCGGTATATCAGGCTACTGGTAAAGCCTCTCCCGATACGAGCAGTCCTAATTTCTCTCCAACGACCAAAGCTCTCGTCACGCTTGGTGCGCTTCTTGGAGCGCTAAAGGTGGAGGGGGGGCTTTTATGGTGCATCTTTTTCCTAATTGGAAGGAGCAAGACGGTGCCTGGGCGTGCGGCACGATTGATAGCCGCAGTCGGTGCTTCAGGGGCAGCTTTTGTCGCGATGGCATTCATATCACTGGACCGGGCCTTGACCGCGATCTTCCTCATCCCGGCGTGGAGTTCACCCTTTGCACTATTGTTCGTTGTTCTAGCCGGATCCGTTGCAGGATATTGGGGCGCTCGTGCTATCGCGTCTCTCGCTATGGATCTCGAAGGTATCAAGTTAGAGGTCGCGGCGGTGGCGGGTGTAAGCTTTCTGGCATCTGTTATCGCCTATTCTCTCGTAGATGCCTTTTTGTCTCCCGTAAGTCCGGCGTCATACATGTTTTCATACATACTCATTGGCGCCTTGGGCGGCATACTTACACTGATAGTGCGGCTCCTCATTCGGGAAGACGAACGCCTAACCAGTCGCACCCCATGATGACTGCCAGCGGCTATAACGTCCCGCACCGGGCGCGATCTATGGCGCCGTCGCGCCACATCCGTCCCGGCGCGCGCTTATCCATTGCCCTTCGACGGCGGCGGTTTCAGAAAGAGCCGAATTGAGAAGGGGATAGCAATGGCGGAGCGGGTGCGGCTGAGAGGGACAGGGCGCGGCGTGCATTCCATCTCCTATGACGTGGCCGGCAAGCTGGTCGTCGAATGGCACGATTTCGGCGAGGACGCGCCCTACGAATCGGCCAATATGATCCGCTTCGACGCGGCCTCGCAGGCCGCGCTGGCGGGGGCGCTGGACAGCGCGGCGCCGCCCGCGGGCGCGGCTCTGGTCGCCGCGCTGGCGGCGCGCTTCCGCTCCTATTTCGAGATCAGGGCGTTCGCTGACGCCGAGGCGATTCCGTTCGAGGCCGAGGTCGATTTCAGGCCCTGAGGCGCGCGCTCATTCCTCGGGCTTGCCGCCGTCGTCGTCGGGCGGCGGATCGTCCTCGGGCGGCGGATCGTAGGGCTCGGGGCGGGGCGTCGGCCGCACGACCGGCGGCTCCGGACGCACCGGCACGGGCTCCGGCTCGGCCTGGGGCTGCAGCTGGGGCGGCGGACGAACCGCGTTGACCGGCCGCTCGGCATTGGCCGCGATTAGCGCATTGTCGTCGAGCGGCGCCGGCATGTTCACGGCCGCCACGCCATTGTCGGCTTCGCGCGGGGCGGGGCGCAGCAGCGTCCAGCCGAAATAGAGGCTGATCGACAAAGCGACGCCGGCCGCCATCCCGATCCCGAACGCTGGCCAGTTGGTGTTCTGCATGATGCGACCCTCTACGCGGCTTTTCCCGCAGCCTACAAACTTCCGGCCGCCTGTCGAGCCGTCGGGACGCCGCTTTGGGCGGGCCATGGTTGACCGTCAAGCCGCCGCCCCCTAGGGCGCCGGCTTTCCCGCCATCGAAAGCTCCAGCAATGACCGCCGAACCCCGCCTTGACGTGCTCGCCATCGGCAATGCGATCGTCGACATCATCGCCGATTGCGACGATGCCTTCCTCGAAGCGGAGGGGCTGACCAAGGGCATGATGCGCCTGATCGACGCCGGCGAGGCGACCCGGCTCTACGACCATATGGCCCCGGCGCGCGAGATCAGCGGCGGCTCGGCCGGCAACACCGCGGCGGGCGTCGCGGCGCTTGGCGGCCGCGCCGGCTTCATCGGCCAGGTCGCGCCCGACCAGCTCGGCGACTTCTACCGGCACGACCTCACAGCCCAGGGCGTCGAGTTCATCACGCCGGCGCACGATTACGGCGTTCCGACCGCGCGCTCGATGGTGCTGGTGACGCCCGACGCGCACCGGACGATGAACACCTTCCTCGGCGCCGCCCAATTGCTTCCGCCCGAAGCGCTGGATCAGGCGCAGATCGAAAGCGCCGCGATCCTCTATCTCGAAGGCTATCTGTGGGATCCAGAGACGCCGCGCTACGCGATGATCAAGGCGATCGACATCGCCCGGCGGGCAGGCCGCAAGATCGCCTTCACGCTCTCCGACAGCTTCTGCATCGCCCGCCACCGCGACGGCTTCAACGAGCTGATCGAGAGCGGCAAGGTCGATATCCTCTTCGCCAACGAGACGGAGATTCAGGAGCTAGCGGCCGTCGACGATTTCGGCGAAGCGGTCGCCTCGGTCGCGGAAAAGGTCGAGACCCTGGTCGTCACGCGCAGCGAGCAAGGCGCCGTCGCCATCCAGCGTGGGCAAAAAGCGGCGGTGCCGGCCGAGCCGGTCGCCAAGGTGGTCGACACGACCGGGGCCGGCGACCTGTTCGCGGCGGGCTTCCTGGCCGGGCAGGCGCAGGAGCGCAGCCTCGAGGACTCCCTGCGCATCGGCGCGATCGCCGCCGCCGAAGTCATCTCCCACTACGGCGCGCGGCCGGAAGCGGACCTGAAGGCGCTGGTCGCCGCGCGGCTGGGCTAAAAGGGCCCGTCATTCCAGCTTTCGCTGGAATGACGCCTTCCCTCGATCGATACCCATCAATCCGGCGGTGACGGGGTCGGCGCAGGCTGCGGCGCCGGCACGTCCATGTCGGGCGTCGGCGGCGCGACCTCGGGCGGGGGCTGGCTCGGCTGGGGCGGCTGTTCGGGCAGAGGCTGGGTCGCCATGCGCATCTCCTTTGTCAGATGAACGCGCCTCGGCGGGGCCGGTTGCCTAGGACGGGCCCTTGAGCTCGAGCACATTGCCGGACGGGTCCTTCACGTAGAAGGAAAGACCCTCGCCGCGCGCGCCGCCGCGAAGGCCCTCCTCGACGATCGCCACGCCGTGCGCGGCGAGATGGGCGCGCATCCCGGCTTCGTCCCAGGGCCCGGTGGCGATGCAGACATGGTCCATGTTGCGCCCGCCGGGCGCCGGCGGCCTGGCCCAGGCGCCCTCCTTGCCGGAGATGTCGACCAGGTCGATCAGCGCCGTCCCCGCGCGCAATTGCAGCATGCCATATTGCGGAAGCGCCGCCTCCACCGAGCAGCCGATCACCTCGCGATAGAAGAGGCTCGCCGCCTGCATGTCGCCGACCAGGAGGACGACATGGTCGATGCCTTCGAGCGCGAAGGGTGGGCCGGTCATGCTTGCCTTATACGCCAGAGCCCCTCGACGAAAAAGGGAGGCCGAAGCCTCCCTTTCCCGCCTTTGTCCGGACGGCTCGCAATCAGGGCCGGACGACCGGAATGCCGTCGGCGTCTCTCGCCGCGTCCTCCGGGAATTCCGGAAGATCCGGCCCGGCCAGCGGCGCCTCGCCCTTGGCCAGCTTCGAGAAGTGCATGCCGTAGACGAAATAGAGGAGGACCGCGACGCCCGTATACCAGCCGAAGAAGATCAACACCTTCGTCTCGACCGAGAAGATCAAGGCGATGCAGGTCACGATGCCGAGGATGGGCAGGACCGGATAGAGCGGCACGCGATAGCCGCGCGGGATATCCGGATGCGTGCGGCGGAGCCAGATCACCGTCAGCGAGACGATGGCGAAGGCCGCCAGGGTCCCGACCGAGGTCGCGTCGCCGAGGAAGTTGATGTCGAAGAAGCCGGCGGCGATCGCGACGCCGAGGCCGACGATCATGGTGTTGATCCAGGGCGTGCGGAACTTGGAGTGCACGGTCGCGAAGGTCCGCGGCAGCAGGCCGTCACGCGCCATCGTGTAGAAGATGCGCGTCTGGCCGTACATCAGCACCAGAATGACCGAGGTGAGGCCGATGATCGCGCCGACCTTGATGGTCTTGGCGAACCAGGCCCATTGCGGACCGAAGGCGTCGACCGCGACCGCGACCGGATCGGGCACGTTGAGCGAGCGATAGTCGACGATCAGCGTCAGCACGATCGAGACCAGGATATAGATGACCGTGCAGGCGAGCAGCGAGCCGATGATTCCGAACGGCATGTCCTTTTTCGGATTCTTGGCTTCCTGTCCCGCGGTCGAGACCGCCTCGAAGCCGATATAGGCGAAGAAGACGATCGACGCGGCGCGGATGATGCCGCTCCAGCCGAACTCGCCCTTGTCGCCGGTCGGCTCCGGGATGAACGGATCCCAATTGGGCGTGTAGGCCGGCAGGTTCGAGAGGATGATGAAGCCGCCGACGAGGATGAACGCGGTCAGCACGGCCACCTTGATCGCGACGATCAGATTGTTGAACTTGGCGGATTCGGAGACGCCCACGATCAGCAGCAAGGCGAGCGCGAGACAGACCAGGAAGGCCGGCAGGTTGAAAAGATAGACGACCGGCGCGCCGTTGACGAGAACGTCGACGCCGTTTTCCTGCAAATGGTGCCCCGCGGGACCGGTGAGATAGGCCGGTATGTGGACGCCGATATCGCCGAGCAGGCTCACCATATATCCCGACCACCCGACCGCGACGACCGAGGCGGCGAGGCCATATTCGAGCAGCAGCAGCGCGCCCATCACCCAGGCGGCGAACTCGCCGACCGTCGCATAGCTGTAGGTGTAGGCCGAGCCCGACACGGGCAGCGTGGAGGAGAGCTCGGCGTAGCACAGGCCGGCGAACGCGCAGATCGCGCCCGCGATCAGGTAGGAGATCAGAACGGCCGGCCCGGCGTGAAGCGCCGCGGCATTGCCGGTGCGAACGAAGATACCCGCGCCGATGATGCAGCCGATGCCGAGGAAGACGAGGTTCCAGGGGCCGAGCGAGCGCTTCAGCTCGCTTGACGCGGTTTCCTGCTGGATCTGCTCGACGCTCTTGCGCAGCCCGAGCCGGCGCGGGCCGCCGCCCGTGCCGCGAAGCTGGTCGAAGGCGAGCCAGAAAACCACCGCGGCCGCATAGGCCGGAAACCAGGTGAGCCAGAAGGGCACATCGGGAGGAGCGTAACGGCAGCCTGCCCAGCAGACGATCAGCAGCACGACGTGAACGATGCCCAGCTTGAGCGCCCGGCCATTCCAGCCGCGCAGCGCCAGCAGGACGATGCGACTCAGCAGGAAGACGATCGCGAGTGAGACCGCGACCATGCCGAGCAGGGTAAGCAGGTTGCGAAGGTGGTCGATCACGCTCATGGATGAAGCCCCCTAGACGCGCGGCGCCAGTTGCCGCGCCGAGAATGTGGGCAGCCTAGCCGCAATTCGCCGAGGCGCAATCCCCTATCGCGCGAGCATCGGCCCAAGCGCGCGGCCACCGAAAATGTGGACGTGGAGGTGGGGGACCTCCTGGCCGCTATGGGTGCCGGCATTGGCGAGCAGGCGGTAGCCCGGCGCGACCAGCCCGCGGTCGCGCGCGACCTTGCCGACGGCGCGGACGAAGCCGGCAATCTCCGCGTCGCTGGCGCGCTCCGAGAAGTCGTCCCACGAGACATAGGCGCCCTTGGGAATGACGAGGATATGGGTGGGCGCCATCGGGTTGATGTCGTGGAAGGCGAGCGCATGCTCGTCCTCATGGACGCGCTTCGACGGAATCTCCCCGCGCAGGATGCGGGCGAAGATATTGCTGTCGTCATAAGGCAGAGTGGCGTCGACCGGCATAAGGGACTCCTCATAACCTGGGATAAGGTGCGCCGCCCCCTGCACGCAACGCGCTTGACCAACTTATCCACAGCGCTACCAATCATGCCATGAGCGACGAGGCGCCGGACAGTCTGATTCCCTATGACGAGATCGTGCAGGAGGCGCTGCGCGCGGTCGTCGGCCGGGTGCTGGGCGAGGTCGAGGCGACCGGGAGCCTGCCCGGCGAGCATCATTTCTTCATCACCTTCAAGACCGGGGCCGCGGGCGTCGACATTCCCCGCCACCTCAGCGAGAAATTCCCCGACGAGATGACCATCGTCATCCAGAACCGCTTCTGGGATTTGAAGGTGCGCGGCGACGGCTTCGAGGTCGGCCTCTCCTTCAACCAGGCGCCGGCCAAGCTCGCCATCCCCTTTTCCGCGATCACCGGCTTCGTCGATCCCGCGGTCGATTTCGCGCTCCAGTTCCACGCCCGGGCCGAGGAAGGCGCGCTCGACGAGCCCGAGCGGGCGGAGAACGATCCGCCCGCGCCCGAGCCGGTCGAGGACGGCTCCAACGTGGTCTCGGTGGATTTCAGCCGCAAGAAATAGATCCGCGCTTGATGCGCGGCTGGATTGCCCGCGCGGCCGGCCGGTAATAGAGCGTGAACGCCGAACCAGGGGGTCGACATGAACGCCAGCACGCGCACCGAAACCGACAGCTTCGGGCCGCTCGATGTCCCAGGCGACGCTTATTGGGGCGCCCAGACCCAGCGCTCGATCGAGAATTTCCCGTTCGGAGCGCGCGAGCGGATGCCGTCGGAGATCGTCCACGCCCTTGGCTTCGTCAAGCAGGCGGCGGCGCGGGTCAATGCGCGGGACGGCAATCTCGACGCCAATCTGGGCGAGGCGATCCAGCAGGCGGCGGGCGAGGTCGCTGCCGGCGATCATGACGACCAATTCCCGCTCGTCATCTGGCAGACCGGGTCGGGCACCCAGTCCAACATGAACGCCAACGAGGTCATCGCCGGGCGGGCCAACGAGATCTTGACCGGCAAGCGCGGCGGCAAATCGCCGGTCCATCCCAACGATCATGTCAACAAGGGCCAATCGTCCAACGACAGCTTCCCGACCGCGATGCACGTCGCGGCCGCGCGCGCGGTCCACCAGCGCCTCGTCCCCGCGCTCCACATGATCCATCGCCGCCTCGCCGCCCAGGCCGAGACCTGGGACCGGATCGTCAAGATCGGCCGCACCCACCTCCAGGACGCGACGCCTCTGACCCTGGGGCAGGAATTTTCCGGCTACGCCTTCCAGATCGAATCCGCGCTCGCCCGGGTCGACGCCGTTTTGCCCCGGCTCCACCAGCTCGCGCAGGGTGGGACCGCGGTCGGCACCGGCCTCAACGCGCCCAAGGGCTTCGCCGAGCGGTTCGCGGCCGAGATCGCGCAGCTGACCCGGCTACCGTTCGAGACCGCGCCCAACAAGTTCGAGGCGCTGGCCGCGCACGACACGCTCGTCGAGCTCTCCGGCGTGCTCAACGTCGTCGCCGTGTCGCTGACCAAGATCGCCAACGACGTCCGCCTGCTCGGCTCGGGGCCGCGCTGCGGGCTCGGCGAATTGCGGCTGCCCGAGAACGAGCCGGGCAGCTCGATCATGCCCGGCAAGGTCAATCCGACCCAGTGCGAGAGCCTGACCATGGTCGCCGCCCAGGTGATGGGCAATCATGTCGCGGTCACCATCGGCGGCCTCCAGGGCCATCTCGAGCTGAACGTGTTCAAGCCGCTGATCGGCGCCGCCGTGCTGCGCTCGATCGAGTTGCTCAGCATCGGCATGGAGAGCTTCACCGCCCGCTGCCTCGACGAGATGGCGCCCGACGAGGCCCGAATCGCCGATCTGATGAACCGTTCCTTGATGCTGGTCACCGCGCTGGCGCCCGAGATCGGCTACGACAATGCCGCCAAGATCGCCAAATATGCCCACGAGAACGGCCTCACGCTCAAGGAAGCCGGCATCGTGCTCGGCCTGGTCGATGAGGACGTGTTCGACCGGGTGGTGAAGCCGGAGAATATGCTGGGGCGATAGCCGCCCCGCTTGTCAGCGCAGATTGAAGGTCAGGCGGAGGCCGATCGAGTCCATCCCGGGATTCTGGCGGCTGAGCAATTGCGCGTGGCTGACATGGACCCAGGCCGCCTCGATCGCCACCCTGTCGCTGATCTGGAGCCCGAGACCGAGC
The DNA here is from genome assembly GCA_035994965.1 of Allosphingosinicella sp. Lineage (GTDB taxonomy): Bacteria > Pseudomonadota > Alphaproteobacteria > Sphingomonadales > Sphingomonadaceae > Allosphingosinicella. The sequence continues at coordinate 47,450 of DASYKV010000033.1, forward strand.
TCGGGCTCGAACAGGACGCGCGAGCCGAGGTCGGTCCGAAGGCCGCCGGCGACGCCGTGGCTCGAGCGGGTGTGGACGGCGATGCCGATCCCCGGCCGCGCGAACAGCCGGCCGCCGATCCGCCAGCTCAGGCCCGCCGCCGCGACATGGGTGCCGCCGCCGCTCGCCGCCGCGACGAAGGCGTAAGGCGAGGGCGCGCCAATGAAGCCGAGCGCGCCGATCCTGCCGCCGCGCCAGCCGAATTGCAGGTCGAGACCGCTTTCGCGGCCGCCCTTGCTGACCGGCGTGTCGACATCGTGCGCGAGCAGGCCGCCGAACAGCGCCTGCGCCCGCGCCGGGCTCGCCGCCAGCGCCAGCGCCAGCGCGAAGACGGGCAAGGCGCGCCTCATGCGCCCGCCTGCCAGGCCCGGATCGCGTCGTTGGGCGCGACCAGCATCAGCACGTTCAGCGTGAGATTGTCGCGGATGACGATGAGGGCGACGAGCTCGAGAGCGAGCGCCAGCGCCACCGTCGCCCAGACCGGCAGCCGCCGGGCGATGCCGAAGCCGAGCATCATCCAGCCGACGTCCGAGATCGAGTTGATCACGCTATCGCCCGCATAGCCGAGCGCGATCGTCGCCTCGCGATAGCGGTCGATGACGAACGGGCTGTTTTCGAAAATCTCCCACGCCGCCTCGATCGCGACCGCGAGTATCAGCCGGTGGCCGGGCTCGGTGCGGCGGCGCAGCACCAGCCAGCCGGCGAGGTAGAAGAGGAGGCCGTGGATGATGTGGCTCGGCACGTACCAATCGGCGATATGCTGGCTGTTGTCGGGTCCATTGACGGTGCCGACCCAGAGCCTGACAGTCCCGCAGTCGCAGATCGGCGAGCGGCCCATGGCCAGCAGCACCGCCGCCATCGCCGCGACGACGGCCAGAGCGACATACCAGTATCGGCGCGGAATGAGCCTGGCGGACGAGGGCCCGGTCAGCACGCGACATTGTCCCATCTGGGCGCGCGGTTGAAGGTGATGTCGGCGCGCTCGGTGCCCCAATCGCGCAGCCGGACCTCCAGGATCGAGGCATCGTTGCTCTCCTCGTCCCCGACGTCGATCTCGACGCTGTCGCCGGTCATCGGCGGCATCGGTCCGCGCAGCATCCGCGCCATGAAGGGCGGCCGGTCGATGCTGAGGACGAGGTGAAGGGGCAGGCCGGCGAGCAGGGCGCGCAGGTCCGCCGGGCATTCGCGCGCGGGCCATTCGCCGTCGACGCCGCAGCGCAGCCGGAACGGCAGCGGGCCGGGGCCGGCCGCCGCGGCGCGGGCGGCGGCGAGCGCGCGCAGGATGCGGATGCCGTCCTCGTGGATCGGCCGCAGGCCGTCGCCGGCATAACGGCGGCCGACCGAGGCGCGGGTATAGGTCGGCCCCGGATCGCGCGCCGCGATGAGCATCGCGGCGAGCGCGAACAGGGCGGCGCACCTCATCGGAGCATATCCTGAAGCTTCAGCACCGTGTTGAAATTGCGCGCGGTGGCGGGCGAGCCGACGGCGCGGTCGATCAGCGACGGGGTCAGCTTCGAGGTGCCGGCGCCCTCGGGATAATGGAACCAGAGCGCGTCGAGCGCGCGCTTCACCTGCTCGCCCGCCACGGCGCGCGCCTGGATAATGTCCTCGGCGCCCTTCGCGGGCGAGCTCTTGGACAGCAGCAGCATCAGCCGGTTGGGCTCGTCCTTCGCCGCTTTGGGGAAGGGGTTGGCGGAGGGATAGTGAGCCCATTGCGCCGCCGTGCGGACGATGACGGGCGAGTCGAAGCCGAAGCATTTGACGACGGCGTCCTCGAGGATTTTCTCGAGCGCCGCCGGCTTCCCCGGCGCGGTGAAGACGACATTGCCGCTCTGAATGTAGGTGGCGACGTCCGCCCAGCCGAGCTCGGCGCAAAGCGCGCGCAACTCGGCCATCGGCAGCTTCCTGCCCCCGACATTCACCGCCCTCAGCAATGCGACCATCCGCCCCATGCCAAGCATATTAGCGAATATTTGACGCTCGTCTGCCCTTGACGCCCGCATGGTCGCTCCGCCACTAGCCCCCATGGAAATCGCAAGCGCAATCCAGCGTCGGGGCCTTCTCTTCGTGCTGTCGAGCCCCTCGGGCGCGGGCAAATCGACGATCGCGCGGATGCTGATGGCGACGGACGACGGCGTCGCCATGTCGATTTCCGCCACCACCCGCCCGATCCGCCCCGGCGAGATTGACGGCCAGGATTATCACTTCGTCGCCGACGCCGGGTTCGACGAGATGGTCGCCGCCGGGGAGTTCCTCGAATGGGCGCACGTCTTCGGCCATCGCTACGGTACTTTGAAGCGCGAGGTTATGAAGGTGATCGAGGGCGGCCGCGACGTCCTCCTCGACATCGACTGGCAGGGCACGCAGCAATTGAAGCAGGTCGATCCCGACATCGTCCGGGTCTTCATCCTGCCGCCATCGATGGCGGAGCTGGAGCGGCGGCTGCGCAATCGCGCCGCCGATTCGGACGAGGTCATCCGGCACCGGATGGACCGCGCCGCCGCCGAGATCAGCCATTGGGCCGAATATGATTATGTCCTGATCAACAACGACGCCGAGAAATGCCGCGAACTCGTCCACAACATATTGAAGGCCGAGCGGCTCAAGGCGACCCGCCGGGTCTTCCTCCACGATTTCGTCCGCGAGCTGATCGGCTAGTTTCCAGCGCCTCCCCAAAGGTGTAGCTTCGCTCCGACAGGCAGGGGGAGGACGGCATGATCCGCGTGGTCTGGGGCTCGTTCGTCGCGGCGATCGCGATGTTCATCATCGGCTTCATCTTCTTCGGGCCGTTGGGCCTCAAGAATCTGGCGAACAAGAGCGTCGATGATGCGCCGGCATTGGCCATCCAGCAGGCGCTTAAGACGAACCTGCCGCAGACCGGCACCTACATGATCCCCGACGACACCCGCTCTGGACGCCAGACCGCGATGTACGGCAACGGCCCGATCGCCACCGTCCACTATAATAGCAGCGGCTTCGTGGCGGCGCTCGATCCGGCGACGATCGGCAAGGGCTTCGTGTTCAATTTCGCCATCGCCCTGCTCATCGGTCTGGCGCTGATCGGCATAGACGGGCGCGTGCGGGATTTCGGATCGCAGGCGCGGGTGGCCGCGATCATCGGCATCGCCGGCTCCGCCTTCGTCAATCTCGGCGAGCCGCTTTATTACCATCATGATTGGCCGCATTTCCTCTACGCATTCATCGCCGATGGGCTGATGCTGGCGGCGGCCGGAGTGATCGTCGCCTGGTTCCTGAAGACGACTCCGGAGGAGGTCGTCGCGGCGGCGACGGACGTTCGCGAAGAGGCCTAAAGCAGGCCGAGGAAGCGCGCGGCCGCGGCGAAATCGGCGCGGCGGGCGGCCAGCATCGCCGCGCCTTCCGTATCCTCGCCCCATTGCTCGGCCTGCCACTGCTCGTCGAGCGCGGCGGCGGCCCAGGCGGCGTCGAGGCCGATCGCGCCTTCGGCCAGCGCCAGCGCGACGATCAGCGAGCCCGAGACGGTGACCAGGGGCGACAGGCCGGCGAGCGCGAACGGGCCGCGAACGGCGACCGCGGCGGCGAGTCGCTCGACGGTCTCGGGAGGCTGCTTCGTGTGGATGACGCCCGTGACGATCTCGAAGGCGATGTCGTAACGCGCCCGCGCCCAGGCGAGCAGGGGGTCCCAAAGCTCGGCCTGGCGCGCGACGAGCGGCGCCGGGCCCTCGGCGCGGTAGCAGAGCAGGTCGCTCTCGCCATAGGCCGCGAGCCCCCCAGCGGAGGCGGCGGGGTCGGGCGCGATCCGGTCGATGGCGGCGTTGGCGAGGCCGGTCAGCCGCATCGCGCGCGGGTTGATCGTCTCGCCCTGCGCATTCCACTCCTCGGCGATGGCGCCAGCGAGGCGCTCGTTGGGCAAGGCCAGCGGCACCCGTCCGGGCGTCTGCACCGGCCGGCCGTCGAGCAGGATCCGATTGCCCGCACCGACCGTGGCCTCCTTGTAGAAGCGCTTCACGGAGCCGGCGGCGTCCGGTGGCGGTGGGCGTAGGATTTGGGCGCGAAGAAGCTCGCCACCAGGGCGGCCAGGGCGATCGGCAGGCCGATGATCGAGCCGCCCACGACGATCACGTCGCTCTGCCACAGCATGATCCCGAACAATACGACCGCCGTCGCGCCGATCCGGATCAGGTTCATGACGATGAAGCGGTTGCGCCAATAGGCTTCGTCTCGTTCGGGAGTCATGGCGTTGCTTTCGGTTCGGGGCGCATCAAGGCGGCGAGCATGGGGTTGTACGGCGCCAGGCCGTCGGCGGCGCCGTGCCGCTCGGCGTCGCTCTTGTGCTGGCCGAGCTTGCGGGTGCCGCGCAGATCCTCGATCACGAGCTCGTAGCCAGTGATCGCCTTGAGCATCGCCTCGAAGCGGCCGGGGCTCATCTTGGCGCGGGTCCATAAGGGCTTGGGCGCGAGCCGCGCCTCGTGGGCGGCGCCGAGATCGTCGAGCAAGGCGGTGAGCTCGGCTTCGTCGAGCCGCCGCAGCGGCCCCTCCGCCTCGACCGCGAGATAATTCCAGGTCGGCACCTGCTCGGGCGTGCCGTACCAGTCCGGGCTGACATAGGCGTCGGGGCCGAGGCAGGAGACGATGGCGCGCTTGCCGTCGAGCTTCGCCCGGTTGCCGCGCGCGATGTGGAAGCGAAGCCGGTCCGGCGCCGCGACGACGACCGGGGCATGCGCGATCGTCGGCCCCTCGGCGGCCAATGTGCAGAAGGCGATGTCGGCGACGAAGGCCAGCATCTCGTCCCGGTCCTCCCAGGCGAAGGCGCGGTTCGGGTGCATCAGCCGCGCCGCCGCGAGCGGCGCTCGCCCTTGCGGTCCTTGCGCCGCGACTTGGCGGCGGCCGAGATCGCCTTGCGCTTGCCCTCGGCCGTCTCGGAATATTTGACCTCGTCGAGCGGCAGCTCGCCGAGCGAAAGGTCGAAGCCCAGGGAGGCCATGCTCGCCGCGAAATGGTCGGGCAATTCGGCGGTCGCGTCGATCTGGCCGCCGTCGGGATGATCGATGCGCAGGCGCCGCGCGTGGAGATGTAATTTGCGGCTGATCGATCCGGTCAGGAAGGCGTCCTGGCCGCCATATTTGCCGTCGCCGACGATCGGGTGGCCGATCGCCTGCATATGGACACGCAGCTGATGGGTGCGGCCGGTGAAGGGCTGGAGCTCGACCCAGGCAGTCCTGTTCCCCGCCTGCTCGATGACTCGATAGCGCGTCCTGGCGGGCAGCCCCTCTTTCTCGTCGACATGCATCTTCTCGCCGCCCGAGCCCGGCTGCTTGGCCAAGGGCAGCTCGATCATGCCGTCGTCGATCGACGGCACGCCGACGACCAGGGCCCAATAGACCTTACGTGCGGTCCGCCCCGAAAAGCTCTTCGAGAAGAAGGCGGCAGCGCGTGGAGTCCGCGCGACCACGAGCGCGCCCGACGTGTCCTTGTCGAGCCGGTGGACCAGCTTGGGCCGGGGCGCGCCTTCATCTGCGAGGCCGTCGAGCAGCCGGTCGAGATGGTCCTTGGTCTTGGTGCCGCCCTGGGTGGCGAGGCCGGGCGGCTTGTTGACGACGATCGCGGCCTTGTCCTCGTGGATGACGAGCGAGTGGACGAACTCGATCTCGTCGGCGGTGAGGGTCTCGCGTTTGGGCGCCTGCTTCCGAGCGGGCGGCGCTTCCTCCTCGCCCTGCGGTGGCACGCGGATCGACTGGCCGGCGAGGATCCGGTCGCCGGGCGTCGCGCGCTTGCCGTCGACGCGCAGCTGGCCGGTCCGCGCCCAGCGCGACACCTGGCCGAAGCTCACGTCGGGCAGGTTGCGCCGGAACCAGCGGTCGAGCCTGATCCCGTCATCCTCCGCGCTCACCGCGAAGCTGCGGACCTCGGCGGCGCTCATGCCGGCGCCGCCCGCATCAGCCACAGGCCGGCGAGCAGCAAAGCCACCGAGCCGATGACCGAAATTCCCGCATAAGCGGCGGCAATGCCGATCTCGCCGCGCTCGACCATCAGGAAGGTTTCGAGGCTGAACGCCGAGAAGGTGGTGAAGCCGCCAAGCACGCCCACGCCAAGGAACAGACGCGTCGCCTCGTTGGCGCCGGCGCGCACGAACCAGCCGGTCAGCAGGCCGATCAGGAGGCCGCCGGCGAGGTTGACGAACAGGGTCCCCCACGGAAAGCCCGGGCCGAGCCGCGCCAGCGCGACTCCGCCGGCCAGATGGCGCAGCCCGGCGCCGATCGCGCCGCCGAGCATGACGAGGAGGAGATTGGGCATGGCCCGCGATGTAGCGATGCGGGTCCCCCTCCGCCAGTGGCCGTCGGGGTTCGGCCTTTACCGCCCGTTGTTGACGATGAGCGCGACGTCCGCGCCGGCGCCGGCCGGCGTCACGATCAGATAATAAGCGCTGTCGCCCTTGGTCCCGCCAAGCACCTGATCGCCGCCGCGCTGCTGCTGCTCGGCCGAATAGCCGGCGCGCGCGGCCAGCGAGCGATAGCGTTCGAGCACCCGGCCGGGCGGATCGCCGGTGGTGAAGCTGACGACGCGCATGCGGCAATCGCCATGGTCGTTGCCGGCGGCCTCGGTGACCCGGCCGCCAGGATAAGACGGGAATTCGGCCGGCATCCGGCTGGCCCATATCGCGCCATAATCGAAGGCGCCGCCGCAGGAGGCGGCCGATGGCGGCGAAGCCGGGCCGCCGCCCTCGGCGCTCTGGGCGCGGGCGCCGCCGCTCTCGCCCGGCCGCGCATCGGCCGGATATTGCGCCTGGACCGGAGTCTCGGGCGGGCGGGCGCTGTTGGGATGGGCCTGCTGGTCGAGATTGTTGTCGGTCGCGATCTGGCCCTCGAGCGCGCTGGTCAGCGCCGGATCGACGCTGTTGACGGCAAGCTCGTTGTCGATCGCCGAGAGGTTGTTGTTGCCGCCGCCGGTGCCGCCGCAGGCGGCGAGCGCGAGCAGGCCGGCAAGGCCGAGGCTGCGAAGGAGAAAGCGGGCGCACCGGGGCATGGGCGAAATCCTTTTCGCCGGCCCCTATGCCGCAATCCGCCGACCAATGGGTGAGCGAACATGGTTAACGGTGCCCTTGCCCGGTGACTGTCCCGGAAGGGGACTGCCAGAAGGCAAAGGTCTGCGCCTGCACGCTCGCGATGAAGCGCGCCGCTTCGGGCCCCTCCCAGGGTCCGTCATAGCCGCGCCCGGTGGCGCTGCCGGCCACCCACCAGCCCTGGCCCGGAATGCCGTCGCTCGCCCGCACCACCAAAACGGCGAGCTCGGGCTCGCCGCGCGTCTCGGCCTCGCGGTCGATCTCGCCGAGCATCGCGCAGAGCGCCCGCATCTTGGGCCGCGAGAAGCGGTAGCCGAGATGCTCGAGCAGCTCGCCATAGCTGAGCGCCACCCCGGCCCGCGCCGCCGCGACCAGGTGCGCTCGGACCTCCCCGGGGTCGGCGAGCGGCTCGGCCATCAGTCGCGGCGGGTGACGACGATCCGCCCGTCGGTGCCGCCGTCGGCGCCTGGGGTCAGGCGGATGGCCAGCCCGTCGCGGTTCCGGGCGGTGGCGGCGATGACGATTGCGGCCCCCTGCTCCTCGTCCGTGGAGATCAGGAAGCGGTTCGAACGCGCCGGATCGCGATACCAGCGCGCCACGGTCTCGGGCGCGTCGTCGCTGCGGAAAGCGATGACGCCGCCCTCGGCGCGGATCTCGCCGGCCGCGCCCGGATAGACCAGGGCGCGGTCGCCGTCGTCGCCGGCCATTCGCCGCAGCGGCGCGGGCAAATCGATCTTGAGGTCGACGCCCTGCGCCCGGACGGTGAGCTGGCCGTTCTCGGCCCGGCTCTCGGCGACGGCGTTGCGGTTCGCCGCCGCCTCGTTCCCGGCCGGCCTGCCGCAGCCGGCAAGCGCTGTGGCTGCGGCGGCCGCGGCGATGAGCAGCGTCGAGCGGGACATGGCGATTTTCTCCTGGCCGATCATGCGAAATAGCCGTGCCGGGCCGCGACCACAACCGCCGCGCTTGAAGCGGCGCCTGCGCTTCTCTACCGCGCCGCCATGCCCCACGGGACCGACAGCAAGCGCGCCGGCATCATGCTCGGCCTCGGCGCCTACGCGATCTGGGGCGTGATGCCGCTTTATTTCAAGCCGCTCGCGCTCGTCCCGCCGACCGAAATCGTCGCTCATCGAATCCTCTGGTCGCTGATCTTCCTTGGCGTGCTCGCGACCCTGTTGCGGCGCTGGCCCGCGATCCGTGCCGCGCTCGCCACCCCGAAGGTGCTGATCACGCTCATCGTCACCGCCTTGCTGATCGCGGTGAACTGGCTGGTCTATATCTATGCGATCGTCAGCGGCCATGTCCTTGAGGGCAGCCTCGGCTATTATCTCAACCCGCTGGTCAACGTGCTGCTCGGCGTTCTGCTCCTCAAGGAGCGGCTGACCCGGCCGCAAATCTTCGCCTGCCTGCTCGCCGCCGCCGGTGTGGCGGTGCTCGCCGCGGGCGCCGGCTCCGGGCTGTGGATCAGCCTCACGCTGGCGGCGAGCTTCGCCACTTACGGCTTCCTCAGGAAAGTCGCGCCGGTCGACGCGCTCGAGGGTCTGTGGATCGAGACCGCGATCCTCGCGCCGGTCTCGCTGGCCTGGGTGGTCTATCTGCAGCTCCAGGGCAATGCGGGCTTCGGCGCGCTCGGGACCGGCACCGACGCGCTGCTGATCCTGGGCGGCGTCGTGACGGCGATCCCGCTTCTGCTGTTCACCGCCGCGGCCAAACGCCTGCCTTATTCGACGCTCGGCTTCCTCCAATATATCGCGCCGTCGCTGCAATTCCTGCTCGCGGTCCTCGCCTTCGGCGAGCCCTTCACCCGCGCCCATGCTCTGTGCTTCGGAGCGATCTGGATCGCGCTCGCCATCTTCAGCGTCGAGGGCCTGCGCGCGGCGCGGGCGAGGATCGCGGCGCCGGCTTGAGCAAATCGCCAATCGGAGTCATCTTCCCGCCGCACGACCAAGGGAGGATGCGATGAAGACGGACCCGAGGATCGACGCCTATCTCGACCGCCAGGCCGCGTTCGCGCAGCCGATCATGCGTCACCTGCGCGACATGATCCACGCCGCCTGCCCCGATTGCGAGGAGACGCTGAAGTGGAGCATGCCCTCGTTCATGTACAAAGGGAAAATCCTCGCCGGCTTCGCCGCGTTCAAGGCGCATGCGACGTTCGGCTATTGGAACGATTCCATGCTCGGCGAGGACGAGAAGAACCGCAGCGCCATGGGTCAGTTCGGCCGGCTGACTTCGCTCGATGATCTGCCGGACCGGGCGACCCTGATCGACCTCACCCGGCAATCGATGGCGCTGATCGACTCCGGCGCGAAGCCGCCGCGCGCGACCGCGAAGAAGGCGCCGTTCACGGTGCCGCAGGACCTGCGCGCCGCGATCGACGGAACCCCGGCGGCGGCGGCGACCTGGGAGAATTTCCCGCCGTCCTGCCAGCGCGAATATGTCGAATGGGTGACCGAGGCCAAGCGCGACGAGACCCGCGCCAAGCGCCTGGGCCAGACCATCGAGTGGCTCGCCGAAGGCAAGCGCCGCAACTGGAAATACGAGAATTGCTGATCCTCACCCTGCTCGCCGCCGCGATCGCCCAGGCCGGCGCCGTCACCGGCCGGGTGACCGATGCGGGCGGCCGCCCGCTGGCCGGCGCGAACGTGGCGATCGACGGCAGCGACGTTTGGACCGCGACCGACGAGCAGGGACAATATCGGCTGACCGTCGATCGCGCCGGAGCCGTCAGAATCCGCCTTCAAGCGGAACTACGCCGCCTCCAGCCGCCGGGTCACGGCGGTCGCGGGAGCGACCGTGTCGCGCGATTTCCGGCTGTTTCCGGCCAGTGCCGAGCGCGACGAGCTTCCGGTCCGCTGAGCCGGCGCGCTTTTTTATTGCGCGTTGGTCAAATTCGCGTTCGCCGCCTCGAGCTCGTTGGCGTTGATGTCGCCTATCGGCAACGTCGGGTCGGGCGGGAGCGGGGCGACCGGGCGGCAGGCCGGCAGGCTTAGTTGGGCCGCCTCCCCGCAGGCGCGGACCTGGACGCTCTCATCGGGGGCGATGAACACCGCCCAATTGCGGCCCTCCGGACATAGCGCAACCCACATGGCGAGATCGCGATATTGCTGCTGATAGGCCAAGCCGACGATGCGGCTGCAAGACTCGCGGGCGCCGCGGATCGCGCGCATCAGGCCGGCCCGCTGGTTGATCGGCGACAGCGCCTTGAGCCGGTCGCTGCCGGGATTGGCGATCCTGATCGCGGGCGCCTGCTCGTTGGGCGGCATGGTGTCGCCGCAGCCGGAGACCGCCAGAGCGAGGGCGAGCGCGGTGCCGACGGTAAAGCTCTTCATGTCCTCCTCCTCCTCCTCGCCACAATGAACGAAGCGGCTCTGCGGTTGCGTCCGCGCTGTCTCGAACCGTTCATCGAACCGGGCGGCAGGCTGGCAAGCCGAGCTGCGCATGCTCCGCGCAATTGCGGACCTGAACATCGTCATTCGGCGCGATGAACACCGCCCAGCGGCGGCCGCCCTCGCAACGCGCGACCCACATGGCGAGATGGTGATAGTCCTGCTGATAGGCCAAAGCGATGACCCGGCTGCAGGTCTGGCCGCTGGCGCGGATCGCGCGCCACAAGGCAATCCGCTGGTTCAGCGGCGACAGCGCCCGGAGCCGGTCGCTGCCGGGACTGGAGATGCCGTTCGCGCGGGCGCCGGGCGCCGCCGCCAGCAGCAGCGCGCAGATAAAAGCCGGAAGGAACGCCCGCATATCCACTCCTTCTCACGCCCGTTCAGGCGGGCGCCGCAATCTGGTAGCGATAGTGCGCGCGCAGCGAGACCTTGTCGATCTTGCCGGTGCCGAGCTTGGGCAGAGGCTGGTCCGAGAACAGGATTCGGGCGGGCAGCTTGAACGGGGCGAGCCGGCCGGCGAGGAACGCCCGAAGGCCGTCCGAATCCAGCCCGCCCTCCTCGCAATAGACCAGGGCCACGGGGACCTCGCCCAATCTCTCGTCGGCGATTCCGAACACCGCCGCCTCTGACACGGCGGGATGGGCGTAGATCGCCGCCTCCACCTCCTGCGCGGCGATGTTCTCGCCGCCGCGGATAATGATGTCCTTCTTGCGGTCGACGATGAACAGATAGCCGTCCTCGTCGAGATAGCCGATGTCGCCGCTCTTCAGATAGAGGTCGGCGGTGAAGGCGGCGCTGGTCGCCGCGTCGTCGCCCCAATAGCCGCGGATGTTGGAGGCCGAGCGGATCGCCACCTCGCCGCGCTCGCCCGCCGGCAGATGGCGGTCGCCTTCGCCCAATATGGCGAGCTCGACGATCGGCGCCTGGGCGCGGCCGGTCGAGGCGGGCTTGTCGTGATAATTGGACCAGAAATTGCCGCAGCCCGCCGCATTGGTCTCGGTCAGGCCATAGCCGAGCGCCGGCTGGGCGCCGCGGAAGCTGTCCTCGAGCCGGGCGACATGGGCGACCGGCCGCGGCGCGCCCCCCGCCGCGATGTCGGTCAGCGAGGACAAATCGTAGCGGCCGCGGTCGGGATGCTGCATCAATTCGAGGCTCATCGTCGGCACCCCGACGAAATAGGTGATCGTCTCCTTCTCGATCAGCCTGAGCGCCTCGCCCGCATCCCATTTGGGCATCAGCACCATGGTCCGGCCGATGACGACGCTGTTCAGCAGCACAGGCACCTCCCCGGTGACGTGGAACAACGGCACGTTGACCAGCGTCCGGGGCGGATTGGGCGGCGGATCGTTGTCGCGCTCCTTGATGCCGAGCAGCACGGCGAGCCCGAGCGTATAGGCATAAGTGCCGGTGGTGACGGCGCGATGGGTCGAGACGGCGCCCTTGGCGAGGCCGGTCGAGCCCGAGGTGAACAGGATCGTGGCGTCGTCCTCGGGCGCGATCTCCGGCAGGTCGGCCTCGTCCGTGCGCGCCAGCAAAGGCGCCAGCGCGCCGTCGAGCGGCTCGGCGACCGGCAGCGCGACGGTCGGGATGGTGCAGCCGCCGGCCTTGAGCAATTTCGCCCTGGTCTCGTCGGCGACGATCAATTCGGGTGCCGAAAGGTCGAGCGCGTGGCGCATCTCGTCGGCCTGCCACCAGCCGTTGATCAGGGTCGCGATCCCGCCGGCCTTCAGCACCGCCATGTAGGAGAGGATCCAGGCCGGACAATTGCGCATCGCGATCGCGACGCGGTCGCCTTTGGCGACTCCCCAGCTTCCGGCGAGCACTCGCGCCAGCCGGTCCGAGCGCGCGTCCAATTCGGCGAAGGTCAGCCGCTCGGGCCCGGCGATCACCGCCTCGGTGGCGCCGTGGAGCGCGCTGAACGCCTCGAACAGAGCCGGCAGCGTCGCCGGGAAATTGCCGACGATGGCGCGCCCCTCCGCGTCGCGGTCGATCCGGAAGCGCCCGCCGGCGCCGATCTGCTCGGCCAGGACCGCATCGAATTTGCGGTCGAGCTCGCTCGCCATGCCTCGGTTCCGCTCCCGCTTTGCCTTTTACCCGTCCCCCTCTATGAAGGCGCGAACCGGAAGGGGGAAGCCTTGATCGACGCTTTACTGACATCGATGGCAACAGCGGGCGGAGCGATCAGCTATAACGACCTCGGCCTGCACCCGGTGCTGTTCGAATGGGGCTGGTTCCAGCTCAGGTGGTACAGCCTCGCTTACCTATTCGGCATCATCATCGGCTGGTGGTATCTGCTGCGGATGATCCGCGCGCCCGGCGCGCCAATGGCCCGCCGCCATGCCGACGATCTCGCTTTCTACGCCACTTTGGGCGTCATCCTTGGCGGCCGGCTCGGCTACGTCCTCTTCTACAAGCCGCTCGATTATCTCCACAATCCTATCGAGATCGTTCGGCTGTGGGACGGGGGCATGTCCTTCCACGGCGGGGTGATCGGGGTCAGCCTCGGAATCTTCTTCCTTGCGTGGCGCAAGAAGCTCGATTGGCTGCGCCTCCACGATTATGTCGCCTGCTGCATCCCGCCCGGCCTGTTCCTCGGCCGGCTCGCCAATTTCGTGAACGGCGAATTGTGGGGCGCGCCGACCAACGTCCCCTGGGCGGTCCGCTTCCCCGAAGTGGCCGACGGCATGGCCGTATTGGGCCCGCCGCGCCACCCGAGCCAGCTCTACGAGGCCTTGCTCGAAGGCCTGTTCCTGATGATCCTGCTCTGGTTCATGTTCTGGAAGACCCGCGCCCGCTACCAGCCGGGCAAGCTCGTCGGCGCCTTCATCCTAGTCTACGGCCTCGTCCGCTTCGGCCTCGAATTCATCCGCGCGCCCGACGCCCATCTCGTCGGCTTCGCCCAGTCGACCGGCCTCCACATGGGCCAGTGGCTCTCGGTGCCGATGATCGCCGGCGGGCTCTATCTGGTGCTGACCGCGAACAGGCGCGAGGGCCGGGTCCAGCCGGTGCCGGTCGATGAGCAGCCCGTTTGAGCGCAGGCTGAAGCGCCGAATCGCCGGGGAGGGACCGATATCGGTCGCCGATTATATGGCGGAGGCGAACGCGCATTATTATGCGACCCGCGACCCGTTCGGCGCGGCGGGCGATTTCGTCACCGCGCCGGAGATCAGCCAGATGTTCGGCGAATTGGCCGGGATCTGGCTCGCCGATCTCTGGCATCGCGCCGGGCGGCCCGAGGTCGCCCATTATGTCGAGCTCGGCCCCGGCCGCGGCACCCTCGCCGCCGATGCGCTGAGGGCCATGCGCGCCGCCGGGCTCGAACCGGCCGTCCACCTCGTCGAGACCAGTCCGGTGCTGCGCGACGCCCAGGCGGAGCGGCTGCCGGGCGCGGTCTGGCACGACGATCTTTCGGCCCTGCCCTCTGAGGGGGCGCTGCTGGTCGTGGCCAACGAATTCTTCGACGCGCTGCCGATCCGGCAGTTCGACATGGAGGACCGGGAGATCGAGGTCGGGATCGTGGACGGGCGGTTCGCCCGGTTCGACGGCGTGCGCTGGGAAAGCTCGCCGGTTTCGACCGAGATCGTCCGGCTCCTCGCCTGTCGGCTGGCGGCGCAGGGCGGCGCCGCATTGATCGTCGATTATGGCTATGAGCGCGCCGGCGGCGGCGACACGCTCCAGGCGGTCTCCGGCCATGCTTATGCCGATCCGTTCGAGGCGCCCGGCGAGCGCGACCTCAGCGCCCATGTCGATTTTTCCGCTCTCGCCAAGGCGGCGACGGGCATCCGCGTCTCCGGCCCGATCGCCCAGGGTGACTGGCTCGACGCGATGGGGCTGCCTTTGCGCGCCGCCGCGCTCGCCAAAGCGGCGCCGGCCCGCGCGGAGGAGATTGCGGAGGCGCGCGACCGCCTCTCCTCGCCCCGGCGCATGGGGCGGCTGTTCAGGGCGATGGCGCTCAGCGCTCCCTCCTGGCCCGAACCCGTCGGCTTCTGAGACCCCCCACCCGTTCGCCCTGAGCTTGTCGAAGGGCGTTCCTTCCCTTTACTGGCGCCGGAAGGAAGGGAAGGGCTTCGACAGGCTCAGCCCGAACGGTTTGGGATATGGCCAGCAACGTGACCACGATCGCCTATCGCGACGCCACCGCAGCCGACGCGGGCCTGATGGCGCGGATCGGGCCGGAAAGCTTCACCGAAACGTTCGGCCATCTCTACACGCCCGAAAATCTCGCCGCCTTCCTGATCAATCACAGCGAGGCCAATTGGCGGGGCGAGCTGGAAGACCCGCTTTTTTCTGTCCGCATCGCCGAGGAGAATGGCACGGCGGTCGGCTTCGCCAAGGTCGGCCCGTCTTCGCTCCCTTTCGAGGTCGAGGGCCCGACCGCGGAGTTGCGCCAGCTCTATGTGCTGAAGCCATGGCAGGGCGCCGGCGTCGCGCCCGCCTTGATGGCCTGGGTGCTCGACGAGGCGCGGCGGCGCGGCGCGGCGCAGCTCTTCCTCTCGGTCTTCACCGACAATCATCGCGCCAGGGCCTTCTACGCGCGCTACGGCTTCGAAGCGGTCGGCACCTACGCCTTCATGGTCGGTACCCACGCCGACGAGGACATCATCATGCGGCTCGCTTTGTGAGCATCGTCTATCGCGATGCCGTCCCCGCCGACGGCCCGGCGCTCGCGGCGACCGGGCGGCGCGTGTTCGCCGAGACGTTCGGCGCCGCCTTCGATCCCGCCGACATGGCGCTTCATCTCGATCGCAAGTTCGGACCCGAAGGCCTGCCCGCCGAGCTCGGCGACCCCGCAATCCGGATCCGGCTCGCCGAGGCGGAGGGCGGCATCATCGCCTACGTCAAGCTGGCGCCGATGACGTTGCCGGTCGATCATCCGGCGGGGACGCTGGAGATCAAGCAGCTCTACGTGCTCGCGCCCTGGCAGGGCGCGGGCGTCGCGGCGGCGCTGATGCTCTGGGTGATCGACACCGCTCGGTCCGGGCGCGCGCCGGCCCTGTTCCTCAGCGTCTGGGAACATGGAGACCGGGCGATCGCCTTCTACCGCCGCCACGGCTTCGTCACGGTCGGCGAAGCGCCGTTCCCGCTCGGCACGCGGACCTGGATCGATCCCGTGATGCGGCTCGACCTCTTATGAGCGGCGTCGAAATCATCCGCGCCGCCAGCCTTGACGGACTTCCGCATGGCTTTCTCGGGCGCAAGGGCGGCGTCTCGACGGGGGCCTATGCCGGCCTCAATGTCGGCCTGGGCTCGGACGACGACCGGGCGGCGATCCACGAGAATCGTCGGCGCGCGGTGGCGGCCGTGGCGCCGGGCGCGACTCTGGTCACGGTCCACCAGGTCCATTCGCCCAACGCGCTCTATGCCGCCGCGCCCTGGCCCGGCGATGTCCGGCCCAAGGCCGACGCGATCGTCACCGACCGGCCCGGCCTCGTCCTCGGCATCCTCACCGCCGATTGCACGCCGGTGCTGCTCGCCGACCGCGAGGCCGGCGTGATCGGCGCCGCCCATGCCGGCTGGAAGGGCGCCTTTTCCGGCGTGATCGAATCGGTGGTCGCGGCGATGGCCGAGCGCGGCGCCCGGCGCGAGCGGATCGCCGCCGCGATCGGCCCGGTCATCGCCCGCAAGAGCTACGAGGTGGACGATGGCTTCTTCCGCCGCTTCGCCGAGGCCGACCCCGCCAATGAGCGCTTCTTCACGACGGGCCGCGAAGGCCATCACCAGTTCGACATCGAAGCCTATGTCCTCGCCCGGCTGGCGGAAGCGGGCGTGCGCGTCGCCGAGGCGCTCGGCCTCGACACCTATGCCGACCCCGACCGCTTCTACTCCTACCGCCTCGCCACCCACAAAGGCGAGCCCGGCTACGGCCGCCAGATCTCGCTGATCGCTTTGCCCGAATAGGGCCTAGCGAGAGCGGCCGGGAATCGGCTAGGGAGCCGGTGGGCAACGGACCTCACCCCTGGGCCGCTCGGCTGAGTGGCCTTGAGCCTGGCTCCAGCGAGCGGCTCGGTCTCCATATGGACGGGAGACAGACATGACCGACGAATCCGACCTTAGCGGGGCGACCCCTCGTCGTCGTCCCAAGCCCTCGGTGCTGGAGCTTGGCGGCCGGCGGCTGAAGCCCTCGACCCTGATGATGGGCCACGGCTTCGACCCGGCTCTGTCCGAGGGCTCGTTGAAGCCTCCGATCTTCCTCACCTCGACCTTCGTCTTCGAGAACGCCGCCGCCGGCAAGCGCCATTTCGAGGGCGTCACCGGCAAGAGGCCGGGCGGCGCCGAGGGCCTGGTCTATTCGCGCTTCAACGGCCCCAATCAGGAGATCCTCGAAGATCGGCTCGGCCTGTGGGAGGATGCCGAGGATGCGTTGAGCTTCTCAAGCGGCATGTCGGCGATCGCCACCCTTTTGCTCGCCTTTGTCCAGCCCGGCGACGTCGTCGTCCATTCCGGGCCGCTTTATGCGGCGACCGAGACTTTGATCGGCCGAATCCTCGGCCGCTTCGGAGTCAAATGGCTCGATTTCCCCGCCGGCGCGACCGAAGACGAGATCGCCGACGTCGTTGAGCAGGCCAAGAAGATGGGCCGCGTCCCGCTCGTCTATCTCGAAAGCCCCGCCAATCCGACCAACGCGCTGGTCGACGTTCAGGCGGTGCGCAAGGTCTGCGACGCCGCCTTCGCCTCGGGCGAGCGCCCGCCCATCGCGATCGACAACACCTTCCTCGGCCCGCTCTGGCACCATCCTATCCGCCACGGCGCCGACCTTTCGGTCTATTCGCTGACCAAATATGCGGGCGGTCATTCCGACTTGGTCGCGGGCGGCATCACCGGCTCGAAGGATCTGATCAACCAGATCCGGATGCTCCGAAACACGATCGGCACGATCACCGACCCCAACACCGCCTGGATGCTCCTGCGCAGCCTCGAGACGCTGGAGCTCAGGATGACCCGCGCCGGCGAGAATGCCGACAAGGTCTGCCGCTTCCTGCGCGATCACATCAAGGTCGAGAGCGTCGGCTATCTCGGCTTCCTCGAGGAAGGCGGCGACGCCCGCCAGGCCGACATCTACCGCCGCCACTGCACCGGCGCCGGCTCGACCTTCTCGCTCTACCTGAAGGGCGGCGAGAAGGAGGCCTTCGCCTTCCTCGACAGCCTCAAGATCGCCCATCTCGCGGTCAGCCTCGGCGGCACCGAGACGCTGGCGAGCGCGCCGGCCGCGATGACGCATCTGTCGGTGCCGCCCGAGCGCAAGCAGGCGCTCGGCATCACCGACAATCTCGTCCGGGTCTCGATCGGGGTGGAGGACGCCGACGACCTGATCGCCGATTTCGACCAGGCGCTGGGCGCGGTGTAGAAGGACCACCGTCGTCCCGGCGAAGGCCGGGACCCCAGGTCGAGACGTCACGGCGGGTCTCCACGAGACCCCGGCCTTCGCCGGGGTGACGGGAAGGGCTCGTCGTCCCGGCGCAGGCCGGGATCTCGGATCGGAAATACGCTGGCATGGGAGCCGCGCCTGCGGCAAAACATGCCTATGAGGGGCGGCTGGGTCTACATCATGACCAACAAGCCGGGCGGCGTGATCTACATCGGCGTCTGCGCGGATATCGTCGCCCGGGTGGCCCAGCATCGCGACGGCAAGGGCTCGGCCTTCTGCAAGCGCTACAATCTGAAGCGTCTCGTCTATGTGGAGCCCTATCCGACGATCGACGAAGCCATCCGCCGCGAAAAGGCGATGAAGGAATGGCAGCGCGCCTGGAAGGTGCGCCGGATCGAGGAGATGAACCCGCATTGGGATGACCTGTGGGAGACGATCCTCGGCTAGCCCGTCATCCCGGCGCAGGCCGGGACCTCAGGACAAGAAGTCACGGCTGTCTCCACGAGGCCCCGGCCTTCGCCGGGGTGACGAGGCTCCTCACGCCCGGCGCCGCGCCCGCCAGTCGAGGACTTCCCAGCCTTCGTCCCTGGCGACCTTGATCAGCCGCGCATGGGCGTTGGTGGCGAAGGCTTCGTCGGCCCAGCGGTGGACGTGGCTGTCGGAGACATGGTCGGAATAGAAGCGGATGTGGAGAGCGTCGCGGTCGAGGCCCTGCTTCTGCAGCCAGGCCTCGATCATGTCGAGCTTGCCCAGGCCATAGCAATTGCGGCCGTCGATCTTGGCGATCGTGCGCCCCTTGGCGTCGATGTGGGTGTCGGTGGCGATGACGTCGTCGAAGCCGAGCCGCCGGGCGATGGCGGCCGCGTAGAGCCGGTAGGAGGCGGTTGCCAGCACCAGCCGCCGGCCCGCCGCCTTGTCCTGCGCGATCCGCTCGCGCGCGCCGGCCAGGATGTTTGTCCGGCACTGCTTGTCGGCGAAGCTCTGGACGACGGGCTCGAGCCGCTCGGGCGAAGCCGGTCCGACGAGCAGCCGGTAGCTGATCTCCTTGAGCCGGCCGCGGTCGATCAGCTTCAGCGAATAAGCGAGCGTCGCGAGCAAGGTCAGCGGCGCGAGCAAGGCCCGCCACGGCGCCAGCCGCCACAGAGCGTGCCACAGGAACGGCCCGAAGGTCGGCCCGCGAGTCACCGTGCGGTCCATGTCGTAAATGGCGAGGGTGGCGCTCATCGGCGCCCCGGAAGCATGGAATGACGGCAGCTGTCCATCCTAACTCCTTGCCGCACGCCGGGAATTGAAGCAGGGTTTCGCCGGCATGAGCGTCACCGAATTAACCCCCAACGTTGAAGACGGCAGCTGTGTCCTGCGATTCACCGGGAATCTGACGATTTTGCGGGTCCGCAAGCTTTCCGAGCAGCTCAAGGAGATCGATTACGACGACATCGTCGTCGATCTTTCCGGCGTCGAGCGGATGGACACGGTCGGCGCCTGGCTGGTCCACAAGCTCGAGCGCGACCGCGGCGCCAGGATCGTCGGCGCCACGCGCGAGCAGCAATTGCTGATCGACCACGTCACCGCCGCCGACCAGCCGGTCAAGCTCAAGCGCGAATATGTCTCGCCCGTCGTCCGCGTCGTCGGCCAGGTCGGCGCCTCGACCCAGGTCATCTTGTCGACGATGGTCGGAATGCTCGGCTTCTTCGGCGCCCTGCTCATTTCGGCCGGCCACATCTTCCGCCACCCGCGCCGCTTCCGCCTCAACGCGGTCGTCCAGCAGTTCGAGGTGGTCGGGATCCACGCGCTCTTCATCGTCGGGCTGATGTGCTTCCTGGTCGGCATCGTCATCGCCCAGCAGGGCGCGGTCCAGCTTCGCCAGTTCGGCGCCGAGGTCTATACGATCAACCTGGTCGGCCGCTCGGCGATCAAGGAATTGGGCGTGCTGATGACCGCGATCATGGTCGCCGGCCGCTCGGGCTCGGCCTTCGCCGCGCAATTGGGCTCGATGAAATTGAACGAGGAAATCGACGCGATGCGCACGATCGGCGTGTCGCCGATGGAGGCCCTGGTCTTCCCGCGCGTATTGGCGACGGTGCTGATGATGCCGTTGCTCGGCTTCTATGCCGCGATGATGGCGATGGTCGGCGGTGGCATCTTCTGCTGGCTGTCGATCGACATCCCCCCGGTCACCTTCATCCAGCGCATCCAGGAGGTGGTGCCGATGACCGACCTCTACCAGGCTTTGATCAAGGCGCCGGTGTTCGGAATGATCATCGCCATGGCGGGCTGCTATCAGGGCCTGCAGGTCAAGGGGAATGCCGAGGAGGTCGGCCAGCGCACCACCACCGCCGTGGTCCAGGGCATCTTCATGGTCGTCGTGCTCGACGCCTTCTTCGCCGTCTTCTTCACCGAGATCGGCTGGCTGTAATGGCCGACGCCGCCGCCCCCATCGTCCAGGTCTCGGGCCTCAAGAACAGCTTCGGCGAGCAGCTCGTTCATGACGGGCTCGATTTCGAGGTCCGCCGCGGCGAGATTTTCGGCGTGGTCGGCGGCTCGGGCACCGGCAAATCGGTGCTGATGCGTTCGATCATCGGCCTCCAGCATCCCGACGAGGGCGAGGTCACGGTGTTCGGCGAATCGATGATCGGCCGCGACGAGGAGGAAGCCAAGCACGTCCGCCGGCGCTGGGGGGTG
Organism: Allosphingosinicella sp.; assembly: GCA_035994965.1. Taxonomy (GTDB): domain Bacteria; phylum Pseudomonadota; class Alphaproteobacteria; order Sphingomonadales; family Sphingomonadaceae; genus Allosphingosinicella. The sequence goes on from DASYKV010000033.1 coordinate 67,962, forward strand.
CTGTTCCAGGGCGGCGCTTTGTTCTCGACGCTGACCGTCGCCGAGAACGTCCAGGTGCCGATCCGCGAATTCTATTCGGGCATCGACCAGGAGCTTCAGGACGAGATCGCCGCCTACAAGATCTCGATGGCGGGCCTCGCCGTCGACGCTGGCGCCAAATATCCGTCCGAGCTGTCGGGCGGCATGCGCAAGCGGGCCGGAATCGCCCGGGCGCTTGCGCTCGACCCCGAGCTCCTGTTCCTCGACGAGCCGACCGCCGGGCTCGACCCGATCGGCGCCGCCGCCTTCGATCAGCTCATTCTCGAGCTTCGCGACGCGCTCGGCCTCACCGTCTTCCTGATCACGCACGACCTCGACACGCTCTACGCGATCTGCGACCGAGTCGCGGTGCTCGCCGACCACAAGGTGGTGGCCGTCGGAACGATCGAGGAATTATTGGCTTTGGACCATGAGTGGATTCAGGCCTATTTCAATGGGCCGCGCGGGCGCCGTGCGGCGCATGGCGAGACTGAAGGGGCTGACGCCTGATGGAAACCCGTTCGAACCAGGTCCTCGTTGGCTCCATCACCTTGGGGCTGCTCGGCGCGCTCGTCCTGTTCGTGGTCTGGCTGAGCCAGATTTCGGGCGCCGGCGAGAAGAAATACGACATCTTCTTCCAACAGTCGGTCGAGGGCCTGGCCAAGGGCACGTCGGTGACCTTCTCGGGCGTTCCGGTCGGCCAGATCGAATCGATCAACCTGGTTCCGGACAGCCCGCAATTCATCCGCGTGCGGATCAACGTCAACGGCGACACGCCGGTGCTCGAGGGCTCGACCGCGACCATCCGCGGCGTCGGCTTCACCGGCGTTTCCCAGATCCAGATCGATCCGCCGCCGCCGCCGCAGGCGGCGCGGACGGCGGGCCAGCAGCCGCGGCCGCGCCGCGAGATACGCTGCCCCGAGCAGAATCCGCAGTCCGAATGCCCTTATGGCGTGCCGGTCATCCCGACGCGACCGGGAGCGCTGACCAGCCTGCTCAACACCGCGCCCGAATTGCTCGAACGGGTCTCGACCCTGACCGAGCGGCTGACCGAATTGCTCTCCGACCGCAACCAGGAATCGATCGCCGGGATCCTCGACAATCTCCAGCAGATCAGCCGCTCGCTCGCCGAACGCTCGCCCGAGATCGCCGCGGCGCTCGCCGAGGCCCGGGTCGCGATCCGCCAGGCCGGCGAGGCGGCCGACCGGATCGGCCAGCTCGCCAATTCGACCACCCAATTGATCGACCGCGACGGCCGGCCTCTGGTCAACGACCTGCGCCAGACCATGCGCTCGGCCCAGGGCAGCCTGGCCCAGCTCGAGGCGGCGATCGGCGACGCCCGGCCGGGCCTCCAGGCCTTCTCCAACCAGACCCTGCCCGAGGTCGGCCAGCTCATGCGCGAGCTGCGGTCGACTTCGGAATCCCTGCGGGAAATCACCGACCGGCTGAATCAGCAGGGCGTCGGCGGAGTCATCGGCGGCCAGCGCCTGCCCAATTACCGGCCGGGAAGAAGGAATTGACGATGCGCCTCAAAACTGCCGCCGCGGCCGCCTCTTTCCTCGCGCTCTCCGCCTGCTTCGGCGGCGCCTCGGTGCCCGATCAGCTGCTCACCCTGACCTCGGCGGAGATGCGGCCGGTGGCGACTCCGCGCAGCGCCGGCCAGGGCGAGGCGATCACCGTCGCCGTGCCCGCCGTGCCGCAGGCGCTGCGCACGACCCGGATCCCGGTCTATGTCAGCGACACCAGCATCCAATATCTGGAGAACGCGGCCTGGGTGGAGCAGCCGGGCGCCCTTTTCGCCCGGCTGATCGGCGAGACGATCGCGGCGCGGACCGGCCGGGTCGTGCTCGATCCCAGCCAGTACAGCCACGATCCGGGCACCAGGCTGACCGGGACCCTTGTCAAGTTCGGGCTCGATCCCACCGCGATGCAGGTGGTGATCGTCTACGACGCCGCCATCGCGCGCGGGCCGACCGGAGTCGCCACCAACCGCTTCGAGGCGCGCATCCCCGTCGCCGATGCCACGCCGGCGGTCGTCGCCCCGGCGCTCAACCAGGCCGCCAACCAGCTCGCCGGGGAAGTCGCCGCCTGGGTGGGGAATTAAGCGAGCGCCTCGAACGCGGCGACGATCTCCTCGCGCGCGATCAGCGCCGGCGTCAGAGCGTGGGTCAGGATCAGGCCTTCGGTGAGCGCGTGCAGCACGCGGACGAAGCGCTCGGCGGGCATCGGCAGGTCGGCCTGGTCGACGAAGCGCAGCAGATTGTCCGCCGCCCAGGCATAGAGCCGCGCATTCTCAACGCGCAGCCGCGCGCGCATTTCCTCGTGCGTCAGCGCGTAAAGCTGGAAGGAAAGCGCCCCCACCGCCCGCGCCCGCCGCGCCTCCGCCTCGGCGGCGACCGCCTCGCCGAGGATCCGCATCTGCTCCCTGAGCGTGGCGCCGGGCCGGAAGGGTGGCGCGACCGGCTGCCAGCTGCGTTCGGCGACAGCGAGGAACAGCGCCTCGCGGTCGCGGAAATTGCCGTAGATCGCGCCGCGGCTCATCCCCGCCCGCCGGGCCACTTCCTCAAGGCCGGTCCGCTCGAACCCCTTTTCGCCAACCAGGGCGGACGCGGCCTCGATCAGAGCCTCGCGCGTCCGCGCCCGTTTCCCGTTTTCGCGATCCGCCATGGACTCAAGGATACAGATCTGTATAAAAAACACATGTGTATTTTTTGGAGTTGGCGATGCATTGGGGTTTGTGGGTCGTGGGCGTGCTTCTCATCCTGCTCGCCATCGGCGCCTGGTGGGAGCGGCTGGCGGGCCGCGCCTTCGCCCGACGATATCCGGCGCCCGGCCGGATATTGGAGGTGGCTCCGGGGCGGCATCTCCACCTTCTGTGCGAAGGCGAGGCAGGGCCGGTCATCGTCGTCGAGCAGGGCGCGGGCGAGCCGAGCCTGCTCTGGCGGACGATCCAGAAGGAGGCCCGCAAATTCTCCCGTTTCTGCCTCTACGACCGGCCGGGCTATCTGTGGAGCCCGCCGGCCCCGGGCCCGCGCACCATCGAGGCGCGCGCCGAGGATCTCCATGTCATGCTCGAGCGCGCCAGCCTGCCCGGACCCTATGTACTGGTCGCCCACAGCTATGGCGGGCTCGTCGTGCGCGCCTTCGCCCGGCGCTTCCCGGAGGCGACGGCCGGGCTCGTCATGGTCGACGCGATCGAGGAGAGCATCGCCTTCCACCCCGATTACCAGCGCTTCCTGAGGCGCGCGCGTCCGTTCGTGGCCGTGCTGCGCGGCGCCGCGATGGTGGGGCTGCCGCGCCTGTTCGGCACCTTGTTCGGCGGCACGTCGAAGGACGCCGACGACGCGGCGATGAGCGCGGCGACAATCCGCCCCTCCTTCTTCGCGGCGATCGCCGACGACATGGCCTCGCTCCGCCGCCCGCCCACAGATTTTGGCGGCCTCGGCGACACGCCGCTCATCGTCCTCACCCACGGCAAGCCCTTCCCGGGCCCGTTTGCAGCGCTCGAGCCCTTCTGGCGCGCCGGCCAGGAGCACCACGCCGCGCTCTCCACGCGCGGCGAGCTCCTTGTGGCGGAGAACAGCAACCACATGATCGCCGGCGACGAGCCAGAACGGGTGATCGAAGCGCTGAAGAAGATGGTCGAAATGGTCGGTAGGAATTAGCGCGCGGTCAGCCGCCAGAGCGCGTTGGAGCCGTCGGCCGAGGCGGTGGCGAGCGTCCGCCCGTCCGGGCTGAAGGCGAGGGCCATGACGTCGTCTGTATGCTCGAGAGTCGCCTGGAGCGCGCCGTCCGCCACCCGCCACAGCCGCACCGCCGGTCCCTTGGGCCCCTGGCCGGTCAATTGGTGCCAGGCGGTCCAGAAGGCGCCGCGCGCCCGGCCGCCGCTCGCCAGCCAGCGGCCGTCCGGGCTGAACGCGACCGCATAGATGTGGTCCGACCCGCCGGTCAGCGTCCGCAGCAAGGCGCCGTCCGCGACCCGCCAGAGCCGCACCGTCGAATCGTCGCCGCCGCTCGCCAGCGTTCGCCCATCCGGCGAGAAGGCGACGCTGACCACGGCCTGGTCGTGGCCGGGAAGCCGGCGGACCATATGGCCGCTGGCGACGTCCCACAGGCGGATCGACCGGTCGAAGCTGCCGCTCGCCAGCAGCCGCGAATCGGGGCTGAAGCGCACCGACCAGATGTTGAGCTCGTGGCCGGCGAGCGTGCGCGCCAGCGCGCCGTCGCTGGTCCGCCAGATCCGGATCAATTTGTCCTCGCCCGCGGTCGCGAGCCACTGGCCGTCGGGCGACCAGGCCAAGGTCCAGACGGTGCCGCCATGGCCCTGCAGGACGCGGACCTGCCGCCCGTCCGCTACCCGCCACAGGCGCGCGGTGCGGTCGTAGCCGCCGCTCGCCAGCGTCAAGCCGTCGGGAGACAGCGCCAGCGGCGAGACGCCGCCCTCGTGAAGGATATTGCCGGTGACCCGCCCGCTCGAGTCGATCAGGGCGATGCGGCCGTCGGTGCCCGCCGCCGCCAGCCGTCCGTCCGGCAGGAACCCCATCTCGCGCGCCTCGCCCTCGTGGTGGACGAAGCGTCCGGCGGGGCTGGCCGCGAGCATCGCCCCCTCGGCGGCGATCGCCTGGGGCGGCAGGCCGTCGCCGCGCGCCATCAGGGTAAGGACGAGAAACGCCGCCGCCAGCAGCAGGACGAGCGCCCCGGCGATCTTCAGCGCTTTTCTCATGCCAGGCTTTTGCTGGCCTGCTCGAACACGTCCTTGCTGAGCCCGGGCGTCGCCACGATTCGCTCCAGTTCCGCGCGCATCAGCGCCGCCCTTTTTTCGCCGAAGCGGCGCCAGCGCCCGAGCGGCGGGACGAGCTTGGCCGCGGTCTGCGGGTTGAGCCGGTCCTCGGCGATGATCATGTCGGCGAGGAAGCAATAGCCGCGCCCCGAGGCGTCGTGGAAGGCGCGCTGATTGACCGAGAAGGCGCCGACCAAAGAGCGCAGCCGGTTCGGGTTGGTCATCGAGAAATCCGGATGCCGGGCCAGCGCCTCGACCGCCTCGGCGGTATCGACCCGGGTCGACAGCGCCTGCACGGTGAACCATTTGTCGAGCACCAGCGCATTGTCCCTGTAGCGCGCGTAGAAAGCGGCCAGCGCGTCCGCCCTTTCGGGCGCGTCGCCGTTGACGAGGACGCCCAGCGCGCCCTGCCGGTCGGTCATATTGTCGGCCTCGTCATATTGGCTCTTGGCCAGGCCCGCCGCGTCGGCCGCGCCCGCCGCCATGATATAGCCCAAAGCGATCGTCCTCAGCCGCCGGGCGCCCTTGGCGACCGGATTATATTCGTAACGATTGGCGACGAACGAGGTGTAGGCGTCGCGCCACAGCGGCTCGAGCCGCCCACCGAGATCGGTCCTGAGCGCCTCGCGCGCCAGATGGATGGCGTCGGGATCGACCTCTTTCATCTGGTCGCCGACAAAGGCCTCGCTCGGCAGCAGCACCGCCTCCGCGACGAAGGCCGGATCGAGGGCCTTGTTGGTCAGCGTCTCGCGCACCGCCTCGATCACCGGCTCGTGGTCGGCGGCGCCGGTGGCGACCGCGCCGATCAGCGTGTCGAGCATCAATTGCTGCATCGCCTCGTAGCGGGCGAAGGGATCGTCGTCGCGGGCGGAGAGGAAAGCGAGCTCGGCGGCCGAGCGGCCGCTCTCCACCGTCACCGGCGCCGAAAAGCCGCGATTGACCGAGAGCACCGCAGCCTCGCCGACATTCTCGATCACCAGCTCCTGCCGCGCCTCGTCGAGCATGAACAGGCGCTCGTCATGCTTGGCCCCGGTCTCGGCGCCGAACAAAGCGAGCTTCAGTGGGATCGGCATCGGCCGCTTGAGCGGCTGGCCCGGAGTCGACGGCACGGTCTGCTCGAGCGTCACGCGCGCCGTGTCGCCCTCGCGCGCGAGCTTGGCGCTGACCTTCGGCGTCCCCGCCTGGCTGTACCAGAGCCGGAAGTGGGAGAGGTCCTCGCCCGACGCTTCCTCCATCGCCAGCACGAAATCCTCGCAGGTCACGGCCTGGCCGTCATGGGCGGAGAAATAGAGGTCGCAGCCCGCGCGGAACCGCTCCGGGCCCAAGATGGTGTGGAGCATCCGGATCAGCTCGGCGCCCTTGTTGTAGACGGTCGCGGTGTAGAAATTGGCGATCTCGATATAGGAATCGGGCCGCACCGGATGGGCGAGCGGGCCCGCATCCTCCTGGAACTGGGCGGCGCGCAGCAGGCGCACGTCCTCGATCCGCTTGACCGCGTCCGAGCCCATGTCGGCCGAGAAGCTCTGGTCGCGAAAGACGGTGAAGCCCTCCTTCAGCGAGAGCTGGAACCAGTCGCGGCAGGTGACCCTGTTGCCCGACCAATTGTGGAAATATTCATGGGCGACGACGCCGGCAATGCCGTCATAGTCCGCGTCGGTCGCGGTGTCGGGATCGGCCAGGATGTAGCGCGAGTTGAAGATGTTGAGGCTCTTATTCTCCATCGCGCCGAAGTTGAAATCGCCGACCGCGACGATGTTGAATATGTCGAGGTCGTATTCGCGGCCATAGACCTCCTCGTCCCACCTCATCGCCGCCTTCAGCGAGGCCATGGCATGCTCGGTCCGCGGAAGGTCGCCGTCGCGCACCCAGATGGCGAGATCGACCTTGCGGCCCGAGCGGGTGGTGAAGTCGTCGCGATTGGCAACGAGATCGCCGGCGACGATGGCGAAGAGGTAGCAGGGCTTGGGGAAGGGATCCTCCCACTCCGCCCAATGGCGCCCGGTGGCGGGATCCTCGCCCTCAGCCACCAGATTGCCGTTGGAGAGCAGGACCGGGAAGGCCGCCTTGTCGCCGGTCAGCCTGACCTTGTAGCGCGACAGCACGTCGGGCCGGTCGGAGAAGGGCGTGATCCGCCGAAAGCCCTCGGCCTCGCACTGGCTGCACAGCATGCCGCCCGATTCGTAGAGGCCCATGAGTTGGGTGTTGGCCCGGGGCGCGATCGCCACCTCGGTCTCGACGATCGCGCCGTCGCCCTCGATCGGGATCTGGAGGACGTCCTTCTCATACCAGTAATTGACCGGCTCGCCGCCGATCGAGACGTTGATCAGCGTCAGGCCGGACGCGTTGAGCCGCAGCGGCGCCTTGTGGTCGCCGCTGCGTTGGACATGGAGCCGACTGCGCACGATCGTCCGCTCCGCCCCAAGGTCGAACGCGATCTCGATCTCGGGCACCAGCCATTCGGGCGGCCGATAATCCTCGCGGCGGGTGACATGGGGGGCGGCGGGGGCGTTGAGAGCGTCGGGCATGGATTTCGCTCTAGGCCTGTGAAAAGAGGTGCGCAATCATCGGTCGCGCCTGGGCACCGCGTTGCCGCGATAGGCTTGCGCGGGCCTTCGGCCAAGGCGCATTCGGGAAGTGAAATCGCTTTTTCCGAAAGGACTTAGCCATGATGACCGACCTCATCCTCGCCATCGCCCATCACCTGCTGGCCTTCTCCCTGCTCGGCATTCTCTTCGCCCAATATGCGATCGTGCGGCCGGGGCTCGCCGGCGCGGCCCTGAGCCGGGTGCGGATGTTCGACCGCTTTTACGGCCTCTTCGCGGGCCTGCTCATCGTCGCCGGCGTGCTGCGCCTGGTCTACGGCTACAAGGGGCCGGATTTCTATCTGCCCAATCCGGTCTTCTGGGCGAAGATGGCCGCCTTCCTTGGCGTCGGCCTGCTCTCCATCCCGCCGACCCTGCGCATCCTCGCCTGGGGCCGCCGCGCCACCGCCGACCCCGATTTCGTCGTCCCCGACGCCGAAATCTGGCGAGTCCACATCTGGCTCGGCATGGAGCTGGTCGTCTTCGTCCTGATCCCCATCTTCGCCGCGATGATGGCGCGGGGGATAGGGCTGTAGCGACTCCGGGCGCTCGGATTGAAATGTAGGAGTTCCTCTGGTCTATCCTCGTGGATGGACCGCCAGGCCTCTCCCTATTTCAGCTCCGATCGCGGGCGTCTGATCGGCGCCGCATGGGGCGCGGGCGACTCCCCCTGACGTGCCGTCAACTTCGTCAACTTCCGCGGCCCCTGTGCGCGCACGCATGGCATGTGTCGGAGTTGTTGGGTTTACCCCGCCGCCCGCGTCACCCGGACGCTCTGTGCGTTCATCCGGGCCGAGCCGAAGATGGTCATGAAGGCGATGTCGGTGGCGTCGCGGCCGACGCAGATCCGGGCCAGGCCCTCGAGCGGGGCGAGGCCGGTGGCGTCGAGGAAATGCCAGGCGCCGTCCAGCCAGACCTCGACCACCGCATGGAAATCGGGCGGGTCGATCCGCCAGGCATAAACGGAGGCGAGCCTGGCCGGCACACCGGCGGCGCGGGCGAAGCTCGCCATCAGATGGGCGAAATCGCGACACACGCCCTGCCGCGCGACGAAGGCGTCGGCGGCGGTGGTCTGGGCATTGCTGGAGCCCGGCACATAATCCATCTCGGCGCGGATCCAGTCGCGCATGGCGAGCAATTTGGCGCCGCCCTCCAGAGCGCCGAAGTGGCGCTCGACAAAGGCTTCGAACCGGTCCGATTCGCAATAGCGGCTCGGCCACAGATAGGCGATGGCGGCGGCCGGCAGCTCGGGGTGCGGCGTCGCCGGCAGCGCGTCGATCGCCACGAGCGGCCGGACGATGTCGAGCGTGGCGCGATAGGCGGCGCGGACCTGGCCCTCGGCCCGAAGCCAGGTGCGCCGCCCGATCCCGTCCTCGCCGGCGATCGGGGTCAGCGGCCCGGCGCCGTCGACGGTGAGCAAATCCTCGATCAGCAGCTGGTCGGCAAGCTGCGCGACCTCGACCGCGAGCAGCACGTCGGCGGCCGCGGGGAAATGATAATCGAGCTCGACTTCGATGTTCAGCCGCACGCCGCCGCCTCCTTTCCGTCCGCGCCCAACGCACGAGGCGGGAAGAAGGGGACGGGTGCGCTGGGAAGGGCGGGGACAGTTGCGCGCAACTGTCCCCGGTCCCCAAGCTTACTGGCTGGTCAGCTCGGAAATGTGGAGCCGCGCCGGCTGCGAGGTGGTGTCGCTGAAGGTGCCGATCCAGATTTCGTAGCGGCCGCTCGCCGGATCGTTGAAGCGGACCATCGGGTTCAGCGGCGCTTCGCCATTATCGTCGTCGCAATACCAGCGGCCGTCGGGCGCGTTGACCACCAGCGTCGTATCGGTGGCCGCGGCGACCGAGAGGATCAGCGGCAGCGAGCCGGCCGTGTAGGTCAGGCGAACGTCGGGCGGGCCGGCGATGAAGCCGGTGCAGGGCGAGCCGAGCCGGCTGGCGTCGATGGTGCCGCCCGCCCGCACCGGGATGACCCTGGGGTCGCCGGAAAAGCCGGAATCGAGCTCGATCTCGCGATAGGTGGCCGGCGCGCCCGTATCCTGGGCGAGCGCCGGCGTGGCGGCCGAAAGCAGGGCGATCAGCAAGACGACTTTCTTCATGGAATTCTCCCGGCATGTGCGGACCACCAGCCGGCCCGCGATTCGAAGGTTTCTCCCCGTCGCGCAGCCATAACGAAGCGAGGCGCCAAGTCCATAACTTCAGTCGGCGGGCGGCGGCGGCGAGGCGCGGCTGGAGCGCAAGGCGATGACGAGGCCGGCCAAAGCGAGCGCTCCGCCGGCAAGCGCGAGCGGCGACCAGCGATAGCCTTCGGCGAAGGTCGAGATGACCATCGCGATCATCGGGATCAGCACGCTCGAATAGGCCGCCTTGGCCGGGCCGATCTTGCGGATGAGGTCGAAATAGAGCCAGAAGGCGAGCGCCGAAGCGATCAGGCCGAGATAGACGATTCCGAGCCAATAGCCGAGGCGCGGCTCGGCCGCCGGCGGCCCGAAATAGGCCCAGCCGAAGACGGCATTGGCCGTCGCGCCGTAGAGCATCGCCCAGCCGAGCAACGGCGCGACCGGGCGCGCCTTGATCGCCGGCATGATCTGCATGACGTTCGAGATCGAGGCGGCGAGCACGGCGACCATGACGAGGGCGAGGCCGGTCAGCACGCCATCGGCCGAAATGGTGGCGTGGCGCATCTCCTGGACGAACAGCAAGGCGACGCCGGCCATGGCGACCGCCGAGCCGAGCGCGAACCGGCCGGTGACGCGCTGGCCGAAGAAGAGCCAGGCAAGGATCGTATTGGGAACGACCAGGAGCGCGAACACGACCGCGGCGAGGCCCGAGGTGATGTGGAGCTCGGCGGCATAGACGAAGTTGTAGTTGACCACGAACTGGAACGTGCCGAGCATCGCCGCGAGCACGAAGCCGCCCCGGCCGATCCTCAAGCCCTCCCCGCGCAGCAGCGCGATCGCCAGCATCGCAGCCCCGGCGACGTAGAAGCGGTAGCTGACCGACCAGACCGGCGGGACGGTCCCGAGCTGATCCTTGATCACGATCCAGGTCGAGCCCCAGATCAGGGTGATCAGGAGGAATGGGAGGAGGACTTTCGGATCGCGGAAGCTGCCCGCCTGACTCGTCACAGCGCCCGGATCGCCGCGGCGAGGGCGTCGACATGAGCCGGGTCGCTGTCCCAGCTCGTCACCAGCCGGGCCTCGCCGGAACCCCAGTCGTAGAAATCGAAGCCCTGCGCCCTGAGCGCCGCCGCCTCGTCCGCCGAGACCCGGACGAACACCTCATTGGCCTCGACCGGCAGGACCAGTCGGTCGGCGCCCGCCGCCTGCGCGAGCCGGGCCGCCGCGTCGTTGGCGGCCCGCGCATTGGCGAGCCACAGATCGTTTTCCAGCATCGCCAGGATCTGGGCGGCGAGGTAGCGGCCCTTGGAGAGGAGGTGGCCGGCCCGCTTGCGCCGGTAATGGGTGGCGGCGGCGCGCGCGGGATCGAAGAAGATCAGGCATTCGGCCGAGAGCCCGCCATTCTTGACGAAGCCGAAGGAGAGCGCGTCGGCGCCCGCCCGCCAGGTGAGGTCGGCCGGCGCGCATTGGAGGCTCGCCACCGCATTGGCGAAGCGGGCGCCGTCGACGTGGAAGCTAAGGCCGCGCGCCGCGCACCAATCGCCGAGCGCCGCAGTCTCGGCGGGCGTGTAGACGCAGCCATATTCGCTTGCATTGGTGATCGAGAGCGCGGCCGGCTGGACCTGGTGGACGTCGTTGCGGATCGCGGCGGCGAGGCCGGTCACTCCCTCGGGCGTGAGCTTGGCGCCCGCGCCGTCGCCGAGCAGCAATTTGGCGCCGCCGGTGTAGAATTCGGGCGCTCCGCATTCGTCATTCTGGATATGGGCGTCGCGGTGGCAGATGATGCTGCCGTGGGGCGGGCAGAGCGCGGCGAGCGCGAGGCTGTTCGCCGCAGTCCCGCTCGATACCCAGAGCGCCTCGACCTCGCGCTCGAACAAGGCCGAGAAAGCAGCGTTGAGGCGCTTGCTCCAGGCATCGCCGTCATAAGCGGTGTCGATCCGGTTGGCCGCGCCGATCGCTTCGAGCACTTGAGGGCAGGCCGGCGCCGCATTGTCGGAGAAAAACCGCATGGAGCGCCAATGAAAGGCGGTTGCGGGCGCGTCAATGCCGATCGGCTCCGTACGATTTCGCACCGCATGTTTAACTACAATTTAGTCCCATTGGATTAAGGAGTTCGGGATAACCGGGCTGGAAGGAAGACATGGGCGTAGAGAATTTCGCGAACGCGTCAGCGGGCAAGCGCTCGGCCAAGCGCGCGCGCGTGCTGCTCGCGGCCAAGCTGGAGACCGATTCGGGCGAGATCGACGCGCGCCTTCGCGATCTTTCGCAGAAGGGCGCGCTCGTCGAGTGCCTGCAGGTTCCGCGCGTGGGCAGCGAGGTCGTCTTCGTCCGCGGCGCGACGCGGGTTCCGGCGCGCGTCGCCTGGGCCGGGCCCGATCGGATCGGGCTCGAATTCCACCACATGATCGACGAGCATGAAGTGCTCGTGCAGCTCGGCAAGAAGCCGCCGCCCCGGGCGGAGAGCTTCCGCCGGCCGGGCATCGGCGCCGGCCTCAGCCCCGACGACCGCAGGATGGCGAAGGCCTGGGGAGTGACGGTCGGCCTCAACATCCCGGACAGCGACGGGTAGGAGCGGATCCATGCAGACCTTCGCGGGATCCTGGTCCTTTCCCTCGGAGCTCGGCACGCCTTTTCTTAGCGGCGAGCTGACCACCGATTCAAGGCCGCCGCCCCAGCGGGCGAGCCGCAAGTCGCAGCGCGTCGCGCTCGAGCTCGGCGCCGGGCTGCGCCAGCGCGGCGGTACCGGCGTGTCGATCCAGATCCTCGATCTGTCGGTCGACGGCTTCCGCGCCTCGACCCATCTCCAGCTCGCCCAGGACACCGACGTCTGGCTGCGCCTGCCGGGGCTCGAGCCCCAGGAGGCCAAGGTCGCCTGGTCGAAGGGCCACTATGTCGGCTGCGCCTTCGTGCGGCCGCTCCATCCGGCAGTCCTCGACATGATCGTGAAACGCGCCGGCGCGCGCTGAACCGGCCTATTTGGTCCGATTCGGATTCGTCATTGACCTGTGTTAGGCTCGCCGAGTCGGGGGAGGCGACGCATATGGAATCGGATCAGCGTTATTTCTTGCGCCGCGCCGCGGAGGAGCAGCGCCGGGCGCGCCATGCGGTCACCCCGGCGGCGCGCGAACGTCACAAGGAGCTCGCCAGCCTGTTCGCCGGCAAGGCGGCCAAGCATGCCAGGCTGCAGGAGCTGGAGCTCATCCGGAGCTGACCGCTCACAGATCTTCGTCGGCCAAATTCTCCGTCAAGAAGCGATGGTGCTGCCGGTGAGGATTGAACTCACGACCTCAGCCTTACCAAGGATGCGCTCTACCACTGAGCTACGGCAGCACGTCGCTTTGTCAGAAGAGGCGGCGCTATGGCCGCTCGCCTCCCGATATGTCAAGGCGGGTCCATGGCCAGAAAGGACGAGGACCGGGAAAAGCGCCTCGCAGCGGCGCTGCGCGAGAATCTGAAGCGCCGAAAAGCGCAGGCGCGGGGGAGCGTTGCGGGGGATGAAGATAAGGGGAGTCATCCCGACGAAAGTCGGGACCCATGAACACGGAGGCCGAGATCCAGACCGGCGCCGTGTTCATAGATCCCGGATCAAGTCCGGGATGACTCCTGGTTCTTCCTAGTCGAGCGGCGCACATTGCGCCTCGAGCCAAGCCTTCGCATCGCCCTCCAGCTGCGGCCCGACGATCCTCAGCACCTCGGCGTGATAATCGTCCATCCAGCTGCGCTCCTCGCGGCTCAGCATCGCCACCTCGATGAGGGTGCGGTCGATCGGCGCGAAGGTGAGCGTCTCGAAGCCGAGCAGCGTCTTCTCGGCGCCGTCGACTTCGACCGGCACGACAAGGACGAGGTTCTCGACGCGGATGCCGTAGGCGCCAGTCTTGTAATAACCGGGCTCGTTGGAGATGATCATTCCGGCCTTGAGCGGCTCGTCGCCGCCCGCCTGTGCGCTGCCGACCGGCGAGATGCGCTGCGGCCCCTCGTGCACCGCAAGGAAGCTGCCGACGCCATGGCCGGTGCCGTGGGCGTAATCGAGCCCCGCCTGCCACAGATATTGGCGGGCGAAGCTGTCGAGCTGGCTACCCCGCGTCCCGTCCGGGAAACGGGCGCGGGCGACGGCGATATGGCCCTGGAGGACTCGGGTGAAACGGTCCTTCATCTCGGCCGTGGGCGTGCCGATCGCGACCGTGCGGGTGACGTCGGTGGTGCCGTCCGGATATTGGCCGCCGCTGTCGACCAGATAGATCGAATCCATCTCGAGCGGCCGGTTGGTTGCTTCCGAGACCCGGTAATGGACGATGGCGCCGTTCGGGCCGGCGCCGGAGATGGTGTCGAAGCTCAGATCGCGCAGGTCGCCGCCGGCCTGGCGGAAGGCCTGGAGCCTGGCCGCCGCCTTGAGCTCGTCGACGCCGCCCTTCGGCGCCTCGACCGAGAGCCAGTGGAGGAAGCGCGACAAAGCGGCGCCGTCGCGCGCCTGGGCGGCGCGGTGGCCCGAAATCTCGACCCGGTTCTTGATCGCCTTGGGTAGGATGGAGGGGTCGCGCTTCGAGATGACGTGGGCGCCGGCATTTTCCAGCGCCTCGAAGATCGCGGCGACCGAGCGCTCGGGATCGACGGCGACGGTCTTGCCGGCAAGCGCGGCCAGAGCGGGCTCGAAATCGGCGCGCTCGTGGACCCGGACGCCGTTGCCGAGATGCTGGCGGACGTCGTCGCCGATCTTCTCGGAAGCCACGAACAGATCGGCCGTGCCGTCGTCGCGGACGAGGGCGAAGGACAAAGCGACCGGCGTGTGCTCGACGTCCTGGCCGCGGACGTTGAAGGTCCAGGCGATCGAATCGAGCGCGGCAAGCACGGCGGCGTCCGCTTTCTCGGCTTTCAGCCAGTCCGCCATGTCCTGGCGCTTGGCGGCCGACGATTGGCCGGCATGGTCTTCCGTGTGGACGATCAGCCGCGCCCGCGACGGCTCGGGCCGGTCGGCCCAGACCGCGTCGATCGGGTTGCGGCGGACGGCGACCAGCTCGGCGCCTTTCTCGGCGAGCGCCTCGCGCGCCTTGGTCACCCAATCCTTGGTGTGCAGCCATGGGTCGTAGCCGATCCGGCCGCCGTCCGGCGCATTGACCTTGAGCCAGGAGGCGATGCTGGTCTCGGGAACCGACTGGTAGCTCCAATGCTTGCCGTCGACCTGGTCCTTGACCTGGAGCGTGTAGCGGCCGTCGACGAAGATCGCCGCTGCTTCGGGAAGCACCACCGCCGCGCCCGCCGAGCCCTGGAAGCCGGTCAGCCAGGCCAGCCTTTGCGCGTAGCTGCCGACATATTCGCTCATATGCTCGTCGGTCAGCGGCACGACGAAGCCGTCGAGCCGGTCGGCCTTCAATTGCTCGCGCAATGCGGCGAGGCGATCTTCGTAGCTGGACATAAGGCTTTCCCGATCTGATGTTCCGCCGCTAGATAAGCCCGTTCACCGCACCGCGCCAGTCCGGCGCCCCGATTCCAGGATGCTCGCATGCGCCTTGTGATTGCCGCCCTCCTGCTTGCCGGCGCGTCCGCCGCCGCCCAGGCCCAGACCACGCCCCAGACCCCGAGTGAGACGATGACCGCCCAGAACGCCCCCGCCGCCACGCTCCCGCCGCCGCCGGTCGCCGAGCAGCGTCCCTATAGCTATGAGCGCCACGGCGTTACCGTCGAGGATCCCTATCACTGGCTCAAGGACCAGAGCTACCCGACCGTCGACGACGCCGACGTGCTCGCCTATCTGCGCGCCGAGAACACCTATTTCGAGGCGGCGATGGCGCCGCACCGGCCGCTGATCGAAGCCCTGTTCCAGGAGATGCGCGGCCGAATCCCCGAGGATGACAGCTCGGTGCCCGCGCGCGACGGCCAATATCTCTATTGGTGGGCGTTCCAGCCCGGCGCTCAATACCGCACCTGGTATCGGCGCCCGGTCGCCGGCGGCGACCAGCAGGTCATCCTCGACGAGACCCAGGCGGCCGCGGGCAAGCAATATTTCCGGCTCGGCTCGATCGAGGTCAGCCCCGACGGCCGCTACGCCGCCATGCTGATCGACGATGACGGCTCCGAGCGCTTCCAGCTTCGAATCCGCGAGATCGCGACCGGCCACGACGTCGAGACCGTGACCGAGGTCGGCATCGGCCAGCCGGTCTGGACCGCCGACAGCCGCGCAATCGTCTTCACCGAGGTCAACGCCAATTGGCGCAGCTACCGCGCCCGCCTGCACCGGCTCGGCCAGCCGGTCGCGCAGGACAGGACGCTCTACGAGGAGACCGAGAATATCGCCTTCGGAGTCGGCGTCGGTCGCACCCAGGACCGGCGCTTCATCCTCATCCAGACCGGCGAGAACAGCTCCAACGAGACCCGCTTCGTCCCCGCCGACAATCCCGAGGCGCCGCCGGTGCTGATCGCGGCGCGCCGCCCGAACATCCAATATTCGGTCGATTCGAGCCACGGCAAGCTCTGGATCCTGACCAACGACAATCACGTCAATTTCCGGATCGCCGAGGCCAATCCAGCGCGGCCGGGCGAATGGACGACGGTGATCGCCGGCTCCGACCAGGTCTATCTGCGTGGAATCACCGCCTTTCGCGACCATCTTGCCATCACCGAGCGGGTCAACGGCCTCGACCAGATCCGGCTCAGATCCTATACCGGCGCCGAGCGCCGCATTCCCTTCGCGGAAGCGAGCTATACGGTCGGGATCGGCAACAATCCCGAATATGCGCCGGCTGCCTACCGGCTCTCCTACAGCTCGATGGTGACTCCGCCGACCACCTACGACTATCACCCGGCCGCCAACCGGCTGGAGACGCTGAAGGTCCAGCGCATTCCGTCGGGCTATGATGCCAGCCAATATGTCACCGAGCGGATCATGGTGCCCGCGCGTGACGGCCGTCAGATCCCGGTCTCGATCGTCTACAAGCGCGGCTTCGAGCGCAACGGCCGGGGCCGGCTCTTCCTCTATTCCTACGGCGCCTACGGCATCGCCACGCCGCCGGGCTTCAGCACCAGCCGGATCTCGCTGCTCGACCGCGGCTATGCCTATGCCATCGCCCATATCCGCGGCGGCGACGAGATGGGCTATGGCTGGTATCTCGACGGCACCCGCACCCACCGCACCAACACGTTCAACGATTTCGTCGACGCCGCGCGCGGCCTGATCGCCCAGCGTTACACCAGCGCCGGCCGGATCGCGGCGCAGGGCGGCTCGGCCGGCGGCGAGCTGATGGGCGCGGTGGTCAACCAGGCGCCGGAATTGTTCGGCGCGGTCGTCGCCGACGTGCCCTTCGTCGACGTCGTCAACACCATGCTCGACGAGAGCCTGCCGCTCACGCCCGGCGAGTGGAACGAATGGGGCAATCCGATCACCGACGCCGCCGCGTTCCGCTACATGCTGAGCTATTCGCCCTACGACAACGTCACGCGCCAGGCCTATCCGCCGATGCTGATCACCGGCGGCCTCAACGATCCGCGAGTCACCTATTGGGAGCCCGCCAAATGGGCGGCGCGCCTCAGGACGATGCGAACGGACTCCAATCTTCAGCTCTTGAAGATCAACATGGGCGCCGGCCATGGCGGCCAATCGGGCCGGTGGACGCGCCTTCGGGAAGTGGCGGAGGCCTATGCCTTCATCCTCACCCAGAACGGCGTGGAAGACGCGGCGCGGTGAGGGCCGCCATCGCCGTCCTGCTCGCGCTGGCCGGCTGTGCGCAGACGGCCCGGCCCGTGCCGGCCGCGGCTCCCGCGCAGGCGCGAAGCACGGTGGCCGCCGAGGTGGTTCGCGACGGCGACGCGTGGACGGTGGAGTTCACCTTCGCGCAGCCCTCGCCCGCCTGGCTGTTCGCCCATAGCGCCGTCGCGGTGGACGGGAGGCAGCCCTGGCGCCCCCGCACATGGACGGTCGAGACGCCCGGAGTCAGGATCGAGCGGCGCGGGCACCATGACGTGCTGTTCGCCGAGACAGGGGACGTCCCCGCGCGGGTCCGGGTGCGGTTCACGCCCTTTTCCGGCGATCTCGTCGCGGAATATGATCCGGCCTTGATCTTCAGCGACGGATCGGTCGCCTTGTGGAGCGGCCATTTCCACCTGCTTCCGATCGCGTCCGCGGCGGCGGCCGAGGCGCTTCCGCTCGATCTCAACGGCGTTACGTTCGGCGGTGGCGGATCGCAGGTCGAGTTCCGCGACCGCAACGGCCGGGTCCTCCACATCGGCCAGCGCTTCGATTCCGCCACGTTGATCGGGGGCAAGGCCTATGTGCTGTTCGGCCCGTTGCAGCCGGTCGCGGGCACGGATATCGCCACCCTGATCGATCCCGCCTTGCCGGCCTGGCTGAAGCGGGAAATTTCCACCTCCACGCCCGCCATTCTCGGCAGCCTGACGCAGCTGCTCGGCCCCCATGGCGGGCCGACCCCGACCCTGCTGGTCAGCTGGAAGGGCCCGACGCCCGCACTCGCCAGCATGGGGGGCAGCACCCTGCCGGGCCAGATCGGCATGACTTTCGAGGGGGTGGGCGTGGTCCGCGAGGATAGGGGCCTCCGCGACAGCGCCCGCTGGTTCATCGCCCATGAGACGGCGCATTTCTGGCTTGGGACGGTTGTTCGCTATGAGCGCGCCAATGAAGCATGGATCATGGAGGGCGGCGCGGACCTGCTGGCGATCCGGACCATCGCCGCGATCGACCCGGCCTTCGATCCGAAGCCGCGTCTGCAGCAGGCGGTCGACGAATGCGTGGCGCTGGCGGGCAGGCCGGTGGCGCAAGCCGCCGAGCGGGGCGAAAATCGCGCTTATTATGCCTGTGGAGCCGTCTTCGGCCTGGTCGCGGAGGGGGCGTCGCGGCAGCCCTTCGGCGCCTTCGTGCGCGCCCTGATCGAGGCCAATCGCGCCGACGGCACGCTGACCCGCGCGGAATGGCTGGCCGCGCTGGATTCGAGCTCCGGGGATCCGACGCTGAGCCGCGACATCGGTGTGATGCTCGATACGGGCGCGGCCGACCCCAAGGCGATGATCGCCTCGCTCCTCACCCGTGCCGGCATCGCCTTCACGCCGGGCCCCGATGGCACGCCGAGACTGTCGTGACGCCGTTCGAGAAAAGGATCACCGCGCAGCCCGGGGACATTGACGAGCTCGGCCATGTCAACAACGCCGCCTGGGTGCGCTGGATCCAGGACATGGCGACGTCGCACTGGCACGCGGTCGCGCCGCCCGACCATGTCGCGGCCTATGTCTGGGTCGTGATCCGCCACGAGATCGACTATCTGCGCGGCCTCGGCCCCGGCGAGAGCGTCACGGGGCGGACCTGGGTCGGAGAGGCACCCAAAGGCGCGCGCTTCGACCGCCATGTCGAGTTCGTCGGCGACGACGGCAAGCCCCGCGTGCGCGCCCGCACCACCTGGGCGATCATCGACAAGGCGACCGGCAAGCCGCTCAGGGTTCCGGCGGAGGTCGCCGCCCCCTTCCTCAGGTGAAGTCGCGGATCGCCGCGATGATCTTCGGGTAGGCCCGCCCGCTCACCCCGAAGCCCATATGGCTGCAGTCGAGCTCGACCTCCCTATCGCTCTCGCCGGGAAGGCCGCGGGCGGAGCGGACCGAAACGATGCCGTCCTTGCGCGACCAGAGCGCCAGCGTCGGCACGGGCGGCTTCAGCGGCAGGTCCGCCTCGATCGGCGGCTTGTCGACCGGGTGGCCGGCAATCCATTCGTAGAGCCGCCAGACGTTGTTGGCGCGCATGTCGCCGGAGAAAGGCGAGCCCATGGTGACGACCTTCCCGACCAGATCGGGCCGCTTTTTGGCGAGCTCGCGGGCG
Source organism: Allosphingosinicella sp. (assembly GCA_035994965.1). Lineage (GTDB taxonomy): Bacteria > Pseudomonadota > Alphaproteobacteria > Sphingomonadales > Sphingomonadaceae > Allosphingosinicella. Next base: position 87,269 of record DASYKV010000033.1, read on the forward strand.
AAGACGCCGCCCAGGCTCCAGCCGACCAGCACCACCTTGCCGCCCTTGCCGAAGGCCTCGACGCGCTCGGCGAGCCGCTCCAATATGTCCGGTCTGACGCCCTTGTTGAGGCCCATGCCCCAGCCGGCGACGCGATAGCCGGCCTTGGCGAGCGCGCGCTGCAGGCCGAGGGTGGTCCGGTCGTTGGCCATGAAGCCCGGGACGACCATCACCTTGGGCCCGGCCTCGGGCCCGCGCTCGGTCAGCCTGCCGAAGCTCTTGTAGAGCCGCAGCCACAAAGCCGGCCCCTCGCGGAGGAAAAGCCCGAGCCGCGGCTTGGCCTCGTCAGAGATAGTCGCCTCCCATCAGGGCCCTGATCGGCGCGGGCAGCTTCACCCGGCCGTCGGCCTGCTGGTGGTTCTCGAGCAAAGGCACGAGGATTCGCGGGGAGGCCAGAGCGGTGTTGTTGAGTGTGTGGACGAAGCGGACCTTGCGCTCCTCGTCGCGCCAGCGAAGGTTGGCGCGGCGCGCCTGCCAGTCGTGCAGGGTCGAGCAGCTGTGGGTCTCGCGATATTTGCTTAAGGAAGGCACCCAGGATTCGATGTCGTTCATCCTGTATTTGCCGTTGCCCATGTCGCCGGTCGAGGTCTCGACCACCTGATAGGGGATCTCGAGCGCGCTCAGCATGCCCTCGGCATTGGCGAGGAGGCGCTGGTGCCACCCCGCGCTTTCCCCATCGTCGTCGCGGCAGATCACATATTGCTCGAGCTTCAGGAATTGATGGACTCGAAGCAGCCCGCGCACGTCGCGCCCGGCGCTCCCCGCCTCGCGGCGGAAGCAGGGCGAATAGCCGGCATAGAGGATGGGGAGCTTGTCCGCGTCGATGATCTCACCCGAATGGAGCGAGGTGAGCGCTATCTCGCCGGTGCCGGCGAGATAGAGGTCGTCGGCGGGAATGCGATAGGCCTCTTCCTCATGGCCCGGGAAATGGCCCGTGGCGACGAAGGCCTGCGGCCGCGCCAGCGCCGGCACGGTCATGCAGGTGAAGCCGTCGGCGGCGAGCCTTTGCTGCGCCCAGAGCATCAGCGCCTGCTCGAGCAGAGCGAGGCGGCCCTTCAGGCAATATTGCCGCGCCCCCGCCACCTGCGCGATCCGCGCCAGGTCCGCCCAGTCGTTCTTCTCGACCAGGGCGACATGGTCGAGCGGCTCGAAATCGAAGCTGGGGATTATCCCTTCCTGGCGGACGATGACATTGAAGCTTTCGTCGGGGCCGACCGGGGCGCCCTCCCAGGGGATGTTGGGCACGCGCAGCATCAGATCGTCGAGCGCCTCCTGCTTGTCGCCGAGCGCCGCCTCGGCCTCGCCTATCTCCGCGCCGATCTCCTTGGCCTTGGCGCCCAGCGCCGGCCGCTCCTCGGGCGCGGCGCTCTTGAAGCCGTCGCTGATCGCGTTGCGCTCGGCCCTGAGGCCGTCGACCCGAGTCTTCAGCCCCCGCACCTCGCCGTCGAGCGCGAGCAGGGCATCGAGATCGAGCGCGACGTTCTTCTGCGCGATCGCCTGACGGACCGCGTCGGGATATTCGCGAATGAACGGGAGGCTGAGCATGGCCAGCGCCTAGCGGGCAATGCGTTCAAAGCCAACAGAGAGTGAATCGCCAAGCCCTCGGTTGAACGATCCGGGATCGCCTTATATAGGCCGTGCCTCAAGGCCTTCCCGGAGACGTGGGTGAGTGGCTGAAACCAGCGGTTTGCTAAACCGCCGTAGGGATAACTTCCTACCGAGGGTTCGAATCCCTCCGTCTCCGCCATCCTGCTTCGCCGCCCGCAATCCAACCGAGGTGATCGCCGCGGGACGTCAATAAGCGAGCGCGCAGCCGTCGGCGCGCATCTCGCTCGCCGCGGCGTAGATACGGCGCTCGCCGCCCATGCGGCGCTCGATACATTCGTAGCGGCCGAAGCCGCCGTCGGAATCGCCGATATGCCATCCGATACCGGCGAGCGCCGCGCGCGTTGCCGCCGGCACGCCGTCTTCGAGGCGCAACAGGCCCGTCGCCGGCATGTCCGGCTCATCCTCGCCCATCGACTGCGACGAGCCTTCATGATGCCAGCGCGGGCTGTCTCCGGCCGACTGGATCTCGAGGCCGTAATCGACGCGGTTGACGATGATCTGAGTCTGGCCCTGCGGCTGCATGTCGCCGCCCATCACGCCGAAGCTCATCCACGGCTCGCCGCCGCGCGTGGCGAAGCCCGGTATGATCGTCTGGAAGGGCCTCTTGCCGGGCGCGAAGATGTTCGGATGGCCGTCCCGCAGCGAGAAG